>CALUIN010000013.1 GCA_944320745.1 uncultured Alloprevotella sp. | reverse complement strand
GGTAGCTGTGGCACATGACGCTGAGGAACATGCGGTCCACGCCGATGGAGGTCTCGATGACGTAGGGCGTGTAGCTTTCGTTGGTTTCGGGGTCGAAGTATTCTATCTTGCGGCCGGAGAACTTGGCGTGCTGCGAGAGGTCGAAGTCCGTGCGCGAGTGGATGCCTTCCACTTCCTTGAAGCCGAAGGGCATGCGGAACTCGATGTCGCTGGCGGCGTTGGCGTAGTGGGCCAGCTTCTCGTGGTCGTGGAAGCGGTAGTTCTCGGCGCCGAAGCCGAGGGCCTGGTGCCAGGACATGCGCGTCTGCTTCCAGCGGCGGAACCACTCTATTTCGGTGCCGGGCTTGACGAAGAACTGCATTTCCATCTGCTCGAACTCGCGCATGCGGAAGATGAACTGCCGGGCGACGATCTCGTTGCGGAAGGCCTTGCCTATCTGGGCTATGCCGAAGGGGACCTTCATGCGGCCCGTCTTCTGCACGTTGAGGTAGTTGACGAAGATGCCCTGCGCCGTCTCGGGCCGGAGGTAGATGGTGGATGCGCCGTCGGCGGTGGAGCCCACCTCGGTCTTGAACATGAGGTTGAACTGGCGCACGTCCGTCCAGTTGCGCGTGCCGGAGACGGGGCAGACGATGCCTTCGTCCAGAATGATCTGCTTGAGCTCGGCCAGGTCCATGTCGTTCATGGCCTTGGCGTAGCGTTCATGAAGCGCGTCGCGCTTGGCCTGGTGCTCCAGCACGCGGCCGTTGGTGGCGCGGAACTGGGCTTCGTCGAAGGCTTCGCCGAAGCGCTTGCGTGCCTTCTCCACTTCCTTGTTTATCTTCTCCTCGTATTTGGCTATCTGGTCTTCGATGAGCACGTCGGCGCGGTAACGCTTCTTCGAGTCGCGGTTGTCGATGAGCGGGTCGTTGAAGGCGTCGACGTGGCCCGAGGCTTTCCAGATGGTGGGGTGCATGAAGATGGCGCTGTCCAGGCCCACGATGTTCTCGTGCAGGAGGGTCATGCTCTGCCACCAGTATTGCTTGATGTTGTTCTTGAGTTCCACGCCGTTCTGTCCGTAGTCGTAGACGGCGGCGAGCCCGTCGTAGATTTCGCTGGAGGGGAACACGAAGCCGTATTCCTTGCAGTGGGATACGATTTTTTTGAAAACGTCTTCTTGAGCCATCGCTTGGATTGTTTTTTACGTATTTGGCGCAAAGGTAAGAAAAAGTTGGGAGATGGGCGCGCCCGCGGGCGTAAATGTGGCGCGGGGCGTGGCGGCGCGCGGCGTGGGCGGCACGGCACGCGGCCGCCACGGGGCTAAGGCGTGGTCCCGACGGGCCTTAGCCCCGTAAAAACGGACCCTATCCCCGTGGCGACGGGAATAGGGCCCGTTGTGGGCTGGCCTGAGGTGCGGCCGCGCGGCCCGCTTAGCGGACCACCTTGACGGCGATGCCCTGGCGCGAGAGTTCGGCCACGGCGCGGTCGATGACCTCGTAGTGCTCGGGGGCTATGCCGAGGGCTGGCAGGTTGAGCGTGGGCAGGCTGTCCTGCACGTGGAGGTCGCGCTCCTCTACGGGGGCGATGATCATGCCCACGGCCGACGTGTTGTTCGTGATAGGGTCGATGAGGATGAACGAGCCCGTGGGCTTGTTGTCCTTATAGGGGTCGAAGAAGAGTTCCTTCGACGTGGTGATGACCACGCGGCCTATCTCGTTGAGCACGAAGGCGTCCGTGGCGGAGCGCTCGAGCGTGTTCACGTCGACCTTGAACTTGATGTGGTCCACACGGCAGCGGCTCGTGTTGGTAGTCTGCTTCAGGTAGAAGCTTTTCTCCGTGTCCATCTTCTCCTCGTCCATCCATACGAGCGTGGCTTCGAAGTGGCGGCCGGTGTGGGGGAGGCTGTCGGGGTGGACAATCATTTCGCCGCGCGATATGTCGATTTCGTCCTCGAGCTGGAGCGTGACGCTCTGGGGCGGGAAGGCGTAGTCGAGGTCGCCGTCGTAGGTGACGATGCGCTTCACGCGCGAACGCTTGCCGGAGGGCAGGGCCATGATTTCGTCGCCGCGGCGGACGATGCCGGAGGCCACCTTGCCGCAGAAGCCGCGGAAGTCGAGGTTGGGCCGCAGGACGTACTGCACGGGGTAGCGGAAGTCCTTCAGGTTGTGGTCGTTGCCGATGTGGACCGTTTCGAGGTGGTGGAGCAGGCAGGGCCCGTCGTACCAAGGCGTGCGGGCGGAGGGCTCTACCACGTTGTCGCCCTCGAGGGCGGAGAGGGGGATGCAGCGGACATCGTCCACGGTGAGGCGGGCGTCGATGGCGGCGAGGCTGCGCAGGAAGGCTTCGAAGTCGGCCGTGATGCGGCGGAAGACGGCTTCGTCGTAGCCTACGAGGTCCATCTTGTTGACGGCCAGGACTACGTGCTTGATGCCGAGGAGCGCGGCGAGAAACGTGTGGCGCCGCGTCTGGGTGATGACGCCGGTGCGGGCGTCGACCAGGATGATGGCGAGGTTGGCCGTGGATCCGCCGGTGATCATGTTGCGCGTGTACTGTTCGTGTCCCGGCGTGTCGGCGATGATGAACTTGCGCTTGTTCGTGGAGAAGTACCGGTAGGCCACGTCGATGGTGATGCCTTGCTCGCGCTCGGCCTTCAGTCCGTCGCAGAGCAGGGCGTAGTCGATGTGGTCGCCGGCGTTGCCCACGCGCTTGCTGTCCCGCTCGAGGGCGGCGAGCTGGTCTTCGTAGAGTTTCTTCGAGTCGAAGAGCAGGCGGCCGATGAGGGTGGACTTGCCGTCGTCCACGGATCCGGCCGTGAGAAAGCGCAGGAGGTCCTTCTTCTCGTCCTGGTCAAGGAACTCTTCGATGGACAGTTTTCCGCCCGCTGCGGTCTGTCCGGATATGTCTTTGGGTCTGTTTTCTTCCATAATAGGGGTAGGCTTGTTGGGGTGAGTGGGCGGAGGCTCAGAAGTAGCCCTCGCGTTTTTTCTGTTCCATCGAGGCGTCCTGGTCGAAGTCGATGACGCGCGTGGTGCGCTCGCTCTTCGTGGTGGTCATCATCTCCTCCACGATTTTCTCTATCGTGTCGGCCTCGCTCTCTATGGCGCCGGTCAGCGGCCAGCAGCCCAGGGTGCGGAAGCGTATCTTGCGGTGTTCGATCTTATCCTTGTACTTCTCGGGCAGGCGGTCGTCGTCCGGCATGATAAGCTGTCCGTCGATTTCGACGACGGGCCGCACCTTGGCGAAGTAGAGGGGCACGATGGGGATGCGTTCCAGGCGGATGTATTGCCAGATGTCGAGCTCCGTCCAGTTGCTGAGCGGGAATACGCGTATGCTCTCTCCCTTGTGGACGCGGGTGTTGTAGATGTCCCAAAGTTCGGGCCGCTGGTTCTTCGGGTCCCATTGCTGGAAGCGGTCGCGGAAGGAGAAGATGCGCTCCTTGGCGCGGCTCTTCTCCTCGTCGCGCCGTGCGCCGCCGAAGGCCGCGTCGAATTTGTACTTTTCCAGCGCGTGGAGCAATGCTTGCGTCTTCATCAGGTCGGTGTGCACTTTCGAGCCGTGGGTGAACGGTCCTACGCCGGCCTTGAAGGCTTCCATGTTGCTCTCTACGATGAGCTTCCAGCCGTGGGCCTTGGCGTAGGCGTCGCGGAACTGGAGCATCTCCTTGAATTTCCATTTCGAGTCAATGTGCATCAGCGGGAAGGGCGGCCGGCCCGGCGCGAAGGCTTTCTCGGCCAGTCGCGCCATGACGCTGGAGTCTTTCCCGATGCTGTAGAGCATGACGGGATTCTCGAATGCCGCGGCCACTTCGCGTATAATGTAGATGGACTCGGCCTCGAGTTCCTTGAGGTGGCTAAGACTGTAATTCTCTGTCATATCGCGTTGAAGTTTTTTCGTTACGTGCCGCGTTCATGCCGTCTGGACCAGGGCGAGCAGCCTGCCTACGCATTCCTCGACCGAGAGGCGCGAGGTGTCCAGCGTCAGTGCGGGGCGGAGCGGGGCCTCGAAGGGTGCCGAGACACCGGTGAAGTCGCTGATTTCGCCGCGGCGGGCTTTGGCGTAGAGCCCTTTCACGTCGCGCCGTTCGCATTCGGCCAGCGGCGTGCTTACGTAGATTTCCTTGAAGTCCTCTGCCCCGATGATCTGCTCGGCCATGCGGCGCATCTCGGCCGTGGGGCTGATGAAGGCGGCCAGTGTGATGATGCCCGTGTCTACGAAGAGCTTGCCGACTTCGGCGATGCGGCGGATGTTCTCCTTGCGGTCTGCGGGCGAGAAGCCCAGGTTGGCGTTGATGCCCGTGCGGATGTTGTCGCCGTCCAGGATGCGGCAGAGCTTGCCGCGGGCCTGCAGCTCGCGTTCCAGGGCGATGGCCAGCGTGCTCTTGCCCGAGCCGCTCAGACCCGTGAACCAGAGCATCATGCCGCGTTGGCCTAGGAGGCGCTCCTTGTCCGCGCGGCCCAGCATGCGGTCGAAGATGGGGTGGATGTTTTCTCTCATGTCGGTGAAGTTATGCTGATGGTTGGGGCAGCCGGCTCAGAACGGCCAGAACAGGGGGACGAGCGTCACGGTCAGGACGAGCGTCAGCAGGTTGAGCGGCAGGCCCACGCGGACGAAGTCCGTGAAGCGGTAGTTGCCGATGCCCTGAACGATGAGGTTGGTCTGGTAGCCGATGGGCGTAGAGAAGCTGGCCGAGGCCGCTACGCAGATGGCCACGAAGAAAGGCATGGGGTCGAGCCCCATGTGCTCCGCTATGGCCAGGGATATGGGGAAGGCCAGCGCCGCCGCGGCGTTGTTGGTCATGAGCTCGGTGAAGAGGTTCGTGATGATGAATACCACGGCCAGCATCAGGTACGGGTTGGGGTGGTCGTTGCCCAGGCCTATGGCGAACTGAGCCACGGCGTCGGCCATGCCGGAGTTTTGCATCGCCTTACTGATGGCGAAGGCCGAGGCTATGGTCACGAGGATGTCCCACGAGATGAATTTCGTGTACTTGCGGGCTGGGAAGATGTTGAGCCAGGCCATGATGACCGTTGTCACGCAGACGAAGAAGAACATGTCGAACTTCATTCCGGGGACGGTGTCGGCCATGAAGGGCAGTTCGCCCACCGTGGCGCCTGCCACCATGAGGATGAGCAGGGATATGGCCAGCCAGCGTTTCCGCGGGCTCAGCCGCGGCTCGGGTTCGCGGCTGTCCGTCACCAGGAGGAAGAAGGACGAGTCGCCCCAGTTCTTCAGAAAGTCGTCGTCGGCCAGGAGCACGAGTGTGTCGCCTTCGCGGAAGCGCTCCTTGCGCATGTCGTGCAGGATGAGGGTGGTGCCGCCGCGCTTTATTTCGAGCAGCGACGCGCCGTATTTCCGCTTGAAGTCGAAGTCGAGCACGCGGCGGTTGATGGCCGGAAAGCGCGCGCCGAGCACCACTTCCACGCGCCGCAGCCCTTCGGCCGTCTCCTCGCGGCTGGTGATCTCGCCACTGTCGCGACGGTCGGGCAGCAGGTACCTCGACGCCACGATGATGTACGTAATGCCCGCGATGGCCACCGGTATGCCGATTTGTGCCAGCTCGAACATGGTGAACCCTTCGTAGCCCGCGCCGATGACCATGCCGTGGACCACGAGGTTGGTGCTTGTTCCGATAAGCGTGCAGATGCCGCCCAGGATGGTGGCGTAGGAGAGGGGGATGAGGAACTTCGTGGCCGGCAGCTTCATGGCTTCGGCCCAGCGCTTGATCATCGGGGCAAAGATGACGACGACCGGCGTGTTGTTCAGAAAAGCCGAGATGCCCGCGATGGTGGGCAGCATGCGCAGCTGCACCTGCCGTATGGAGGCGCCCCTGCCCGGCAGCAGGCGGCCCAGCAGACGCTCCAGCAGGCCCGAGCGCCTCACGCCCTCGCTCACCAGGAAGAGCAGGGCCACGGTGATCATGCCCTTGTTGGAGAATCCGTCCAGCATCTCTTCGGGGCTGAGTATGCCGGCGCACAGGAAGGCCACCGCTCCGGAGAGCAGGATGAGGCCCGGGCGCATGCGGTCGCGGATGAGGGCCACGATGACGAAGGCCAGGACGATAAGGACAAAGATGGTGGGTAGGGACATGGTGGCAGGGCGTTAGTCGGCCGGGGCGGCGGCCAGGAAGAAGGGGTTATGCAGGTCGGGCTTGTTGTAGACGAGCGGCCCGGTCGCCGTCCCGTCCGCTTCCATGCGGAGGGTGGTGCCGCCCGCGGCGCGCAGGATGGCGTCGCCGGCGGCCGTGTCCCACTCCATGGTGGGCGCCAGGCGCGGATAGACGTCGGCCTCGCGCGTGGCCAGGAGGCAGAACTTCAGCGAGCTGCCGGCCGAGCACAGTTCCACGCCGGCGCTCTGCGCGGCGCGGTAGCGTGCCACCCAGTCCTGTGTCGCGGCGTCCATGTGGGAGCGCGAGGCCACCACGCGGCCGGGGCGTCCGGGTTCGCGGCGCAGCCGTGTCAGGTCGTCGGCCGCGGCGGCCAGGGCCTCCAGGCTGCCGGCCCGGCGGGCGGCGTCGCCCGCCAGTCGCAGGGCCAGGGCGCGCCCGGCGCCTGCTGCGTCGGCGGTGCAGCCGGCATAGAGCACGTCGCGGGCGGGTACGTAGAGCACGCCCGCCACCGGTGCGCCGGCGCGGACCAAGGCGATGTTGACCGTGAACTCGCCGTTGTGCTTCAGGAACTCCTTGGTCCCGTCGAGCGGGTCGACAATCCAGAGCGCGGGCCAGGCGGCGCGCTCCTCGTAGGCCGCATGGGCGCCTTCCTCGCTCAGGACGGGCCAGGGCGTGGCCTCCAGGGCGGCCGCTATGGCGGCGTGGGCGCGGCGGTCGGCCACGGTCAGCGGCGAGTTGTCCGCTTTCCGTTCCACTTCCCAGTCGGTTTCGGGGTGGGTATATACGGTCATGATTTCCTGCCCCGCGCGCAGGGCGGCGCGGACGGCGGTCATGAGGTGGGGGGCTATTGCTTCCATGATTGATGCCTATGTGGGGCACAAAATTAGGACTTTCCGGCGGAAAACGGGGGGATGGAATGTTAAAAAGCTCCTTTCGCGAGGAATAAATCCCACTTTGTCTGCCTTGGGGGACAGTGTTGCCGACGGCTGCCGGCCGCCCCGCGCGGGCGGTTTTTGTCTACGAAAATGGTCCGGCGGTCCGTCGCTGCGGTGCGTTCGTCTAACGGCGTTTAACTTTTCCCCGCCTTCCCCGTTATATAAGTAAAGGGCGTCCGCGGATTGCTCTGCAGCCGCCCCGGACAGTCCCCGCGCTGACGCGCCCTAGCCCCGCGCTGACGCGCCTTAGCCCCGTGACGACGCGCCTTAGCCCCGTCGGCGGAGCGCGGGGGCAGGAAACGGAATGTTTAACCCTAATATATAATAGGTATGCTTATGAGAAAACAATGGTTATGCCTGCTGTTCGTTGCCCTCGTGGGTGCGGGCCAGACCGTGCAGGCGCAGGATTCGGACAAGCGCGACGAGCGCCGGCAGGAGATGGTGGAGAAGCGGGCCAAGCAGCTGGCCCGGCAGTTCAAGCTGGACGATGCCGCGACGGAGTGGTTCGTGCCTCTCTACGTAGAGTATAGCGACACGCTGCGTGCCGTTCGTGCGCGCTTGCCGCGCAGCCGCGAGCTGGACAAGCTCTCCGATGCCGATGCCGCCACGGCGGCCGAGTCGCTCTTTACGGCCGAGGAGCGCGCGGCGGCGCTCAAGCGCAGCTACTACGCGCGCTTTAAGGAGAAACTCACGCCGCAGCAGACGCTGCGCCTGTTTGTGCCGCAGGCGCCTGCCCGCAGGTCGAACGCCAACCGCGGCGCCTTCGGCGGTCCGCAGGGCGGTCCGGGCAGGTTCCCGGGCGGCGGCCCCGGCATGGGCGGCGGCTTCTGACGGGCCGCGACCGGCCTCATGCCTCGCCTCGCTTGCGGCGCAGGAAGTCGGTAGGACTTTCGCCGAAAAAATCCTTATAACACTTGGCGAAGTAGGACGGTGACGAGAAACCTACGAGGTAGGCTATCTCGGCCACCGTCTTTTCCGTTTGTGCCAGAAGCAGCGAGGCGCGCTTCAGGCGGGCGGCGCGCAGCAACTCGACGGGCGAATAGTTCGTCAGGGCCTTTACCTTGCGGTAGAACTGGCTGCGGCCCAGTCCCAGTTCGGCGCCGAGGTCTTCTACGCTGAGTTCGGGGTCCTGCAGTCGCGCTTCTACCAGTTCGTGCAGGCGTGTGGCGAAGGTGCGGTCGGCCTCGGGAGGAAGCGCTCCGGGCGTCATGCCGCGCTGGGCCAGGACCTCATGCATCTGGCGGTGGGCGGCAACGAGGTTGCGCACGCGTGCCAGCAACTCCTTCGGAGCGAAGGGCTTGGCCATGTATGCGTCCGCGCCGCCTTCGTATCCCCTGACGCGCTCGTCGTCGAGAGCGCAGGCCGTGAGTATCATCACGGGGATGTGGCTTGTCTGCACCTCGCTTTTGAGTCGGCGCAGACATTCCAGCCCGTCCATTTCCTCCATGCGTATGTCGCAGATGACAAGGTCCGGCAAGACGGTCAGCGCGCGTTGCAGGCCGCTGCGGCCGTCGGTCGCGGTGACCACGCGGTAGGCAGGCTCGAGCAGCTGCGCGAGGTAGCGGCGCATGTCGGCGTTGTCGTCGATGACGAGGACCGTGGGGCGGCTGTCGTCGGCCGGTGCGGGCTGTTCCGGCTCGTCGGTCCATTCGCCGGCCTCCAGGGTTTCGGCGTCGGGGCCGGCGGCTTCGGGCTTCCCTTCCTGCGGGGCCACCCACGGTAGCCTCACGGCGAAGGTCGTCCCCTTGCCCTCGGCGCTGTCCACACTGACGCTGCCGCCGTGGATCTCGGCAAACGCTTTCACCAGGGCCAGGCCGATGCCCGTCCCGGAGTGGTTCACGTCGACCTGGTAGAAGCGGTCGAAGATGTGGGCTATGTGGGCTGCGGGGATGCCCTGCCCGTTGTCCTGCACGGTGAGGACCACCCACGGCCGTCCGCCGGCGTCGTGCTCGGAGGAGAGGATCACTTCCACGTGGCCGTTTTCGGGCGTGAACTTGAAAGCGTTGGAGAGCAGGTTGTAGAAGATGGCTTCGAGCTTTCCGCGGTCGAATGCGCCGACCATGTAGGGCGCGCCGTCGCAGGGCAGGCTGACGGTGAGGCGCACGTGGCGGTGAACGGCCAGTGTGCGGAAGGCCTCGCTCCATTCCTTGGTCGTGAGGCGCAGGTCGGTGGTGGTGCGCGTCAGCTTGAGTTCGCCGCTTTCGCCGCGGCGCAGGTCCAGCACCTGGTTGATGAGGCGGAGCAGGATGAGGACGTTGCGGCGGATGAGGATCACCAGGCGGCGCTGCGGGCGGCTGAGGCTCTCGTCCTCGAGCAGCTGTTCGGCCGGCGCGGAGATGAGGGTGAGCGGCGTGCGCAAGTCGTGGGACACGTTGGTGTAGAAGGCCAGCTTCGACTGCGTGGCTTCCTCCACCTGGCGCGACAGGGCGATGAGCTGGTCGCGCTGGGTCTCGAGCTTGCGCGTCTGTTCCGCCAGCTCGCGGTTCGTTTTCACCTTTGTCCAGTAAGCACGGAGGATGAGCAGCAGCAACGCGGCGACCAGAACGAGAATAGTGACGGCGGCCGTGAGCAGCATGTTCTGCGTGGCGTCATGGTCCAGAAAGAGGCTGACCCTGCGGCTGAGCGCGTCGATGCGCTTTTCTCTCTCGGCTGTCTGGGCAATCTGGAGGTTGAGCAAGTGGGCGTTCGTGCTGTCCACCAAGGCCGTGGCCAGGCGGGTCTCGCGGGCAAATGGCTGGCCCGTGAGGATGGCGTTGGCCACGCGGACGATTGTGTCGCCGGCCGTGGGGTAGAGCATGGTGGCCTGGAGCATGCCCTGTTCCACCAGTTCCACGCCGCCGCTCTTGCCGGGCAGGGCGTCGACCCCGACGACGGGGATCCTGATGCCGCGGCGGCGTGCGGCGTCGCATACGCCCAGCGCCATTTCGTCGTTGTGGGCAAAGACGAAGTCCGGAGCGTGCGGTTGCGCGAGCAGGCTGTCGGCCAGCGCGGCGGCGGGCTTGCGGTGCCACTGCCCGGAGACCGAGGCCGTGAGCCTGATGCCCGGCGCGGTGGCCAGGGCGTCGCAGAAGCCGCGATGGCGCTCGTGCGCCGTAGTGGAGCCCGGCTTGCCCGTGATCTCCATGACGGTGCCCCGGCCCTTGAGGCGCGCGACGATGTAGAGCCCCGCGTCGCGCCCCACCTGGTAGTTGTCCGTGCCGATGTAGGCCGTGTAGTTCTTTTTCCCGCATTTGCGGTCCACCATGACTATGGGGATGCCCGCTGCCCGGGCACGGTCGATGGCCGGCGTTACGCCCGCCGTATCGACGGGCGAGACGATGATGAGGTCCACGCCGCTGCTTACGAAGTAGTCTATGTCCGCTGCCTGCTGCCTGCCGCTGCCGGTCGTCGTGCGTATTTCGAGCGTCATGTTTCCGGCGAAGTCGGCCTCGCTGAGCATTTCCCGGTTCATGCGCTGCCTCCATTCGTTGTCATCGCACTGGGCCACGCCGATGCGGAAGGTATTCTGCCGCCTCCCGCATGAGCAGGGAAGCAGCAGCGCGAGGGTGAGCAGCAGGACGGAGAGAAAGATGGGAATGCGTTTCATAAGGCGGCGCCGCGGCGCAACGGCCGGACTTGTCTCTGCAAATATAACGGAATCCTTTGGGCGGGCAAAGGTGAAGGCCGGAAAAAGCGCCGGACGGCCGGATTTTCTTCCGGCCGTCCGGCGCTGCTTTGCAGTGTGTGCTGTCCGGCGGACGGCGGTCAGCGCAGCGCGGCGGCAAACTCGGGCGGCAGTTCGGGCATGGCGCCGCTCTGGGAGCAGACGTAGGCGGATACCTGCACGGCCAGGTGGTGGGCTTCCGCTACGGGCAGGTCGCGGAGCAGGGCCGAGACGAGCGCGGCCGTGAACGAGTCGCCCGCGCCTACGGTGTCGGCCACCTGGACGCGCGGTGTCTCCAGGAAGGACGTTTCCTCCGGGCTGAAGACGTAGCTGCCCGAGGCGCCGCATGTGAGCACGAGCAGCCGCAGGCCGTAGCGCTCCATCAGGGCGGGGCATTCCGCCAGCAGGCGGTCGGCGCTCCAGCCCAGCATGCCGCCCAGCGTGTGCAGTTCCTCGTCGTTTATCTTCAGTATGTTGCAGCGGCGCAGCGAGGCCTCGATGATGTCGGGCGTATAGAAGTGCTGCCGCAGGTTGATGTCGAACACCTTGAGAATGTCCGCGCCGGCCGGCATGGCGTCGAGGAAGCGCGTCACCGTGTCGCGCGAGACGGCGGACCGTTGCGCGAGGCTGCCGAAGCACACGGCGCGCGTGCGGCCCGCCAGCTGCGCCAGGGCGGGAGTAAAGGGGATGTTGTCCCAGGCCACGTCCGTGCGGATGTCGTACTGCGGGACGCCGTCCGCGTCGAGGCTCACGCCTACGGAGCCTGTGGGCTGCGCCACGGTGGCTATTTCGCCCTTCACGCCGCATTGCCGCAGCGCTTCGAGCAGTTCGTGACCGTCCGCGTCGTTACCGACGGCGCTCACTACGCGGCTTTCCAGTCCGAGCCGCGACACGTGGTAGGCGAAGTTGGCCGGCGCGCCGCCCAGCCTGCGCCCGGCCGGCAGCTCGTCCCACAGGACTTCGCCGATGCCGATGACAAGTTCTTCCATGACTGACTGCTTATTAATAAATAGGAGCGGCCGGACGCGCTATGCCCGCCCACGCCTACAGGATAAGCCGTCTCCGCCCGCAGCCGCGGGGCTGCGTGTGAAAATAAACAGTCCAGTGAAGTCTTCTTTTGTGTTGGTTAATGGTAGACCCGGCCGTGGCCGGGCGGGCTCTGCGGCTCGTGACGGAGAGCGGCTTTCCCTGTAAGCGAGTGGCGGGAACGGCAGCATGAGCCCAAGGTCTGCCGTTCCTGTACGTTGCAAAATTAATGTGCGGCGGCCAAACGGGCAAGCTCAGATGTTGCATATTTTGCTACGATTGAGCGCAGTACCTATTTTTTACAGCTTATGCAACATTTGTAGCATCCTAGCCGCTCTCGCGCCGCTCCCGCGGGGTGCGCGAGGGCGGCCTTTCAAAAAAAAGTCGTAACTTCGCCCCATGGAATCATAAATACTGAACGCATGGGATTACTCGAATTTAACAAGCTGCCGATTAATACGCTTGTCGGTGCGGACTGGAAAACGTTCAAGGCCATCACCGCAGGCCGCGAGATTGACAAGCCCTGGCGAGGCAAGTACCGCCTCACGAAGGCCGTGTGCCGCCTGCTTTCCACGCTGACCCCCATCCAGGAGCGCTGCTACCGCAAGGTGCTGGCCGACCGCCCCCTGGAGCATCCGCCCGTCTTCATCCTGGGCCACTGGCGCTCCGGCACGACGTTCATGCACAACGTCCTGTCCTGCGACAAGCACTTCGGCTACAACACGACCTACCAGACCGTTTTCCCCCATCTGATGATGTTCGGGCAGCCCTTCTTCAAGAAGACCATGTCCTGGCTCATGCCCGACAAGCGCCCGACGGACAACATGGAGCTCGCCGTGGACCTGCCGCAAGAGGAAGAGTTCGCCCTAGCCAACATGATGCCCTACACCTATTATAACTTCTGGTTCCTGCCCCGCTACCAGATGGAGTACTGCGACCGTTTCCTTCTCTTCGACGACATCACGCCCGAGGAGCTGAAGGTGTGGGAGGAGACTTTCGTGAAGCTCATCAAGATTTCGCTCTGGAACACCGGCGGCACGCAGTTTCTTTCCAAGAACCCGCCCCATACCGGCCGCGTGGCCGAGCTGGTGAAAATGTTCCCCGACGCCAAGTTCATCTACCTCATGCGTAATCCCTTTACCGTGTTCGAGTCCACGCGCTCCTTCTTCCACAATACGATTCAGCCGCTCAAGCTGGAGGCCATCTCGGACGAGGAGCTGGAGCGGAACATCCTTACGGTCTACGAGAAGCTCTACCGCAAGTACAAGGCCACGCGCGGGCTTATCCCGGCCGGCAACCTGGTGGAGGTGAAGTTCGAGGACTACGAGCAGGACGCCCTCGGCATGACGGAGCGCATCTACCGCGACCTCGGCCTCCCCGGCTGGGAGGAAGCGCAGCCCGCCATAGCACAGTACGTAGGGGCCAAGAAAGGGTATAAGAAAAACCGTTACCAGTACGACGACCGCACGGTCCGGCTGGTGCGCGAGCACTGGCACGAGGCGCTCGACGACTGGGGCTACAAGCTCTGAGGCGGGCGGCGCAGCCGCAGGCCCGTACCGTCCGATCCGCCCTCCCGCGCAGTGTCCGCTGCGCCGGGGGCGGCTTTTTTTGTTCCCGTCGCGCCATATCCCCGGCTTCGTTCTCCGCCTACGGGGCTAAGGCGCGTTTCAACGGGGCTAAGGCGCGTTTCGACGGGGCTAAGGCGCGTTTCAACGGGGCTAAGGCGCGTTTCAACGGGGCTAAGGCGCGTTTCAACGGGGCTAAGGCGCGTTTCGACGGGGCTAAGGCGCGTGCGTGCGGGGAGCGGCCGGGGCGGCGGACCGATACGAAAAATCCCCCGGCCGAGGAGGGACCGGGGGAGAGAAGGGGGGCGGACGAAGGGCCGCACTTAGCGGAGCGGTTCGATGACGAAGCTGAACGACTGGTCGGCGTAGGGGATGAGGTACTGGCGGAGCGGCCAGGAGCCCCAGCTGTCGATGCAGCCCAAGCCCATCTGCCGGCCTTGTATGTGGACCACGGAGAAGGGGCGCGGCGTCAGGTCGCCCGAGTGCATCTGGCGGGCGGTCTTCTCCGGTCCGCCGTCCAGGTCCTCCGTCAGATAGTTCAGTGTGCTGCACTCCAGGGGCGCGGGGCCGTAGAAGCGGAGGCCTTTTCCGGCCGCGTCGGTCACGGCCCACCAGCGTACGTCCGTCTTGTTTCCGCTTTCCTGCGGACGGATGTAGGGCCAGTATTGTGCGGCGACGTCCTGCACGTAGCGGCCCAGGAAGTCGCCCGAGTTGCGGTCAATGTAGTTTTCGCCCGGACCGCGACCGTAATACTCAATGCGGTCGTATTCGCCGGCCATGACGAGCTGCATGCCGAAGCGGGGCAGCCAGGGCTTCTCCTTGGCGGCGGTGTCGACGGTGAGCGCCTGCGTCACGGCGAGGCGTCCGTCCGCCGACATGACGTACGTGAGCCGCAGCTTGGCCTTGACGGAAGGCATGTCGTAGTCCGCCGTCACCTTGCGGGAGCCGTCCTGCCCGGCCGGCTCTTCCTTGAAGCTGGCGAGGCGCATGGCCGGATTGAGCCAGGCGCGCAGCGAGCGTTGGCGGTTGGCGCCGTAGTCGTTGTCCGTGGGGGCGCGCCAGAATTCGGGCTTCACGGCGTAGCGGTCCTCGAGCACGGGCTGTCCGTCCAGGTCGATGTAGTCTATCCAGCCGGTCCGCTTGTTGAACGTGACGGCCATGCCGCCGGCCGTGAGCGTGAGGCTGGCCAGCTGCTCGTCCTTCGCGACTTGTGCGTCGGGGTCGTCCGCGGCGGCGGCTGCCGGCGCTGCGGCGTCGGGGAAGGTGTAGGGCTGCAGGACAAACTGCTGGCGGGCAATGGCGTAGCCGGCGTCGAGCAGGGGCGAGGGCGTTTTCTCCTGGTAAGTCAGCTCGAGCGTCAGCTCCTTGTCCGAGGCGTAGGGGCGGTAGCCAGCCAGCTGCACCGTGGCGCGCTGTTGCGGGGCAACGTCGAGCCGGTCCACGAAGCCGGAGGCCACGGGCCGGCCTTCCTCGCTCAGGGTCCAGCGCAGCGTCACGTTGGAAAGGTCGGTGAAGAAGTTTTCATTGTACACCTCCACCGTGCCCTGCTCCGCGTCGAGCAGCTTTGTCCAGATGTTCTGGTGGAAATAGCGCACCTCGTTGGCGTGCGGGTTGGGCTTCCGGTAGGGACTGACGAGGCCGTTGTTGTTGAAATTGTGGTCCGAGGCGGGATAACGGCCGAAGTCGCCGCCATAGGCATAGATGACGCGGCCGTCCTTGTTCTTGCTGCGGAGCCCCTGGTCGACGAAGTCCCAAATGAATCCGCCCTGATAGCGCGGCAGGGAGCGGACGAGGTCCCAGTACTCCTTGAAGCCGCCCTCGGAGTTGCCCATGGCGTGAGCGTACTCGCACTGAATGAGCGGGCGCGGGTTGTCGCTCTTGGCGTAGCTCTCGCAATAGTCATAGGGGTAGTACATGGGGCAGTAGATGTCCGTCTTGCCGTCCGCGCCGGCGCGCTCGTACTGCACGGGGCGGCTCTTGTCGTAAGCCTTGACGAAGTCGTAGGCCTTCTCGAAGTTGGGGCCGTAGCCGGCCTCGTTGCCTAGACTCCAGACGACGATGGATGGGTGATTCTTGTACGTGTATACGTTATTACGGTTGCGCTCAATGTGCGCCTGCTCCCAGCTGGCCACCTTGGCCAGCGTGCGGTCGCCATAGCCCATGCCGTGGCTTTCCAGGTTGGCCTCGGCCACGACGTAGAGGCCGTATTTGTCGCAAAGGTCGTACCATCGCGGGTCGTCGGGGTAGTGGCAGGTGCGCACGGCGTTGATGTTCAGCTCCTTCATGATCTTGATGTCCTCAATCATGCGCTCCACAGGGACCACGTAGGCGCCGACGGGATCCATCTCGTGGCGGTTCGCGCCCTTGATGAGGACGGGCTGGCCATTGATGAGGAACTGCCCGTCCCTGATTTCCACCTTGCGGAAACCGACGTTCTGCGTCAGGCTCTCGAGCAGCTGCGTGCCGTCCATGAGGTCGGCCCGCAGGCGGTAGAGGGCGGGCGTCTCGGCCGTCCACTTGAGCGGCCGCTCCAGGGTGAAGGTGTGGGCGGCGCTTCCCTTCCGGTCCACGGCGACGGAGGCCGTGGCCACAGACTGTCCTTGCGGGTCGAAGAGCGTGAGGCGCACGGTCTTGCCCTTGCTTCCAGTGGTCTGCAGGCTGACGGCGAGCGTCCCGTTGGTGTAGTTGTCCGTCAGGTCGGGCGTGACGAAGAGGTCCGCCACGTGGCTTTCGGGTCGCGCGTAGAGGTAGACTTCACGGGCGATGCCGGTGAGCTTCCACATGTCCTGGTCCTCCAGGTAGGAGCCGTCGCACCAGCGCATCACCTGCAGAGCCAGCAGATTCTCCCGCCCGGGCTGGAGGTAGCGCGTCAGGTCGAACTCGGCGGCGGACTTGCTGTCCTCCGAGTAGCCTACGAACTGTCCGTTGACCCATACGGCCAGGTTCGACGTGGCCGAGCCTACGTGCAGGTAGATGCGTTCGCCTTTCCACGCGGCCGGCACATCGACGCGCTTGCGATAGGAGCCCGTGTAGTTGTTCCGCTCTTCGACGTAGGGCGGATTGTTGGCGAACTGGTTGGCCCAGGCGTAGCCCACGTTTTTATACGTGGCGTCGCCGTAGCCGTTCACTTCGAAAATGCCCGGCACGGGGAAGTCGGTCCACTGCGTGTCGTCGTAGTCCGTGGCATAGAAACCCTTCGGGCTGTCCTGGTGATTGCGGGCAAAGTTGAACTTCCACTGCCCCTCGAGCGAGAGGTAGCGGGCGGAGGCCTTCTTGTCGCCGGTCATGGCCTTGTCCGCCGACTCGAAGGCAAAGAAGGCGGCGCGCGGGGGCTCCGCATTGACGCGGTTCACCCTCTCGTTGAGCCAGTAGTCCTTAGGCGCTTGCGCCGCGGCGCTAAGCGCGGCGGCTGCGGCGAGAAACAAAATGAACTGTTTGAACATGATGGTGGATTTTAGGTTAAGGTTTGTGTTTCGGGTGTCAGAGCGGGTCGGCGTCGAAGTAGACGTTGACGGACCTGAAGTCCGGCTCGGCGAGCAGGGCGTTGCGCGCCGCGGCCAGGGTGCGCCGCGCAGCGGCCGTTCCGCCGCGGAGCGGTAGCTTGAGAATCATTTTCCGGATGTAGAGCGTCTGGATGCGGCCCACGGCTGGGCGGTCCGGCCCGAGCAGGCCCTCGCCGAATGCCGGGCGCAACCGTGCGGCCAGCGCCTGCGCCGCCCGCTCGCACACCGCCTCGTTGCGGTGCTTGAGATAAATGTCGATGAGGCGCACGGCGGGCGGGAATCCGTAAGTGCGGCGTTCGGCGAGCTGGCTGCGGTACATGGCTTCGTAGTCGTTGGCCACTACCTGGCTTACCAGCGGCAGGTCCGGCTGCCGCGTCTGGAGCACCACGAGGCCCTGCCGCCCGCGGCGGCCGGCGCGGCCCGCCACTTGCGCCATCATGGCGTAGGCCCGTTCGGCGGCGCGGAAGTCCGGCTGGCTCAGCATCTGGTCCGCGTTGAGGATGCCCACTACGCTGACGCGGTCGAAGTCAAGCCCCTTGGTCACCATCTGCGTGCCGATGAGGATGTCCGTGCCGCCCCGTTGGAACTCGTCCAGGATGCGCTCGTAGGCCTGGCGGGAGCGCGTCGTGTCCAAGTCGAGCCGCGCCGTGCGGGCTCCGGGGAAGCAGCGGCGGGCCGCGTCCTCTATCTTCTCCGTGCCGTAGCCCACGTCGCGCAGCTCCGTGTCGCCGCAGTTGGGGCAGCGCGCGGGGATGTCGTAGGCGGCGCCGCAATAGTGGCATACCAGTTTGTGCTGCTCGCGGTGGTAGGTGAGCGTCACGTCGCAGGCCGTGCAACGCGGCGTCCAGCCGCACGAGTGGCACTCCAGCACCGGCGCGTATCCCCGCCGGTTCTGGAAAAGTATGGCCTGCTCCCCACGTGCCAGGGCTCCGCGCACGGCGTCGGCCAGGCGAGGCGCGAAGGGGGTCTTCATCAGTTTCTTGCGCCGCAGCTCCTTAACGTCCTCCACGATGATCTCGGGCAGCTGCACGTCGCCGTAGCGGCGGCTGAGCGTGACGAGTCCGTACTTCCCGCCTTCCGTGGCGTTGAAGTACGTCTCCAAGGCCGGCGTGGCCGTGCCCAGCAGCACCTTTGCCCCGCACAGCCCTGCCAGCACGATGGCCGCGTCGCGCGCGTGGTAGCGCGGGGCCGGGTCCTGCTGCTTGTAGCTCGCCTCGTGCTCCTCGTCGACGATGATGAGTCCTAGGCGGCTGAAGGGCAGGAAGAGGGCGGAGCGCACCCCGAGGATTAGGGGGAAGGCGCGGTCCGAAAGCTGGCGTTGCCAAAGCTCCACGCGCTCGGCGTCGGGGAACTTGGAATGGTAGACACCCATCCGCTCGCCGAACACGCGGCCCAGACGGGCCGTGATCTGCGTGGTGAGCGCGATCTCCGGCAGCAGGTAGAGCACCTGCCGGCCGGCGTCCAGTTCGCGCTGGATGAGGCGGATGTAGATCTCCGTCTTGCCGCTCGAGGTCACGCCGTGGAGCAGGCATACGCGGTGCTCCTCCCAGTTGGCCACGACGGCGTCCAGCGCCTCCTGCTGCGCTTCGCTCAGCGGCCGCGCCGCCAGTCCGGGGACGGCCGTGCGGAGGCGTATGCGGCCGGTCTCGGCGGCGTACGTCTCGAGCACGCCTTTGTCGCGCAGGGCCTTGAGGGCGGACTCGCCCCCCTCGACGCGCTCCAGCAGGCTGCGCTTCGCCACCTCGCGCAGCAGGGCGCGGTTGTGGAGCGTCAGGGCTGCCGCCGCGCGCGAGGCGTCCAGGTAGGCCAGGAGCACGGCGCGCTGCCGCGGCGAGCGTTCCAGCGTGTCGAACAGGGCGGAAAGCCGGCCCTCGTCGGCATAGGTTTCCGTCAGGCGCACGTGCGTCTCGGTGCGGGGTTTGAAGGCGCGCACCAGCGATTCGTGAACGTGCAGGGCGCCCTCCTCCACCATCCGCCGCACGGCGGGCAGCAGGCCGCGCGAGCCGAGCGCGCGCTCCAGGGCGTCCACGCTCATTGCCCGCCCGCCTTCGAGCTGTTGCAGGATGGCGTGCCCCGTGGCGTCGGCGCCGGCCTCGCCCTCGTAGTCCGGACTGGCTGCGACCACCGTCTCGCTCTCCAGCTTCAGCCCCGAGGGCAGGGCCGCCTTCATCACTTCGCCGGGCGTGCACAGGTAGTAGGCTGACAGCCAGCGCCAGAAGTCGAGTTGCACGGGCAGGAGGATGGGGCGCGGGTCCATGACGTCGGCCACGTCCTTCACTGTGAATCCGTCCGTGGGCGGACAGTCGTGAAGGCGTACCACGATGCCCGTGTAGAGCTTCCGTTTCCCGAAGGGGACCACCACGCGGCTGCCCGCCTGCGTGCGTCCGGCCAGGGCCGGGGGCAGGCGGTAGGTGAAGGCCCCCGGTACGGCAAGGGGCAGGAGTACGTCGGCGTAAGTCGGGGTTTCGTTTTCCATGTTTGTGCAAAGATAATGCAAATCGAGTGCAGAGACAAACGAAAACGCAATTAACAGGCCGGACCCGGCCGGGACGAGGCTTATCCCGATACATGGATAATGCTTTCTCGGAGCCGTGTGCCGCCCGGCGGCGGACGGCGGGACCGTCTGCGCGGTTGCGTATTCCTTTTTCACGGCACCGGAGATTTGTCCCCGCACCCGTTGCCGGGCACACGGGCCTTAGCCGCGTTTGAACGGGGCTAAGGGAAGATAAAACTGGGCTAAGGCGCGTACGGACGGGGCTAAGGGGAGGAAACACGGGGCCGGGGGAAGGCGCCGGCCGGCCGGGCTGACGGGTCAGCGCACCTTGAGCGGCACACCGCCGCGCATGGCGTAGGCCCCCGCATTACCGGCCATGGGCTGCGGCGGGTAGACTATCATCAGGTTGCGGGCGGAGAAGTAGCGCTCGATCTGTTCCGGCAGGCGCTCCATATAGTTATGATGCGAGAGCGTGCCGCGGCGGGCGGCGATGAAGAGGATCATGTGGTCCTGGCGCGTGTCGTGGGCAATGGTGATGAAGTCCCGCCAGTTGTTATATACGTGCTGTTCGGCCTCCACGCTGAAGCGCTTCTCCTCCCAGTAGCGCAGCAGGGCGGCCAGCGTGCCGCGCCCGCCGTAGACGTCCACGCGGCAACTCAGCTGCGTGGCGAGCAGGGCCACGCGCCGGGCCCAGTGGTGGAAGCCCTGCTCGAACTCGGCCTTGCGCGGGATGAGAATGTGGATGCGCCGCACGGTGTTGAGCGGAATCACGGCGCGGTAGATGATGACCTGCTGGTCGACGGTGCTGAGTATGTCCGTGCCCAGCTTTCCGAAGAATGCCTCCGTCAGGCGCGCCTTCTGGTGCAGACCGATGAGCAGGTCCGATGCCTCGAGCTCCTTCATCGTGTGGACAATGCCGCTCACCACGTTGACCGACCAGCGGCTGCGCGTGGTCAGCCGCACGTTGGCCGCCGCCGCGATGCGTTCGGCGTGCTCCAGCTGCTTGAGGCCCTGGCTGCGGGTGGCGGGGTCGTTCTCCAGCACCACGTTGATGGCCGTCATGGACGAGGGGGGCTTTGGCGTGCGCAGCATGAGGGCCGCGTTGACCAGGGGCGCCACGTTGTCCGGATTGGACAGGGCGATGAGCATGCTGTCGTGCTCTTCCGGCAGCTCCGCCTCGTCCGCTTCGCCGCTTTCGGCCAGTCGGCGCGCGGTGTGCTCCGTGACAAACGAACTGACGATGCACGTCACGAGGATAAACATCATGGTCCCGTTCAGTACGTTGTCGTCCAGCAGGCGCGACCCGTCGGGCAGGATAATGCCGTAGCCCACCAGGACAATGGCCAGCGTGGCCGCCGCGCGTGAGTTGGTCAGGCCGAACATCAGGTTGCGGTCGCCCGCGCCCATGCGGAAGGCCTTCTGCGTGAGGAAGGAGGCCAGCCATTTGCTGACCAGGCCCACGCCCACCATGACGGCCGCAACGAGGAACACCGCCGGATGCTCGATGAAGGCGCCCACGTCCAGCAACATGCCGACGCCGATGAGGAAGTAGGGGATGAAGAGGGCGTTGCCCACGAACTCAATGTGGTTCATCAGGGGCGAAGCCGGCGGGATGGAGCGGTTGAGCACGATGCCCACGAGGAAGGCACCCAGAATGCCTTCCATGCCCACGATTTCCATGAGCCCCGCCCCGAGAAATACGAGGCCGAGCACGAAAACGTACTGCACGACGCTGTCTTCATAGCGGCGGAAGAACCAGCGCGTAAGGCGAGGGAAAAGCGCAATGATGAGCGCGCCCAGCAGGACTACCTTCACCGCCAGCCACACCCAGTAAAGGCCCGTCACGCTCTCCTTGAACATGCCGCCCACTACGGCCAGCACGAGCAGCGTCAGCGTGTCGGCCACGATGGTGCCGCCCACGGCGATGCTCACCCCGGCGCGGCGCGCCAGGCCGTAGCGCAGCACGATGGGGTAGGCGACCAGCGTGTGCGAGGCGTACATGGCGGCCATCAGCACCGAGGCCGCCACCCCGTAGCGCAGCAGGCCGTGGTTCGCCCCGAAGCCCAGCACCAGCGGGATGGCGAAGCTGAGCAGGCCCAGCGTGAGGGCGCGCCCCTTGATCTTCTGCACGTCCTGCAGGTTCATTTCCAGGCTCGCCAGGAACATGATGTAGTAGAGCCCCACCTTGCCGAAGAGCTCGAAACTGCTGTCGCGGTCGAGCAGATGGAACCCGTGCGGCCCGATGAGTATGCCCGCCAGGATCATGCCCACGATGGAGGGCACGCGCAGGCGTTCCAGCAGCATCGGCGCGAAGAGGATGATGCAGAGCACTACGAAGAAGATCCACGTGGGGTCAGTGATGGGCAGGGTGGGAGTAAGCTCGGTCATTTCAGTGCAAAGGAACGAAAAACTTCGCAAATGGGCCGCCCGGTCCGGCAGAAAGTTATAATTTTGCAAACGGATGGAGTTCCGCCCCGTCCTAAAGGTAAAAGGAAAACAGAAAGACAGATATGAACGTAGCAATTGTGGGCGCCAGCGGCGCCGTCGGCCAGGAATTTCTGCGCGTTTTGGCCGAGCGCGACTTCCCCATCGACAACCTCTTGCTCTTCGGCTCCGCCCGCAGCGCAGGCAGGAAGTACGCCTTCCGCGGCAAGGAGTACACCGTCCGGCTCCTGGCGCACGACGATGCCTTCCGGGACGTCGATGTGGCATTCACCTCGGCCGGAGCCGGCACCAGCAAGGAGTTCGCGGCCGACATCACCAAGTTCGGCGCGGTAATGATAGACAACTCCAGCGCCTTCCGCATGGACCCGGACGTACCCCTCGTGGTCCCGGAGTGTAACGCAGAGGACGCGCTCCGCCGCCCCCGCGGCATCATCGCCAACCCCAACTGCACCACCATTATGATGGTCGTGGCGCTTCAGGCATTCGAGCGCCTCAGCCATATTCGCCGCGTCCACGTCAGCTCTTATCAGGCCGCCAGCGGTGCGGGCCAGGCCGCCATGGACGAGCTCTGCGAGCAATACCGCCAGGCCCTCGCCGGCGAGCCCGTCACGGTGGAGAAATTCCCCTACCAGCTCGCCTTCAACGTCATACCCCAGATCGACGTGTTCCAGGACAACGGCTACACGAAAGAGGAGATGAAAATGTACAACGAGACACGGAAAATCATGCACTCGGACATCGAGACCTCAGCCACGTGCGTCCGCGTCCCCTCCCTCCGCTCGCACAGCGAGAGCGTATGGATAGAGACCGAGCGCCCCATCAGCGTGGAGGAGGCGCGCCTGGCCGTGGCCCAGGGCACAGGCCTCGTGCTCATGGACAATCCGGAAAAGAAAGAGTACCCCATGCCCCTCTTCCTGGCCGGTAAGGACCCCGTCTACGTGGGCCGTATCCGCAAGGACCTGGCCAATCCCAACGGCCTGACCTTCTGGCTCGTGAGCGACCAGATACGCAAGGGAGCGGCGCTCAATGCCGTCCAGATAGCCGAATACCTGCTCAAGGTCGGCGACATCAAGTAAGCCCCGCCGCCGCTCGCGGAGGACAGGCCCCGCCGCCTGGCCTGCGGGAGCGGCGGCCTGTCAAACCCAATACGCCGCTATGATAGAAATTCACGGCATCAAGAAGTCCTTCGGGCAGCTCGAAGTCCTGAAAGGCATCGACTTGCACATCAACAAGGGCGAAGTGGTCAGCATCGTCGGCCCCAGCGGTGCGGGCAAGACCACCCTGCTTCAGGTGATGGGCACCCTTTACCGCCCCGACGCCGGTACGCTCCGCATCGGCGGGCAGGACGTCCTGCGGCTCGGCCGCCGCCAGCTCTCGCGATTCCGGTGCGAACACATCGGATTTGTCTTCCAGTTCCACCAGCTGCTCCCCGAGTTCACGGCGTTCGAGAACGTCATGATTCCCGGTTTCATAGCGCGCCGGCCGCGCGCCGAGGTGCAGCAGCGCGCCGCCGAGCTGCTCGACTTCATGAAGCTCTCCGACCGCGCGCGCCACAAGCCCGCCGAGCTCTCAGGCGGCGAGCAGCAGCGCGTGGCCGTAGCCCGCGCGCTGATGAACCGGCCCGACGTGGTTCTCGCCGACGAGCCCTCCGGCAGCCTGGACAGCCGGAACAAGGAGGAGCTGCACCAACTTTTCTTCGACCTCAGGGAACGCTTCGGCCAGACCTTTGTCATCGTCACGCACGACGAGGACCTGGCCCGCCTCACCGACCGCACCATCCACCTGGCCGACGGCCTTGTGGTGTCCGCCCCGGCCAGCCGCGACGAGGCCGGGCCCGTCGGCGCAGCCGCCACGGAGGCCGCTCCCGAAAACACCGATACGATATGCTCAGACTTGGAGACTGGAACGAACTGAAGATTACGCGCTTCACCGACCACGGCGCCTATCTCGACGGCGGCGCGGTGGGCGAACTGCTCATGCCCAAGGCCTACGTGACCCCCGGCCTCTGCCCCGGCGACACCGTCCGCGTCTTTGTCTACCTGGACCAGCAGGAGCGCCTTGTCGGCACGACGGAGACCCCCTTGGCCAAGGTGGGCGACTTCGCCTATCTGCGCGTGGCCTGGGTGAATCAGTACGGCGCCTTCCTGGACTGGGGGCTCATGAAAGACCTCTTCGTCCCTTTCCGCGAGCAGAAGCAGCGCATGGAGCAGGGCAAGTCCTACGTGGTCTATGTCTACGAAGACTTGGAGACACGCCGCATAGCCGCCACGGCCAAGCTGGAGCAATGGCTCCGCCCGGCCCCGGCGGACGCCTACCGGCGCGGCAGCGAGGTGGACGTGCTCGTGCAGCACAAGACGCCGCTCGGCTTCAAGGTCATCGTGGACAACGCCTACGCCGGCATGGTCTATGACGACCAGGTCTTCGCGCCCATTCACACCGGCGACCGCCTGCGCGGCACGGTCGTAGCCCTGCGCCCCGACGGCCGGCTCGACGTCTCCCTCCAGCGGCTCGGCGCGGACCGCTTCCGCGATTTCGCCTCCCGCCTGCTGGAAGAGTTGCAACAGGCCGGGGGCGAGCTCCCCTTCTCCGATGAGAGCAGCCCCGAAGCCATAGCCGAACGCTTCGGGGTGAGCAAGAAAACGTTCAAGCGCGCGCTCGGCACGCTCTACCGCCAGCGCCTGGTGCAGCTGGGTAATGGGAAAATCTACCTCATTGGTCAGGAATAATGCGGATTTAGTCGAAAAAAATCCGTAGATATTTGGTCTGACCCGAAAAACTTCTTAATTTTGCGGTAGCATAAAGAAAAGAATAGTTTTTTCATCTCTATATAAGTTCTGTGAGGCCTCCGCCCGTCGAGACGACGCGCGGAGGCTATTTTTTTACTCATCCGGTGACCTCCGCCTGCCGCGAAGCGGCGCTCCGGAGCGGCATATCCGCCCCGCCGTCAGGTTTCCGCGCAAGGGGGACAGGCCCCGTTCCCACTCGCCTTAGCCCCGTTTTTTCTCGCCTTAGCCCCGTGGCGACGCGCCCTATTCCCGTTTTCTCTTGCATAGGCCCCGTATTCCCGGTGCTAAGCCGGGCGGGGCGAGGCGGAGGCGGCCGGCGGAGCGCGTCCGGCGCAAAAATCGCCGGACCGGCTGTGCGGGCTGGCGGAAAATGATTAACTTTGTCCGCACCTACGGCCGCCGGACAGACCGGCAGGCCATCGTATCAACCCCATACCGCTATGTACACTCCCGACCCATACCGTTACGACGGGCGCATGGCGTACCGCCGCGCCGGCCGGAGCGGCCTGCTCCTTCCCGCCATATCGCTGGGACTCTGGCAAAACTTCGGCGAAGACAGTTCGCCCGAACATTGCGAGATACTCATCCGCTACGCCTTCGACAACGGCATCACCTCGTTCGACCTGGCCAACAACTACGGGCCTCCGCCCGGTGCAGCCGAGGCGCTCATGGGGCGCGTCCTGCGTCAATCGTTGCGCCCCTATCGCGACGAACTGTTCATCACGACTAAAGCCGGACACGACATGTGGCCCGGGCCCTACGGTTCGTGGAACTCGCGCAAGCATCTCCTCTCCAGTCTGGACCAGAGCCTGCGCCGGCTTGGCGTGGACTATGTTGATGCCTTCTACTCCCACCGCTACGACCCCTCCACGCCGCTCGAGGAGACGGTCGGCGCGCTGGCCGACGCCGTGCGGCAGGGCAAGGCCCTCTACGTAGGCCTCTCGAAGTACCCGGCCGACGTGGCGGCGCGTGCCTACGACGCCCTCGAGGAGCTCGGCGTGCACTGCCTGCTCTATCAGGGCCGCTACAACCTGTACTGCCGCGCCCCGGAGCTCGACGTCCTGCCCCAGGCAGCCGCCCGCGGCGTGGGCTTCGTGGCCTTCTCGCCCCTGGCCCAGGGACTCCTGACGGACCGCTACCTCCACGGCATCCCGGCCGGATCGCGCGCCACGCACAGCCCCTTCCTGCGGCCCGAGCAACTGACGAAGGAAGTCCTCGAACGCACGGCGCAGCTCGACGCCCTGGCCCGCGGACGCGGGCAGACGCTGGCCTCGATGGCCTTGTCCTGGCTGCTGCGCGACGCCCGCGTCACGTCCGTCATAGTGGGGGCCAGCTCCACCCGCCAGCTCGGCGAAAACCTCGAAGCCCTGTACCACACGGACTTCGACGAGGAGACGCTGCGCCGAATCGACGAAATAGCCGCCCCGCCGGCCCAGCCGTGAAAAAAGGCGGGTCCCGCGCGGCCCGTTTCCAAATAATGCGTACCTTTGTTCACGCATCCAGCGCAACAATTTCGAGTAAAGTAAAAAATATCGCACCATGTTTGATGTAAAGAAGTGCCTCGCCGAGAGTGAGGAAAGAATGGAAATGAGCGTGCTTCACCTCGAGGACACCTTGGCGCACATCCGCGCCGGCAAGGCCAACATCCACATCCTTGACGAGATCCGGGTGAACAGCTACGGCTCTATGGTCCCGCTCAATAACGTGGCAGCCCTGACCACTCCCGATGCCCGTACCATCGCTATCAAGCCGTGGGACAAGCAAATGTTCCGCGTCATCGAGAAAGCCATCATCGACAGCCCCGTAGGCATCATGCCCGAGAACAACGGCGAGCTGATCCGCCTCTCTATCCCGCCTCTCACCGAGGAGCGCCGCCGCGACCTCACCAAGCAGTGCAGCCGCGAGGCTGAAGAGTGCAAGGTGGCCATCCGCGCCGCCCGGCGCGACGGCATCGAGAAGCTGAAGAAAGCAGTCAAGGACGGCCTTTCCGAGGACAACGAGAAGGACGCCGAGGCCGACCTGCAGAAGATCCACGACAAGATGATGAAAAAGGTGGAAGAGCTCCTGGCCGCCAAGAACAAGGAGATCATGACCGTCTGACCGTCAGCCCGGCGGCCGTGCCGGCCTTTGCCGCCGGCGGGCGCCGCCGGGCGGTCCGTATATATATGGAGAAGAATATGAGCCGAAGCATCGTCCGCGCGGCGTGTCTCCTCCTGATGCTGCTCCCCTTGGGCGCCGCCGCACAGCCGAGCCGCGGGGCGAGCCGCATAGTGGAGGACACCGTGCGCAGCAGCGTGCTCGACACGGTACGCCGATTCAACGTCCTGTTGCCCGCTTCCTACGGGCACGACACGGCACGCACCTACCCCGTGCTCTATCTGCTTCACGGCATGGGCGAGGACCATACGTGCTGGGCCTTGAAGGGGCGGCTCAAGGACGTTTACGACCGCCTCGCGGCCAGTGGCGCAATCGACGAGATGATTATCGTGACGCCCGACGCCGGAGGCGCTGACGTGAAGCACCACTGGCAGGGCTACTTCGACGTGCCCGGGTGGGCCTACGAGACGTTCTTCTTCAGCGAGTTCATGCCCCGCGTGGAGCAGCGCTACCGCTGCGGCGGCGCCAAGGAGCGGCGTGCCGTCGCGGGTCTTTCCATGGGCGGTGGAGGTAGCGTGGTTTACGCCCTGCACCGGCCCGAGGACTTCTGTGCCGTCTACGCTATGAGCGCCATGCTTCACCACGACGGCGTGAAGCAGCCCGCTTCGCGCTTGGACCTGGCCCTGGAGGGCTACCACAGGAACAGCGCCTTGGACTATATGCGCCAGGACGGCGAGGACCGGCGGGCGCCCTTGCGCGCCGTGGCTTGGTTCGTCGACTGCGGCGACGATGATTTCCTCCTTAGGGACAACCTCGCTTTCTACGGGCTGATGCGACGTGCCGCCGTGCCCTGCGAGCTGCGGGTGCGCGACGGCGGCCACGACTGGGAGTACTGGCACTCGGCGCTCTTTCGGGCCCTGCCCTTCGTGAGCCGCGCTTTCTGGCGCGCCCAGGCAAAATGACAGAAAGATATTGACAGCCATGCAAGGAACCGTGATACGCAATACGGGCAGTAGCTATGTCGTCCGCATGGACGGCGGAGAAGTCATGGAGTGCCGGGTGAAGGGCAACTTCCGCCTGCGCGGCATCCGCTCCACCAATCCCGTTGCCGTGGGCGACAGGGTCACGGTGGAGGAGCGCACCGGTGGCGTGGCCTACATCACGGACATCGGCGACCGCCGTAATTACATTATCCGCAAGGCCTCGAACCTGTCCAAGCAGAGCCACATCCTCGCGGCAAACGTAGACTTGGCCTTGCTTTTCGTCACCGTGGCGCGGCCCGTGACCACGACCACGTTCGTAGACCGCTTCCTGGCTTCGGCCGAGGCCTACCGCGTGCCCGTCGTGCTCGTGTTCAACAAGATGGACGAACTCTCCGCCTCCGAGCGCGAAGAGGCCGAGGGGCTCATGGCCCTGTACCGCGCCGTGGGCTACGAGTGCCTGCCCCTCTCGGCCGTGACGGGCGAGGGCCTGGAAGTGCTCGCCGGGCGAATGCGCGGCGCCGTCTGCCTGCTGGCCGGGCATTCCGGCGTGGGCAAGTCTACGCTGCTCAACCGCCTCATACCCGGCGCCAATGCCCGGACTGCCGCCGTCTCAGCTGCCCACGGCACCGGCATGCACACTACTACTTTCAGCGAGCTCTACGACTTGCCTGGCGGAGGCTCCGTCATAGACATTCCCGGCATCAAGGGGTTCGGGACGTTCGACATGGAGCCCGGCGAGGTGGCGCACTACTTCCGCGACATCTTCCACCTGTCCGCCGGCTGCCGCTTCCACAACTGCACCCATACGCACGAGCCGGGCTGCGCCGTGCTCGAGGCCCTCGAGGGGCACCGCCTGGCCCCCACGCGCTACGCCTCCTATCTCTCCATGCTCGAGGACAAGGACGAGACAAAGTACCGCCAACCCTTCTGACGCCGTCCGGCCGCGGCGGGCGAAGGAAAGGCCAAACATCCACTGCAAATGTCGCTCACACTGTTAATCGTATTCATCGTATTGCTGGCACTGATGTTCTACGCCATCGAAGCCTTTGTCACGCCCGGCATCGGCGTGGCCAGCGTGCTGGGCACGGCCTGCGTCGTCGTGGACTGCATCCTGGTCTACTTCGCCGCAGGCCCGCTCATGGCCGTCCTGGCCGTCCTGGCCTCCACGGCTCTCGTGCTTCTTTTCTTCTGGTGGCTCAGCCGGTCGAAGGCCTTGGACCGCGTCTCGCTCCACGCGGCCATCGACTCCACGGCAGCCACGGCCGAGCAGCTGTCCGTCAGGCCCGGCGACGAAGGCGTGGCCCTGACGCGGCTGGCCCTCATCGGCAACGCCCGCATCGGCGGCAAGACGGTCGAGGTGAAGAGCGTCAGCGGATTTCTCGACGAAGGCGCGCCCGTCGTCGTCACCGAGGTGCGCGACGCCCTCATCCTGGTGCGCCGCCGTTAGGCTCACACTCTTTAACGCCTGGAAGTCCGCCTTCCAGGCGTTTTTTCGTACCTTCGCCTTGAGAATCAGAAATTTTTCCGACTATGACCAACGGACGTCTGCTATGGGTGGATGACGAGGCGGACCTGCTCAAGGCCTACATCATCTTTCTCGAGAAAAAGGGCTACAGCGTGACGACTGCCTCGAACGGGCCGGACGCTTACGAGATATGCCGGCACAACGACTTCGACCTCATCCTGCTTGACGAGAACATGCCGGGCTGGAGCGGGCTCAAGACGCTGGAGGAAATCAAGGAAGTGCTGCCTCACGTGCCCGTAGTGATGGTGACCAAAAACGAGGCGGAGGACCTCATGGACCAGGCTATCGGCTCGAAGATAGCGGACTACCTGCTCAAGCCCGTACACCCCAAGCAGATACTCCTGTCGCTCAAGCGGAACATACACCGCCGCGAGCTCGAGCAGGAGGTCACGCAGACGGGCTACCGCGAGGACTTCGGCCGTATCGGCGGGCAGATGGCCGAGGACCTGGATGCCGACGGCTGGAAGCAGCTCTACAAGCGGCTGGTCCACTGGGAGCTGGCCCTCGAAGGGGCGGACGAGGCCATGGCCGAGATGCTACGCGCCCAGAAGGAGGAGGCCAACGCCCGCTTTGCCCGCTTCGTGCGGCGCAACTACGAGGAGTGGGTCAACAGCCCGGACAGCCGGCCGCTGATGAGCCCCGACGTGTTCAAGCGCCAGGTGTTCCCCCGCCTGCGCGAGGGCCGCAAAGTGTTCCTCCTCGTGCTGGACAATTTCCGCTTCGACCAGTGGCGCGTGCTCAGCGAGGAGCTGGCCGAGGACTTCGGCATCGACGAAGACCTTTACTTCAGCATCCTCCCCACTGCCACGCAGTATGCGCGCAACGCCATTTTCGCCGGACTCATGCCGGCGCAGATCCGCGAGATGTACCCCGACCTGTGGGTGGACGAGGAGGAGGACGAGGGGAAAAACCTCAACGAGGAAGCCCTCATACGCCGCCAGATGGAGCGCTACCGCCGCCACGAAGCCTTCACCTATCACAAGCTGAACGACTCGGTGGCCGCCGACCGCCTCCTGTCGCAGTTCCGGCAGCTCACCCGGACGCCGCTCAACGTCCTGGTGGTCAACTTCATCGACATACTTTCCCACGCGCGGACGGAGTCGAAGATGGTGCGCGAGCTGGCAGCCACCGAACCAGCCTACCGCAGCATCACGCTCTCCTGGTTCCGCCACACGCCGGTCAAGGAACTCTTCCGCACGCTTGCCTCGCTCGACTACGACATCATAATCACTACGGACCACGGCAGCATCCGCGTCACCACGCCGGTGCGTATCGTGGGCGACCGCAATGTAAATACCAACTTGCGCTATAAGGTGGGACGCAACCTGGGCTACGACGCCCGCGAGGTGCTCGAAGTGCGCCGCCCTGCGCGCTTCGGTCTGCCGTCGCCCAACCTGTCCTCGGCCTACATCTTCGCGCAGGGCGACAAGTTCTTTGCTTATCCGAACAACTACAACTATTATGTGGGCTACTACCGCGACACGTTCCAGCACGGCGGCGTGTCCATGGAGGAGATGATTGTGCCCCTCGTGGTGCTGCGTCCGAAAAAACGCTGAGCCCCGGCGTTCTCCGCGCTGTCCCGCCTGGCGCACCCCCGCCGACGGCAGTCTGGCCGGCGCGCCGCCCTGAAGCGGAGGCGCGGAGGACCGCCTCTGCCGCCACGGGCCTTAGCCCAGAAAAAACTCGCCTTAGCCCCGTCGGAACGGGGCTAAGGCGAGTTGTCGCGGGATGAGGCCGCGGCCGTCCGGACGGGGACGGCGGGGCCGGAGGGGCTGTCAGTCCACGCGGACGGCCGACTCCACGTTCTCCAATTGCATGAGTGAGTCGCAGAGCGCGCGGACGTCGTCCGTGTCGTAGACGGAGATGTCGATGCTTCCCTCAAAGATGCCGTCGTTCGTCGTGAGCGTGATGCGGCGGATGATGAACTGGTGCTGCTTGTGCAGGACGTCGGCGATGGCGTAGAGCACGCCCTGGCTGTCCATGCCTTTCAGGTAGATGGTCGTCTCGAAGAGGCGCACCTTGTGGGTGTCCCACGTGCAGGCGATGATGTTGTTGCCGTAGCGCGTCTTGAGCTTCACGGCGTCCTCGCAGCTGCGCTTGTGTATCTCCAGCTGGTTGTCCGGCGTGATGTAGCCCAGCACGTCGTCGCCGGGTATGGGGTTGCAGCAGGGCGCTATCTTGCACTTGGCCAATGTCTCCTCGTTGAGCACGAGCACCTGCTTGCGGTTCAGGCCTTTGACGAAGTCGGCGTAGTCCGCCGGCGCGGCTGTTTCGGCCGGCTGCTTCTTGCCGAGGAAGGGGATGAACTTGCGCCACCCCTTTGAGGCGTGCTTCCCGCGGAGGAAGTTGATGTCGCTCTCGCCGGGGGTGATCTTCTCGTCGGCTATGGCGGTGAAGAGCGCCTCGCGCGCGGGGAGGTGGTGGAAGGTGGCGAGCTTGTCGAAGACGAGCGTGGAGGGCTCTATGTCCTTCCCGGCGAGGAAGGTGCGCAGCTTCTCCTCCCCGGCACGGTGCTTCTCGCGCTCTATGCGGCGGAGGATGGCCTGGATCTTGCCGCGTGCCTTGGCAGTGGTGACGAAGTTGAGCCACTCGGGCTGTACGTGCTGCGTGCGCGAGGTGAGGATTTCCACCTGATCGCCGCTCTTGAGCTTGTAGCTCAAGGGCACGAGGCGGTGGTTCACCTTGGCGCCGAAGCAGTGGGAGCCCAGGAAGGAGTGGATGGAGAAGGCGAAGTCGAGCGCGGTGGAGCCTGAGGGCATGGTCTTGATGTCGCCCTTGGGGGTGAAGACGAGTATCTCCGAGGTGAAGAGGTTGAGCTTGATGGTGTCGAGCAGGTCGAGCGTGTCGGGCTGCGGGTCGTCGAGGATTTCCTTGATGGAGTTGAGCCACTTGTCGAGCTCGTTCTCGTCGTATCCGGCGTCTTTGTCCTTGTATTTCCAATGGGCGGCAAATCCGACTTCGGCGATGTCGTCCATACGGTCGGAGCGGATCTGCACTTCGATCCATTTGCCCTGCTTGCTCATGAAGGTGTTGTGCAGGGCCTGGTAGCCGTTGGCCTTGGGGCTGGAGAGCCAGTCGCGGAAGCGGGTGGGGTGGGGCGTATAGATCTTGGTCAGCGCGCCGTAGATGCGGTAGCACTCGTCTATTTCCTCCTTCCGGTCGGCCGGGACGAATACGATGCGGATGGCGAGCACGTCGTAGACCTCGCTGAAGGGGATGTGCTTGTTCTGCATTTTCATCCAGATGGAGTAGGGGCTCTTGACGCGGGCCTTGATCTCGTACTTCACGCCTATCTCGTCGAGCTTCTGGCGTATGGGGGCGGTGAAGTCGGCGAAGATGGCGTCGCGCTCCTCCTGCGTGTCGGCCAGGTTCTGCTCTATCTGTGCGTATTCGTCCGGGTGCTCGTACTTGAAACTGAGGTTCTCGAGTTCCGTCTTTATCTTGTTGAGTCCGAGTCTCTCGGCGATGGGGGCGAAGATGTAGAGCGTTTCGCCGGCAATCTTGTACTGCTTGCTGGGGAGCATGCTCGAGAGGGTGCGCATGTTGTGCAGGCGGTCGGCTATCTTGATGAGGATGACGCGGACGTCGTCGCTCATTGTGAGCAATAGCTTCTTGAACGTCTCGGCCTGGAGCGAGGCGCGGTCGCCGAAGATGCCGCCGGCTATCTTGGTAAGCCCTTCGACGATGTTGGCTATCTTTTGCCCAAAGAGGTTGGCGATGTCCTCGTTGGTATAGTCGGTGTCCTCCTCGACGTCGTGGAGCAGGGCGGCGCATATGGACGTGGAGCCCAGGCCTATCTCGCCGCAGACGATTTGTGCGACGGCGATGGGGTGGAGTATGTAGGGTTCTCCCGAAAGGCGGCGCACGCCCCTGTGGGCCTGTTTGGCAAAGTGGAAGGCCTTGGTGATGATTTCCACTTTGCGCCGGTGATTGGAAGCCAGATAGGTGTCGAGCAGGTGCTGAAACGCGGCATTGATCATTTCCTCGTCCTTCTGTTCCTGAGGACTGAGGGGTTTGGTAGTAGGGGCTTGCATAGTGGTCGAATTTAAGGGGTTTGTGTTTGGTCGCCCGAGCCGGTGGCGGCTGTGTCGGGGGTGGGGCTCCGCGGGTCGTGAAAAAGCGTGCTGCCGCTTCGCAGCGGCGGAGCGGCAGCACGCTCTTTGCGGCTTAGCGCACGCGGAGCTTCTGCCCGGGCCGTATCAGGTTGCCCTTGATGCGGTTGAGGCGGCGTAGCTTGCTGACTGTCGTCCCGTTGCGCTTGGCGATTTCGCTCAGCGTGTCGCCCTTGCGCACAGTGGCCGTGCGGGGTCTGGTGGAGCGCCTGCTCCTCGACGAGCGGCTCGTTGCCTTCTTCCTTGTCGTAGTGGCGGGGGTGGAGGCGGGCTTGGCCTGCTCGGCCACTTCTACGCGGGCGCGCCGCGTGAGCAACTCCTCCGCGCGGTAATTATATATGGAGTCCTTCCAGTCAATAAATGCCGTGACCGTTTCCTGAGGCAGACGGATTGCTGTGAGCCCGGAGCGGCCCGGGATGATGTCTGTGCGGTACTGCGGGTTGAGGGCGCGTACGGCCTCGGCATCGATGTGGCAGAGGTCGGCTATTTGCCGCACGTGCACGTCGCGGGCCACCATAATGGTATCCGTAGTGACGGGGTAGCGGGTCTTCATGGGGCAGATGTTGTGCTCGCAGTAGTACGTCATGATGTAGTTCGCGGCGATGAAGGCCGGGACGTAGCCCCTCGTCTCCTTAGGCAGGTAGGGATAGATTGTCCAGTAGTCCTTTGCGCCGTCGGCACGGTGTATCGCTTTGTTCACTTGCTCCGGTCCGCAGTTGTAGGCGGCAAGCACGAGGTTCCAGTCGCCATAGATCTGGTACAGGTCGCGCAGGTACTTGGCGGCGGCCCATGTGGCCTTGGACGGGTCGCAGCGCTCGTCGACCAGGCTGTTGATCTCCAGGTCGTAGCGCTTGGCTGTCTCGAGCATGAATTGCCAGAGCCCTACGGCGCCTGCTCGGCTCACGGCCTTGGGGTTGAGCGCGGACTCTACGACGGGGAGATACTTCAGCTCGAGGGGCAGCCCGTAGTAGTCGAGCGCTTCCTCGAATATGGGTATGTAGAAATTGCCGGCCCCGAGCATGAAGGCCACTTGTGAGCGGCGCTTGCTGCTGTACTCGTCGATGAATTGACGGACTATGGAGTTGTAGGGCATTTCGATAATGGTGGGCAGGCGGTGCAAGCGCTCCTGGTACACTTCGTCGGGGTACGCGGGGTTGATGCCTGAGTCTGTGCATGCGGAGTCGGTGTACAGGTATTTCTTGGCCTGCCATATTTTCAGGAGGGAGTCGGCCTCGACGGAGAGGCCCTCGGGCAGGGCGATGACCTCGTCGTTTCCGCTGCGGTCGTCATGTACGGTGATGTCGTTTTGGGCTAAGGCCGGAGCCGTTGCCATAAGGGTCAGGAGGATAAAGAGTCTGAAGCGTTTCATTTCATGCGGTCTGGTTAGAAGTTGAAGCTGCACCCTACGCCGTAGGACTGTTCGGGCTTTTGCCCGGGCCGGTTTGTGTTGATGACGGCCGGTTCCACGCGCAGGCTCAGGTCGGGGGAGATGTCGAAGACCGAGAGTTGTGCGTCGATGTAGGCGTCGATGACGGAGATGAGGTAGACGCCGACGAAGCAGAAGATGCTCAGGTCGCGGTAGCGGCGGTAGCGGTCGCGGCGGGACTTGAACAGGTCGCGGTACTGCTCTTCGCGGCCGGTGATGTCGAATCGCGGCGGGAGCATGTCCAGGTAGCTGTCCGTCGTGGGGTCGTCGTCCATGATGTCGAGGTAGGCTTGCGTGTAGTCGTGGTACATCTGCTGGTTCCACATCAGGGCGTAGGTGCAACCGAGGAATCCGCCGTAGATGATGGGGAGTTTCCAGTATTTACGGTTGTAGATTTGTCCCGCGCCGGGAAGTACGAGCGAGAGCCAGAGGGCGCGCTTGGGGTCTGGGATGAATTGTGCCGGGGCTTTGAGCGTTGTGGGCGCTGTGGCCAGGAGCGAGTCGTTCACGGCGGCGAGCCGGGCCGTGTCGGCGGCCTGTGCGGCGGGTGTCTGCCGGGCGGAGTCGCGTGCGGCGGGCGGGTCGTCCACGATGAGTCGTGCCTGTGCCGAGGCTTTCTGGCTTCCGCCGAGGCATGCTGCCAGCAGCAGTGCGGCGGAGCAGGCTATGGCTTTCCATCCTTTCATCCTTTCATCCTGTCGAAGAGGCTGATGATGCGCTCCAATTCTTCTTCGGAGGAAAAGGGAATGCTTATTTTCCCCTTCCCCTGGCTGGAGCAGGTCATTTGGACTTTGGTATGGAAGAAGTCGGAGAGCCGGGAGCGCAGCATGTCGTACTCTTCCGGCAGCCGCCGGCTGCTTTTGTCGGTGAGCTGGCGGCGTCCGCTTTTCACGGTCTCGCCGCTGTTGAGTGCCTTGACCATTTCCTCCACCTGGCGCACGGAGTATCCTTTCTCCTTGATTTCGCTAAAGAGGCGCACTTGCATGGACGGTTTGTTCAGTCCCAGCAGTGCGCGGGCGTGTCCTTGGTCCACCTCTTTGTTCTGCAGGGCCACCTGCACCTGTGCCGGGAGTTTGAGCAGGCGCAGGTAGTTGGCTATGGTGGCGCGGTTTTTCCCCACCTTTTCGGAGAGTTGGTCCTGTGTCAGGTGGTATTGTTCGATCAGGTTCTGGTAGGCCAGTGCTATCTCTATGGCGTTCAGGTCCTCGCGCTGTATGTTCTCCACGAGGGCCATCTGCATCATGTTCTCGTCGTCGGCGGTGCGTATGTAGGCCGGTATGCTGCGCAGTCCGGCCATCTGCGAGGCGCGCCAGCGGCGTTCGCCGGCTATGATTTGGTACGTGCCGTCCTCCATCTGCCTTAGGGTGATGGGTTGTATGATGCCGATTTGCCGGATGCTCTCGGCCAGTTCTTCGAGCGCCGCCTGGTCAAATTCGCGGCGGGGCTGGTTGGGGTTGGCCTTGATTTTGAACAGGGGCACCTCGTTTATGGAGGAGGATCCGTCGGTGTGGACCTCTTCCGTCGAGATGAGGGCGTCGAGGCCGCGCCCCAGGGCGGGATATTTCTTGTGTACAGCCATGTTCGTATTCGGGCTTCACCCGGGCCGGCGGGTTGCCGGGTCAGGCGTTTTTCTGTATGATTTCCTTGGCCAGGGCCAGGTGGTTCTTTGCCCCGGTGGAGTCGGCGTCGTAGAGGATGGCGGGCAAGCCGTGGCTCGGCGCTTCGGAGAGCTTCACGTTGCGCTGGATGACGGTCTTGAACACCAGTTCCTGGAAGTGGCGCTTTACTTCGTCGTATATCTGGTTGGCCAGGCGGAGGCGGCTGTCGTACATGGTCAGCAGGAAGCCTTCTATCTCCAGCCCGGGATTAAGCTTTTTCTTGATGATCTTGATAGTGTTGAGCAGCTTGCTGATGCCTTCCAGGGCGAAGTACTCGCACTGCACGGGGATGATGACGGAGTCGGCCGCCGTCAGGGCGTTCACGGTGATGAGGCCCAGCGAGGGCGAGCAGTCGATCAGGATGAAGTCGTAGTCCGCCTTGCAGGGTTCGAGCAGCTTGCGGAACACGTGCTCGCGGCCGGTGAAGTTGAGCATCTCCACCTCTGCGCCCACCAGGTCGATGTGTGAGGGCACGATGTCGAGCCGTTCGATGTCCGTCGTGTAGATGGCTTCGCGCAGCTCGGCCTGTCCCACGAGGCATTCGTAGATGGAGCAGTCCACCTTGCTCAGGTCCACGCCCAGTCCCGACGAGGCGTTGGCCTGCGGGTCAGCGTCAATGAGCAGCACCTTCTTTTCCAGCGTGGCCAGCGAGGCGGCCAGGTTCATCGACGTCGTCGTTTTCCCGACGCCGCCCTTTTGGTTCGCTAATGCAATGATTTTGCCCATATTCGTAAGTTTCGTCTCCGTTCCGGCTGTGACCGGCAAGGGGCGACAATCCTCTGCAAAGGTAGCAATTTTTCTTTGAACTGCGGGGCTTTCCTCATTTTTTGCTTTCCTGCGGGAAAGATTCGGAGCCGCTGCGCGCGGCGGCGGCCCGCGGCCTTAGGGGCGGCGCGCACGCCCCTAAGGCGCGTCGTTACGGGGATAGGGCGCGTGCCGACGGGCCTTAGCCCCGTTTATGCGCGCCTAAGGCCCGTGGCGGCGCGGCGTGGCGCCGCTCCGTCCGCGTCTGCCGGAACGCTTTTTCTCCCAGGCGGGGCGGGCACGGCTGGCGTTTTTTTCGTACTTTTGCCCGGCCGCAAGGCCTGGCGGGGGGCATCTGCCGCCTGCCGGGCAGGCCGGCCTTAGCATTTGCAGATATGTCCAGACCTTACCTCCTTGTTTCCAACGACGACGGCGTCACGGCGAAGGGTATCAACTTCCTCGTCGACACGCTGCGCCCCGTGGCGGACCTGCTCGTCGTCGCGCCCGACTCTCCGCGCTCCGGCGCAGGCTGTTCCATCACGTCTGTCCGCCCCATCCACTACGACGTGCTGCTCAGCGAGCCGGGCCTCACCGTCTGCTCCTGTAGCGGCACGCCGGTGGACTGCGTGAAGCTGGCGCTCAACGTATTCGGCGAACGCCGGCCCGACCTGGTCATCGGCGGCATCAATCATGGCGACAACTCCTCCGTCAATGCCCATTACTCCGGCACGATGGGCGTGGCCACCGAGGGCGCGCTCCAGGGCTACCCCGCCGTGGCCTTCTCGCTCTGCGACCATTCGCCCGATGCCGACTTCTCCCCTCTGGCCCCCTATCTTGTCGACTTTGTCTTCAAGGCCATAGCGGCCGGGCTGCCGCCCTTCACGTGCCTGAATATCAACTTCCCCCGCCGGCCCCGCTTCGAGGGCGTGCGCGTGTGCCGCATGGCCCGCAGCCGCTGGGCCCGCGAGCTCTCGCCCTGTCCCCACCCGCGGGACGACCGTTACTTCTGGCTCGCGGGCGACTGCGACGAGCTCGAGCCCGATGCCCCCGACACGGACCGCTGGGCCCTGGCCCACGGCTACGTGGCCGTCACCCCCACGCAGCTCGACGTCACGGCCACGGGGCTCATAGAAATTCTCAGGAACGTGCTCTGAGCCCCGCCTGCGCCCGCCGCCCCGCCGGAAACGGGCGGCCGGGCGCCCCTCCTGTTAATCCCGACCGTCATGAAATACTTCCTCATCGCCGGCGAGGCCAGCGGCGACCTCCATGCTGCCAGCCTCATGCGGGCCCTGCGCGCCGAGGACCCCGACGCCGAGTTCCGCTACTTCGGCGGCGACCAGATGGCCGCCGTCGGCGGGCAGCTGCTCTGCCACTACCGCCACCTGGCCTACATGGGCTTCATCCCCGTCCTGCTCCATCTGCGCACCATCCTGCGCGGCGAGGCCCGTTGCAGCCGCGCCATCGCCCAGTGGCGGCCCGATGCCGTCATACTCGTGGACTATCCCGGCTTCAACCTCCGCATCGCGGCCTTTGTCCGCCGCGCCGCGCTCTGCCCGGTATTCTACTACATCTCGCCGAAGATCTGGGCGTGGAAGGAGCGGCGCATCCGCGCCATCCGGCGCGACGTGGACCGTCTCTACTCCATCCTGCCCTTTGAAGTGGATTTCTTCGAAGGGAAACATCATTATCCCGTCACCTACGTAGGCAACCCCACGGTGGACGAGGTGGCCGCCTACCTTTCCGCCCGCCCGGCGGCGGCACCCGCTTGCGGCGCCGCGCCCCTGCTGGCCCTGCTGCCCGGCTCGCGGCGGCAGGAGGTGGAGGACAACCTCTCGCGCATGGTGCGCGCCGCCGCGCCCCTGGCCGCCCGGGGCTATCGCCTGGCGGTAGCCTGCGCGCCGTCGCTGCCCGAAAGTTTCTACCGCGCGCTGCTGGACCGCTGCTGGCCCGGCGCGGTGGAGCGGGGCGAATGCCGGCTCGAGTCGGGCCGCACCTACGACCTGCTTTCCGCCGCCACGGCCGCCCTCGTCACGAGCGGCACCGCGACGCTCGAGACAGCCCTCTTCCGCGTGCCGCAGGTGGTGTGCTACTACGTGGCCTGCGGCCGGTTGGTCAGCTTCCTGCGCCGCCATCTGCTCAAAGTGCCCTACATCTCGCTCGTCAACCTGATCAGCGGCGAGGAAGTAGTGCCCGAACTCGTGGCCGACGGCATGACAGTGGAGTCCGTCCGCCGCCACCTGGAGGACATACTGCCCGGCGGCGCGCGCCGCGAGGACATGCTCCGCGGCTACGGCCGCATGGCCGAGCGTCTGGGCGGTCCGGGCGCACCCCGCCGCGCCGCGGCCGACATGGTGGCCCGCCTGCGCGGCCGTGCGGCCCGCGACTGAGCGGCACGGACTTCTGCGACAACGGCAGCGGCTGCGGAGACCACGCGTCTCCGCAGCCGCTGCTTTCTTTATGCCCGCGCGCCCTCAGGCGGCGGGCTGTGCTCACTGGGCCGCTCCTGCCTTCACGCGGGCGGCTACCTCCTGGAACTGCCTGACCAGGTCGGGGTGCTCGGCCGCCACGTTGCGCCGCTCGTCGTTGCCCCCCGTGCGGCGGTACAGTTGCGGCTCGCGGCTGTTGCCGGTCTCTATCTTCGGGCCCCAGTTCACCATCGGTCCGCCCTGGCGCGGCTCGATGTACTTCCATTCCTCGGTGCGCACCTCCAGGTTGCGGTTGTTGCCCGTCGTGACAACGTAGTCGCGTTGTCCGCCGGCGCGGCGTCCCAGCCAGGTGTCCAGGCAGTCGCGGCTGTCCGGACCGGCCCCCTGCGGCAGCTGTGTGCCCACGAGGCTGGCCATTGAGGCCAGCGCGTCTACGTGCGAGACGAGGGCGCTGTCCGTCCGGCCCCCCTCGATGCGGCCCGGCCAGCTCACGATGAAGGGCACGGTGGTCCCCGCCTCGAAGGCGCTGTACTTCCCGCCGCGGAAGGGGCCGCCCGGCTTGTGGCCGCCGGCCAGCTCCTCGGCCCGGTCCGCGTATCCGTCGTCCAGAACGGGCCCGTTGTCGCTCGTGATGACGAGCAACGTGTTCTCCGCGATGCCCAGGCGGCGCAGCGCCTCCGTGATGCGGCCCACGGTCCAGTCGAACTGGAGAATGGCGTCGCCGCGCAGGCCCATCGGGCTCTTGCCCCTGAACCTGTCGGCCGGGTAGCGGGGCACGTGGACGTCGTTCGTACAGAGATACATGAAGAACGGGCGCTTGCCGGCCTCGCGCTCCATGAAGGCTACGGCGTGGCTCACGATGGAGTCGGCGATGCTTTCATCCTGCCAGAGCGCGCGGCCTCCGCCCTTCATGTAGCCTATGCGGCTGATGCCGTTGACAATGCTCTGGTCGTGTCCGTGGCTGGGACGGAGCTTGGTGAGCAGCTCAGGATTTTCCCTGCCCGTAGGCTCGCCCGGGAAGTTCTGCCGGTAGCTTACCTCGATGGGCGCCGCGGGGTCGAGGTTGGCCACACGTCCGTTCTCGATATAGACGCAGGGCACGCGGTCCGCCGTGGCGGCCATGATGTAGGAGTAGTCGAATCCCAGGTCGGCCGGTCCGGGGGCTATCTCGCCGTTCCAGTCCTGCTTGCCCGTCTGCGCGCCGAGTCCCAGGTGCCATTTGCCCAGCGCGGCAGTGGCGTAGCCCTGTGCGCGGAAGGCGTCGGCCAGGGTGTATTGGTCCGGACGGATGATGAGTGCGGCGTTGCCCGCTGCGACGCCGGTGTCGGGCCGCCGGAAGGAGTATTCGCCCGTCAGGAGCGAGTAGCGCGACGGCGTACTGGTGGAGGCTACGGCGTGCGCGTCGGTGAAGCGGATGCCCGCCTGGGCAACACTGTCGACGGCCGGGGTCTGCACGCGCTGCGCCCCGTAGCAGGACAGGTCGCCGTAGCCCAGGTCGTCGGCTACGAGGAAAATCACGTTGGGCCGCTCGGTTTGCTGCGCGGCGGCGCCGGCTGTGGTCAGTCCGAGGGCGGAAAGGAAGAGTAAGCGGTTCATGTCGGTTGGCATTATATATAAGAGAGATAGCGGTCAGTCTGGCGGCTGGCCCGCCGACGGAAGTTTCGCAGCGTCAAAGTTACGGACAAAACGGCGGCCGGCCAAAGCCGGGCCCCATTTTTTATTTCGCCGCGCTCTCCTGCGTTCCCGGCCGCGGCGGCGCCAAGGATAGTTTTCACGGGGCTAAGGCGCGTCGCTACGGGGCTAAGGGAAGAAAAAACGGGGATAGGGCGCGTTTTCACGGGCCTAAGGCGCGTAGCCGCGGACTGCGGGGCAGGGGGCGCGCACCCCGGCCGGCCGTTTATTTCGCAGGGCCCGAATTTTTCGGACTTATATTGTTTTCCATTGAGAAATAATCTCTATCTTTGCCCCGTAAATCTGTAATCGCCGTCATGGAACCCATTTGTGCCATCAAAGACCTCTACAAGACGCTCTATCACTTCGAGCGCGAATTTAGAAACTGTTTTGAATTTATCGTGTGCTGATTTGGGATGAGTTTTTGAGGCATTTCCGTTTGTGTGATGAGGAAGATAGCGGGCTATCTGACGAAGAACAGAAGCGGAAAAGACCAAAAAATAGCCCAAAGCACACACGAAAACGAATACATCAAGCCAAGAAAAACTTTTTGGAGAAATTCAAAACAGTTTCTCAATTTTGCTCTGCCCCGGTTTGGATATTGTTTCCGAGGATGTTTTTCAGTTTTTACGAGGATGAAAGCAGGCTGTCTGACGAGTGAAAACGGGGAAACAGACCGGAAACAAGCTCAAAAAGGGGCGGATAAAAATACTTAATCGGAAAATTTAAGCGACAGGCTTTTATATATATGCAAAAATTAAAATAATATTCATATGAAGAAATTGTATTTACTTGCATTACTGCTATGCACAAGTGTATTTGCACAGTCC
>CALUIN010000012.1 GCA_944320745.1 uncultured Alloprevotella sp. | reverse complement strand
CCACCGCTCCTGGTGGCTCGACATCCGCATCCTCTGGACCACCTTCTACCGCATCGTCCGCGGAAAGAAGTTCTGAGGAGGGAACGGCAGCCGGTTGGCCCGGCTGCCGTTTTTCGTAGCCGCCCGGGGGGCAGGCTTTGCTTTTTTTCGTACCTTTGACGCGGCGAAATGCCTGACTTTCCAAACCATGCCTACTATCCGCATACAAAACATAGGTCCGCTGGCGGACACGGGCGAAGTGCGCGTGGCGCCGGTGACGCTGGTCATCGGCCCGCAGAGTTCGGGGAAAAGCACGCTGATGAAGCTGCTGTGCTCCTGCGTCTGGGTGGAGAAGCACGTGATGCTGGATGACAGCCAGTTCCTCAACGACTATACGCACTACAACCGTTTCCGCCGGATGCTGGGGGAGTTTCACCGGCTGGACAGCACGTTCTTTTCGCCGGAGTCGCGTCTGCGCTACGAGGGCGAGGCCGTCATCATCGAGCTGCTGGGGCAGCGGAGCAACGCCCGCATCACGCGCAAGGCCGGTTTCACGGCTGCGCGCCACAACGAGAAGGTGTGCTACCTCCCGGCCGAGCGCAATCTGATTTCGGCCTTGCAGAATGCCGAGCGCGCTTACCGGACGAACGACGTGGACGAACTGTTCAATTATATCGTGGAGTGGAACGACGCCCGCACGTCGTTCCCGCCCGAGCGGCCGCTGCCGATGGTGTTCGACGCGAATCTGCATTATTACTACGAGAGTTCGCGCCGGCGCGACATGCTCTTGCTCGTGGATCAGGGGAAGCGCGTCCCGACGTTCAACGCTTCGAGCGGCGTGCAGTCCGCCATCCCCGTGACGGGCATGGCGGACTACGTGGAGCGCTGCGTGGGGCAGGTGGGCTCTTATACGCCGCACGATTTGCTGCAGCGGGAGCAGTCGCTGCTGGCGCGCGGCCCGCGACGCTCCGCGGCGGCACAGCCTGTGGCCGACGTACGCGCGGAGGCGCGGCACGATGTGGAGGAACTGTTCCGCTATCGCGCTTTCCGCCTGTTCGTGGAGGAGCCGGAGCAGAACCTGTTCCCGCGTTCGCAATACGAGCTGGTGCGCGACCTGGTCCGCCGCGTGCGGCGCACGAATCTTGACCAAGAGGGCCCGGGCAGTTCGCTCGTGCTGACCACTCATAGCCCTTATGTCCTGACGGTGCTCAACGTGCTGCTCCTGGCCGCGCAGGCCGCGAAGCGCGATGCCCGGGCGACGGAGCGGGTCGTTCCGTCTGAGTTCCAGCTGCCGGCGGCTGACTTCGCCGCCTATGGCATCACGGACGACCGGCGGCTGGAAACCTTGACCGACCCGGAGACGGGGCTGGTGAAGGGGGAGTGGCTCGATGCCGTCTCGGACATCGTGGACGAGCAGACGTACCGGTTAAACAGCATACTGTATGGCGACGAGGAAGGACCTGCTGACGAAGCTGGGGCATAAGCCTGAACAGCCGTTCGCCCCGCGCAGGCGGCTGAGCACGGAGGAGAACGGGCGAAAGTATAGTCTGACGATGGAGCCGGCCGCAGAATGTGCCGTCTACGCCGTGGACGGCGGCATTATCCGCCAGGGGTGTCGATGCGACAAACTGGTCCTCGTAGAGCCGCGCCAGGCCGGTGAGGCGGAGGGCGAGATCTTCGTGGAGCTGAAAGGGCGCGACGTGTCCCATGCCATAGCGCAGCTGGAAGCGACGCTCGGCCACGCGGTCTTTAGCGACGTGCTTCTGCAGACGCGGCGCCGGGCCCGCATCGTGGCGCGTAGCTATCCGCGCAACACGGGCGACTCCGTCCTGGAAAGGGCCAAGGTCCGTTTTCTGAAGCAATATCGCTGCGACTTGCGCACGCGGCATTCCGGCGAGTGCGAGCCGTGGTGACCGGCTTTTCTGCACGTCCAAACGCATTCCGCCCCGGTTTCCTGCATTGGGAAACCGGGGCGGAATGCGTCAGGGGCTGTCGCTGCCGGCGGCGGGCCGGCGGTCAGAACTTGCGGAACGTGAGGCGGCGGCTCGTCGAGCGGAGCACCATCTGCCTGCCGTCGAGGCGCTCCACGCGGAAGGTGTCCGCGCAACCCGCGATGCCGAACGGCTCGAACATCGTCGTGCGCGGGTCCGTCACGAGGCTGTCGCGCGAGCGGAAGTGTACGTAGAGCTCCGTGACGGCCAGGCTGTCGCCCGTGAAGCGGAAGCGGCCCATCGTCTCGTAGGAGAGGCCGTTCAGGTTGCCCGTGGCGCTGCGCAGGCAGAGCAGGCGCAGCTGGAAGCACCAGTAGATGCGCTTGTCCTTCTGCGGTTCGCGCAGGGAGTAGGCGTCGTCGGCGGACGACTGGCGCGTGGCGATTTCCATGAGTTGCCATTGCCCGTCGAGCGGGCCGTTTTCGGGCATTTTGTCGCAGGCGGCGAGCGCCAGGAGCGCGGCGGTCAGGAGGTAGCGGAGTCGGTTCATGCGTTGCGGAGAAGTTTGAGGGCGTGGCGTGCGGCGGTCCGGCTTAGCGCAGCAGCAGGCCCGAGCGGCTCAGGGTGAGCTGGAAGCCCGTGTTGTCGCCGATGTGGCTGCCGCGGTCCAGGGCGAAGGCCGCCCCGACGCGCCAGCCTTTCAGGGCCGGCAGGTGGCGGAAGTCGTAGGAAGCCTCGAGGAGGAAGCTGTTGTCGTAGCGCACGTCGCTGAAGGGTTGCGCGTAGGTCCCCCAGTTGGCCATGTACGTGTAGAGCAGGCGGTAGTGGAGGCCCGGCAGGGGGTCGCCGCTCAGGCCGAAATGGTGCGCCTTGAAGCGGTTGCCCGTGAAGGCGAGGGAGTGCGTGCCGTTGTAGAGGGGCGAGGTGAAGAGCGGGTTGCCCAGGGCCTGTCCCCAGTGCTCCCAGCCCGTGTAGAGCCCGTGGTTGTAGTAATTGTCGGAGGCGCTGATCTGGTCCGGCAGGGCCTCGGTGTGGTCGTGGTAGACGGGGCCGGACTGGTCCTTCGTGTGGAGGTATTCGTAGACGAAGGCGGACACGGCCGGGTTGTCCGGGAGTGTCAGCTCCAGGCCGAGCAGGCCGTCCTTCCATCCGTATTCGAAGAACATCATGCTGTGGTCCTCGAAGAAGTGGTCGTAGTAGGCGCGCACGCTCCAGTCCCGCCCGTGCCACGCCAGGCTGAAGAGCCAGCTGCCCAAGGAGTTTCCTTCGGCGTTGGTGTATTCGCCGTCGGTGGGGTCGCTGCCTCCACCGATGAAGGCGTTCCAGAAATCCTTCAGCTTGTGGGTCATCACGGTCTCGGTGCCGGCTTGGGGGAAGTTGCGTATGCTGCCGCCGAACATGCAGGCCATCTCGAGCCCGCCCTCGAATACCAGCGGGAAGCGCGCCGGGTCGCCCAGGCGCAGGTAGCCGGCCTTGCTGTGGTAGATGGTGTGCACGTTGTGCGCGCCGCCGGGGCCCACGTAGTCGGCCTTCCAGCCGTCGTCCGTGGGCAGTCCGTAGCCTATATGCCCCTTGACGGCCAGCCAGTTGCCGCGGCGCGTGAGGCTGACGTAGTAGGGAATCTCCACGCGCACCTCGGGGATGGGGCGCGCGTTGATGCCGAAGGTCTGCCCGCCGCTGCTCAGCTCCTGGTTCTTCATGGCCATGGGCCGCTCCTTGCTGCCCACGGAGAGGCGCAGCCAGCGCCAGTCCACGTCGGCGTAGAGCTGCTGCACGACGAAGCTGGAGGTGAAGTCGTAGGCCGCCGCCAGGTCCGCGCCGTACCCGATGCGCCAGTCGTAGGCACTGTCCTGCCCGGCGGGGCGGAAGATGCCCGCCCGCAGGTATCCGTTGTCGTCCTTCACGCTGGAAAGTCCGTAGCGGTTGGCGTTGAGCCAGAGGGGCGAGTGCCCGTCGGCGGCCGTCAGCTGCGCTTCGGCGCGCCAGCCGATGCCGTGTCCCGCGCGCCGCAGGGCGCTTTGCGCGGCTGCCGCGCGGGGCAGCAGGGCGGCCAGCAGCAGGACGGCGAAGCGGAGTAGGGGGGTGCGCATGGTCAAGAGGGTATGGATGGTTGAGATATAGCGCTGCAAATATACGTAAAAAATTCCGGAAAGCCGGGCGCACCGCCGTGTCCCAGCGGCTCCGGGGCGCGGCGCGGCGCGGCGGCACGCCCGGGCGGGCGGGTCAGCGCGGGCGGAAGCGGAACCAGTTGAAGTCCGCCCGCCCGCCGGCCCCGGCGGCGGACGTGGTGAAGTTGAACAGGGCGAAGCGGTTGGCCGTCCAGGGCAGGCCCAGGCCCATCTTCATTTCCGTGCCGGCAGGGCGGAACGTCCGCCCGTCCAGGCTGTAGTAGAAGCGGGCCGTGAAGCCGCGGTCCGTGATTCGGGCGCGGAGCCATACGCGGCCGGTCGGCAGACTGTCCACGGCTACTTCCGCCACGCGGCCGTTGTCGCACATGACGAGGCTCCGTTTCCCGCCCGCCTGCCGGACAGCGATGTAGGCATACGGGTCCTCGAACACGGCCAGTCCCGCCACGTTGCCGTCCTTGAGCCCGCTGGCATCCAGTTCGGCCGTCGCTTCCGACAGCGGTCCCTGCACGCGCTGCGTGAGCGAGTTGCGCGCCGTCTTCAGGTCGGCGGCCGGCGCGGCCTCCAGGCGCAGGTAGCCCCGGCGGGCCGTGAGCGACCACCGTGCAGGATCGGGGTTATGGTTCCACTGCCACTGCAGGCCCAGCCGCCGTCCGTCGAACTCGTCGCTCGCGGCCGGCGCCGAGGGCTTGCTCCGGCGGCCCGTGGCCGGCTTCTCGTAGGTGACGGCGTCGCGGCCGTCGGCGCCCATCACGGGCCATCCGTCCTTCCACGTGACGGGCAGCAGGCAGGGCACGCGGCCTATGGCGCCGCGGTCCTGCATGATGACGGCCCACCAGTCGCCGTTTTCCAGCTCCACCATGCCGCCTTGGTGCAGCCCGTTGGGCGGGTAGGAGCTGTCGTCGTCGAGCACGACCTTGTACTCGTAGGGCCCGTAGATGCTGCGCGAGCGCAGGCACACTTGCCAGCCTTCCGTTCCGCCCGCCGGACAGAGGACGTAGTACATGCCGTTCCGCTTGTACACGTGGGCACCCTCCAGGCCGAAGCCGCCGCCCGGCTTGCGGTCCGCGCCGAATCGCGTGTCCCAGATGACGACGGGCTCCCCCTTGACCGATTTCAGGTCTGCCGCCAGCTCGCTGACGTAGAGCGTGCCCTGACCGTGGACCACGTAGGCGCGGCCGTCGTCGTCGAAGAAGAGGCCCGGATCGTACATGTATTCCGGAAAGACGGTGCGCTCCCAGGGTCCGGCGGGATCGTCCGCCGTGCAGAGGGAGAAATGTCCGCGGTCCGTCCCCCATCCGTAGGGCGTGCAGAAGGCCACGTAGAATTTCCCGTCGCGGTGGCGGATGGACGAGGCCCAGGCCCCGTTCAGGTAGAGCGTGCCGCCCTGCATGTCGTAGCGCGGGTCGTCGTCGTAGCGGTCGACGGCGTAGCCCGCCATCTCCCAGTTTACCAAGTCCTTCGACCGAAGAATCGGGCAGCCCGGGACGTAGTGCATGCTGGTGGAGACCATGTAGAAGTCGCTGCCCACGCGCACGACGTCGGGGTCGGGCCAGTCGGCCCAAAGCAGCGGGTTTGTGAACGTGCCGTCGCCGTTGTCGGCGGACCGGGCGGGACTCTGTGCGCACAGGCCGAGCGCCGGCAGCAGGCAGAGCAGTAGCGTGAGAAAGCGTGTGGTCATGGGTACAGGTTTTGAAGTGTGCGGGGCCGCCGTCGGCGCCCTAATTGCAAAGATACGAAAATCTGTGTGTCCGCGCCCTTTCGGCCGGCGCATTTTTCCGGCCTCAGGCCGCGTCCGCACGGGGCTAAGGCGCGTTGTCATTGCGGCCGGCTTTCCGCCGTGTGAAAATTTGCGGATGCCGTGCTGGCCACGTGGCGGAAAATCCTTATCTTTGCAAACGCATCTGCGCTTGTGGCGAAATTGGTAGACGCGCCAGACTTAGGATCTGGTGGTTTCGGCCGTGTAGGTTCGAGTCCTATCAGGCGCACGAAGAGGCCGGAGTGCTCCCTTGTCGGGCGGGCACTCCGGCCTTTGTCTTTTCAGCCGGCGGAGTGGCCGGCCGGGGCTTGTCTGGCTTCACCGGAATATGGGAATGTTTACACGCGGGACGTTGGGCAGCAATGCCGGTCCGCAGTCCGTCGGGCGTCCGGCCAATGTCATTTCCCCGCCCGGCAGCCATAGGATATAAACCGATAAAAATCTGTTTGTCGCGGGGCAGGTACAGTTAATAAAGAGTTATGCGTATCTTTGCCGGGCAACAATTTCTCTTACTAATTAAGCGCTATCATTATGGAGACAAAAGAATTTCCCTTCAGCGGTTTCCGCATGAACGGCTTTGTCATGCTGTTCCTTCATCTGGTCCTGCTCTCGGCTGCTGCGGCCGGGTGTGCTTTCCTGGCTACCGATGCCGGCTACGCGGCCGCGGCCGTGCTGGGGCTGGTGTGGCTCTTTGTCTGGGCCGGCTATATACAGCTTGAGCCCAACGAGGCCCGGGCCATGGTGTTCTTCGGCAACTACCGCGGCACGTTCCGCACGACGGGCTTCTTCTGGGTCAATCCGTTCTATGACAAGAAAAAACTTTCGCTGCGGGCGCGCAACCTCGACGTGGAGCCTATCAAGGTGAACGACAAGGCGGGTAATCCCATTCTCATCGGACTTGTGCTCGTCTGGAAGTTGCGGGACACGTATAAGGCCATGTTCGAGATCGACGCGCAGACCATGGCGGCCGCGCCGGCCGACGGGAAGGGCGCCGCGGCGGGCAACACCGTGGCCGGCCGCATGAACGCCTTCGAGAACTTTGTGAAGATTCAGAGCGACGCCGCCCTGCGCCAGGTGGCCGGACTGTATGCCTACGACGACAACGAGGGCGCGGCCGACGGCCTGACGCTGCGCTCGGGCGGCGAGGAAATCAACGAACAGCTGGAGCAGCGGCTCAACGAGCGTCTGCTCATGGCCGGGCTCGAGGTGGTCGAGGCGCGCATCAACTACCTGGCCTACGCGCCGGAGATAGCGGCCGTCATGCTGCGCCGCCAGCAGGCCACGGCCATCATCGGCGCGCGGGAGAAGATTGTGGAGGGCGCCGTATCGATGGTGCGCATGGCGTTGGAGAAACTGGAGAAGGAACACGTCGTGGAGCTGGGCGAGGAGCAGAAGGCGGCCATGGTGGGCAACCTTCTCGTGGTGCTTTGTGCCGACGAGGCCGCGCAGCCCGTGGTCAGCGCAGGGGCGCGGACGGCCTGAGTGGCGGTGCGCGAATGCTTACGCAAACGGCCGGACAGTTCCGGGGCTGCTTTCCCCCGGACTGTCCGGCCGTTTGCATGGTGACGGGGCGGCATCAGCGCGCCTGCCGCCGGCCGTCGGCAAAGCGGGCGAAGCGTTCCAGGCCGTCCAGGAGCACGCTGCGCGGGCAGGCTATGTTCCAGCGCATGAAGCCTTCACCGCCCTCGCCGTACATGCTTCCCGCGTTGAGCCACAGGCTTGCCTCGCGGCGCAGGCATTCCTCCAGTTCGGCCGAGTGCAGCCCCAGGGCGGTGCAGTCCTGCCATACGAGGTAAGTGCCCTCCAGGCGCGTCAGGGGCAGGCCCGGCAGCCGCTCCTCAGCGAAGCGGCGCATGGCGGCGTAGTTGCCGGCCAGGTAGGCGTTGAGCTGGTCCAGCCAGTCGCCGCCCTCGTTGTATGCCGCTATGAGCGCCGTGACGCCCAGCGGGCCTATGTCGCACGTCTCGTTGATGTTGATGGCGCGGTCCACGCGGCGGCGCGTCTCCTCGTCGGGCACGACGATGTTGGCCACCTGCAGCCCGGCCAGGTTGAAGGCCTTCGTCGGCGAGATGCAGGCGGCGGCGTGCTGCCAGTAGGCCCCGCCCAGCGTGGCGTAGGGCGTGTAGCGGTTACCCGGCAGGACGAGTTCGCAGTGTATCTCGTCGGCTATGACGAACACGTCGTGGCGCAGGCAGATGTCGCCCACGCGGCGCAGTTCCTCCTCCTTCCATACGCGGCCTACGGGGTTGTGCGGGTTGCAGAGGATCATCACCTTCACGCGCGGGTCCGCCGCCTGGCGCTCCAGGGCCTCGAAGTCCATGCGGTACGTGTCGCCCTCGCGCACCAGCCGGTTCTGCACCGCCTCGCAGCCGTTGTTGCGGATGGACGAGAAGAAGCAGTGATAGACCGGCGACTGCACCAGCACGCGGTCGCCCGGCCCGGTCAGCGCCTTGATGATGGCGGAGAGGGCGGGCACGACGCCCGTGGTGTAGACTACGCTCTGCGGCTCAATGTGCCAGCCGTGGCGTGTGTCGAACCATCGTGTCAGGGCTTCGTAGTATTCCGGTCCGGCCCAGGCGTAGCCGAAGACGCCGTGGTCCACGCGGCGGCGCAAGGCCTCGACGACGGCGGGCGCCGTGCGGAAATCCATGTCGGCCACCCACATGGGCAGTTCGCCCGGGGCCGCCTCGTCCCACTTGCAGGAGTGCGTGCCGCGGCGCAGGACGGGTTCATCGAAATTGTAAGTCATGGTGTAGGAATTTTTTTAGTGTTGTTCGTGCGGGCCGGCCGCAGCAATGTGCGCGCCTGTCCGCCCCTGCAAAGATAGCGAAAGGCTCGGGAGTACAAAGGAGAAACTGCGTTCCTCTTTTGCACTCCCGAGCCGCATTCTATCTTCGCGGTGGGCAAAGATAGGGAAAATCTGCAGGCGCGTACTCCTTATTTATATAGTTCGTAGCCCGCCGGCCGGGTGGCCTCTATGGTTTCAGACAGCTCCGCCGCGGCCGGCCTGCAGCCGGCCTGCCGCTTTTCTTCTGTCGCGCGGGGCGGCGGGCTTGCGTCGTTTTTCAGTAATGCGTACATTCCGCCCGGCGCCTCTCTGCCCCTCTCCGCCCGCCGTGGGGGCGCCGGACGGAGAGTGGCAGCATGAGCAGAGACTAAAAAACGAAGAAACGTTATGGCAACAGTAAATCTTAAGTTTAAGGCTTCCTCCGTGGAGGGAAAGCCGGGCAGTCTGTATTTCCAAGTGATTCATCGCCGCACGGTGCGGCAAGTGTGTACGGGTTACCATGTCTACCCGGCGGAGTGGGACGCCTCGTGTGGCCGTGTGACGGCGGTCGCCTCGCCGCCCGAGCGCGTGGATCTGGTGCGTGCCGTCCGCGAGCATGTGCAGCAGGACCGCTGGCGGCTGTTGCGCCTGGCCAGTGAGTGGGAGGAGCTGGGCATCAGCTTTACGGCGGATGACCTCGCGGCGAGCTTCAGGGAAAAGCTCCGCCAGCAGTCCTTCAAGGACTTCATGCTGGGCATCGCGCGGCAGTTGCGCGACAGCGGCCAGGTGCGCACGTCGGAGACATACGCCACGACGCTCAAGAGCTTTCTGCGCTTCACCGGCGACCGCGATGTGCGTCTGGACGACCTGGACCGGGACCTCATGCTGCGCTACGAGGCTTGGCTGAAGCGGTCCGGGCTGGTGCTGAACACCGTGTCGTTCTACATGCGTATCCTGCGCGCCACGTACAACCGGGCCGTGGAGCGCGGACTGACGGAGCAGCGCAGTCCGTTCCGCGGTGTCTACACCGGCGTGGCGCGGACGTTGAAGCGCGCCGTGCCGATACAGGTCATCCGCCGGATGAAGGCGCTCGACCTCTCGGACGCGCCGTTGCTCGACTTCTCGCGCGACATGTTCCTCTTCAGTTTCTACACGCGGGGCATGTCGTTTGTCGACATGGCATATTTGCGCCGCAACAACCTGCTTGCCGGCGTGCTCGTTTATTGCCGGCGGAAGACGGGGCAGCGGCTCTTCGTCAAGTGGGAGCGGTGCATGCAGGAGATTGTGGATAAATACGATGCCCCGGCTACGGGCTACCTGCTGCCCATCATCCGGCGGAGCGGCGACGAGCGTGCGCAGTACAGGAATGCGCTCCATCTGGTCAACTGCAAGCTGAAGACGATTTCGGCCATGATGGGGCTTCCCGTGGGGCTCACCATGTACGTGGCAAGGCACTCCTGGGCCAGCATCGCGCGGAGCAAGCGCATCCCGATCTCTGTCATCAGCGAGGGGATGGGGCACGATTCGGAGAGCACCACGCAGATTTATCTGGCTTCGCTCGACCACTCTGTCGTGGACCGCGCCAACGAGCTGATTCTAAGAAATATATAGAGAAAATAAACGAAATAGTCCGAAAGCTCTCTTCGTAAGAGACGGATTCTATGAGTTTAACAAAACCGGCTCTTCGTAAGAGACGGATTATGTGCTGCAAATTTAAGCAAACCGGCTGAAATAGCCATATTTCCGGAAGTCCTTTTTTATTTTTTCTTATTACAAAGCGCCGATCAGTTAAGCAAAAAATATATAGGTTTTTCATTACTATATGAATATCAGCCTCTTGTGCAGGAACGTCCGTCTCTTACGAAGAGAGCGCTTGAAAAACTGTGCGACTTGCGGTGAAAGCAGGGATGAAGAACCAAGCTAATGCTGGCGAAGACACTACACAGAAGAAGTAACCGCAGGAGAGAACAGAGCTGAAAAAACATATCTTAGACAAAGGCGTCGATGTCACTGTATAGTTCAGATGCTTTTTCTAATGCCGAGGAAGGCAATCCCGAGAACGGGCCGGTTCGTGGACCGGTACCGGAAGGGAGAGCATGCCTTCCCGGCAAAGAGAAAAAGACCTGGTGTTACCTGTTTGTCCGCCGTTCGAAGGTGGACTATGTGAATGAAAAGTTGAAGCGTCGCTTCAACACTTTCATTCACACCAGTGTGAGCTATAAGCGCGAGCGCCGGCACGTGCAGAAAGAAGAACGCCCCACCATTTCAGGCCTGATCTTCGTGCAGGGCGACAGCCGGAAAATTCGGGCGGTGCTGGACGACATCTTCCCCGGCCTGCATCTGGCGACAGACTGCAGCACGCACCGCACGGCCGTCATCGGGGACGATGTCATGCAGTCCTTCATACAGCTGGCGCGGGTGGGGACAAACCGCATCCGCTTCCTGTCCCACTCGCTGGACTATTACGCCACAGGGCATCCGCTGGTGCGGATTACTTCCGGCCAGCTGGCCGGCTTCGAAGGATTTCAGATCCGCATCTCGCGGGACAAGTGCCTGGTCACCTCGCTGGGCGGCCTGACGGTCGCCATCGGAGGCGTGAGCAAGGAGACGTTCGAGAACATCGGCGAGTACGTGCAGATGCGCCGCAAGGAGCAGGAGAAGGAAGCGCGCCCGCCCCGTGCACCCCTGACGCCTTTGCAGCAAGAGATGGACCGCAGCCTGTTCCGCCCGCAGAACCAGCTGGACGTGCTGGTCCTGGCACGTAGTCTGGACACGTGGCTGGCCAGGGCGGGAACATCCCTGCAAATGCGTCGCTACCGTCAGGCCGCGGAGATGGCGCTGTTTCTCCTGGAGCGGCTCGGCGCTTATGTGCAGCCGCGGCACGGGGCGGCGGAGCTCGGGCCAATCGATGCCCTCCGGTCCGCCGTGCGCCAATTGCTTTCCCTGCTGTCGCAGATGGAGCTTCGGCCCGACGTCCCGGCCGATCTGGCAGCCGCCATCCGGACCGGGCGGCAGTCGCTGGCCTGCCGCTACTTTCCCGACGGGGCCGCCGGCAGTCCCGCGAAGGGCGCGGCGCCGGCCCCCGGGAATCCCACATATGAAAACAAAGAAAAACAGTAGATACGCAGCATGCCATCCTTGAAGGAAAAGACGGTGAAGGGCGTGATGTGGAGTAGCATAGACCGCTTCTCGTCCCAGGGCATACAGTTTCTCTTCAGCATCCTGATAGCCCGCCTGCTACTGCCGTCCGATTACGGCGTGGTGGCCATGCTCAACATCTTCCTTGCCGTCTCGCAGGCCTTTGTCGACAGCGGCTTCGGCGCCGCGCTCATCCGTAAGCAGGACCGGACGGAAACCGACTTTTCGACCGTATTCTACTTCAACATAGCGGTCGGCCTGTTCTTCTATGCCGTCCTGTGGGCGGCGGCGCCCGCAATCGCGGCCTTCTACGACATCCCGCTGCTGACGGACGTGACGCGCGTCGTAGCACTCTCCTTCGTGTTCTCGGCCTTTTCGGGCGTGCAGCGCGCCCGGTTGTCCATAGCCATAGACTTCAAGACCGGGGCGAAAATCTCCGTCATCACCGTCACCCTGACGGGAGTCGCCGGGCTCTGGATGGCTTACAATGGCTTTGGCGTGTGGGCTTTGGCCATTCAGCAGGCTTTTACGGCACTGCTGCGCACAGTCCTGCTGTGGGCGTATGTGCGTTGGAAACCGATGCTTGTGTTTTCCTGGAAATCGTTCCGGGAAATGTTTTCATTCGGGTCGAAACTGCTCGCCTCGGCCCTGCTGGATACGATCTACGGCAACCTGTACACGCTGGTCATCGGCAAGGCGTTTTCGCCACAGGCCCTGGGCCTGTACAGCCGCGCGGGGAGCTTCGTACAGTTCCCCTCGTCCAATCTGACCGGAGTGCTGCAGAACGTGACGTTCCCCGTGCTGAGTTCCATACAGAACGAGCCCGAAAGGCTGGCCGACGCCTACCGGCGGCTTCTGTGCCTGTCCGCCTTCGTTGTCTTCCCCCTGATGGTAGGCATGGCCGCCGTGGCCGACCCGCTGGTGCGGATAGTCCTGACGGACAAATGGTCCGGCGCGATATACCTGTTGCAGATTCTCTGCTTCGGCCTGATGTGGTATCCCATCCACGCCATCAACCTCAACCTGCTGCAGGTGAAGGGCCGTTCGGACTTCTTTCTGAAGCTGGAAGTGGTGAAGAAAGTCCAGGGCGTGATCATCCTCTGCGCCACGCTTCCGCTGGGGCTCGTGGCCATGTGTTACGGCCAGGTGGCCGGCTCGCTCCTGTCCTTAATCTACAACACCTATTATACAAAGAAACTGATCGGCTACGGCTACTTCGCCCAGATGCGTGACCTGCTCCACATCCTGCTGCTCTCCCTGGCCATGGGCGTGGTTGTCTGGATAGCCGTCCGGTTGCTGCCCACTCTGTGGCTGCAACTGACCCTTGGGACGGCCGGCGGCGTGGTCTTCTATATAGGCGTGGCGCGACTGCTCCACTTCGAGGAATGGGCCGAACTGACGGGGCTGATACGCAAAAGGGGTAAACACTGAGAAAACAAATGGATGAAAAACTCATTACTGTCACCTCTCCGCTGATGCCTTCGCTGGAGGACCTGAACGTCTACCTGAAGGATATATGGCAACGGAAATGGTTGACAAACAACGGACACTATCACCAGGAGCTGGAGAAAGCCCTGTGCGAGTATTTGGGCGTCCCGTTCATCAGCCTGTTCACAAACGGCACGCTGCCCTTGATCACCGCCCTGCAGGCCCTGCGCGTGACGGGCGAGGTCATCACCACGCCGTTCAGCTTCGTGGCCACGACCCATTCCCTCTGGTGGAACGGCATTAAGCCCGTGTTTGTGGACATAGACCCCGAGACCTGTAACCTGGACCCCGACAAGATAGAGGCAGCCATCACCCCCCATACCACGGCCATCATGCCGGTCCACGTCTATGGCCGCCCGTGCGACACGGAGCGCATCCAGGCGGTAGCGGACAAGTACGGGCTGAAGGTCATCTACGACGCGGCGCATGCCTTCGGCGTGAAGGTGAACGGCGAGAGCGTGCTCAACGCGGGCGACATGTCGACGCTGAGCTTTCATGCCACGAAGGTGTACAGCACCATAGAGGGCGGCGCCCTCGTGATGAAGGACGAGCAGACGAAGCGGCGCATTGACTACCTGAAGAACTTCGGCTTTGCGGGCGAGACGACGGTCGTGGCTCCCGGCATCAACAGCAAGATGGACGAGGTGCGCGCCGCCTACGGCCTGTTGAACCTCAAGCAGGTGGACCGCGCGATTGCAGGCCGGCAGCACGTGGCGGAAAAGTACCGGTCCGCACTCCGGGGCGTGCCCGGCATCCGGATAATGGAGGACGTGCCCGGCGTGCGTCACAACTACGCTTACTTCCCCGTCTTTGTCGACGCTGAGCAGTACGGCATGAGCCGGGACGAGCTGTATTTCAAGATGAAGGAACACAACGTTCTGGGCCGCCGTTATTTCTATCCGCTGATCAGCACGTTCAGCACCTATCGCGGCTTGGAGTCGGCCCGTCCCGACAACCTGCCCGTAGCGACGCGGATAGCCGAACAGGTAATCTGCCTGCCGATGTACTACGGACTGACAGACGAGGATGTGGAAAGGATAATAAATCTGATTGTTTGAGAATTTTATGAAACGAATATTAGTGTTTCCTTGTGGTTCTGAAATTGCATTGGAAATATATCGGTCATTAAAATATTCTATTCATTTTGAATTGATAGGGGCAAGTAGTGTAGATGATCACGGACGTTTTGTCTATAAGGAATACGTAGGCGGTTTGCCTTTTGTTACATCGCCTTCTTTTATTGAAGCTATATCGGCTCTCGTAGAAGAGAAAAAGATTGATGCCATTTTTCCGGCAATGGATTTGGTGTTGGACGTTTTGAAAAAATACGAGCATACAATCGGATGCAAAGTGATAGGGTCGTGCTATGAAACAGTAAATGTTTGCACGTCAAAATCTAAAACATATAGGATTCTACATGATGTAGTTAAGACTCCGCGGATATATACTAAAGAGAATGCTATTACGTTTCCAGTATTCATGAAACCTGATGTTGGGTACGGTGCACGCGGAACAAAGCTGGTTACAAACCATGATATGTTCCGAGAATACAAGAAAGAATATCCCAATAGTATTTGCTGTGAATATTTAAGTGGTGATGAGTACACGGTGGATTGTTTCACGGATAGGAAAAGACAATTGCTGTTTTCCGCTCCAAGATTGAGGCGCAGGGTAGCGAATGGAATAAGTGTAAATACGGTCCCTGTCGAAGATGATGCAAAGGAATTCTACGATATTGCCAAACTAATAAACGACCGGTTACATTTCAGAGGAGCTTGGTTTATACAATTGAAGAGAGATAAAGATGGCGTACTGACATTGCTGGAGGTTGCTTCAAGGTTGGGAGGCTCTTCTTCTTTATATAGAAATAAAGGTGTCAATTTTGCCTTGCTGACATTGTTCGATGCATTTGGTTATGATGTCGAGGTTTCCCCTAATGACTATGAAATAGAATTGGATCGGGCCTTGGATGATGTTTATAAGGTAAATATATCGTATAACGAGGTGTTCGTAGATTTCGATGATTGCATACGTCTAAAAGGCAAATATCTTAATACTGAACTTGTGGCCCTCCTATACCAGTGTGTAAATGAGCGTGTGAAGATTACGTTGCTAACTCGCCATAAGGCTGAAATATATGATACTTTGCGCGATTGTAGGCTAAGTGAAGTTTTTGACAGGATAATACACATAACAGACGGTTCAAGTAAGTCTCAATATATAGACAATTTATCGTCAATTTTTATTGATGATTCCTACTCAGAACGTATAGACGTGATGAAAAATTTGCATATACCTGTATTTAGTCCGGATATGGTTAAATGTTTGTTGAAATGAGAGTACTACATTCCTATTGTTTGAATTATAATATTGGCGATTACGCTTTAGGTATTGGAGTAAAAAACTTACTTAGAAACTTTTTGCCCATTGATTTTATTGGTGAGACAAACCTTCAGGGGCGTTACTTCAATGAGTATTATATCAGTCAAGTTGTAAACAAGAAATATGATTTATTAGTTGTTGGGGGGGGCGGGATTATCCATGGTAGCCATTGGCCAAATGGTTGGTTTTGGCTGATAGATAAAGATTTAATCCAGTCTATAAAGATTCCTTTTATTATATATGGAGTAGGTGATAACTATTTTCAAGATGAGCGTATTCCAGATCGGGCGATAGACCATATAAAAGAGACGTTCAGACACGCTTTATCGTTTTCTGTGAGAAACGACGGAAGTCTGGAGCGAGTGATTAATGATATAGGCATTCATCCGGAAGAAGTACCTGACCCAGGTTTTTATGTAGGGTTGAATACAGAATACTCTCGCCCAATAAATGATAAATATGTTATAATACAAGTGGCAAACGATAAAGCAGGACATCGTTTCGGTTCAGATTTAAATCGAAAACAGTTTGTTCTTGCCATGAAAAAGATAGCACGCTATTTGTCGAGCTCGTATAAAGTATTGTTCGCTCCTCATGTGTATGATGATGTGGCTTTGTCTAAAGAAATAATGGGAGGGATAGAAAACTGTTATATGTGGGATTTTGGTTATTTGGCTTTTGATCACTCTGACAAGGCAGTTGGCTATTATAAATATGCCGAGTTCGTTTTGTCCATGAGAGGTCATGGACAAATCTTACCAATAAGTTTTGGTGTTCCGACCATAGCTTTATGCAATCACCCCAAACATAAAGGATTAATGGAAAAACTATCATTGTCAGATTGGGCGGTAACTATTGATGATCCTCGTTTCGGCGAATTAGTTATAGAGAAAATTGAAGCACTGAAAAAAGAGAATTCAAGTTTTCAAGAAAGATTGCATCTGCTTAATGCTAAAATGCTGGATAATACTACACGTTTTTTTGATGAATTAAACTTGAAGTTAGCACGCAATGGATAAAAGCATTCCAGTAGTAAGCATTTGTTGCGCCACGTACAATCACGTACATTTTATTCGCCAGTGCCTGGATGGATTCGTCATGCAGAAGACGGATTTTCCATTTGAAGTATTGATACATGATGATGCGTCGACGGATGGAACGCAGGATATTATTCGCGAATATGAGGCCAAGTATCCGGACATAATTAAGCCGATTTATCAGAAGGAGAATCAGTATTCTAAAGGCGTGCGGGTCAGCCTTGTTTATAATTATTCCAGAGTTCGCGGCAAGTATGTGGCACTCTGTGAAGGTGACGATTATTGGACAGATCCTTACAAACTGCAGAAGCAGGTGGACTTCTTGGAAAACCATCCGGATTATGTGATGTGTTCGCACCAATTTAATCAGTATTGGCAAGAAGAAGGCAGATTGGAAGAAATCGCAGATCCTCATTTTAAGGGAGCTGACTACGACTTGCCCAATTTGATTGGCGGGCGGTGGTTGACCCAAACCTTAACGGTTATGTATCGGCGGAGTGCATTGAATTTGCAGGATTATGAGAAGTACGGCATGTCTATGGACATGATTCTGTTTTATGCATTGTTGAAGCAAGGAAAGGGATATTGTTTCCCGGACGTGATGGCCGTCTATCGTTGTCACAAGGGAGGCGTTTGGTCAGAAGTCTCTTTGAACAAGCAAAGATTAATGGAATTTAAGGCCCGGATAGCCATCTATAATAAGGAGCAATCCTATGAGGCCGCCTTATTCCTTGCATATCAATTTGCAAAAGCCTTGAGTCGGCTTTTACTGCTAAAACATTGGGAAATGTTTATGACGGTTGCACATATATTGAACAAGCATTTCGGTTGGAGGTTTACATCCAAGATATATTTGCAGAAACTAATCTTAGGGCACGGGCTTGTTTGGGAAAATGTTGCGGACGAGTGTGCACAGCATGCAAGAAAACGTATTTAAGGCAGAAAAACAATACAGACTATGCGCGTGCTTTGGTTTACCAATACATCGTCCTGTTATAGCAACGGAACCGCGAATTGCTACAACGGCGGCGGGTGGATTTCATCTCTGGAAAGGGAGATGTGGAAAAGGCCGGATGTGGACATGGCCGTGTGCTTTTACTTCTCCGGCATCGACCGGCCCAAAAAGGAAGTGCAGGACAAGACCACGTATTATTTGCTTCCCCGCCCGAAGAAATCATGGAAATATGCGGTAAAGACCATATTCGAGGCGCCAGAGCGCTCCACCTGGGAGCATGAGAAACTTGCAATTCCGGCATTGGTCGACGTGGTGAATGATTTCCGGCCGGACGTGATACAGGTATTCGGGTCGGAAAATATCTATGGGCTGGTAGCCAAGCATGTTTCCGTTCCGGTCGTGCTTCACATACAGGGCATCCTGACGACATGTCTCAATGCGTTCTTGCCGCCATTCATGTCCTGGCGGATGTTCTTATGGCAGGATGTTTCCGTCCGGAGATTGCTTCATCGGTTCAGTGACCGCATAGCATGGAGGCGAAATAGCGTGACCGAGCGCCGGATGATTCGTTCTGTGCAGCATTATATGGGACATTCTGTCTGGGACAGACGGGTCACACATCTGTTGAATCCCCAGGCCCGGTATTATTCTTGTGGCGAAATCCTGCGGGAATGTTTCTATGACCCGGCCTGTGAGCGCCGTCTGCCGGTCCGTCCTGTTTTCGTGACCACCATCTCCTCGCAGCATTACAAAGGTCTGGACCTTGTCTTGAAGACTGCCCAAGCCTTGCATAATGTCCGGGAAGATTTTGAATGGCTGGTGTTTGGCGATGTCAATCCGAAACTGACGGAACGTGTCTTTCATGTGAAGCACTCCGATGTCAATGTCCGGCTTATGGGAGTGGCTACGGCGGAGCAAATCAAGGCGGCGTTGTTGTCGGCTACGGCTTATGTCCATCCTTCTTATATAGACAATGCGTCAAATAGCCTTTGCGAGGCACAGCTGTTGGGCGTGACAAGTGTTGCTACTTATGTGGGCGGCATACCGTCCGTAGTAGAAGACGGGGTGACGGGATTTCTCGTACCGGCCAATGATCCGTTCCAGATGGCCTGTCTGATGAACTTTCTGTCCGAACATGCGGAACGGAACGTCGCAATGGGAAAGGTCGCGAGAGACGTGGCAATGAGGCGGCACGACAAGAGCGCCATCGTGGAGCGGGTGATGGAAATCTATGCCGAAATGTTGTCTAAACCGGAAAAGTGAGATGCCAATGATCGGACGTACAACCGTCAATCTTTTGCGAAGAGTCAGAAATCGCCTGAGTGCTTATGCCAACCTGCTCCGTCTGTTCATACATGGAGTCCGGCACGGAAGGCATTGCGTGGTGCACGGCAAGCTTTACATTAAACTGTTCCCATCGGCAACGGTCCGGATAGGCGACAACTTCTACTTTTCATCCGGTGCGGCGGTCAATGCCATGTGCGCCAACCGGCGCGGCGTTCTTTATGCGACAAACCACGCCCGCATAATAATCGGCGACCATGTCGGGATGAGCAGCACGGTATTGTGGGCACACGAAAGCATAACGGTTGGAAACCATGTGAAAATTGGCGGGAACAGCATCCTGATAGATACAGATGCCCATAATCTTGACTATCTTGTCCGCCGTGGGCAATATACGGATTGGGGCGTCTCCAAGCCAATAGTTATAGAGGATGACGTATTTATCGGTGCGAATTGCCTGATTCTGAAAGGGGTGACGATAGGGGCACGTAGTATCGTTGCCGCAGGTTCGGTCGTTACCCGCAGTGTGCCGGCGGATTGCATCGTCGGCGGAAACCCTGCAAGGATAATAAGGCGTTTGCGCTGAGCGGCAGTAAGTCCTTCAGCCTGTGATGGCAGGCTGTGAAGGAGGCTAATATGCTTAGAATATATGAAACGGTATGATTTCCTTATCGTCGGCTCCGGACTGTTCGGCGCCACGTTTGCCCATCTTGCCCGCAGAGCCGGGAAGAAATGCCTGGTGATAGACAAGCGCCCGCATCTCGGAGGAAATGTCTTCTGCGAGGAGGTCGAAGGCATCCACGTGCACAAGTACGGCGCGCACATCTTCCACACTTCCGACCGCAGGATATGGGATTTCGTCAACTCGATCGTGGAGTTCAACCGCTATACCAACTCCCCGGTGGCCAATTATAAGGGCACGCTGTACAATCTGCCGTTCAACATGAATACGTTCTACGAAATGTGGGGCGTGCGCACACCGGCTGAGGCGCAGGCCAAAATCGGTGCGCAGCGCGCCGAGGCCTTGCGCGCCATGCGGGAGGCCGGCGCCGACGGGCCCCGCAACCTGGAGGAGCAGGCGCTGCTGCTCGTGGGCAAGGACATTTACGAGACGCTGGTCCGGGGATATACCGAGAAGCAGTGGGGACGGAAATGCACCGACTTGCCGGCGTTCATCATCAAGCGGTTGCCCGTGCGCCTGGTCTTCGACAACAATTACTTCAACGACAAATATCAGGGCGTGCCCATCGGCGGGTATAACCGCCTGGTTGACGGCCTGCTCGAGGGCACGGAGACGCGGACCGGCGCGGACTTTTTCGCCGACCGTTCCCATTGGACGGATTTGGCGGAGAAGGTCGTATTCACGGGAATGATAGACGAATATTTCGGCTGCTGCTTCGGCCGTCTGGAATACCGCACGGTGCGGTTCGAGCAGGAAGTGCTCGACGAGCCCAATTTCCAGGGAAACGCCGTGGTGAACTATACGGACAAGGACGTTCCGTTCACCCGGATTATCGAGCACAAGCACTTTGAACTCTTCGGCCAGCAGGTCTACGCCGTGCCCCGCACGGTCATCAGCCGGGAGTTTTCCACGGAGTGGAAGGCCGGCATGGAGCCGTATTACCCCGTAAACGACACACGGAACGATGCGGTCTATGCCCGCTACGCGGCTTTGGCCAAGCAGGAGCGGAACGTCATCTTCGGCGGCCGCCTTGCGGAGTATAAGTATTACGACATGGCTCCGGTCATCGGAGCGGCAATGAGCTATTTCGACTAACCCACATCCATTATGTACCAGCAGTATAAGGTGGTGCTGAATACGGCCGCCGGCCGGCGCCGCTACATGCAGTATCTCATCCCGTATGTCGTGACGTGTCCGTTCGTGGACCGCTACGACATATGGGTCAACACGCATAATGGCGCCGACATCGAGTTCTTCCGCCGCGTGGCGGACCGCTTCCCGGTGGTCAATCTCGTATGGCAGCCAGACGGCGTAGTGAACGGGAATGCTTCTATCAACGCATTCTACAAGGAGTGCGTCGCGCCCGATACCGTCTATTTCAAACTCGACGACGACATCATCTGGATGGAGCCGGGGCTGATAGAGCGCATGGTGCGTTTCCGTGTGGACAATCCGCAGTACTTCCTGGTGTCGCCCTTGGTCATCAACAATGCGCTGAGCACCTATCTCCTGCAGCTTTCCGGAAAGCTCCGCCTCGACTCCTACTGCGAGGCTTCGGCAAGCCACCCCGTGCTGTGGCGCAGCGGAGCCTTCGCGCAGGAGCTGCACGCTTGGTTTCTGGAGAATTTCCTGAAACCCGGTTTGTGGGAAAAGTTGCACATCGGCAAGAAGGAGATGGGCATGACGCGTTTCTCCATCAATTCCGTCCTGTGGTTCGGCAAGGAGATGCGCCGGTTCTCCGGCATCGTCCCCGGCGACGATGAGGAGTTCCTGTCCTGCATCTACCCCACCCGGCAGGGGCTTTCGAATGCGTGGAACGGCGACGCCCTTGTGGCGCATTTCGCCTTCTTCACGCAGCGCGAGGCGCTGGACCGCGTGGGCATACTGGAGCAGTATGGCGCGGTGGTGAAAGAGCTTGCCCGCGGCGATGCCGCATTGCAGGAGGCCTTCGGCGCGGTCCGGGGCATCCTGGCCGACATCCAGGCCGACGAGGCCCGCTGGCTGGCCACGGCCTCGCCCTACCGCCGCGTGGCGGCGGGGCGCACTCTGCGTCAGCGGATAAAGGCGCTCGTCCCTGCCCGCCTTTTGAGATTGAAAGAGTTGAACGACAAGGAGTCCGCGCCGGTCCACATTGTTCCCTGACAGCGAAATGGAAAAAATCCTGACGGTCATTGTTCCGGCCTACAACATGGAGCAGTATCTGCGCTACTGCCTGGACTCCCTGATCGAGGGCGGCCCGCACGACGGGCTGGAGGTCCTGGTCATCAACGACGGGAGCCAGGACGCCACGTCCGCCATCGCGCACGAGTACGAGACGGCCTATCCCAGTATTTTCAGGGCTAAGGACAAGAAAAACGGGAACTATGGGTCTTGCGTCAATGCCGGTCTGGCTGTCGCGCGGGGGAAGTATGTGAAGATACTGGATGCCGACGACAGCTTCGAGGCGGCGCATTTCTCCCGCTTCCTCGCTTTCCTGTCCGCGGTCGATGCGGACCTCATACTCTCGCCGTTTGCCGTGGTCGATGCGCAGCGTCGCGTGCGGAAGATCATCCGCTATCCGTTCAAGGAACTGGAAGTGCTGGATTTCGACCCGGTGTGCCGCAGCGAGGAGTTCAAGCAGATGCAGATGCACGCCGTGACCTACCGCCGGGACATGCTGCTCGCCATGGGCTACCGGCAGACGGAAGGCATCTCCTACACGGATCAGGAGTGGATTTTCCTGCCGATGACCGAGGTGCGGAGCCTGGCCTGCTTCGGCCAGTACGTGTACAAATACCTGGTGGGGCGTCCCGGCCAGACGGTCGACCCGGCGGTCAGGCTCAAGAGCCTGTCCCACACGATGCGGTGTGCCTTGTCCATGGCGGCGGCCTATGAGGCCGTCCTCCCGCGGGTCGCCGGCCGCTCCGTACTGGAGTATCTGCAGGCCCGTCTGCTGCCGCTGGTGAAGGAGACGTACGTCTATGCGCTCACGCATTACAGCGCGGAGATGAGGGACCTGCTGGCCGGCTTCGACCGGGAACTCCTGCAGCGCAGCCCCGAGTTTTACGCTTATGTCGGCGCCAGGGAGCAAAGCTCTTTCTGCGGATTCTGCTACATAGCCTACTGGCGGGCCCACCAGCGGGCGGGCATCGCATGGGTGAGGGCTTTCAGCCGGCTTTACCTGCAACTGCTGAAGCTGAGGAAGAGGCTCTCTCCCGCCGACGGGGCGGACCTCGCGTTGCCGGCCAATGAAAAATGAGACGATGGCAGTGAAAGTATCTGTAATCATTCCCGTTTACGGCGTCGAGGCCTTCATCGCCCGCTGCGCGGACAGCCTGCTGGCGCAGACTCTCGGCGATGTGGAGTTCATCTTCGTGGACGACGCCACGCCGGACCGCAGCCTGGAACTGCTCTCCGCCGCAGTGGACCGTTACCCCTCGCGCCGGGAGGCGGTGCGCATCCTGCGCCACCCCGAAAACCGCGGCCTGCCCGCCGCCCGCAACACCGGCCTGGCCGCCGCCCGGGGCGAGTACGTGTTCCACTGCGACAGCGACGACTTCGTGGAGCCGGACATGTTGGAGCGGCTTTACGCCGCCGCGCAGGAAAAGGATGCCGACATCGTCTGGTGCGACTGGTACCTGTCGTTCCGCCAGAGTGAGCGGTACATGAAGCAGCCGGATTACGACAATCCCACGGACGCCCTGAAGGCCATGCTGGCCGGACAGATGAAGTTTAACGTATGGAACAAGCTCGTGCGGCGGCGCCTGTATGCGGACCACGGCATTGACTTTCCCGCCGGCCACAGCATGGGCGAGGACATGACCATGATGCTGCTTTTCGCCGTGGCCGCGCGGGTGGCCTATGTGCCCGGTGCGTTTTATCATTATGTGAAACTGAACACGGGGGCCTTCTCCCAGCATTACACCCGGGAGCACATGGCCGCCGTGGCGTACAACATATCCAGAGTGGCGTCGGCGCTGGAGGCCCGCTACGGCCATGCGCTGGACCTGGAGATAGCCTGCATGAAACTGGAGGCGAAATTCCCCTTCCTCATGTCTGCGGACCGGGCCGACTACCGTGTCTGGCAGGAGTATTACGGCGAGGCCAATGCCTACATACGGGCGAACCGCTACATATCGGCCCGCCGGCGATGGGTGCAGCGGTTTGCCGCGAAAGGCTGGTGGGGACTGGTAAGGCTGCATTACTGGCTGGTCGACCGGCTGGTGTATGGTTTGATATATAAGTAAGGTCTGATTTTCCGCAATGAAACCATTATTAGTTCCGATAACAATAGTATTTACAAGTTTCTTTTATTTTCCCTTTTTCTTCACATTCCTCCCGACGGTCAATACGAAAATGATGCTGGCGGCCGCGGGGCTGATCTTGCTGTTGATGCGAATGGGAATGAAGGGACAGCGCCTGGTGAACAAGGACTTCTTCCTGCTGTCGCTGGGCGCGTTGGGCGTCTCGTTTGCCAGTCTGCTCGCCATGACGCTCAACGGCACGTCGGACGGTGCCTATCTGGGCTATCTTGTCACGATGTGGGTCTGGGTAGGGGCCGCCTATTTCGTTGTGAATTTCATGAAGGCGGTCCACGGCTATGTGAACGTGGAACTCATCTGCTTCTACATGATCACAGTCGGCGTGCTGCAATGTCTGCTGGCCGCGACGATGGACATGTACGCCCCGCTGAAGAATTTCGTGGACAGCTTCCTGGCCGGCGAAGGATTCATGGGAAAGTTCGAGGGGCGCCTCTATGGCATAGGCTGCGCGCTCGACGTGGCCGGCGGCCGTTTTGCCGTCCTGCTGATTATGATCTCCTTCCTCCTGCCGCGCATGTTCCGGAAGGAGAACTATAAGATTTATCTGGTGCTGTTGTCGCTGGCCTTCTGCGTGCTGGCCGTCATCGGCAATATGATAGGCCGCACGGCCACGGTCGGTATGGTGCTGGGGCTGGTGTATCTGTCGTACGTGGTATTCTTTTCCAGGCATGTGATTCCCGACGAGCGCAGGAAATATCTGGTCCGCTGGTTTCCTGTCTGCCTTGTGGCGGTGGCGGCGGTCATGACGGTCCTGTACCACACCAATGACTGGTGGAACAACTATTTGCGATTTGGCTTCGAAGGTTTTTTCAGTCTGGTGGAAAAAGGCCGCTGGGAGGTCCAGTCCAACTCGATGCTGGTGGAAGGCATGGTGTTCCCGGACAATCTGAGAACCTGGATCATCGGCGACGGCTATATGGGCAGCATGGCGGCGGACCCCTATTACATGGGGAATTTGTGGTATGGCTTCTATATGGGGACGGATGCCGGCTATTCCAGATTCCTGTTCTATTTCGGACTGGTCGGCCTGAGCGTGTTTATCGGATTCATGGCCAAGGTCTGCCAGGTTTGCATGAAGCATACCCGGCAGTACAAGAGCATGTTCCTCTTCATGCTGATGCTGAACCTCATTATCTGGTACAAGGTCTCGACGGATATATTCTTGGCCTTTGCCCCGTTCCTGTGTCTCGACGACGTGGAGACCGGCGCGGAGGAAATCAAATTGCCCGCATAAGCAGGGCAGAGCCGCAAAAGCTTATGAGAGTCATTGTGAATATGGCCTGCGGGTTGGCCAACCGCATGTTTCAGTACAGCTATTACCTGTACCTTCGGCAGGCGGGTTACGACGCCTGGGTGGACTATTACCGGACGGCGAAGCTGAAGCACGAGCATGTCCGGTGGAACGAGATTTTCCCCCATGCGCCCATCCGCCAGGCGGCGGCCTGGGAAGTGCTGCGCACCGGAGGCGGAGCGGACCTGCTTTCCAAAATCCGGCGGCGCTATTTAGGGAAGACGTGCCGCATTCTGTTCATGCCCTCGGCTTTCGACGCGCTCCTTCCCCGGAAGGACGAGCGCGGCGGCGGGCCGCTTTACGTGAACGGCGTGTTCCAGAATGCCGGGATGGTGGAGCAAGTCAGGGAACAGGTCCAGGCTGCGTTTGCCTTTGTCCCCTTTACGGACAAGCGCAATATCCGTCTCCAGCAGGAGATGCAGTCCTGCCAGTCCGTAGCCATACACGTGCGGAAAGGAAACGACTACCGGACCCGCTCGTGGTACGCGGGAACCTGCCCGGCGGAGTATTACCGCAAGGCCGTTGCTTTGCTCCGCGAGCGGCTGGGCGAGCCCAGGTTCTATGTCTTTACGGACAATCCGGACTGGGTGAGGGCGAATTTCTCAGACTTCGCCTACACGCTGGTCGACGGGAACCCCACTTCGGGACCCGGCAGCCATTTCGACATGCAGCTGATGAGCTCTTGCCGGCATAACATCATATCCAACAGCACCTACAGCTGGTGGGGCGCATTCCTCAATCCCCATCCCGGGAAGTCCGTGGTGCTGCCTGCGGTCTGGTTCAATCCGGAAAGCTGCGAGGAATATACCTCCGGCAGGGTTTGTGGCAATGGCTGGCTTCCCCTGTAAAAGGAAGGGCCGGTTGGCAAATCATCAAACAGACAACGCGTGAAACTGATTTACTGTATGCGTGCCGTTTGCAATCCAGGCGGCATGGAGCGGGTGCTGTACAATAAAGCCTCGTATCTCAGCCGGATAGGGTGGGACATCACCGTCGTCACGACCGATCAGCAGGGACGCCCGCCCTTTTATCCGTTTCCGCCTCGGGTGCGGATGACGGACCTCGGGATCAACTACGCCGACGACAACGATAAACCCGTCTGGCAGAAAGTCCGGGGATATTTGCGCCGCCGTCGTCGGCACCGGGCCGCCCTGACCCGTCTGCTGATGCGGGAACGTCCGGACATCGTCGTGTCCCTGTTTCCTTCGGAGTCCTCCTTCATACCCCAGATCCGGGACGGCAGCAAGAAAGTGCTGGAGCTCCATTTCTGCAAATTCTTCAGGCTTCAGTATGGCCGCAAGGGAGTGCTCGGGCTGATAGACAAATGGCGGACGCGGCAGGATGAGCGGCTCGTGCGCCAGTTCGACAGTTTCGTGGTGCTCACGGAGGAGGACAAAGGCTATTGGGGGAATGTGCCCAACATAGAGGTGATACCCAATGCCGCCCTGAATCTATCCGGGAAGGTTTCGGACGTCCTGAACAGGCGCATCATCGCCATCGGGCGGCTGGACTACCAGAAAGGCTTCGACCGGTTGATCCAGGCCTGGGCACTGGTCCAGCAGACCGGGCGGTTCAGCGATTGGCGGCTGGACATTTTCGGTCAGGGAGAATGGCACGACCGGCTGCAACGTATGATAGACCGCCTGGGACTGACGGCCACTGCCGCCCTGAACGCGCCGACGCCGCATATCGGGAGCGAATACGTGGCCAGTTCGCTGCTGGCCATGAGCTCGCACTATGAGGGATTCCCTATGGTCATGATAGAGGCGATGGCCTGCGGCCTGCCCGTCGTGACGTTCGACTATAAATGCGGGCCGCGGGATATTGTTCGGGACGGCGTGAACGGACTCTTGGTGAAGGAAGGCGACATAGCCGGCCTGGCGCGGGCCATGGAGCGGCTGATGGCCGACACTCCGCTCCGCCGGCAAATGTCCAAGGAGGCGCGCCGTGTAGTCCGGACCTATTCGGAAGATGCCGTCATGGCCCGGTGGATTCAACTGTTCCAGAATTTGGCAGGCAAATGAAAACATTGGTACAAATCAACCCGGTGCTGCGCCGCTCTACTTCGACGGGGCGCATCATGCAGGAGATAGGCGAGCTCGCCCAGCAGAATGGCTGGGACAGCTATGTGGCCTATGGCCGCGGCCGCGACGGCATTTTGCCCTGCCGGTCCCACATCCTGCCGGTGGGCAATGTCTTCAGTACGGCCTGGCATGGCGCCGCGACCCGCCTCTTCGACCTGCACGGCCTGGCCTCGCGCAGGGCCACCTCGCGCTTTGTCGGCCGGCTGGAGGTCTTGCAGCCCGATGTCGTACACATACACAACATCCACGGCTATTTCCTGAACTATCCTGCGTTCTTCGACTATCTGCGCCGGAGCGGTGTGCCCGTTGTCTGGACGGTCCATGATTGCTGGCTTTATACCGGGCACTGCTATTATTATACTTATGCCGGATGCCAGCGCTGGCGCACGGGGTGCCACGACTGCCCGCAGCGCAGGCAGTTCCCGGCCAGCTGGGTCGTGGACCGCTCCCGGAGTAACTACACCCGCAAGCAGGCGGTGTTCACGTCGCTGGCCCCCGGGCAACTGACCATCGTCCCAGTGTCAGACTGGATTCGTGAAGAAATGAGTCATTCGTTTCTGCGCGATTGCAATTTCCAGGTGATTCACAACGGCATCGACACCGGCGTGTTCCGTCCGCGCCCGACGGCCGCCGTGCGGGCCCGATACGGACTGGGCGACAAGCACGTCCTGCTCGGCGTGGCCAGTATCTGGAGCAAGGAAAAAGGGCTGGACGACTTTATTCAGATGTCCCGTCTGCTGCGCGAGTCGGAGTGCATTGTCCTCGTCGGCTTGCGGCGCGAGCAGCTGCGCCGGCTGCCGGCCGGCATCGTCGGCATTGCCCGGACGGAAAATGTAGAGCAGCTCGCCGAACTCTATGCCGCAGCCGACGCGTTCCTGAATCCCACGTGGCAGGACAATTATCCGACCGTCAATCTGGAAGCCATCTCCTGCGGGACGCCCGTCGTGACCTATCGCACGGGCGGCAGCGTAGAGGCCGTGACCCCCGCAACGGGCGTGGTGGTTCCGCGCGGCGATGTCCGTGCCATGCTTCAGGCGGCCCGCCAAATCGGTGCGCAGGGCAAGGCCGCCTGTCAGGCCGCCTGCCGTGCTTATGCCTTGAGCCATTTTCGTAAGGAGGACCGCTATATGGATTACCTCCATTTGTATGAAAGACTGGCCGCCGGCCGCAAGCGGAAGTAAACGGCCGGGCTGTCTACTCCCATCTACATCTTTCAGCGAAATCATGGAAGCTGACAACCATTCTCTCACGACGGGAAAGGGAAAGGCGGCGCGTGCCCGCCGCAGCGCGTTGGATGCTAAGTATGCCGCTGCCGTGGAGCGTTATGCCTCGACCGACGAATCCCTGCAGGCCATAGCGTCAGCCTGCGGCGTAAGTGCCGGCGGACTGGGCAACTATCTGCGTCGCTACCGGCGCGAGCTTGTCCTGCGGCGTCATCATTTCCCCCTTTCCGGGCAGGACCCCTATGCCGTCAAACTCTGTGCCGCAGGGCAGCAAAGCCCCCAGGCGCAAGCCAAGTACAAGGACGCCGTGGCCGCCTGTGCCTCCAGGGAATACATCGGGATGAACATCTCGCAGGTGGCCCGCGAGTTTAATGTCGGCGGTGCCGCCCTGAGCAATTATCTGAAGGTCCACTTTCCCGACGTCCTGGCCGCCCGCGAACAGGCCAGAGCCCGCCTTGGGCTGGCCGACGGCCAGCAGCGCGGCGCGCGCGCCGCTTCCAACGCCCGATATGCGCGGGCCGTGGAGCTCTACCGCACTACCGAACAGACCCTGCCGCAGATTGCCGAAGCCTGCGACGTGTCGCTCAGCGGCCTTCTCCAGCATCTCCGCTTCTATCACAAGGACGTGATGCGGCTCAAGGGAGAGCAGCGTTGCAGGGCACAGGCCGCCGTGCACAAGGAGCGCGGGAGTCTGCTGGGCAACGGCCGCCGCTACGAGCCGGCGCCTGCCACCGAGCGCAAGTACGCAGCGGCATTGGAGCTTTATCGGGACACTGCCTTGACGCTTCGCGAGATAGTCCGCCGTACGGGCGTGCCTGCCGAGGGCTTCCGTTTCTACCTGCACAAGTGGCACAAGCCCCTGGTCGACGCCCGGGCCGCCCGTCATGCGGGCAAGTCCGCCGCTCCCCTCAGTGTCCGGACCCGTGCGCTTGTCGCCAAGTACGCCCCCGCCGTGGCCTCCCTGCGGCGGGAGCAGCGCCCGGTTGCCCGCGTAGCTGCAGAGTTCGGCTTCCGTCCGGAGACGTTCCGCGCCTATCTGCAGAAGCACGAGCCCGACCTGTTGCGGCAACGGACCGCGTCCGCCAAGGCGCGGCCCGCGGCCGGCCTGCCCTCCGCAACGTCCGTGGACAACGTAACCTCATTATTGAACAATACTTCCAGGGCTGAAGTCGCATCCCGCAAATGATGCGCCGCCTTTGTACGATATAATCCTGCCGGATTTTTATTCCTGAAAAAACATAGATACCCCGCAGTTGTATTTCTACAGCAACTGCGGACCGGCTTACCATGTAGAAGATTTATGGAAATGAGAAAACGATTGAAAGTTCTTCAACTCGGCAAGTTCTACCCGATACGCGGAGGCATAGAAAAAGTGGAGTACGATTTGACCGTGGGCCTTTCTGCATACGGGGTCGATGCTGACATGATGTGTGCGGCCGTGGAAGGAAACGGCCGAGTGGTCCAGCTGTCGCCCCATGCGCGGCTCATCAGCTGCCGCACCCGTTTCACTGCCGCGGCTACGATGATCTCCTTGTCGATGGTGCGCACCCTGCGCAACTGCTGTCATCACTACGACGTCATTCACGTGCATCATCCCGACCCCATGGCCTGCCTGGCGCTCCGTCTGTCCGGCTACCGGGGCAAGGTGATACTCCACTGGCATAGCGACATCCTGAAGCAACGCTATCTGCTTCAGCTTTACCGCCCGTTGCAGAACTGGCTGCTCCGCCGCGCCAGTCTCATCGTCGGGACAACGCCGGTCTATCTTTCCGAGTCGCCTTTCCTGCAACGGGTTCAGGACAAAACCATCTGCCTGCCCATCGGCGTGGAGCCGATGCGTCCCGAGCCGGAAGCCGTTGAAGCGATACGCCGTCAGTACGGCGGCCGCAAGATAGTATTCTCGCTGGGCCGTCTCGTCCCTTACAAGGGATACCGCTATTTGGTCGAGGCCGCCAAATACCTTGACGACGATTTCGTCGTGCTGATTGGCGGGACAGGCTGGCAGGCCGGTGAACTCCAGGAACAGATCAACGCGTTCGGCCTCGGCGGCAAGGTCTACCTCCTGGGGCGGGTCAGCGACGAGGATCTGCCGGCCTACTACGGCGCCTGCGAGGTGTTCTGCCTGAGCAGCGTGCAGAAGACGGAGGCCTTCGGCATCGTCCAGATAGAAGCCATGTCCTGCGGCAAGCCCGTCGTGGCCACCCGCATTCCCCAGTCCGGCGTGGCCTGGGTCAACCGTCACGGCGCGTCGGGCATCAACGTGGAGCCGGCCAACGCCCACGCCTTGGCCGAGGCCATTACCGCCCTGACCCGCGACCCTCAGGTCTATCGCCGCTATGCCGAGGGCGCAGCCCGGCGCTATCAGGAACTCTTCACAATGGAACGCATGGTGAGCGGCTGCCTGGACATTTATAATAAGGTAATGTTATGAGGAATATGGAAACCGCACGCACGGAATATCTGACAAACGAAAAACACTCCGAACGAATGCAGGCAGGACAACACGTCTCGTCGCTCGCACGCTTCGTCAAGCGTGGTTTCGACATTCTGGGCAGCGTGGCCGGACTCGCCATCTTCTGGCCTCTGCTCCTCATCATCTATTGTGCCATCCGTCGCGAGGACGGCGGGCCTGCCATCTTCCGTCAGGAGCGCATCGGCTACGGCGGCCGGCCCTTTATCCTTTACAAGTTCCGCTCCATGCGCGTCGAGGCCGAGGCCGACGGCTGCCCCGCACTCTACCACGAAGGCGATGCCCGTCTCACATGCGTCGGCCGCTTCATCCGCGCCCACCATCTCGACGAGCTCCCCCAGCTGTGGAACGTGCTGCGCGGCGACATGAGCTTCGTCGGCCCCCGTCCCGAGCGCCAGTATTTCGTGGAGCAGATCCGCGCCATCAATCCCGACTACGATTTGCTTTACGAACTGCGGCCCGGCCTCTTCTCCATGGCCACCCTCTACAACGGCTACACCGACACTATGGAGAAAATGCTCGAGCGGCTGCGCATGGACCTCGACTATCTTTACCACAGGTCCTTGTGGCTCGACTTGAAAATCATCTTCCTGACCGCGGCGTCCATCCTGACCGGAAAGAAATTCTGAGCCGGAGCGCGGCGGTAGGGGAGAGCATAGTCATTTACCCTCTTCACTCCCATGAAACCAAAGGAAAATCTGCAATTACGGAAAATAGGCAGCCAGTACCTCATCGTCGAGGCCTGCGCCGAACGCGTGAATAGGAGCAACGTCTACACGCTCAACGAGACGGCGGCCGCACTGTGGCAGGAACTGGCGCGCGGCGTCGACGATGCCGCCCGGCTCGCCGCATACCTCTGCAAGGCCTACGAGGTCGATCCCGCCACGGCCCGCGCCGACGTGGAACGCCAGCTGGCCCAGTGGCAGGTCAGCGGACTGCTTGAATAACCCCCACTCGCCGCTACTGCCACATGTTTCCATCCCGCGAAACGTCCGCTTTCCTTGAGCTGCTCCGCGCCGGCCTCTGGCAGCGCGCGCCGCAGGACATGGGCCACTTCCCCCTCTCCGGCCGGGAGTGGGAGGAAGTGTTCCGCCTGGCCCGCCGCCAGACGGTGGGCGGCCTTGTCTACCAAGGCCTTGCCGTCCTGCCCGACGAATTCCTGCCGCCGCCCGCCCTGCTGGTGCGCTGGGTGGCCGAGGTCGACGCCATCGAGCGCAGCAACCGGCGGATGAACCGCGTGCTGGCCGACTGCTACGGCACCTACGTGCGCCACGGCCTCCACCCCGTCCTGCAGAAGGGCCAGGGCGTGGCCCGCTTCTACGACGAACCCCTGCAGCGCGTCTGCGGCGACATCGACCTCTATTTCCCCGACTCCGCCGAGGCCCGCGAGGCCGTCCGCCTGGCCGGGAGGCCGGGCCGCCGCGCCCGCGGCATGGCGGATGGCGGCGTCTGCTGCGTCTGGGACGGCGTGGAGGTGGAAATCCACGAACGCCTCATCGACGTCTACACCCCCTTCGCCCGCCGCCGTCTGGCCGCGCTCGAGGCCGCCGAGGGCTGGCAATCCTTCCGCCTGCCCGGCGCCCCCGGGCTCGAGGTGCAGGCACCCGCCCCCTTACTCAACGTCCTGCTGCTCAATACGCACATCCTCAAGCACGCCCTTGGCTGGGGCATCGGCCTGCGCCAGTTCTGCGACTTGGCCCGCGCCTGCCACAGCCTCCGCGGGCAGCTCGACGCCGACCTCCTGCGCCACACGCTCCGCCGCCTCGGCCTGGGCCGCTGGACCCGCCTGCTCCACGCCTTCCTCGTCGAGTATGTCGGCCTCTCGCCCGACAGCCTGCCCTGCGACGAACTGGGCCACACCGCCCGCCCCCTGCTCGACATCGTGCTGCGCGGCGGCAACTTCGGCCTCTATGCCGCCGGGCGCGCCGGTCTCCGGACCGTCTGGGCCCGCAAGCTGCGCACCTCCCGCTCCTACGTGCGCAACGTCGGCTTCGCCGCCCGCTATGCCCCGCAGGAAGCCTTCTGGACCTTCGTCCGCCTCTCGAAAGGACAATTCCAACGAAAATGATAGAATACGCCTATCGCGTAGCCGACTTCCCCTTTGTCGTCCGCGCTCCCCGCGCGGCGGACCTCGGCGCCCTGTTGCCGTCGTTCGCCCCGTTCCGCTGCCGCCCCGGCAGCGCCCCGCTTTTCGTCTGCACCCTCCGCCCCGAGCCGCTGCCCTGGCAGCCGCCTGCCGGTCCCGTGCTCGACGAGTCGGACACCGACCTGGGCCACACGCGCCTTTCCCTCCTGCCCGGCGGCTACCGCGTGGACCTCAGCTACGGCCGCTCCGGCCAGGTCCACATGCTCTGCGCCGCGGCGGACTTCACTCGCGCCGAGGCCTCCGTCCGCTGGACCGACCCCGCCGCCGGCGCGGCCCTCTCCTCCCTGTTGCGCATCGTCTTCGCCCAGGCCGTCCTGCCGCGCGGTGCCGTCTCGCTCCACGCTTCCGCCGTCTGCCGCGACGGCCGCGCCTACCTCTTCATGGGCCGCAGCGGCACCGGCAAGAGCACCCACGCCCGCCAGTGGCTCGCCGCCCTCTCGGGCACCTATCTGCTCAACGACGACAATCCCACCGTCCGCCTCCACGACGGCCGCCCCTGGGCCTACGGCACCCCTTGGAGCGGCAAGACGCCCTGCTACCGCAACCAGCGCTGCCTCCTGGGCGGCGTGGCCCGGCTCCGGCAGGCCGCCGTCAACCGCTACGAGCCCCTTGCCGGCGCCGACGCCTTTGTCGCCCTCTTTCCCGGCAGTTCCGTCATCACCACCGATGCCCGTCTCCACAGCGCCCTTTGCGGGACGCTGAGCCGCCTGGCCGAGAGCGTCCCCGTCGGGAGGCTCTCCTGCCGCCCCGACGCCGAGGCCGCCCGCCTCTGCTGGGACGCATTCCAAGAAACGACATCCTCAAAAAATCAAATAACAAATCCAATCCAAGCACAATGAGAAAGAAGCTGCTATTTCTAAGTATGCTGGTCCTCCTGCTCCTGACGTCCTGCGCCTCGCGCAAGGATTTCGTCTATCTGCAGGACATGAAAATGGGGGAGAGCTACCCCTTTGACGCGAAATACGAGGCCGTGGTCCACCGCGACGACCGCCTCAAAATTGTCGTGAGCTGCAAGAATCCCGAGCTCGCCATACCGTTCAACATCCACGGCGGCGGCGTCCGTGTCGCGGCCGACGGCAGTGTCAGTGCCGGCGGAGGCACCTCCGCCTCCGCCGACGGCTATCGCGTCGACGTCGACGGCAATATCGACTTCCCCATCCTCGGCAAGCTCCACGTCGAGGGCCTCAAGGTCAGCGAAGTCACTGAGCTCGTCAAGAACCGCCTCGTCCAGGGCAACTATATGAAGGACCCCCTCGTCTCCGTCGAGTTCCTCAACTTCAAGTACACCGTCCTCGGCGCCGTGGGGCGCAACGGCACCTTCTCCGTCGACGGCGACCGCATCACCCTCCTCGAGGCCATTGCCAACGCCGGCGACCTCTCCGCCAAGGCCCGCATCGACCGCGTCGCCGTCATCCGCGAGGTAGGCGGCGAGCGCAAACTCTTCCTCCACGACCTGCGCAGCACCGACCTCTTCACCTCGCCCTGCTACTATCTCCAGCAGAACGACATCGTCTACGTCGAGCCCAAGTACCGCAAGAAGGACAACGAAGACCGCGGCTGGCAGGTCGTCACCGTGCTCCTCTCCGCCGTCACCACCGTCTGCTCCCTCATCTGGGCCATCCGCTGACATAGCATAATTCCCTACCATCGAACATAAACGCATCATGCAAACCAACTCCCATAGCGCTCCGGCCGCCAAGGCCGGCCAGAGCGTCAACATCGTCGACCTCTTCCTCTATCTGCTTTCCAAGTGGAAGTGGTTCGTGCTTTCCGTCCTCGTCTGCGGCGGCGTCGCCTGGTATCAGTACGCCCGCGCCCCGTTCGTCTACTTCCGTTCGGCCACGGTCATCATCAAGGACCCCTCCAACAAGACGTCCACCGCCGGCCTCGACCGCTACGACAACTTCATCAACAAGGTCAACGTGGCCAACGAAATCCTCCAGTTCCAGTCCAAGCGGCTCATGCAGGAAGTCGTCCAGCGCCTCCGTGCCGACGTCAGCTACCAGGTGGCCGACGGTCTGCGCTCCAACGAGCTCTATACGCAGTCGCCCGTGGCCGTCACCTTCCCCGACGCCATGGCCGAGGAGGCCGTCGCCCTCACCGTCACGCCCCGCGACGCCCTCACCGTCACGCTCTCCGCAGTGAGCGGCGCCGCCGAGGGGCAGACCTTCACCGTCCGGCTTCGCGATACGGTCCGCATCGGCCGTCACCGCTTCGTCGTCAGTCCCACCAACTACTACGGCCGGAGCTGGTACGCCGTGCCCGTCCGCGTCGCCAAGCGGCCCCTCTCCGCCGTCACGGGCTATTACCGCGGCGCGCTCGGCATCCGTCAGGAGGAGGACGAGGCCTCCATTCTCACTCTCGCGCTGAAGGACAATTCCCCCGTCCGCGCGGCCGACGTCCTCAACATGCTCATCACCGTCTACAACGAGGAAGCCATCAAGGACAAGAACCAGGTCGCCGTCAACACGGCCAACTTCATCAACGAGCGCCTCATCATCATCGAGAACGAGCTCGGCCACGTCGAGAGCAGCCTCGAGTCCTTCAAGCGCAGCAACCAGATGGTCGACATCTCCTCCACCGCCAACCGCTACATGGGCGAGTCGCAGAAGTACAACGCCGACGCCCTTGAGCTCGAGACGCAGCTCCGCCTCGCCACCTACATCAAGGAGTATCTCACCGACCCCTCCAAGGAGACCGACCTCATCCCCGCCAACACCGGCATCAGCGACGCCAACATCGAGGCGCAGATCAACCAGTACAACACGGCCAAGCTCAAGCGCGACCGCCTCATCGACGAGAGCAGTGAGCGGAACCCCGTCGTCGAGGAACTCAACAACTCCCTCCTCGCCATGAAGCAGAACATCATCCGCGCCGTGGACAACATGATTGTCAGCCTCAACGTCAAGCGCGACGATGCCCAGAACCGCGAGATGCGCGCCCAGAGCCGCGTCACCTCCATCCCCACCAAGGAGCGGCAGATGCTCTCCATCGAGCGCCAGCAGAAAATCAAGGAGCAGCTCTACCTCTTCCTCCTCAACCGCCGCGAGGAGAACGCCCTCTCCCAGGCCATGGCGGACAACAACGCCCGCGTCATCGACGCCGCCGACGGCCCCGCCGGCCCCATCGCCCCGCAGCGCAACCGCATCCTCCTGCTCGGCGTCCTCGTAGGCCTCGCCCTGCCCGCCGTAGCCTGCCTCTGCATCCTCTTCATGGACACCCGCGTCCACGGCCGCAAGGACATCGAGGGCGTGCTCTCCATCCCCTTCCTGGGCGAGATACCCCTCAAGCGCGTCACGCGCCGCCAGCGCCGCGCCGGCCTCACCGCCGACGTCGCCGAGGAGGGCGACGACATCGTCTCCGAAGCCTTCCGCATCCTGCGCACCAACATGGCCTTCATGGCCCGCAAGGGGCATCCCCAGCAGGTCATCACCTTCACCTCCTTCAATGAGGGCGCCGGCAAGACCTTCATCTCGCGCAACCTCGCCCTCACCTTCGTCTACGCCCGCAAGCGCGTCGTCCTGCTCGACCTCGACATCCGCAAGGGCACTCTCAGCCGCCACTTCGGCCTCTACAAGACCGGCGTCACCAACTATCTGGCCGACCCCTCGCTCACGCTCGACGACATCCTCGTCCACTGCGACCAGTTCGACCTCGTGCCCGCCGGCGCCGTCGCGCCCAATCCCGCCGAGCTCCTCATGGACAGCCGGCTCGACCAGCTCGTTGCCGAGCTCCGCCAGCGTTACGACTACGTCATCGTCGACAACGTACCCGTGGGCATCATCGCCGACGCCGCCATAGCCAACCGCATTGCGGACCTCACCGTATTCGTCGTCCGTTCCGGACGCCTGGACCGCCGCCAGCTCCCCGACCTCGAGAAGCTCTACCAGGACAAGAAGCTCAACAACCTGTCCATCCTCCTCAACGGCGTGGATCCCCACGGCAGCGGCTATGGCTACCGCTACGGTTATGGCTACGGTTATGGCTATGGCTATGGCCACTACGGCTACGGCCACAAGGCCAAGGGCCGTCACCGCCGCTAAGCCGGAACAATTTCAACATCATCATAACCAAAAAAGAAAAGGAGTACGTATGCAAAAAACCAAGAAAAGTTAACCCCTGCCGGCCCGGCCCCATTGCGGCCGGGCCGCCCGCAGCGGAAAAGAGAGAAAAATCAAAGTTTCAACTTAAAAACAAACAAGAGAGTATGAAGAAAAAGTACGAGGCTCCACAGACGGATCTCACGCAAGTGGAGCTGGAACAAGGATTCATGTCCGCGTCCATCTTCGACGAAGACAACAATCAGGACGACGGCGTGCGCATCGACGGACATGAAGTCGGCAACACCGGTAACTACAAGGACTGGGACTTCCAAGACCCCGCTATCGGTGGAAACTGACATCGCAGAAATGAGAAACCATTAATCCAAATCAAAGAACATGAAGAAAGTAGGATATTTATTATTCGCGTCCGCCCTCGTCGCGTTGGGCGGATGTTCGGACGACACCTTCGAACAGACGGGCGGCACGCCCGCGAAGGTCGGCGACGAGATTACCTTCGGCTCTTCGTTGAACGACGTAGCGGTCCGCACCGTCTATTCCGACAGGCCGGTCAACGGCGCCTACATCGTTTCGTGGGAAAAGGACGGCTCGGACGAGATAGCCATCTACTGCCCCGAGGCTTCCAACGGGACGCTGGTCAACTACAAGGTGATGCCCGACTACCCGGACTCCACGCGTTCCAGCACGGTGACCAAGGTAAATCCGGATGAGGCAGGTCTGCAGTGGGGCAACGCCGACATGCACCACTTCTACGGCTTCTATCCCGCCAGCGCCGTGACTGGCACGGAGAACGGACGCATTAGCGGCACCGTGCCCACGCTGCAGAGCCCCGTGAGCTGGAACGTCGAGGACAACGCCAACGGCGGCCAGAACTATTATGGAAAGACGAACACGGATTTAGCCTTCATGTGGGCCTACGGCGAATGTAACAGGGAGACCATGGAAAACAAGGATGTGCCCCTCACGTTCCACCCGTGGATGACGGTGATCGAAATCAAGATTCCTGGACCGACGGAAGGCACGAAGTACGTCACGAACGTGAACGTCCAGGCCGTCGGCGGCCAGCAGACCTTCCTGGCCGGCAAGTTCATCTGCGACATGACGCCCGTACTCAAGGGCACCGGTGATGCACCGAACTACGCACCGGCAGAGAATACGGGAGGAACGGTGAACAACACTATTTCCATTTCCTGTTATCACGATGACGGCAATCCGAGCACGCCGAACTTTTTCCCGATGAATTCGCCCAACGATACGCTGATAGTCCGCGCTTACCTCTTGCCCATCGACGACCAGAATAAGGTGGATGCCCGGAACATTCGCATCAATGTGGCCACGCTGAACGGGGCTGCCCTGACGCGTACGCTGGGCATGTCGAACGTGGGACCGAACTCTATTCAGCCGCACAAGGTGAACACGGTCGTACTGCCCAACCTGTTGACGACGGGTACCAACTATTGGCTTTCGTCGCTCGACCGGAACGTTTATCTTTCCGAGGTTTCCATGCCCGGCAGCAAGTTCTCTTATCTGACGGAGGCCAACGGCGCCAATCCGGTTTACCAGGGCGCCACCATCCGGCAGCAGTTCCTGGACGGCGTGCGTGCCTTCATCGTTCAGTGCGGAGCAGATGCAACGTACCATGCTACCAGAACCGGAACTTGGATAGGTAATTATGAATACTCGTATTCTTATGGGGACGCTACGTTGCCCATCGAAGGTGGTGACGGCCAGACTTTGGCAAACACCATCGAGGACATTGCCGCGGAACTGCAAACGGCCGAGACCGAACTGGGCGACCGCAACCTGGAATGCGCCGTCGTGATGGTGACCTACTCCGGTGGCGGAGGCGTGAGCGTGAACTTTTCAGGAGAGTCACAAAGGGGCGCAAATGTCAATACGGTTGGCGGCGCAGACAATGTATGGATGGACGCCATTCAGCACGAACTGAAAGACCTGAGCGAAGACGCGGCCAACCGCATCTACAAGGGTGAGATAACGCCCAACACTACGCTTGACGATGTGAAGGGCAAAATCATCCTGAAGGTGAACTACAACACGGATGACCAGGCCCGCCACATGCCGGCCGATGCGGGCACGCCCGCCCTGTTCTCCATGTGGGACGGCACAAAGAACGACGTGCCGCTGCGTTGGGGTTCGGCCAACCCGGCCGTGCAGACGGATCTTAGCTGGTATTACCACGAAGCCACGCACGTGGGCAGCGATACGGAAATTACCTGGGCGAATAAGCAGAGTGAGGTGCTGGGCGTGCTGAGCGAGAGCGTGACCGAGTATCAGAACAATGCCGCGCACAACATCTGGTTCATGGTGGACGCCGGCGGTACGTACTACTCCGGTAGAGAGTCGAATGAAGGAGTTATCCGTTTGACGCAGGACCTGAATCGCATCGTGGAGAACGCCCTGCAGACGCGTGCCCAAAATGCCTCAACGGGTCTCGTGTTCTTCAACTTCGCGGACAAGCAGGAGAACAGCGGCGTGCATTATGGTACGAATGCCCTGATTCAGACCATCATCGACAACAACTTCAAGTTCAATCTGCGCAAGAAGGGCGGTTCTTCCACCACTAACACCATTGGCGGCGGAGGCAGCTCGATGGGCGACGGCGGCAACGCTATCCAATAAGCCTTGCGGCCTGACACTCTGAAAATCAATTCCCCGGCGGGCCGGACGTCCGCCGGGGGATTTTCTTCCCTTATTCCCCGATGCGCCAAGCGGCGCCCCTATTTTCCTGCTTTCCCCTCGGCACTGCCCCGATGCGCGCGGACAGGGCCGCAAGGGAAGGCTTTTCTTACAGACTACACTTCGGCCGTCCGGGGCCCGGCGGCATGCCGGCGCTGTGCGCGACGGTCCCCCATTAACGGGTTGCCGGTACTCCATGCAGCCTTTACCTATTCACCAGCACAAAACTGAAAGCATGAAACACATTTCCGCCTATCTCGGAGCCACGCTGCTCCTGCTTGGCGCGGCGTCGTGCGACACGGACCGGCTCGTGTCCACCGGTACGCCGCAAACCCAATACCTCACGGCGACGGCCGAGGCATACGCCCCGCTGCCCGCCACGCGCACCCAGGTGGGCGAGGTCGGCGCGGACAGCGCGCTGAGCCTCCTCTGGAGCCCCGGCGACCGCATCGGCGTGTTCAGCGCGCAGGCGGCCAACGTGCCCTTCACCAACGCCGCCGACGCCCCCGCCGCCACAGCCTCCTTCGCCGGGCAGCTGGAGGGCACGCCCCTCTATGCCTACTATCCCTATGCCGCCGGGGCGACGGACCCGCAGGCCATCCCTGTGGAAATCGCCCCGGAGCAGACCTATGCCGACGAGGGCTCGATAGCCCGCTACGATGTCAAGGCAGGGGAAGTAACCCCGTCGGCAGGGGGCTACTCCCTGTCGCTACGGCAACTGGCCGCGTTGGTGCGCTTTGAGTTCGACCTCACGGGCGTGGAGACCCTCTCCGCGGACGAGCGTGTGCAGGACGTGGCGATTCACCAGACGGAGACGAGCGTGCCCATGGCCGGCGGGTTCACCTTCGACCTGACGCGCCTCGACGCCGGCCTGACGGCGGGCGACGCCTCGACGGACAGCATCACGCTCCGCTTCGTAAACCCGCCCGCCGTGGGCGCGAAGTTCACGGCCTATGCCGTGGTGGCGCCCGGCAGCCATAATGGCAACAAGTGGTGCTGCGTGTTCACCACGGACCGCCACGTCGTGACCTTCTACACCAAGGCGCTCTGCGACTTCGAGGCCGGGAAGTACTACACCGTACCGCTCAACTTTGAGGTCCTGGAGCGCAACGAGGCCACCTACGAGGAGCTGCCCCAGGAAGAGCCCGAGGAGGAGACGGCCAACTGCTACATCGTGACCGAGACGGGCGAGCACAGCTTCAAGGCCACCGTCATCGGCAACGGCGAGAAGGGCATCATCAAGGGAGCGGGATTCCACACGGAGAACCCATATATCAACCCGCAGTCCGCCAAGCTGCTCTGGTCCACGACGAAGGACTTCGTGAAGGACGTGCGCCTGGAGAACGGCCGCGTGTACTACACGACGACGCAGGTGACGGGCAATGCCGTCATTGCCGTCTACAGCGGGCCCGACGGTCAGGGCGACATCCTCTGGAGCTGGCACATCTGGGGCACCGAGGGCGTGCCGCAGGACGAGGTGTACACGAACCAGGCCGGGGAAACGTTCCTCGTCATGGACCGCGACCTCGGCGCGGTGCGCGTGGGCGACAACCGCTGCGTGCAGTACCAGTGGGGGCGCAAGGACCCGTTCAAGTCCGACTACGCCCCGCCCTACATCTATGAGGGCGGCACGACGCAGGTCAACGTGCAGCGGGGCTGGCCCGTAGCCACCATTCCCGGCGCCACCATCGTCGACGCCATCCGCCACCCGGCGGAAATCATCACCAGCGGCAACAACACGAACCGCAACTGGCTGGGCGTGGCCAACTACTACCTCTGGGGCGATGCCGGACGGGAGCTTCCCGACGACCTGCGCGACCCGCGCTGCGCCGCCGGGTGGAACAACCAGAAGACCATCTACGACCCCTCGCCCGTGGGCTACCGCGTGGCGAACATCTTTACGTTCAGCGGATTTACCGATATGCCCGGCGGCAGCACCGGCGACGTGGCGGACCTGGACAACGGCGTGCCCCTCTGCCTGCAGCGCCTCGACTTCCTCAACTACATTAAGGCCAATAACTCCGAGGACTGGTGGTTCAAGAAGAACGAAGCCGACACGGAGGGCAGCTGCTACCCCGGCATTCAGGCCCGCAGCGGACGGACGGGCGACGTGGAGACGGGTTACGGCGTGGGCGGACGCTGGTGGGCCGCGGAGGCCTATCCCGACACCAACGGCGAGCCCGCGGCGTGCTATCTCAAGACAGACGCCTGGAAGAACTCTGCCCCCATCGCGCCCAACAGCGGCAACGCCATCGACACGTATGCCCGTACCAATCTGCTGCGCGACGTGCACGGCGTGCGTTGCGTGAGAGAAAACAGCGGGAATTGAAACATAAACCAAACTTTAGTATAAACCAAACTTTATCGTAACCATGACACGCAAGACAATGCTGGCCGCCTTGGTTTTGGCGGCCGCGGGCACGGCACAAGCCCAAGAGACGCAGGCCGTGCAGAACGGCGACTTCACGGAGACCGTGGAGTACAGCAAGGACAAGTACAAAGTGGAGACGAACCGCTTCTGGAGCAACTGGTTCGTGAGCGTGGCCGGCGGCGCGCAGGTCTACTTCGGCGACCACGACAACCGCGCCAGCTTCGGCGACCGTCTGGCCCCGGCCCTCGACGTGAACATCGGCAAGTGGTTCACCCCGGGCATCGGTGTGCGCTTCGGCTACAACGGCCTCTCGCTCAAGGGCGCGACGAAGTGGGACTCTGACCCCAACTACCCCTCGGCCCACGGCACGGGCGATCCCGTGGACGGCGGCGGTGCGCCCCACTACCTGCAGAAGTCGAAGTTCAACTACTACAACCTTCACCTGGACGCCATGTTCAATCTCTCGAACCTGCTGTGCGGGTACAACGAGAAGCGTGTGTACAACATCACGGCCTACGGCGGTCTGGGCGTGATGAAGGTGACGGACGAACCGAAGCAGACGGAGATAGCCGGCCACTTCGGCCTCTTGAACTCGTTCCGCCTCTGCTCCACACTCGACCTGAACCTCGACCTGCGCGGTACGCTCGTGAGCGACCGCTTCGACGGCGAGGAAGGCGGCCGCGGCGGCGAGGGCCTCTTTGCCGCCACCATCGGCCTGACGTACAAGTTCAAGCCGCGCGGCTGGGACCGCGGCAAGACCGTCGTGCGCTACGACAATGCGGCAGTCAACCAGCTCCGCGCACAGCTGGCCGAGGCTAATGCCGAGAACGAGCGCCTGCGCCAGGCATTGGCCGAGGGCAACCGCGACCAGGCCAAGACCATCGTGAAGAAGATGGCCGCCGCCAACCTCGTGACCTTCCAGATC
>CALUIN010000011.1 GCA_944320745.1 uncultured Alloprevotella sp. | reverse complement strand
GAGTCGTAGTAGACGTGGGCGGACATGCCGCGCGAGGTCCAGAACTCGGGCCAGAGGGCGTTGAAGAGGCTGAAGAAGTAGGCTATGCCGGTGGAGAGGGCCACGAGCGTATCCATGTTGGACGAGCCGTGGCGGGCCTGTCGCCAGGCGCCGGCGAAGAACTCCGCGCCGGCGCCGAACACGACGACCGTGGCCAGGAGCCAGAGCACGGCGCGGGCCACAGGGAGGGCCGACAGGGGGCTGAAGCTCAAGGCTATGGCGGCAAGCGTGCAGACCACGGCGCAGCCGACGCGGCGCAGGAGGCTGCGGTAGCGGTCGTGGCGGCGCTGCTCGCCGGCGGCGGCGTCCTCGACCACGAGGTCGTAGCCGGCCTCGCGCAGGGCGTCGCGCATCTGCTGCGGGGTCACGGCGCGTTCGTCGTAGGCCACGGAGGCTTCGGCCGTGGCAAAGTTGACAGCGGCATCGGTCACGCCGTCGAGTTTCTTCAGGGTTCGCTCGGCCCGCGCGGCGCAGGCTGCGCAATGCAGTCCGGTGACGGTGAAGCGGCGGGCATGTTCGGATGTGTGCGGATTCATTTTGCGATGCTCCTTTCTTATGGTTTGAACGTGGCAAAGGTAGGAAATGCGGCGCGCAACCGGCTTGCGGAATGCGGCATCCAGCGCGGCGGAATATGCGACGCAGGGAGGGCTGCGCCGCGGCCGGTCTCTGCGCCGCCGTGCGCTGCCCTCCCTGCGTCCGGTCCCGGCCGGCGCGGCGTCAGTCGCGGCCGGCGCGCTTGCGGGCCGTATGGTCGAGGATAATCTTGCGCATGCGCATGGACTTGGGCGTCACCTCGACGTACTCGTCCTCCTTGATGTATTCAAGGGCCTCCTCCAGGGAGAAGATGACGGGGGGGACGATGCGCGCCTTCTCGTCGGCGCCCGAGGCGCGCATGTTGGTGAGCTGCTTGGCCTTGGTGACGTTGACCACAAGGTCGTTCTCGTGGACGTGCTCCCCGACCACCTGCCCGGCGTAAACCTCGTCCTGCGGATGGATGAAGAAGCGGCCGCGGTCCTGCAGGTGGTCGATGGCGTAGGCATAGGCCGTGCCGCCCTCGAGAGCTATCATGGAGCCGTTGGTGCGGCGCTGGATTTCGCCCTTGTAAGGCTGGTAGTCCTTGAACCTATGGGCCATGATGGCCTCGCCCTGGCTGGCGGTGAGCACGTTGGTGCGCAGGCCGATGATGCCGCGGGAGGGGATGTCGAACTCTATGTCGACGCGCTCGCCGAGGTTTTGCATGGAGGTCATCTCGCCTTTGCGGCGCGTCACCATGTCTATCATTTTCGAGGCGAACTCTTCGGGGACGTTGATGGTGAGTTCCTCGATGGGCTCGCAGCGCTGCCCGTCGATTTCCTTGTAGATGACCTGCGGCTGGCCCACCTGGAGCTCGTAGCCCTCGCGGCGCATGGTCTCGATGAGTATGGAGAGATGGAGCACGCCGCGGCCGGAGACGATCCAGCGGTCGGCGCCGGGCGTCTTCTCCACGCGCAGGGCCAGGTCCTTCTCGAGCTCTTTCTCCAGGCGGTCGTTGATGTGGCGCGAGGTGCAGTACTTGCCTTCGCGGCCGAAGAAGGGGGAGTCGTTGATGGTAAAGAGCATTGACATGGTCGGCTCGTCGATGGCGATGGGCGGCAGGGGCTCGGGGTTGTCGTAGTCGCAGATGGTGTCGCCTATCTCGAAGTTCTCCAGGCCCACGACGGCGCAGATGTCGCCGCTGTCGACGGCGGCCGTCTTCTGGTGTCCCATGCCCTCGAAGGTATGCACTTCCTTGATTTTCGTTTTCTCCAGTGTGCCGTCGCGGTGGGCGATGGTGCAGTTCATGCCTTCGCGGATGGTGCCTCTGTGGACGCGGCCCACGGCTATGCGGCCCGTGTAGTTGGAATAGTCCAGCGAGGTGATGAGCATCTGCGGCGTGCCCTCGAGCTGCTGGGGCGCGGGGATGACCTCGATGATCTTGTCGAGCAGGTAGTCGATGTTGTCCGTCGGGGTGCGCCAGTCCTCGCCCATCCAGCCGTTCTTGGCCGAGCCGTAGACCACGGGGAAGTCGAGCTGTTCCTCCGTGGCGTCGAGGTCGCACATCAGGTCGAACACCATTTCGTAGACTTCCTCGGGGCGGCAGTTGGGCTTGTCCACCTTGTTGACCACGACGATGGGCTTAAGGCCTATCTGGAGGGCCTTTTGCAGGACGAAGCGTGTCTGCGGCATGGGGCCTTCGAAGGCGTCGACCAGGAGCAGGCAGCCGTCCGCCATGTTGAGCACGCGCTCCACCTCTCCGCCGAAGTCGGAGTGTCCCGGGGTGTCGATAATGTTGATCTTCACGCCCTTGTAGCGGATGGACACGTTCTTGGAGAGGATGGTGATGCCGCGCTCGCGCTCGAGGTCGTTGTTGTCGAGCATGAGGTCGTTGGTCTGTTGGTTCTGGCGGAAAAGGTTGCCCGCGTAAAGCATCTTGTCCACGAGCGTCGTCTTTCCGTGGTCCACGTGGGCAATGATGGCGATGTTGCGAATATCTTGCATATCGGATTGTGATGAAGTCATGGCTAAGCACGCGGCGCGCCCGCTCCCGCTGTCTGGGGGACGGGCGCGCCGGGGCGCTGCAAAGTTAGCAATAAAATGCGGATATTCCCCTGCCCGCGTGTGCCTATTCGCGGCATGGCGGGCGGCCGGGTCGGCTTCAGCGGGCCTGTCCGTCCTGCTCCTCGCGGGTGAGGATGGCGCAGTCGGCCGGGGCTTTGATGTTGTCGTCGAGGATGATTTCGCCGTAGGACTGGGCCACGATGCGGCCCGAGCGGGGGTTTTTCACGCTGGTCACGGGGCTGTCGATGGTGGCCTGCACGGTGCTGTACTCGAAGGCCAGGTCGCAGTCGGGGGCCAGGGTGCAGTGGTCCAGGACGAGGTCGCGGGCGTAGCAGAGGGGTTGCGTCCCGCTGATCTTGCAGTTGACGAGGCGCAAGCCGCGCGAGTGCCAGCCGAGAAACTCGCCCGTCAGCTCGGAGTCGTAGACGGTGACGCCCTCCGTCTCCCAGAAGGCGTCGCGGGCGTCGATGACGGCGTTGCGTATCTCCAGGTTGCGGCAGTACTGGAAGGCGTAGTTGCCCTGGTGGCGGTAGTTGCGGATGCGGATGTTCTCGCTGTACATGAGGAGATAGTCCGCACGGGCCACTTCCACGTTCTCCATCTCCACGTTGCGGCAGCGCCAGAGCGTCTCAAGGGCGTTGGGTATCTGCACGCCGCGCAGGCGCAGGCCGTCCATCTCGCGGAACATCTTGGGCGCCTCGACGCGCGTGTCCGTCATCTCCAGTCCGCGCGAGTACCACAGGGCGGCGCGGGCGCCCTCGGTGAAGAGGCAGTCGCGCACGACGAAGCCGTCCACGTGCCAGAAGGGGTATTTCCCCTCGAAGCGGCAGCCCGTGGCCTCGATGTTGCTGCACTCCTTCAGGGCCGATTCGCCCGCGTGGATGGTCACGCCCTCGAGCTTCAGGCCGTGCGAGGCGAAGAGCGGGCGTTCGCCTCCGAATTCCTTGTTCTTGATGAGTTCCATAAGCTAAGTGTCCGTTTCTTGTGACGGGAAGGGGGCGGCAGCTGCTGGCGGGGCGTTTCTGCCGGAGCGCCGGGCCGCCCCCTTTCCCACGCTGCAAAATTACGGAGAAAATCCTTTCGCCGCGCTACCCCGACTCCGGAGATTATGCCCCGATTTACGGATAGCCGCCGGGAGCGGGGCGGGGCTACCGCCGCTTGCCGGAGAAGCGCCAGACTACGTGCAGGACGACGTAGCGCTGGAAGCCGTTCTCGTGCTGCTCCATCGCGGAGTAGGACGACGTGTAGCGGAAGATGTCCTTCTGCCCGGCCAGCATGTCGGCCGCCTCGAGCTTGAGCGTCAGGCTCTTGTCGCGCAGGAAGTCCTGCTGCACGTAGGCGTTCCAGATGGGTTCGTCCGTGTTGTAGGTCGGGCTGGTGTAGGCCTGGCGGCTGGTCATCGTGAAGTCCGAACTGAGCTTCATGCCCCAGGGCAGCGTGTAGGACGCGGTCAGGCCGTAGGTGTAGGTGTAGCCCGTCTCGTTGCTCTCGGGCTGGAGCGTGGAGCGGATGAACTGCGGCATGAATCCGGCGGAGAGCTTGACGAAGAGGTCGCCCTGGCGGTAGGCCAGTCCGCTGCGGGCGTAGAGGTCGGTCGTGCGTACGCGATTGAGCTGCGTGGCGGCGGCGGTGCCTACGTAGCCCGCGCTGCGCTGCGCGGTGGAGCGCAGCGCGGCGTCGTAGGTCCAGCGCTTCTGTCGGTCGAGGGTCCAGGTGAGGTCCATGCCCAGCTGCCCGCGGACGTTGCGGCCCGTGTTGACGGGCGTCTGGGTGAAATAGCCCGTCGCGGGGTCGTAGTCCATGCGGTAGTCCTGGCCGTTGCTCTTCAGCTGACAGTAGCCCGAGAAGGCCAGGCTCACCTGGCTGGGCTCGAAGAAGGTGCTGAAGCGGGAGTAGACGTAGTGGGAGAACCAGGACTTCAGGTCGGGGTTGCCGCGCGTGGGGTTCTGCGGGTCGACGGTCTGGCCCACGGGCAGCAGGTCCTTCATCTCGGGCTGCTCCGTGGCGCCGTGATACATCACCTCCCAGAGCGTGCGGTCCGTGAAGGCGTATTTCAGCCAGGCGTCGCCCTGGAAGGTCCACTCGTAGCGGCGCTGCGTGGTGTGGAGCACGGCGGGGCGGTCGTAGCGCAGGGCCTCGTCGTTCCACGTGGCGGCAACCGTCGCCCTCAGCTGGAGCTTCTTCGCCGTCCCGCTCACGCCCGTGCTGAGCTGATGGCTGCGGAGCAGGCTGGTGGAGGCGTACGAGTTCCGGTTCAGCAGCTCGGGGCGGGCGCCGAGGTCGGCCGGCACTTCGCCCAGAGGGTGCTGCCCCAGGTCGTCCCATCCGGGCAGCGACTCCAGGCGGTAGTAGGCGTGGTCGTCGTGGCCGCGGCTGAAGGTAAAGGCGTAGACGTTGTTCCACCACAAGCCGTCCGCCAGCGCGCGGCGGTATCCGCCCTTGGCCGTGAGCTTGAGCTCGCGCCCGAGCAGGTCGTTGTGCTGGCGCTCCGGCTCGCGGCGCTCGCCGGCGGCGAAGTAGCGGGCGTCGTAGTTCTGGTCCTCGCGGTCGCTCTCCCGCGTGTGCTCTATCTCGAACGAGAGGGCCAGCAGGTCCTTACGCCCGCTGAGGCGGTGCATATAGGTCAGATTGGACCAATGGGCGGAATTGCGCCGGCGGCCAAGCCCGTCGGCGCGCATGGTGTTGACCAGCAGGCGGCGCAGGCTGTCGGGCAGCGCGGGATCGAGGGCGGCGTCGACGGGATCGCCGGGAAAGCGCGCGGCGGGGTCGGCAAGGAACTGCGCGGAGCGGTCGGCCGACGTGTCCCGCCCTTTGATCCGGTGGGCGGAGTAGCGGAGGGTGAGGAAGTTGAGCGAGTCTACGTTCCATTGATAGTTCACCCATCCCTGCAGCTGCCCCTTGCCGCTCCAGGAACGTCCGCGCTCGCGCTGCCACGAGGGGGCCTCGCCGGGCACGTAGTTCTGCTGCTCCGTGTCGTAGCGGTAGTCCTGGTTGTCGTGGCTGTAGTAGAGGTTGGCCTCGAGGTGCTGGTAGCCGGCCGCGCTGCGGTCGTCCTTGTTGCTCCAATCCACGCTGGCGGAGACGTTGCGGTACGTGTTCCACCCCAGTTTCCATTCGCTCTGATACCAGTCGCCCTCGGGCGTCACGCGCTCGCCGCCATTAAGGTTGTTGGCCAGGGCGGCGACGCCTATCTTCACGCGGTCGGAGAAGTTGGAGAGAAAGGCGCGGCCGGTCCACTTCTCGTCGTAGCCGGCGCCCACGTCGGCGTTGCCGGCCCACACGCCGCGGTACTCTGCCTTGATGCCCACGTCCATGACGGTGGTGCGCTCGCCGTCGTCCACTCCGGTGCGCTCGGCCTCCTCGCTGCGGCGGTCGTAGAGTTTCAGGCTCTCCACCACCTCGGCCGGCAGGTTGCGCAGGGCTTTCTGTATGTCGCCGCCCAGGAATTTCTGCCCGCCCACGAGGAGGCTCTCCACCTTCTTGCCTTGCCAGATGACGTTGCCCTCGTCGTCCATCGTGACGCCCGGCATCTGCGAGAGGGCGGCGGCGAGCGTGGCGCCGGCGGAGAAGTCCATGGCCTTGGTACTGTAGACAAAGGTGTCGCGGCGCACGGTGAGCGTCGAGGCCTTGCCCGTGACGGTGGCCTCGGACAGGCGCACGGTGTTGTCGTGTACGGGCACGTCGCCCAGGTCCAGCCGCGACTGCCCGGAGGCAAAGCGCACCTGCCGGCGCGCGGGGTCGAAGCCCACGCCCGTGAGGCGCAGCTCGTAGTCGGCCACACGGTCCGTCTCCACGGCGAAGCGGCCCAGCGAATCGGTCATGGCCAGGGCATAGAGCGAACTGTCCGGCAGGAACAACTGCACGGCAAGGAACGGCACGGGGAGCCGGAGCGAATCGTCCACCGCCCGGCCGCTGACTACATAGCGTTGCCCGAAGGCCGGAACGGCGGCCAGCAAAGAGAGGCAGACGAGGAGGAATGCGGAAAAAAGGCTTGTTCTTTTCATTCGATAAGGCAAAACTGACTGTGTCCATCAGGCCCGGCCCGCCGGCTATTCCCGCGGTCCCGGGCCACAGCCGCAAAGTTAAGCATTTTTACCCCCCCCGATTAAAAAATACTAAAAAAACTCATTTCTCGTAATAAGACCGCCCGTGCCCCTCTTTTCCGGGCCGCACAGAGCGGTGCGCAGCGCACCGGAACACGAAAACGGACCCCGGAACCGGCCCGAAGGGATGCTCCGCGCGGCCTGTGCGCCACGGGGCTAAGGCCCGTCGCAACAAGCCTTAGCCCCGTTTTTCCTGGCCTTAGCCCCGCGCCGCGGGGACGGCCGCCGGCGGCGGACGTCACTCGCCCGGACGCTTCTTCGGCTCGATGTTCAGACGGTAGACGAAGTGGAACATCACGTAGCTCGGGATCACGTTGCGCCACGTCTCCACGCGGCCCTGCGCGTTGAGCGTGCGCGTCACGTTCGACAGCTGGTGCAGGATGTCGAAACCGTCCAGCATCAGCGTCAGGTTGCCCTTGAGCAGCCGCTTCGCCAGCCGCGCGTTCCACACCCAGTCGTCCGTGTTCAGCGACGGGTCGTCGTAACCGTAACGGCTATACAGGCTCACGTCCGTGCTGAGCTGCAGGTCCCAGGGAAGCTCCACCTGCGCCGTCAGCCCGTAGGTCAGGTCCGCCGCGCTCACGTCCGCGAAGTCCGGCCGCCGGCTCGTGGCGCGGTCCCACGTGGCCTTCACGCGCGCCCCCAGCTTCACCTTCGGCAGCGACCAGTCCACGCGCAGCTGCTCCGTCGTCAGCAGCGAGCGCACCGTGCTGCGCGGGTTCTGCCCCAGGCCCGTGTCCGTCAGGTCCACGCTGTGCAGGTACGTCGTGCCCACGGCGTTGCGCAGCGTCCACCGCTTCGCCTTGTCCAGCGGCGTGGAGAAGGACAGCTCCCCGCCCAGCGAGTAGTTCCCGTTCACGTTCTCCGGACGCGAAGTGCGCACGCCCGTGGCGCGGTCATAGGTGTAGGCCCGCGCCACGGCTTGCTGCGTCGCGGAGTAGAATGCCCCCAGCCTGAACTGGCGCTCCTTTTTCGACTCGCGCCAGTTGAAGTTGAACTTCAAGTCGTGCTGCCAGCTGTTCTTCAGGTCGGGGTTACCGTAACTGATCCAAAGCGGATTGCTGTCGTCCGTAAGGTCCACGAGATTACGCAGATCGGGCTGCGACGGCGTCAGCGCATAGCTCAGCTGGTACTTGTAGCGCCACTCCTGGGTGGCGTAGGTAATGTCCGTCTTGAAGCCGGGCAGGAAGTCGGCCCGCCGGGGCGTGCGCGTGGCCTGGCCCGTGCGGTAGGTCAGTTCCTTCGTGACGTAACTGAGGGGCACGGCAAACCATATCTCCCACTTTTTCTGGTCCTCGTAGCGCTGCCACATGGCATCCAGCTGGACGTTGTGGGCATACGTATGCTGGTTGGCGTGATAGGAATTGGCGGCATCCATCGTTTCCTGCTCCCACCCGACAGCGGAGGGAAGGGACGTGAGCGCAGAGTCCGTGCCCAGCCCCCAGCCTTCCAGACGGTCCAGACGGTAAAGCTCGCGGACGTCCGAAGCATATTGCTGCGTGTAGCCATAAGCGGCGCAGGCGGTCCACCCGTTGTTGATGTAAGTGTACTCCGCCTTGCCGGAGAAGGAATAGGAGCGTCCCGGCTGGTGGTAGTACTGGTTGCGGAAATCCGCCGGCGGCGCACCCGCTTGCCAGTAGTCCGTCTGCTGGTGGGTAAACCGCTCGGCTGCCTCGTCGGCATACGTGCCGGAGAAGTCCACCTTGAGGAAATCCTCCGTATGCGGCACGTTCCAGACCAAGCCCAGGCTGCCGCCGGCCCCGAGGCTGTGACCTTCGCCATAGGTCTGCGAGAGGCTGCGGTTCAGCAGGTGCGTGCGCAGTACGGACCCGGCCAACGGTCCCCGCAGGCTGTCGATAAGCCCCGGGGAAAGCACGGCCGAGGGGTCGTCCGCGAACGTGCCCGCCACGGCATCGCCGCGGTTCGTATAGCGGCGGTAGTTGAAGTAAGGGGAGAGGCGGACGGCGAACTTGCTGCTCGGGACGCGCCGGCTGGCTGTCTGGAAAAAGAAAGAGTGGCTCGTGGAAAAGCGCGTATTGCGGCTGAGCGACTGGTTCTGGCTGCGCTCGAAGGTGTTACCGCCCGTGAGGAAATTCTCCCGGTTCGTGGCCGAGAGGTTATTGCCGTCCGTGTGCGTGATGCCGGCCTGGCCGTTCAGGATGTAGCGGCCGCCCTTCTCCTTGACGTTATATTCCAAGGCGGCCATTTTCGTGGTGAGCCGGCCGGAGGGCATCTGCTCGGGCGTCCAGCTTCCGGTCTCGCCCGGCTTGCGGCGGTCGTTCACATTATTGAGGTTGCCCACCAGCGCCAGGCGCGACTGCGGCGTGAAGCGCAGGGCAAAGAGGCGGCCCAGATAGCGGCCCTCCGTCCCGCCGCCCCACTCCGTGTTGGCTATCCACCCTACGGAATACTGCCGTTTCAGGTTCACGTCCATCACGAGCTCCTTCCGCCCGCCGTTCAGCCCCATCATGCGCAAAGCCACGTCCGGCTCGCGCTCGTAGACCTTCACCGTCTTCACCATATACGTGGGCAGGTTTTCCAGCATCAGCGTGTTGTCCCCCTTGAAAAAGTCGTCGCCGTTGAGCAGGAGGCTCTCCACGAACCGGCCGTTCACGTAGATGCGCCCGTCGTCTTTCAGCTCCACGCCGGGCAGCTGGCGGATGAGCACGTCGAACATCGAGCCTTCCGCCGTCTGGAAAGCGTCGGCGTTGAAGATAAGCGTGTCCCGCTTCGTGTAGAACTTCACCCGCGTAGCCGTCACCGTTGCCTCGCCCAGCTGCTGCTCCGGCATCCGGGGCTTGAGGCGCACTACCGGCATCTCCAGCGTGTACTCGCGCTTATGGTACTTCACCTCTATATCCGCCGTCTGCGGTTCGAAACTGTCGTGCGAAAACCGAAGGTGATATTTCCCTTCGGGCAACTCCACGAAATAGGCCGAGTAAACGATGCCGTTCGTCATGCTCCGCCCCGTCTTAATGGTCTTGACGGAGTCGCCCGCCGGCGTGAGGATGTCCACCCTCGCCCCCATCACCGGCGTACCGGTCAAGGCGTTCTCCACTTTACCCAACACATAGTGGCGCTGCTGCCCGCTAAGCGGCAGCGCACAAAGCACGGCGGCCCACAGCAGCAAAGCAGGAAAGCCGCGAACATATAAGTAACAAAATATTTTCATGGTATCATTGCTTATTGTTTTTTACTTGTGACGTCTTCGGTAGGACAATGGTAAAAGCCCCGGATTGCCGGGACAAGCCGGGGCTTTTACGTCAGAACAAGGCTGAGAAGCCTATTGAAAACAAACGGTTTGAAGATTCCGTGGGCGTTTCTCCTTCCCCGCCACCCGGTGTTGTAGTCTGCGGATGACAAATCGTATTCACGCACGAACCGTTACCTGAACATGGGGATTTGTGATTATGGGCGCAGGAAGTATTGTTGCTACAATTGTCATTACAAGAACAAGTTCCATTAGAAATACACCCAGTCGGGTTGTTAGGGCACGTTCCGTTGTCAGACCCGCGTGCGTTTATGCCAAAAGCAGAAAAACCTCCGAGCAAGCGTCCTTCTTTGTCCGCATTTATAGCCGGTATCTGTACTTCAATCTTATCTATTTGCTTATTTCTTTTCATAGGAAGGAATTTGATTAAATGTTATACTATCACTTTTCCACACAATTCCCGGCTATAGCCGTTCATTATCTCTTCACATTCTATTTCCCCGGCACCTCCTTTTTAATATGAAACCTCCGGGTGGCGGAGAATCCACTCGCCGCGACGACGGAGCAGGGCATCCTTGTCTACTTCGGAATATTGATAGTAGCAGACATCGGAAACGGCACGCTCCAGCTTCGTCTGGGAGCATCCGCCGTGGCAAAGAGGGAATATCCGGCAGGCATGGCATAGGGGAGTGCCGTGCTTGATGGCCATCCGCTTACGGTAACGGCTGTTCCAAAGCAACTGTCCGTCGGGAGAAAGGACACTCTCGCGCAACTGCGGATGGAACTCGCGGGCCGTACACTTGTACAGGTCGCCCGTATAATTGATGACAATGCTGTTCTTAAAATCGGCGTAACAATGCGTCGGACTGATGGTCTTGTTTTCAGCCATGTGCAGGCCGCAGGCACTATAGCGCTCCGCCTGCCGCTCGGCCTTGGCATCGGCCTCTGGCCGCGTGCCGTCCTGCCAGACGGGCTGATAGTCCACCGTCAGGCGGTCCTTCTCGGCGACAGACAGGTTTTCAAACTCACGGAGCACGTCGGCGAAGGAGTCCACATTAGCCGCCGTATAGTTAAATCGTACGTTCAGCTCCATCCCGGCTTGCAGCGCGGCCCGGGCCTCGGAAAGGCATAAACGGGTATTCATAAGCGTGGTGAAGTTTTTGTCGCGCCCCTCCCCTCCGCCCGGAGTCTCCGCGCAGAGCGGGAAGGGACGCTGCAAAGTTACAAATAAATTACCCCCCCATTAATAAATCCTAAAATTCGCATTCAATCCACAAATCCGCGCCGCTGCCGGACCGCTGCGGCCTGCGGCGGCAAGTCGGAAAAGAGCGCCACGGACGAGGCCATCAGCGACGTGCTGACCGATGCCTTCGACGACACGCTCGAGGAAGACTCCACCGACATGGAAACCGACGACGCTCCTGCCGCCGGCGCCTGGACGCTGCGGCCCGCATCGACCGAAGTCGAAGGCCCGCTCAAGGGCATCGTGGAACTGGAGGACCAGGACTACGAGCTCGAGGCCGAGGACCTCATGGGCGACAGCGCCTACGTGCTCAACCTGAAGTTCAAAGTGCTTCAGCCGCAAAAGTTCGACAAGACTGTCACCCTCTACGGTGTCCTCTACGACGAAGCCGGCAACCCCGTCGTCATGGACATGAAACAGACAGCCCTCGCCGAAGACAGCGAAACCTTCCGCCAGGAACGCCCCCTGGAGTGCTTCTCCGCGGGCTACCTGCAAATGGCCATCTCCAAGGGCTAGGAATGCACGAAGACCTCGCTCCTGCTCCGCTTCGAGTGGTATCCCAAGTTCGCCGAAGAAAAGGACAAGATCAAGACGTTCAGGGTATTCTCCAAACTGGAGGACTACGGCGGCTTCGACTACGACAACGAGCTCTACCAGTAAACGGCTTCGCCGAAGACCGTCCCCGTATCCGTAACGTCACGGGGCTAAGGCGCATCTCCGCGCGCCTTAGCCCCGTTTTTTCCGGCCCTGCCGGCGGGCCGCGGATTTCCCGAAGACTCCTCTACGAGGCCCGGCCGGCATGGCGCAGGCCCAGGAGGCGCAGCCCCAGCCGCACGGCGGCGGCCAGGAGCGGCGGACGGCTCAGCAGACGCACCAGGCGGTAGGCCCGCGAGTCGGCGCGCCGGTCCAGCGGATAGTAGCCGGCGCGGCGCATGCGGCGCAGGTGGCGGAAGAGGAAGCGGGCGTCGGGGCTGTCGCACATGAGGGTGTAGACCATCGCCATGCGCAGCAGGTCGGTGCGCCGCGCCAGGGCCTCCGCCGCCTGGCCCTCCAGCCCGCGCCGGCGGGCATCGAGGCGGACGATGATGCCGAGCAGGTCCGTGAAGCGCTTCTCGAGCGCCGGGCAAGCGGCCTGGCGCACGATGGAGCCCGGACGCTGGTAGTAGGCGTAGAGGGGCAGGTCCGTCACCACGGCACGACGCACGCCGAGCAACAGCAGGGGCGTGAACTCGTCGTCCTCGTGGTAGATGCCGGGGGTGAAGCGCAGGCCGCCGAGGACCGCGCGGCGGAACACGTAGCCCCAGGCGCCGCCGCGCAGGTTGTGGCGAAGCATGAGCTCCGTCCCGCTGCCCCGGAACAGGACGTGCGCCTCCGCCCCGTCGACGTCCTCCACGCCGGTGCCGCGCACCTTGCGGAAACCGAAGGCCAGGAAGTCGGCGTCGTAGTGCTCGGCCAGCAGGGCCGGCAGGCGCAGGGCCGCCGCGGGGAAGAGGTAGTCGTCCGCGTCGACAAACTGCACGTACTCCTTCCCGGCGCGGGCCAGGCCGGCGTTGCGCGCACCGCCCAGCCCCTGGTTCTCCTGCCACAGATAGCGCACGCGGGCGTCGGCCAGGGCGGCGACGTAGCGGCCCGCCGCGCCGCCGGGCGAGCCGTCGTCCACCACCCACACCTCCCAGTCCGCCCGGCTGCCCAGGCGGACGATGCTCTCCACGGCGCGCTCCAGGAGGGAAATGTCCTCCCGGTAGTAGGGGATGATGAAGCTGACGGAGGGTTTGCTCATAGGCGCAGGGCTTGACGGATGCGGGCCAAGAGGCGGCAGTAGTGCGACCCGCTGAGCGACTTCAGGACGGCCTTGAGGCGATAGGCGGCCGGACGCGGCGTGAAGAGGGCGCGGCCGAGCGGCAGGCGGCGGCCGGGGATGCAGTCCGCGCCGCCGAGCTGCAGCAGGACCACCTGCGCGTCGCAGAGGTGCAGATAGGCCTCGTCCAGGTCGGCCTCGGACAGGCCGGGCTGGCGCAGCAGTTCCCCGTAGAGCTGAAGCCGCGCCTGCAGGAGGTCCCCGACGGCCGGCCGGGTGGACTCGGCGGAGATGGAGCCGCCGCGGGCGCAGTAGTAGTAAAGCCCTGCCGCAGAGTTCACGATGCGGCGGGCCCGGCGCAACACGGCGGGGACGGTGAGCAGATCCTCGAACAGGCGGCCCTCGGGGAAGCGCACGCCGTCCCAGAGCGCGCGGCGGTAGATCTTGTTCCAGGCATAGCTGTGCAGATAGCCGCGCGCCTTGACCCAGCCGGTGAAGTCGGTCTCGGCGGCGGGGCCGGGGGCGTAACGGCTGGCATCGGGCGCGCCGTGGCGGACGCAGACGGGATACTCCACGACATCGGCCCCGGGACTGGCCTGTAGCAGCTCCAGGTTGGGCCGCAGCGTGTCGGGGGCCAGGAAGTCGTCCGAGTCGACAAACGTGAGAAACTCGCCGCGCGCGGCGGCTATCCCGGTGTTGCGCGCCGCGCTCAGTCCGCGGTTGGCGGCATGGCGCAGCAGGCGGAAGCGGCCGTCGCGGCTGGCCCGTCGCTCGCACAGGCGGCCGCAGCCGTCAGGCGAGGCATCGTCCACGAGGAGCACTTCCATGCCCTCCACCTGCTGCGCCGCGAGGCTGTCCAGGCAGGCTTCGAGGTAGGGCTCCACGCGGTAGACGGGTACGATAATGCTCAGTCTCATGTGCAGGCAGGTCTGTGGGCCGCGGGGGCGCGCCGGTCAGAAGCGTTCGTCGCGGAAGGTGGAAGCCGGCAGTCCGGCGGCGTTGACCAGGTTGGCCCGGGTGAAGGGCCGCCAGCCGTAGCGCACGGCACAGGGCTCCCGGACCTCCGGACTCTCCACGACGACCGTGCGGCCGTCCACGCGGGCCGAGGCGGCATGGTAGAGGCCGTCCTGCCCGGCCACCTCGAAGCCGCGCAGCGTGTCGCCCGGCGCGGCGGGCCGCATGCCCTCGCCCCAGCGGAAGAAGAGGCGCAGCGCCCCGTCCTCCCGGCGGAAGTTCTCATAGAGCGGGCCGGAGGGGATGACGGAGGTCCGGCCATACGTGTGGCGCAGGGCGGAGAGGGCCAGGCGCTCGCCCACCTCGCGCTTGCGGCGGGGATGCACGTCGAGCGAGTCGCCCAGGTCCGACGTCACCGCCATCCACGTCTGCCGCAAGCGCCCGCACAGGCGCCGCTGACTGTCGCGGAAATGGGGCCACGAGGGCCGCGTGGACAGACTCGAGAGCTGCGCCACGTAGAAAGGCATTTCCGGCGCCGCCCACCAGGCGCGCCAGCTCCGTTCCAGCATGGGGAAGAGGCGTTCGTGCAGCTCCACGTTGTGGGCGTTGGACTCTCCCTGATACCACACCACGCCGCGCAGGGCGTAGCGCTCGAGCGGCGCGATGCCCGCCTCGAAGAGGTAGGCGGGCTCATAGGGATGGCGCTGGCCGGCCGCGGCGGCGTTCTTCACGTTGAGCGCGGCGCGCTGCCGGGCCCATTCCTGCACGTAGTCGCCGTGCATCCAGTCGCGCAGGATGGCGGGCAGGCGCAGCTCCAGGGTGGAGCGGTCTATCCACGCCTCGGCGGGCGAACCGCCCACGGCGTTGCTGATGACGCCCACATGGCAGCCCAGGCTGTCGGCCAAGAGGCGGGCGAAGTGGAAACCCACGGCCGAGAAGTCCGCCGCGGCCCGGGCATCGGCGCGGGCCCAGCGGCCGGGCCGCAGGTAGCGCAGGTCGTTGACGGCCGTCAGGACGGAGTCCGGCCACGGGGCAGCATCCGTCTCGGCCACGGGCGCCATGAGGTAGAGGTGGACGCGGCCGAGCGTGTCGGCGGCGGCCAGGTCGGCAGCGGCCGTCGCGGCCGAGCGGAGGGGGAAGGCCATGTTGGACTGCCCGGAGCAGAGCCACACCTCGCCCACCCAGACATCGCGGAGCGTGCGCCGCTCCTTGCCGGCGGCGAAGTCTATCTCGTAGGGCCCGCCAGCCGGACGGGCGGGGAAGTCCACCTGCCAGCGGCCGTCGGCGCCGGCCGTGTCCGTGCGTTCCAAATCGTCGAAGCGCACCCGGACGGGCGTCCCGGCGTCGGCCGTACCGTGCAGGCGTATGGTCTGTCCGCGCTGGAGCACCATGCCGTCGCCATAGGGCTGGGGCAGGCGCAGTCCGCCGTAGCGCCCCGTCAGCGCGGCGCAGACGGTGCGGGCCAGGATGGCGGCCCCTTCGGCGTTGGGGTGGAGCGCGTCGGGGAAGAGGTCAGGGTGGCAGTGCAGGGGCGTGTAGAGGTCGATGAGTCCCGTGCTGTCCGTGCGGGCCACCTGGGCGATGCGCCGCTGGATGAGGGCGTGCCAGTCGCGCGTGCCGCTGTCGAAGCGGCGGTGACCGTGGAAGATGGGCGTCATGAGGCAGAGCCACACGCGGGCCTTGGGGTTGGCGCGACGGAAGTCGGCGACGAGGGCGCGGTAGTCGGGGATGAACTCGTCGGCATACTGCGGCCAGTTGCGCGGGTCGGTGTCGTTGAGCCCCAGGTGGATGACGACGATGTCGGCGCGGAAGTCGAGCGCGGCGCGGTATTCCTCCGTCCGGGTGTAGGGATTCGAGCCGTGGCGCAGCAGGGTCGTGCCGCTGTGGCCGAAGCTGCCCACCTCGTAGCCGTCGCCGAGCATACGCTGCAACTGGGCGGGATAGGCCTCCGTGGCGCGGTCCTTCACGCCGACGCCATAGGTCACGCTGTTGCCCACGCAGGCCACGCGCACCCGCCGTTGTCCTGCCGCCGGCGCTGCGGCCAGCAGGAAGGAAAGAAGTAAGAGTAGTAAGTTTTTCATATCGTCATAATTATTAGGATTTCGTCACAATTATTAGGATTTTCCCGCCCGGCGCCGCGGAAGGGGCTGCGCCCGCGGATTCAGCCAAGCGGGGCGGATTCAGCCGGCGGAGGCGGGGGGCGCGCCGTCGGGGCCGTCGTCGGCGGCGGGGCGGAGGGCGGAGGGCAGGTCGGCCCCGGGCGTGAGGCCCTTCTGCTTCCAGCCTTCGAGCTGGCTCACGATGTTGCCGCGGCCGGTGGTGAGCTGGCGCTCGGCCTTGTCGTAGAGTTCGGAGAGCTGGCGCACGCCCCGGCCTATCTGTACAAAGTTCTGGGCGAAGAGGGCGAACTTCTTGTAGAGCTTTTCGGCCGAGGCATATATCTCGCCAACGCTGCGCCGCTGCAGGTCGCTCTGCCAGAGGTTGTGGGCCAGCTGCAGGGCCATGAGCAGGTTGGTGGGGTTGACCAGGATGACGCGGTCGGCATAGGCGTCGGCCGGCAGGGCGGGGTCGGCCGCCAGGGCGGCGGCATAAGGCGCCTCGCCGGGGATGAACATGAGCACGTAGCCGATGCTGCCGGGGACGGCGGCGGCATAGTCCTTGCGCGAGAGTTCCTTGACATGGCGGCGCACGGAAGCTACGTGTTCGCGCAGCTCGCTCTCCTGCGCTGAGCCGGCGGGGGCGGCGGCATAGCGCACGTAGGCGGTGAGCGACACCTTCGAGTCGACGATGACGGCCCGCCCGCCGGGCAGGCGCACCACGACGTCGGGGATGAGGCGGCGGCCGTCGTCGGCCTGTGTCTGGTACTGCACGTCGTAGTCGCGGCCGCGGGTCAGTCCGGCGGCATCGAGCAGGTTGCCCAGGACGGCCTCGCCCCAGTTGCCCTGCAGCTTGTTGTTGCCGCGCAGGGCCTGGGCCAGCTCGCCTGCCTCGCGGCCCACGCTCTCGGCGCGCTCCATGAGGTCCTTCACGTAGCGGTCCATGGCGGCATGGCCGGCGATGAACTGCTCGCGGAAGGCCTCGATGCGCTTGCCCAGGGGGTCGAGGAGGGACTCGAGCGTGTGCAGGTGCTGGGTGCGCAGGGCCTGCCCCTCGGCCTGCGCCATGTCGCGCGCCATGGTGCGGAACTCGGAGCGCAGGGCCTGGGCCTGAGCCTGGGCGGCCTCGGCAGCGTGGCGGCGCTCGGCCTCGAGCCGGGCCTGGGCCTCGGCGGCGGCGCGGCGGGCGCGCTCGGCCTCGCCGCCCAGCGTGCGGCGGGCATGCAGCTGCCCGGCGGCATAGCCGGCGGCGGCCGCCGCGAGGGCGAGAAGAAGGATGAGGATAACGTTCATGGCTGGATATGGGCCGGCGGGGCCTGGGCCTGTCGCCAGACGGCTTAGGGCCGTAGCGGCGCAGCTAAGCCCCGGGCGGAAGGTCAGGAGAAACAGTGGCGGAACACGGCGTCGGCCGCGCCGGCGTTGCCGCGGATGTAGCCGGCGGCGGCCCGGCCGGCGGCCCGGAGGGCGGCGGGGTCGGCCAGCCATCCGTCCACGGCGCGGGCGAAGGCTTCGCCGCCGTCCACCTCGCGGCAGCCGCCGCATTCGAGCAGGGCCTGGGCCTCGCGGAACTTGCGGTTGTTCGGCCCGATGAGGACGGGGCAGCCGTAGACGGCGGCCTCGGGCACGTTGTGTATGCCGGCGCCGAATCCGCCGCCGACGTAGGCCAGCGTGGCGTACCGGTAGATGCTGGAGAGCAGGCCGTAGCCGTCGATGATGAGACACTGGGCCGCGGCGAGGCTTTCGGGCGTGGCCTGGGAGAGGCGCACGGACGGGCGGGTCAGGGCCGACTCGATGGCGGCCAGGTGGTCCGGCGCGACGACGTGGGGCGCGATGATGAGCTTCAGGTCGGTGCGGCGGTTGAAGTAGGGCAGCAGGAAGGCCTCGTCGGCGGGCCACGTGCTGCCGGCCACCAGGACGGGCCCGCCGACGGCGGCGAAGGCTTCGGCCTCGGGGACGGGACGTGCGGCCTGCATGATGTCGATGACGCGGTCGAAGCGGGTGTCGCCCACGACGGTGACGTCCGTCACGCCCAGGCGGGCCAGCAGCTGACGCGAGTGCTCGTTCTGCACGAAGAGGTGGGTGAAGCGGCGCAGCACGCGGGCGTAGCCGCAGCCGTACCAGCGGAAGAAGATCTGCCCCTCGCGGAAGATGCTCGACACGCTGTAGACGGGGATGCCGCGGCGGTGGAGCACGTCGACGTAGTTGCGCCAGAACTCGTACTTGATGAAGAAAGCGGCCTCGGGGCGGGCCATGCGGACGAACTTGCGGGCGTTGAGCGGCGTGTCGAAGGGCAGGTAGCAGACGATGTCGGCCACGGGATAGTCCTTGCGCACCTCGTAGCCAGAGGGGGAGAAGAACGTGAGGAGTATCTTGCAGCCGGGACGCTCGCGGCGCAGGCGCTCCATGAGGGGACGGCCCTGCTCAAACTCGCCGAGCGAGGCGGCGTGGAACCACACGTAGCGGTCAGTCCCCGCGGCGCGGCGCAGGATGCGCCACGTGTCGCGGTGGCCGCGCATCATCAGGCGCGCCTTGCGGCCGAAGAGGGCAGCCACGTTGGCGCACAGCATATAGAGATAGATAGCCAGCGAATACATGGGGTGGGAGGTGTCGGGGTGGGGTGATGGGTTCGGGGAAAGGCCGGGCTCAGCCCAGGGCGGCGACGGCGCGGCGCATGCGCTCCAGCGTCTCGCCGCGGCCGAGGAAGGCGGCCAGTTCGTACATGTCCGGGCCCTTGCCCGTCCCGACGAGGCATACGCGCCAGGCGTTCCAGGGCTTGCGCCCGCCCTCCTGGCACCAGGGATCGACGGCGGCGCGCAGGCCCTCGGCGCTGAAGTCCGCCACTCCTTCGAGCAGGGCGGCCAGCTCCGTCATCTCGGCGGCGGTGCCTTCCTTCCAGTTCTTGCGGACGAACTTGTCCTCCCGGTCGTAGGTCTGCGGGGCGATGAAGAAGAAGTCGCAGAGCGGCCAGAGCTCGCGCACGAAGTTGATCTTTTTCATCTTCATCATGCCGACGACGGCCTCCACGCGGTCCATGGGCGCCTCGATGCCGTTCTGCCGGAGGATGCGGTCGAACTCGGGGGCCAGGACGGCGTCGGGCGTGTGCTGGAGGTATTCGCGGTTGAACCAGAGTCCTTTCACGTAGTCAAAGCGCGCGCCGCTCTTGGAGCACTTCGCCAGGTCGAACTGCGCGATGAGTTCGTCCATCGACAGCAGCTCCTGGTCCGTGCCGGGGTTCCAGCCCAGCAGGGCCAGGAAGTTCACGACGGCCTGGGGCAGGTAGCCGCTCTCGCGGTAGCCGGAGCTGACGGCGCCGGTCTTGGGGTCGTGCCATTCGAGGGGGAACACGGGGAAGCCCAGGCGGTCGCCGTCGCGCTTGGAGAGCTTGCCCTTGCCGTCGGGCTTGAGCAGGAGGGGCAGGTGGGCGAAGCGGGGCATGGTGCCGGCCCAGCCGAGGGCGTGGTAGAGGAGCACGTGGAGCGGCGCCGAGGGCAGCCACTCCTCGCCGCGGATGACGTGGGTGATCTCCATCAGATGGTCGTCGACGATGTTGGCCAGGTGGTAGGTGGGCAGCTCGTCGGCACTCTTGTAGAGCACCTTGTCGTCCAGGATGTCGGAGAGGACCTTCACGTCGCCGCGTATCATGTCGTCCACGTGGATTTCCTCGCCGGGCTCCACCTTGAAGCGGACCACGTACTGCGCCCCTTCCCTTACGAGGCGCTCCGTCTCCTGCGCGCCGAGCGTCAGGGAGTTGCGCATCGAGCCGCGGGTGCGGGCGTCGTACTGGAAGTTGGGCGTGGCCTCGCGGCGGGCATTGAGCTCCTCGGGCGTGTCGAAGGCCACGTAGGCCCGGCCGGCGTCGAGCAGCTGGCGGACGTACTGCTTGTAGACGTCGCGCCGCTCGGACTGGCGGTAGGGCCCGTGGGGCCCGCCCACGCCTACGCCTTCGTCAAACTGTATGCCCAACCAGCGGAAGGCTTCGAGGATATAGTCCTCGGCGCCGGGCACGAAGCGGCTCGAGTCGGTGTCCTCGATGCGGAGCACCAGGTCGCCGCCGTGCTGGCGGGCAAAGAGATAATTGTAGAGGGCGGTGCGCACGCCGCCTATGTGGAGAGGTCCCGTGGGACTGGGCGCGAAGCGCACCCTTACTTTTCTGTCGGCCATGTCGGTATTTTTTTAGATTCGTTTGCAAAGGTAGCGCAACGGGGCCGAAACACAAAGCGAAACCGCCGAAAATCGCCGGCCCGCTCAGCTGCAGAAGCCCGCAACGAGCATGGGGACGCTCACCTCGAGCACCAGGCCGTGGACCAGGGCCGCGGGCAGCAACGTGCGCTCCCCGGCGCCGCGCATGAGGGCTGGCAGACACACGTCCATGGAGCAGGCGCCGGCCAGCGACACGGCGGCATAGCCCGCGCCGCGCCGCGCCACGTAGGCGCAGCCGAAGAGGGCCAGCAGCTCGCGCAGCACGTTGGCCAGCAGCGCCACCGCGCCCAGCTGCGCCGCGGCCGCGGCGCCCACGGCCGGCGTGCGGGCCTCGACGATGAGCAGCGAGGAGAGGGAGTAGTAGCCGAAGCCGCTGCCGGCGGCCATCACGTCCGCCAGCGGGCGGTGGGCCAGCAGCGCGCCCGCGGCCAGCATGGCGAGCAGCGTGCCGCCGATGGTGAAGAGCGGAAGCAGCAGCATGGGCCAGCGCAGCGAGCCCAGCAGGGCGCGCAGGTCGCCGCGCACTCCCAGCCCCAGGCCCACCTGAAGCACCAGGGCGCCGAGCACGCCCATGGCCAGACCGGACCGCAGCAGCGCCTCCGGCGCCCAGCCCGCGGCGCCTGCGGCCACTCCGGCGGCCAGGCAGGCCAGCAGCAATGCGTTCTCTCTCATCGCACACCTCCTTTCCGCCGCAACAGCCACTGCAGCAGGCCGCCGGCAGCCACACTGCCGCACGCGCCGGACAGGGCGATGACGGCCGCCTCGCTGCCGAAGCGGCCCAGCTGCGCCAGCAGCGTGCGGTCGGCCCCCAGCGTCAGGCCGAAGAGGAATAGCAAGAGACAAAGGGTGAGGCGGGTGGTCTGCTCCACCCGACGGACGGCCTCCACGCGGCGCAGTCCGAAACCCGCCCCCACGCCGAGGGCGAGCAGCAGCAATATACGGAACATATCGGGAAATCTTTCATTTTTCAGGTGAATAAAAAAACGTAGGCTGAGGGCCGTCTGCCATGTGCACACGCGGCCCGTCGGCCTTCGCGCCGCGCCGGGCGCAGCGAAGGCCGCCCCTCTCCTCTCCCGCGCCGTCATGGCTGCCGCCGGGAGGAGAGAGTGGTGAGAAAAATGAAAGGAAGGGTCAGAGAAAACCGCTGAACCAGTGGATATGGACCACCCGCCGCGCACGCGCCTCGGCGTGGCGGCGGCTGCGCTTCAGCTGCGCGGCCCGTGTCCGCAGGATGTATCCCGGTGTCATCTGTCTATAAAGGCGTAAGGCCTGTCCCTGGTTCTCGGGCGGCAAAGATACGAAGAACATTCCACCCGGCCAAACTCCCACAGCCCTCACCCGAAGCTCCGGCTCCCGGACGCCCGGCTATGGGGGAAAGATCAAGCGGACGGGCTTCATGGGGATAAGAGAGAAAAAGGCGGACCCGCAGGAAGGGGGCGCGCTCAGTGGCAGAAAGCCGTGACCAGCACAGGGACGGCGGCCTCGAGCAGTATGCCGTGGACCAGGGCCACGGGCAGGAAGGCCGGCCCCGGCGCAGCCCGCATGATGGCGGGCAGGCACACGTCCATCGACGTGACGCCCGCCACGGCTATGGCTGCGCCGCTGCCGCCGCGGCGGGTGAAGAAGGCGCAGCCGAAGAGAGCCACCAACTCGCGCACCACGTTGGCCAGCAGCGCCACCGCGCCCAGCCGCGCGGCCGCCGCCGCGCCGCAGGCCGCCGCGTTCTCGTGGACGATGATGACGGACGAGAGGGAGTAGTAGCCCATGCCGCTGGCCACCGCCAGCCCGTCGCGCAGCGGCCCCGCGCCCAGCAGCAGCCACACCGCGCCGGCCGCCAGCAGCGTACTCGCCACGGTGAAGGCCGGCAGCAGGAGCATGGGCCAGCGGAACGCGCGCAGCAGGCCGCGCAGGTCGCCCCGCGAGCCCAGGCCCAGGCCCACCTGGAACACCAGCAGGCCGAGCGCGGCCACGGAGAGCTCCGGACGGAGCAGCACGGCCGGCACGGCATCAGCCGCGCCGAGCGCCACGCCGCCGCACAGGCAGGCCAGCATCAGCAGGTTGTCCCTCATGGCCGCCCTCCTTTCCGCCGCTCCATGCGCCGCAGCAGGCACGCCGCCCCGAAGCTCCCGGCCGCGCCCGCCAGGGCCACGGCCGCCGCCTCCCCGCCGACGCGGCCTATCTGCCCCAGCAGCTCACGGTTTTCGCCCAGGGCCACGCCGAAGAGGAACAGGAGGAAACACACGGTGAGGCGGACCGTGCGGTCCACCCGCCGGACGGCCGCCACGCGGCGCAGCGCGTAGCCCACGCCGGCGCCGAGGACAAGCAGAAACAGTATGCGGAACATGCTGGAATGACTTTTTTTGCAGTTGCGCCGCACGGAAAATCCCCGCGCGGGCGCCGCAAAAGTACGAAATATCCGCCGCCGCGGCAACCCCGCCACACGGAAAGTCCCCGCCACGCGGCCCGGCAAGGGGCGCGTGGCGGGGACGGGAAAGGAGCGTAGAGGGGCGCCTCACGGACGGTCCTGCGGCGTCGTGGCCACGGCCACGCGGCCCGTGCGGTCGCAGTAGGCATTGTCCCACACGCGCAGGGCCACCGTGTTGAGCAGGAGCATCAGCACGATCGTGAGCGCGTAGACCGCCGTGCACCGCTGCCGCTGGCAGAGGGCGCCCAGGATGATGGCACAGAAGCACACGAACAGGATGATGAACGAATAGTACGTCCCGGGGAAGTCGACGATGCGCACCGGCACCTCGGGCAGCACGCGGCCCAGGGCGACGGCCAGGACGACGGCCACGGCTGACAGGCGGCCCTCCAGCCGCGCGGCAAGATACCACGTCAGGGCGAAGAAGCACACGGCCTGCCCCCACGTGGAGGCAGCCAGCGAGAAAGCGTTGACCCAGCTCGTGGCCAGGAACACAACAAGCGCTATGCCCGCCACGGCAAGAAACTGAAGCGTTTTGGATTTGGTTTTCATTTTCCTGTATTTATTTATGCGGTTAAACAAAAATAGGTATGAACACCTTGCCTATATAGAATAGGTGTGTACTAAACTGCAAAAAAAATCTTTTTCAAGGACATAACAAAATATCAGCCCGGAAAATTCTGTTAAAAATAAAAACCGGCGCATATTCTCCCCTTCCCTGCCGGCCCGGGCGGCAGGGAAGGGGAGCGGCAAACGGGCAGGCTGCCGGAAAGAATATTTTTGCGTATCTTTGTCTTCGCGCAGACAGGATGCGGCCCGGAAATGAAAGGAAAAACTACGTTTCCCCTTTGCATTCCCCCCGCCTTTCCGTATCTTTGCCACCGTGGGGCCGCGGCGGCCGGAAAACGCGCCGCCTTGGCCCCGGCCGGGCGCGCACGGGGCCAAGGCCCGCCGCGCCGCGCCCTATCCCCGCCGCGCGGGGGCTTATTCCCGCGCGGCGGGACCAAAGACTTTTCCCTGATGAAACCGCTCCGCCATACCAACTTCGAAGTGCTGCGCATCGTGAGCATCCTGCTCATCGTCCTGATGCACGCCTGGGGCTACGCCTTCCACACGACCGACCCGCTCAACCGGCAGCTGCTGCTGGCCGTCAACGCGGTGGGCAACACGGGCGTGAGCCTCTTCGTGCTCATCTCGGGCTGGTTCGGCGTGCGCTTCGGGTGGGGCAAGCTGCTGCGCCTGGTGCTCGTGGTGTGGACGTACTCCGTGGCGTCCTACGCCGTGGAGCTGGCTTTTCTGGGCCACCCGCTCAGCGGGGCGGAAGTGCGGGCGGCCGTCTTCCCCCTGCTCTCGCGCAAGTACTGGTTCATGACGTGCTACGTGGTGCTGCTCTGCTTCTCGCCCTGGCTCAACCGCGTGCCGGAAGTGCTTGCGAGGCGCAGCCTGGAGTCGCTGCTGGGGGTGTGGGCCTTCTTCTTCGTCGTGGCGCCCACGCTGCTGGGGGCGGAAATCCAGAACGACCTGGGCAAGGGGCTGGTGAACTTCACGCTGGTCTACCTGCTGGGGCGCTACCTGCGGCGCTACGGCTTCCCGCGCTGGCTGGGCCGCCGCGCGGCGTGGGTGGCGGCGGGCTGCTGCCTGGCCCTGTGGGCGCTGGGCGCCGCCGTGCTGCAGGCCACGGACAGCCTGACGACCCGCTTCGCGCGGGACAACGACGTGCTGGTCGTCCTGGCGGCCGTGGCCCTGTTCCGCTGCTTCGAGCGCTGGCACCCGGCGCCCTCGCCGGCGTGGAACTACGTGGCGGGCTTCGCCTTCCCGCTCTATCTGGTGAACAGCGTGGTGCTGGCCTTCCTGCAGCCGTGGCTCGCGGGGCTCACGCAGAGCCCGCTCTACGGGCTGGCGGCGCTGGGGGCCACGGGCCTCTGCCTGGCTGCCGCCGTGGCGGCCGAGATGTGCCGCCGCCTGCTGCTCGACCGCCCCTTCGGCCGCCTGGCCGACACGCTGGAGCGCCGCCTGCGGCAGTCGTAGGCCGCCGCCGCAGGGGCTGGCCTGCGGGGCACCAAAACAGGCCGCTATTTCGTTTTTGTCAAAAAAACACAAGGGTCCGACAGTTTTTTTTGTAATTTTGCAGCCGGAAAATTTTCGCATTCATCATTCTGCACAGCAAGACTAAAGTTTCACACATGAGAACAAAGTGGTTTGCAGCCGTCGCCGCCTGTCTGGGCCTGCTCACCTCGTGCATCAAGGAGGAAGCGCTCAACGCCGAGTGCGACATCACGGGTGTGGACTCCGCATGGATTGCCCGGCACCGCAGCATACTCATCGGGCGGCCCATCGTGACGAACGACCACGTGGCCTTCAACATCCAGAAGGGGACGGACCGCACGCAGCTCGACCCGCTCTTCACCCTGACGCCGGGAGCGCGGCTGACCATGCGCGCCGACGGCGGCGAAGTGACGGCCAACGGCGTGATGCGCGACTTCTCCTCGCCGCAGGTCTACACGGCCCACTCCGAGGACGGCCTCTGGGCGAAGGACTACACCGTGGCCTTCAACTACCCCCAGCCCATCAGCCGCTGCAGCTTCGAGCACTACGAGCTGGACCCCACCGGGCGCTACCACGTGTGGTACGAGACGGACACGGCCGACACCGACAACCCCCGCCGCGACTACTGGGCCTCGGGCAACCCGGGCTTCGCCCTGACGGGCATGGGCCGCACGGCGGCGGACTACCCCACGACCTCCTACGCCCTGGGCGTGAAGGGCAACTGCGTGAAGCTCACCACGCGCGACACGGGCTTCTTCGGACAGGGCGTGGGCATGCCCATCGCCGCCGGCAACCTGTTCATCGGCGAGTTCCGCACGCAGTATGCCATGCAGTTCCCCCGCCAGGCCACCCACTTCGGCATGCAGCTCGTGGGCGGCCGGCCCCTGCGCCTGGAGGGCTACTACAAGTACACGGCCGGCCCCGTCTTCACAGACAAGGACCAGAACGTGCGCCCCGAACTCCACGACACGTGCGACATCTACGCCGTGCTCTACGAGGTAGACCCCTCCAACTTCATGTCGCTCAACGGCGACGACGTCCTCACGTCGGACCGCATCGTCTCGATGGCACGCATCGACGAGCCGGGCGAACCGGCGGACTGGACCTTCTTCAGCGAACCGTTCCGCCCCATGAACGGCAAGACCTTCGACGAGGAGCGCCTGCGCGCCGACGGCTACGCCATCGCCGTGGTGATGACCTCGAGCCGGCAGGGCGCCTACTTCGAGGGCGCCGTGGGCAGCACGCTCTACGTGGACGAAATCCGCATCGTATGGGAGGGCGAGGAGTAAGGGCCCGCGCACCGCACCCCGCACCCGCGCCACAAACGCAACGAGAGACCTGACGACATGAAAAAGATACTCACCCTGACCGCCGCGGCCTGCCTGGCCCTGGCCGCCGCCGCCGACAACGGCACACAGCCCCGCGACCGCGACGACAACCTGCTGCGCGCCGCCCTCAAGGGCTGGCACGTAAGGCTGAGCGCCGGATTCAACGTGGGCGGGACCACACCCCTGCCCCTGCCGCGCGAAATCCGCAAAATCGACAAATACAGCCCCACCTTCAACCTCGCCATCGAGGGCAACGCCCACAAGCGCATCGACGACAGCCGCTGGGGCATCATGGTCGGCATCCGCCTCGAGTCGAAAGGCATGAGCACCGACGCCACCGTGAAAAACTACCACATGGAGGCCGTCAACGCCGACGGCTCGGGCCGCATCATGGGCGCCTGGACGGGACACGTCAAGACCAAGGTAAACAACAGCTACCTCACGTTCCCCCTGCTGGCCACCTACGCCATCAACGACCGCTGGAGCGTCGCCGCCGGCCCCTACTTCTCCTACATGTACAACGGCTCGTTCACCGGCGAAGCCTACGACGGCTACATCCGCGACCAGAACCCCACGGGCGAAAAGGCCGAGGTATCCCGCGCCACGTACGACTTCTCCTCCTCGCTGCGCCACTTCCACTGGGGCCTGCAGGCCGGCGGCGAGTTCAAGGCCTACAAGCACCTGTGCGTGTTCGCCAACCTGCAGTGGGGACTCAACGGCATATTCCCCTCCGACTTCGAGAGCGTCACCTTCGCCCTCTACCCCGTCTACGGCACGCTCGGGTTCGCCTACCTGTTCTGAAACGGGACAAGAATTACCGAATAAAAATCCAAACATAATCACCATCAAAACAACAAACACATGAAGAAAATCCTACTCTCCATCCTGTCGCTCGCGGCCCTGTGCACGCCGGCCGCCGCACAAAACGCGGCCGACGTGGCCGGCACCTACTCGGGCGACCTCTACCTCTCCTTCATGACGCCCGTGGGCTCCGACGCCCAGCCGCTCATGCAGACCGACGTGGAACTGGCCGCCGGCGAGGCGGAAGGCACCGTCGACTTCCTGCTCAACGACTTCCAGATGCAGGGCATCCCCGTGGGCGACATCGCCCTGAGCGGCATCGGCCTCGTGGCCGACGGCGAGAACTACCGCTTCGCCGACAACGAGCCGGTGGACATGTCGCTGGCCGGCGGCGCCATCCAGGCCCGCGTCAGCCTCAACGAGAACAGCAGCTACATTAAGGGCGACAGCCTCGTGGCCAGCATCGACATCGTATGGGTGCAGGGCCCCGGCGCCGAAACGCCCATCTACGTGCGCATCAACACCGTCCGGCAAGGCGGCCAGGGCGGCGACACGCCCAATCCCCAGCCCACGGCCGGCATCTACCAGTTTGCCGACCCCGGATTCGAAGGCTGGACCACAGAGACCACGCCCTACGACGTATGGTCCAGCTTCGAGAGCGCAGGCGGCGAATACAATTGGGCGGGCGGCATGTCCCCCGCCCCCAAGCGCGTGGCCGGCTATAACAGCACTTCGGCCGTCATGATCCACTCCGCCTCCATATTCGGCATTGCCAGCGCCAACGGCAACCTGACCACCGGCACCATCATGATGGGCAGCATGTCGCCCGCCGACGCCGCCAACTACAACGCCTCCGGCAAGAAGCTCCTCTTCGCCGGCCGGCCGGACAAGGTGTCCTGCGACGCCCGCTTCATCTCCGGCGGCTCCGAGAACGGCCGCGGCCGCTTCATCCTCCACGGCGACGTGGACTACCGCGACCCGGACCTCGACGCCAACGGCAACTACTACGAAGGCCTGGAGGAGAACCTCGTCGGCGAGGCCGCCATCCTCATGCCCGACACCAAGGGCGAGTGGCAGCACTTCGAGGCCGACTTCACCTACCGCCAGGACCAGCCCGCCGAGCAGTGGATGCTCGCCTCCTTCACGACGAACCCCGTACCCGGCGGCTCAGCCAACGACACGCTCGTGGTGGACAACGTCGTCTTCACCTACTACAGCACGCTGAGCGCCCTCGCCTATGAAGGCGCCGAAATCGCCTTCAGCGAGAACAAGACCACCTACGACGTGGCCAACGTAGAATACGACCCCGCCAAGCTGAGCTACACCCTCAAGGGCGCCGGCGCCACGGCCGAGCCGGCCTACGACGAGAAGACGGGCGCGCTGACCATCACCGTCAAGGGCAACGACTTCGCCGTGAACCCCGCGAACCAGACCGTCTACACCCTGAACTTCTCCACGACGAGCGGCATCGGCGGCGTGCAGACGGAGGGCCAGACCGCAGGCGCCGTCTACAACCTGCAGGGCGTCAAGGTAAGCAACGGCTCGCTCCAGGGCCTGCCCGCAGGCGTCTACGTGGTGAACGGAGAGAAAGTGCTCGTAAAGTAAAAAGGCCGCGCCCCCGGCGCGCCCCGACCCCCATACCGTCCCCGCGGCCAGCCGGCCGCGGGGATTTTTTTCACATAAACGGCACGCCGGAACGGCGGCTGCGGATTTTTCCCTAAATTTGCCCCGGCGGGCCGCAAGAGCCGCGGCCCGCACAGCCTTTACCCAAACCTAAACCACCATGTACCGCAAGACATTGCTCACGCTGAGCCTCGCGCTCGGCCTGGCGGCCGCCTGCGCCGCCCAGACACTCACCGTGGACCACGGCCCCTACCTGCAGGACGTCGGTCCGCGCTCCGCCACCTTCGTATTCCACACCTCGCGCCGCGCCCTGGCCCTGGTCGACGTGCGCCCCGCCGGGACCGACTCGGTGCGCACCTACGCCCAGTCGGCCTACGGCCTGAAGGCCGCCGACACCACCTTCTTCGCCGTGCGCGCCGCCGCGCTGCGCCCCGGCACGGCCTACGAGTACCGCATCCGCGCTAAGGAAATCGCCGGATTCCAGCCCTACAAGGTGACCTTCGGCGACAGCACGTCGACCGCCTGGACCCCCTTCCGCACGGCCGACCCGCGCCGCCAGGGCGGCTCCCTCTTCGTCGTGAGCGACATGCACTCCCGCCCCGACCGGCTGGAGAAGCTGCTGCGCCTGTGCGACTACGCCACGTGCACCGACTTCGTCTACGCCGGCGACATGATGAACTACATGGAGCGCGGCGGCGAGGAGCCCTTCGCCACGTTCATCGACAAGAGCGTGGAGCTCTTCGCCTCATCCAAGCCCTTCATCTACGTGCGCGGCAACCACGAGACGCGCGGCGACCTGGCCCGCACGCTGCCCGCCTACTTCCCCTCGCGCAGCGGCAGGCTCTACGGCATGCGCCGCCTGGGCGACATTGCCCTGGTCTACCTGGACAGCGGCGAGGACAAGGCCGACACGCACCCCGTCTACGCCGGCCTGACCGACTTCGACGCCTACCGCTCCGAGCAGGCGCGCTGGCTGCGCCGCGTGGTGCGCTCCAAGGCCTTCCGGGAGGCGCGCTACCGCATCGTCGTCTGCCACTTCCCCCTCGTCATGGACGGCCGCTCGCGCGAGGAAGGCACGTGGGCCGGCTGGCAGGACGCCATCGACAAGTTCCTCCCCGTGCTGCGCGGCCAGGGCGTGGACCTGCTCGTCTCCGGCCACACGCACCACTTCGCCCACTACCCCGCCGGCAGCAGCGAAGCGGACTTCCCCGTCCTGGTGCAGGGCAGCCACTGCGCCGCCCGCATTGACTGCACCGACGGCCGCCTGCGCTACCGCGTGGCGGACGTGAGCGGCAAGACGCTCATCGACACCACCGCCGTCTGCCGCTGAGCCCCGCCGGCGGCGCATAAGGCCCGACGCAAGCACAAAAACGGGAATAATGTGCAGAAAAACCCGATTTTTTCGGCAAAACCCTTGCAGGGTTGCAGAATAATCCCTACTTTTGCTGCCGTAGAACGAGAAAAACAGTTTCACAAACTTCAAAAAACAGAAAACTATGTCTGATATCGCAGAAAAAGTAAAGCAGATCATCGTGGACAAACTGAGTGTCGACGAGGCAGAAGTCAAGAATGAAGCCAGCTTCGCCAACGACCTGGGCGCAGACTCCCTGGACACCGTAGAGCTGATCATGGAGTTCGAGAAGGAGTTCAAGATCACGATCCCCGACGACCAGGCCGAGAAGATCTCCACCGTAGGCGACGCCATCGCTTACATCGAGGCCAACGTCAACAAATAAGGAAGAAACAACTTTAACGTTCCCTCACCCCCACAAGTGGGGAGGACACAAACCTCGCTGCGAAAGGGCCGGATTTGTATCCTCCCCACTTGTGGGATATGGAAGGGAGCGCACCAATATAAAAACCGAAGCAACATGGAATTGAAAAGAGTCGTCGTGACGGGTCTCGGCGCGCTGACCCCGCTGGGCAAGACGGTGGACGAAACGTGGGAAAACATGAAGAAAGGCGTCAGCGGCGCAGGCCCCATCACGCACTTCGACGCCTCGAAGTTCAAGGCACAGTTCGCCTGCGAGGTGAAGGACTTCAAAGTGACGGACTACATCGACCGCAAGGAAGCCCGCAAGATGGACCTCTACGAGCAGTACGCCCTCGTGGCCGCCATGGAGGCCGTCAAGGACTCGGGCATGGACCTGGAGAAGGTGAACCGTAACCGCATCGGCGTCATCCTGGGCGTAGGCATCGGCGGCATCCACACCTTCGAGGAAGAAGCCGGCAACTACGCCGTCAACGGCGCCGAGATGGGCCCGAAGTACAACCCCTTCTTCATCCCCAAAATGATAGCCGACATCGCCTCCGGCGAAATCTCCATCAAGTACGGCTTCCACGGCCCCAACTACACGACGACCGCGGCCTGCGCTTCCTCCACCAACGCCCTGGCCGACGCCTTCAACCTCATCCGCCTGGGCAAGGCCGACGCCATCGTCACCGGAGGCGCCGAAGCCGCCATCTGGCCCGCAGGCGTAGGCGGATTCACCGCCATGCACGCCCTCTCCACCCGCAACGACGACCCCCAGCACGCCTCGCGCCCCTTCAGCGCCAGCCGCGACGGATTCGTCATGGGCGAAGGAGCCGGATGCCTCATCCTTGAAGAGCTCGGCCACGCACTGGCACGCGGCGCCAGAATCTACTGCGAGGTGGCCGGCGTAGGCATGTCCGCCGACGCCTACCACATCACCGCCAGCCACCCCGAAGGACTCGGCGCACGCCTCGTCATGGAAAACGCCCTCGAGGACGCCGGCATGACCCCCGAAGACATCGACTACATCAACGTGCACGGCACCTCCACCCCCGTGGGCGACGTCTCCGAGGCCAAGGCCATCGTACAGCTCTTCGGCGAGCACGCCTACAAGCTCAACATCAGCTCCACCAAGTCCATGACCGGACACCTGCTCGGCGCAGCCGGCGCCGTAGAGGCCATAGCCTGCTGCCTGGCCGTGCGCGACGACATCGTCCCCCCCACCATCAACCACGAAGCAGGCGACGAGGACGAGAACATCGACTACCGCCTCAACTTCACCTTCAACCAGGCACAGGAACGCCCCATCCGCGCCGCGCTGAGCAACACCTTCGGATTCGGCGGACACAACGCCTGCTGCATCATGAAGAAGTTCAAACCATAACCCCCCGGCACACATATGACGGCGGAGAGGGCAACCGGAAGCGACAGGAGGCGGACACGCGCCGCCCGCCGTCGCCGCCGGTTGCCCTCCGCGCGTCTACGCGCCGGCCGGGCACTCCTTTCCCCAAGACCTACAGAATGATCCATAACCTCATAGACAAGGTAAAGCTCGCCTTCCAAAAGGAAAAACAGCTCCCTAACGCCTTGTACCAGATCCTCGGATTCTACCCCCACCGCCTCGAAATCTACCGCATCGCACTCTCCCACAAGTCGCGCGCATACCGCGGCAAGAGCGGACAAGCACTCAACAACGAACGCCTCGAATACCTCGGCGACGCCATCCTCGAAGCCGTCGTGAGCGACATCGTCTTCCACCGCTACCCCAGCAAGCCCGAAGGATTCCTCACCAGCACACGCAGCAAAATCGTACAGCGCGCCACACTCAACCGCCTGGCCGAAAAGCTCGGACTGGACCGCCTCGTACAGCGCAGCGCCAGCACCCGCTCCCACAACAGCTACATCGGCGGCAACGCCTTCGAAGCCCTCGTCGGAGCCATCTACCTCGACCGCGGCTACGCACACTGCAAGTGGTTCATCGAACGGCGCATACTCGGACGCCTCGTCGACGTCGACGGCCTGGCCCACCAGGAAGTCAACTTCAAAAGCAAGCTCCTGGAGTGGACACAGAAAAACCGCATCCAGGCCGACTACCGCAGCAGCGAACCCCAGCAGGCCGACAGCAACAGCCCCTACTTCCGCAGCACCGTCATCATAGAAGGCATCAACATCAGCGACGGACAAGGCTACTCCAAAAAGGAAAGCCAGCAGGCCGCCGCGCGCGCCGCACTCACCCGCCTGCGCCGCGAACCGCAACTCATCGACCGCATCTTCCGCGCCAAGGAAAAGCGCACCGCCATGGAAGCCGACGAAGTGTGCGACGTGCCCCGCATCGACGAGATAGAAGAGGAAATACGCCAAAGCCGCACGCGCACCAGCCGCCACGCCAAGTCCGCACCCGGACAGCCGGACAACGCCAACCGCGCCGCACGCCAGATCCAGGAGAAGAAACCCGCCCAGCAGGCCGCCGCACGCCAGAGCGGAAACGCACGCTCCCGCACCGAACGGCGGGACGCCGCCGCCCCGGCCGAAAAAGCCGAGGCCGCCCGCACCCCGCAGCTGCGCCTGCCCCGACAGGACACGCCCAAGACTGAAGCGCTGCCACGCCAGGACACGCCCAAGACCGAAGCGCTGCCCCGCCAGGACGCGCCCAAGACCGAAGCGCTGCCGCGACAGAACGCGCCCAAGACCGAAGCGCTGCCGCGCCAGGACACGCCCAAGACTGAAGCGCTGCCGCGCGCCGAGAAGCACCTCTCCCTGCCGCGCAACGACAAGGCCGCCACGCCGCAGCCCGACGCCGCAGCCGCGGCCCCGCAGCCCGAAGCCGCCGAACGTTCCCGCCGTAGCCGCGCGGCCGCGCCGCAGGACGCCGCCCAGGACGCCGCTTCGCAGACCAAAGCACAGCCCGACCTGCCGCAACCCGATGCCGCAGCCAGCACCGGGGCCGCAGAAACACCGCAAGCTGCCCACGCTCCAGCCGACGCCTCACCTGCTGCCACGCCGCAGGCAGAAACGCAGACCAACGCCGAGCCGCAAACCGACGAACTGAACGAGGCCGACAATCAGGCCGAGAACGAAAGCAACGCCGCAGCCGACGCACAGGACACTGCCGCCGCGCAAGGCAAATCCCGCCGCAACCGCACACGCCGCGGCCGCCGGAAACCCTCCGACGCAACCGCCGAGAAGCCAGAGACCGCCGAGACGACAGAGGCCGACAACGAGACGACAGCCGCGCAGAACGCTCCCCGCCGCAAACGCTCCCGCCGCAGCGACCGCAGCAACGGCGACAAGCCGGAAACACCCTCCGCTGCCAACAGCTCCGCCGACGCCGAACGCCCCGCCCGCCGCCAGCGCCCCCGTCAGCGCCGCGACAGCGAGGACAACGACGAAGCCCGCCGTGAGGAGATGGCCCGCCGCGAAGCCATCATCAGCCAAGCCGAGGAAGCCGCCTGGGCCGGGCACGCGGACTGATCCCGCGGCCGCCTGCCTGCCACCAAGTAAGAGCCGCCTGTGCGGACCGGACAACTGAAAAACCCGGTCCGCACAGGCTTTTTGAAACAAAAATACCCGAATTTTAGTTTTTTACCCCCCCGATTTTTTCTTTCAAAAACATTTTATACATTTGCCGCCATACACCTCCGCGCACCCCGCAGGGGCCGCCGAAGGACAGAGACAAGAAAAACAACAACACCTACACCACCTTGGCCTATGAAAACCCTGCGCTTCCTGCTGGCCCTCGCGGCCACAGTCCTCTTCGCCGCCCCCGCCGCGGCGGACAAGGACCACTTGATCTACGGCGGCATCTTCACCACCTTCACCAACCAGCGCATTGACTACGTCAAGGCCTACCTGTACACGCCGGACAGCGTGCTGGTCGACTCCATGGTCACCAATCCGAATATCCAGAACAATGACCGCTGGGGCGCCTACTACTTCTACGTGGAAGCCGACTTCAAGGGCGGCATCGTGCGCCTGGAGAAGGAAGGGTACGAACCGACCTCCTTCCGCCTGGCACCCCACCGCTTCAGGAAGCGCGAACTCGGTTTCTTCACAGGCGACGCGCACATGGACCTCCGCCGCGAGCAGAAGCTGGGCGAGGCCGTGGTCCAGGCCACGAAGGTGAAGTTCTACTCCCGCGGCGACACGCTCGTCTACAACGCCGACGCTTTCCAGCTCGCCGAAGGCTCCATGCTCGACGCCCTCATCAAGCAGCTGCCGGGCGTGGAACTGAAGGACAACGGCGTCATCACCGTCAACGGCAAACAGGTGGAAAGCCTCCTGCTCAACGGCGAGGACTTCTTCCGCGGCAACCACAAAATCATGCTCGAAAACCTGCCGGCCTACACCGTGGAAAACGTGGAGGTCTACGACAAATACGGCATCCGGAGCCAGATGACGGGACTCAAGCTCGGCGACGAGCACTACGTCATGGACGTGAAGCTGAAACGGGAATACTCCATCGGCTGGATGGGCAACTTCGAGGGCGGATACGGCACGCGCCAACGCTACCTGGCCCACCTCTTCGCCATGCGCTTCACCCCCCAGTCGCGCGTCACGGCCTATGCCAACATCAACAACCTGAACGACAACCGCAAGCCCGGCGAGACGAGCGAATGGACACCCGAGAAAATGCCCTCCGGCCTGCTGGCCACCAAGATGGGCGGGCTGGACTACCTCATCAAAGACCGGCGCCAGCGCTTCAAGATTAACGGGTCGGCCACGTTCTCCCATTCCGACGTGGACAACTACACCAGGTCGGCCCAGGAAAACTTCCTGCCCGAGGGCAACAACTGGACCCGTTCCGAAAACGCGTCGAAGGCCCACAACATCTCCCTTTCCACCAACCACCAGTGGGAGTTCAAGCCCAACCAAGGCCTGACCATCCACGTCAGCCCCAACTTCAGCTACTCCAAGCAGCGCTTCCAAGCCAGCTCCGCCTCGGCCACCTTCTCCGCCGACCCCGACATCGCGGACCCGGCGGCCCTCTTCGACAGTATCCGCCAGCCCGACGCAGGGCCCTGGATGCGCCGCCTGGCCGTCAACCGCTACCTCACGGAGCAGAAGAACAACAGCGAGAGCTACTCCGGCAACCTTGGCTTCAACATCATCAAGAAAGCCATTTTCAACGACCTGCTCGGACTGTCGGGCAACGTCAGCTATTCCGACAGCCACGCCGACAACTTCAACCACTACCAGCTCGACTTCCCCTCCGCCGGAACCGACGCCGGGACCGACTTCCGCAACCGCTGGAACCCCGACCGCCCCAACCGCAACTTCTCCTACCACATTGCGCCCTCCTACCTGCTCACCATCAAGGGCAACCTCTACATGGACTTCTCCTACCGCCTCAGCCAGACGTACCGGGAGCACGACAACGCCCTCTACCGCCTCGACGAAATCGACGGATGGGGACAGGGCACACAGCAGCCTGTCGGCGCACTGCCCTCCGAGGCGCAGGCCGTCATGGTGACCATGGACGAGTGGAACAGTTACCAGCTGGACCAGACCACGACCCGCCACAATTTCACCGTCAGCATCGTCGACTACCACTACTACGGCGAAAGCTTCTCGCCCGCGCTCTACTACAACGTGAGCATACCGCTCACCGTCGAGCACGAACGCCTGGACTACAAGCGGGGCGACTTCGACGGCGTGCGCTCGCGCACCTCCGTCCTGCCCGGACTCAACAGCTACGTCCAGTACATGTGGGACAAGGAAAGCCGCCACACCGTGCGGCTGGACTACAACATCTCCACCCAAACTCCGGGCATGACGGACCTCATCGACATTGAGGACAACTCCGACCCCCTCAACATCTACCACGGCAACCCCGCGCTGAAAAACACGCAGCGCCACTTCGTCTCCCTCTCCTACCGGAGGGTCAATACGGGAAAGGGCCGCACCTTCTCGGCCGATGCCAGCTACAACATCACGAGAAACGCCCGGGCATGGGCCTACGTCTACGACCGCGCCACCGGCGTGCGCACCTACCGCCCGGACAACGTCAACGGCAACTACCTCCTCATCGGCAACGTGAACTACTCATTCCCCCTCGACCGGAAAAAGCAGCTCACCCTCTCCACCTTCACGCGCTACCAGTTCTACCACAACGTGGACCTCATTTCCGTGGACAACGCCGTGGCCCCCTCCCGCAGCACCGTCCGCACCCACTGGCTCACCGAGACGCTGAAACTCGACTACCGCCTTGGCTCCAACCTGCAAGTCGGCGTCAAGGGCTACGCTTCCTGGAACCAGGCCCTCAGCGACCGCGCCGACTTCCAGACCGTCAACGTGTGGGAATACAACTACGGACCCACCGTATCGTGGAAACTGCCGCTCGACTTCGAGCTGTCCACCGACCTCGTCATGTACAGCCGCCGCGGCTACGAGGACGCCTCGGCCAACACGAACGACCTCGTCTGGAACGTCCGCCTGGCCAAACGCTTCCTCAAAGGCAATTTCGCCCTCATCGTCGACGGCTTCGACATCCTCGGCCAGCTTTCCAACGTGTGGCAAAGCATCAACTCCCAGGGCCGCACGGAGACCTACCGCAACGTCATCCCGCGCTACGTCATGCTCCACGCCATCTACCGCTTCACCACGCCGGTGAAGAAGCGCTGACTCCCGCGCCCCGCCGCCCTAAGGCCCGCGCCGCCGGCGATTATTGCCGGCGGCGCGGGCCTTATTCTTCTCCTGAGTCCCCGTTTCCGCCCGCGGCCGCCTTCCGGCCCGGACCTCCCGTGCCGGAAAAAACACGGAAACGGCTTCGCCACTCCCTTGAAAAAAACGGACGGAAGGAATGGGGGGAAGTGATAAAAAAGGCGTACTTTTACATGCCGCGGGGCGATACGGACGCGCCCCACCTCCCCAAAAACGCTCCTCACCATGAAGAACCTCCCACACTGGGCCACGCTCTGCCTGGCCTGCCTGCTGACACTGACAACGGCCGCGCAGACGCGGTCGGAGCGGCGGCCTCTGCGCGTGGCCTGCGTAGGCAACAGCATTACCTACGGCGCCGGCATCCCCAACCGCGACGCCAACAGCTACCCCGCCCAACTGCAAGCCTACCTCGGCAACGGCTACGAGGTGCGCAACTTCGGCGTGTCGGGCACGACCGCCTCGCCGCAGGGCGACCACCCCTACACGGCGACAGCGGCCTGGCGCGCCTCGCGCGACTTCGCGCCGGACGTGGTCCTGCTCAAGATGGGCACGAACGACACGAAACCGCAGAACTGGCGCGGACGGGCGGCCTTTCTGGCGGACTACCGCAGCCTGGCCGCGGCCTACCGCGACCTTCCCTCGCGGCCCCGCGTCGTGCTGCTCACGCCCGTCCGCTGCTTTCTGGAAGAGGAAAACACCATCAGTCCCGCGCTCATCGAGGGCGACGTCTGCGGCGCGGTGGAGGAAACGGCCTGGCGCGAGGGCTACGGCATTGTCCGCCTGACGGACCTCTTCGGCGACCGGTGGGACGCCGCCCTTATGCCGGACCGCCTGCACCCGTCGACCATCGGCGCGGGGCTCATGGCCCGGCGTATCGGGCAATACCTCCTGCGCGCCGCCAGCCCGGAGCAGCCGGAAGCCGTCAGTCTGCCGGACGGCGCCCGCCCGTTCAATTTCCACGGCTTCGAGGCTTATGACTTCGAGACGGACGGCGCGGCCTGCAAGCTGGTACGGCCACGCCACGCGGCCCCGGGCCGCCCGTGGGTGCTCCGGGCGCGCTTCTGGGGGCACGAGCCGCAAACGGACATCGCCCTGCTCGAGCAGGGCTTCCACGTGGCCTACTGCGACGTGGCCGGCCTCTACGGCGCCCCGGCCGCCCTGAAGCGCTGGGACGCCTTCTACCGCCGCATGCGCCGCCTGGGACTGTCGCGGCGCGTCGTGCTCGAAGGCATGAGCCGCGGCGGCCTGCCCGTCTACAACTGGGCCGCCCGCCACCCGCGCCGCGTGGCATGCATCTATGCCGACGCTCCGGTGCTCGACATCAAGAGCTGGCCCCTGGGCCACGGCGCTTCCGCCCGTTCGGAAGCCGATGCCGAGGCGCTGTTCCGCGCCTACGGCTTCACCGACGAGGCACAGGCGCTGGCCTGGAAAGGCAACCCGCTGGACCTTGCCGGACGCATCGCCAGGGCCGGCATTCCCTGCCTGCACGTCGTGGGCGACGCGGACAACGTAGTCCCCGTAGCGGAAAACACGGCGCTCTTCGAGGCCGCGATGCAACGCGACGGCGGCACGCTGCGCGTCATCCATAAGCCGGGCGCGGGCCACCATCCCCACTCACTTGCCGACCCCTCGCCCGTCGTCCGCTTCATCCTCCGGGCCACAGGACTTCTCCCCGACGATGCGACGCGCCCTGTCCCGGGCAACGAGTTCCGCTCCGGCGCGGGATGGGCGGCAGGGGCGGAATGGCACGCCGTGGCGCGCGACATCACGGGCACCATCGCGGGCCGCACGCTCCGCGTCCTCTTCCTGGGCAATTCCATCATGCAGGGCTGCGGCGGCAGCCGGCGCCTTGTGACCCACCGGCCCGGCCAGGCGGTCATGGACAGCGCCTTCGGGGCAGGACAATGGGAGAGCGCCGGCATATCGGGCGACCGCACGCAAAACCTCCTCTGGCGCCTGCGGCAGGGGGACTACGCCGCCTGCCGGCCGGAGAACGTAGTCATCGCCATCGGCGTGAACAACCTCGTCGCGGACGGGGCCTGGCCCGAAGAGGTGGCAGCCGGCATCGCGGCCGTGACGGAAGCGGCATGCCGGCAGTTTCCCGCGGCGCGCGTCGTCGTGCTGGGCCTCCTGCCCGCCGGCGCGGACGGGTCGGAGCTGCGGCGCAGCTGCCTGCGCGTGCACGAACTGCTCCGCAGCCGCCGCTTCGGGCGCGCCGAGTACGTCAGCCCGCTCCCGTGGTTCCTGGACGAGGCGGGCCGCCTGCGCCCCGGCCTTGTCGGCGGCGACTTCATCCATCTCACGCCCGGGGGCTACGCCGTCCTGGCGCGGCAGCTGTCCGCCCTTCTGCGCTGACCTTCCCCGCGGCGACGGCTTTCTCTCAAAAAACGGAACGGGCCTTTTTTCCTACCGAAAGGAAAAAAGGCCCGTTCGTCCACGCCTCGCCCTCAGGAGAGCGGCGGACAAGGCTGCACCGCCTCGCTCCCGGCAGCCGCGCCGGTCCACGCCTCCGCCGCGGAACGGCTCCGCCGCGCCTTGCGGGAAAAGTAGACGTAGAGCAGCAGCGAACAGGCCGCGATGACCGTCCCGCTGACGCAGGCCGCCGTCGTGATGAACGCCAGCCAGTCCACCTCGGGCGTGAAGAAATTCTTGTAGACCAGCACGCAGACGCTGCCCAGATAGCCGAACGAGTCCGACGTGCAAATCATGAAGCTGATGTTGCTCCGGTAACGGAACACGGCTATCCAACGCTCGAAAAACATCGTGTGGAAACAGGCGTAGCAAAGGTAAAGCCCGAAGCCGGACAGCACCATCCAGGCAAAGGCCGGCAAGAGGCCGAGACGGAAGAGCACCGTGCTGCCCAACAGGCACAGGCCGCAGCCGGCGAAGATGGCGATGTTGCCGAAGAAGGCCTTGCGGTTGTCCACGACGCGAATCATGCTGCCCACGAGGCTCAGCACCAGCACGGCGATGCATATCTCCGAGACGGCCAGCACGCCGGCGTCGTCGCCGAAGCCCAGCTGCGCCCAGAGCTCCACGGCGAAATTGTCCCGCAGGTCGCGGTAGACGGTCAGCGTGGCGTAGGTCAGCACGGAGAGCACGACGCCCCAGAAGAAGGTGCGGACAAAACCGCGGCGGGCCGCGCCGTCCATCGGCGAACGGCGCGAGCGCAGGGCGCGGTCCTGCTCGGTGGGCGGCGGAATCTTGCCCAGCATCCACACGCCCAGCAAGAGAAACGGCACGAACAGCAGCCCCGTGAGGAAAGGCATCCAGAAGTCCGACACGCCAAACTGCAGCACGAGCCAGCGGCCCACGGCCTTCGTGACGCCCGACGCCGTGATGAAGCTCACGCAGAGGCCCGCGCCGAGCAGCTCCGTGTTGCGCCGTCCCTCCAGGAAAGAAATGACTATGCCGAAAATCATGCCCAGGGGCAGGCCGTTGGCCACGAGGAACACCACGTTCCACGGCCGCGGCACGAGGGGCGCATGGACGAAACGACGCGGATGCCCAGGAACTTGGAGCACGTGTAGCCGGCCACCTGACTGATGAGGGCGATAATCTTGTAGTCCATGCCCCAGTACGTAAGGCCCTCGAACGTGGCGGCCGAGAGCGGCTTGCGGAAGGCATACATGCTCATGTACGTGACAAGCGCCGCGGCTGTGCAGAAGAGGCTGAACCCCGCGCCGCGGCCGCGCGAAAGGAGAGTGTCCAGACGTCCGTTGCTCATGGTCTGCCTGTCTTGAAGTCAATGCCCACGCGATACGGATTGTGCTCCACGGCGTAGCGGAAAGCCTCCTCGGCCTCCTCCAGCGGAAATCCGCCCCGAACGAGCGAGGCGAAGGGATAACGCCCGTGGCAGCGCGTCATGAAGGAGACGGCGGCGCTGAAGTCGCCGGCATTGTAGTTGTGCAGCCCGCGGACGGTGAGCAGCCGGCGCACGACGCGCTCGCCGTCCACGCGCACAGGCCGCTGCGGGCACACGCCGCCCACCCAGACGGCCGTCCCGCCCACGGCCAGCGCCCCGAGCGTCTGCTCCATGGCCTCGGGCCGGCCGCAGAAGTCCATCGTCACGTCGGCCTGCATCGCCTCCGGCCGCGCCTCGCCGGCGGGGACCAGTTCCGTCGCGCCGAAGCGGGCAGCCACGGCCAGGCGCTGCGCGTCGGGGTCGACGGCCGCCACCCACGCGGCGCCGGCCTCGCGGGCCATGGCGCAGGCCGTCACGCCCAACATCCCCGCCCCCCCATACCGCTACGCGGCGGCCCTGGAGCGGGCCCGCCAGGCGCATGGCGCCGGCCGCTGTGGAGACGGCGCAGCTGATGAGCGCGGCCGCCGGCAGGGGCAGCTCCTCGGGCAAGGCCAGCACGGGCGTGAAGCGGCGCAGCAGCGTGTACTCCGCCAGGCCGCCGTGCCACGAGCTTTCCGGCGTCAATCGCTCGTGGCCGTACTTGAAGAGGTCCGCCGCCTTCTGCGGTATGCCCCGCCGCGCCATGGGTCCGGCAGGGTCGGCGGCATAGATGGCCCACGTCACGACGTCGCCCACACGGAGCGGCCTGCCGTCCAGTCCGGACAGAGGCGAACCCAGGGCCACGATGCGGCCCACGATTTCGTGGCCCAGGATGGTAGGCGTCTTTTCCACGCGGCGGCCCAGGTAAGTGCTCAGGTCGCTCCGGCAGAGCGTGGCATACGTGTTGCGCACGAGGATTTCACCCTCGGCGGGAGCGGGAAGCTCCCGCTCCTCCATCCGCAGCGGGACGCCGGGCCCGCTGAATACAATAAGTTTTGCAGTCTTCGGTATCATGTTCACTTATGGATTTCCGGAGTGCAAAGGTCGCGCCCCGCGGCCACCCGGGCTATGAATCGCGATAAATCATTCATGAAATCCGGCGACCAGCGGATGAATTAGCATACATATATCCGCTTTGTAACAAAACCTTCACGTCCGCGACATTTCTCCGCCCCACCTTTGCACTGCCGGAATCCCTGGCGGGACTTCGCAGACCCACAGACATGAACGAAGAAGAAGAACTGCTCGACCTCTACGAACGGTTGCGCCTGCTGCGGCGCGACGGCGCCCGCATGAAGGACATCGCCGCCCGGACAGGGGTGCAGCCCAGCGTCCTCTCGGCCCTCCACGCCACCGTGCTGCCCGCCTTTAGCAAGCGCGTGGGCCGCGACGGATTCGACCGCGCGCTCGACGCCGCGCTGGCCAACGTGAACAACCTTTCGCGCAAGCGGCTGCTGGCCATGCTGCCCGGCCTGCTCCGCGACGTGGCCGCCTACAGCCCGCCGCGCCCTTCGGCCACGCCGCCCTTCCTCCGCCTGCTGGAACGGAGCACGGCCGCCTCGTCCGACCGGCTGGGCCGCCTGCAGGGCACATACATGTCCTACAGCTGCTCCTCCTCGGCGCGCGCTCAAGGCCGAACCCTTCTACCTCGCGCCGGGCGACGCCTGCCTGCGCGCCGGCCGCAAGAGCGTCCACGGCTCCGTGCGCGAGGGCATCGGCATCCTCCAGGAGCGGCAAATCCTCTACCTCCTGCTCAACGCCTTCGAGGAACCGGCCATGTCGCTCGTCACGGTCTACCTCCAGCTGCCCTTCCTGGAAGACATCCGCCTGCTGCGCGGCCTCTACCTCGTCCCCGACTACAACAAGAACCCCATAGCTCGCCGCATCGTCCTGGTCAAGCTGGACGACGCGTACCGCCCCGACGACTTCGCGGAACTGCCCGCCCGCCTCATCGCGCCCGAAGGGCAAAGCGAAGAGGAGCGCCTCATCTTCGACTACGTATGCGGCGCGGCGGACTCCATCAAGATGTCCACACTCCCCTCGCCCAAGCTGGACTTGCGCGACCTGCACGCCGAAAAAGCCCTCCTGGACCACGAGGCAGCCCTGTCCGCAGAGGGCTTAGGGACGGACTGACGGGAACTGGCCCGCGCACAGGAAAGAGAGGCAGGGAAACGAAGGGGAGAGCAGGAAAAGTTTCCCGTTTCGGAATATCCTTCTGGATGAACGAGATAGAAAATTTCCCGGAAAAAGAAATCCCGGCCGCTCCTCCGACCGGGATTTTTTGCGTACCTTTGCCGCTGCGACAACGGTTCCGCGCGCCCCGCGCGCCGCGGCCAAGAGGGAACGCCGTGCGAATCGGCGACAGTACCCGCTGCTGTGTGTCCCATCATGATTTCCAAATCGTTACATCCACTGCACCCGCGCGGTGCGGGAAGGGATTCGGAAAGGGACGAGCCAGAAGACCTGCCGTTAAGTCCGCCCTTCGGGCCGGAGCTCCCGGGAATAGGAGCCACGGCCCGACGTCCATCCGCAACATCCTGAAAAATTTCCCGGAAAGGAAACCGGCCGTACTCTCCGGCGCGACGGAAAGCGCGCCCGGCGCGTAGCGTGTGACGCTCCCCCGCCGCGGCCTGTCCCTTCCGGCCAAAAATCCGCCACATTATGACTTCAGAAAACCGCTTCATCCGCAAGCGCGACGGCTCCACCGAGCCGTTCGCCATCGGAAAAATCCGCTCCGCCATGAGCCGCGCCTTCGCCGCCACGGGCCATCCGGCCGACGGCGCCGCCCTCGACGCGCTGACCGCCCGCCTCCGCCTGCACGACGGCATGGGCGTGGAGGAAATCCAAGACCAGGTGGAGACGGCCCTCATGGCCGCCGGCCACTTCGCCGCAGCCAAGGCCTTCATGCTCTACCGCTACCGCCACGGCGAAGACCGCGAGACGGCGGCCCGCATGCGCTTCCTGGCGGACTACTGCACCTCGGCCAACGCCGCCACCGGCTCGAAGTACGACGCCAACGCCAACGTGGAGCACAAGAACATCGCCACGCTCATCGGCGAGCTGCCCAAGCCGGGCTTCATCCGCCTGAACCGCCGCCTGCTCTGCGACCGCATCCGCCAGATGTACGGCAAGGAGACGGCCGCGCGCTACCTCGACCTGCTGCGCCGCCACTTCCTCTACAAGAACGACGAGACGAGCCTGGCCAACTACTGCGCCGCCATCACGATGTATCCCTGGCTGCTCGGCGGGACGCGCTCCATCGGCGGCAACGCCTCGGCGCCCACCAACCTGAAGTCCTTCTGCGGCGGCTTCGTCAACATGGTGTTCATGGTGTCGAGCATGCTCTCGGGAGCCTGCGCCACGCCGGAGTTCCTCATGTACATGAGCCACTTCCTCGAACTGGAATACGGGCCGGACTACTACCTGCGCCCCGACGCCCCGGCCGACCTCTCCCTGCGCCGACGCACCATAGACAAGGTCGTGACAGACTGCTTCGAGCAAATCGTCTACTCCATCAACCAGCCCGCCGGCGCGCGCAACTACCAGTCCGTCTTCTGGAACATCTCCTACTACGACCGCTACTACTTCGAAAGCCTCTTCGGCGAGTTCCGCTTCCCGGACGGCTCGCGCCCCAGCTGGCCGGCCCTTGACTGGCTGCAGCGGCGCTTCATGCGCTGGTTCAACGCCGAGCGCACGCGGGCCGTGCTCACCTTCCCGGTCGAGACGATGGCCCTCCTGACGCGCGACGGCGACGCCCTGGACCGCGACTACGCCGACTTCACGGCGGAGATGTATGCCGCCGGACACTCCTTCTTCACCTACATGAGCGACAACGCCGACTCGCTCTCCTCCTGCTGCCGCCTGCGCAACGAAATCCAGGACAACGGCTTCAGCTATACGCTGGGGGCCGGCGGCGTCTCGACCGGCTCGAAGAGCGTGCTGACCATCAACCTGAACCGCTGCGTGCAGCAGGCCGTGCGCGAGGGGAGGCCCTACCTGGAACTGCTGGAGGAAGTGGTCGACCTGGCCCACCGTGTGCAGCTGGCCTACGACGCCAACCTGCGCGAGATGAAGGACAAGGGCATGCTCCCGCTCTTCGACGCGGGCTACATCAACCTGCGCCGGCAATACCTCACCATCGGGGTGAACGGTCTGGTGGAAGCGGCCGAGAGCCTGGGCATCAGCATCTCGGACAATCCGGACTACGAGCGCTTCGCCGGCGAAGTGCTCGGACTCATCGAGCGCTACAACAAGCAGTACCGCTCGAAGGACGTGCTCTTCAACTGCGAGATGATTCCGGCCGAGAACGTCGGCGTGAAAATGGCGCGCTGGGACCGCGAGGACGGCTACCGCGTGCCCCGCGACTGCTACAACAGCTACTTCTACGTGGTGGAGGACCCCACGACGGACATCATCGAAAAGTTCCGCCTGCACGGCCGCCGCTACATACGCCACCTCACCGGCGGCTCGGCCCTCCACATGAACCTGGACGAGCACCTGAGCCGCGCGCAATACCGCCAGCTGCTCCGCGTGGCGGCCCGCGAGGGGTGCAACTACTTCACGTTCAACATACCAAACACCCTGTGCAACGCCTGCGGGCACATCGACAAACGCTACCTGAAGGAATGCCCCGAGTGCCACTCGCACGACGTGGACTACCTCACGCGCGTCATCGGCTACCTGAAGCGCGTGTCCAACTTCTCGCTGGACCGCCAGAAGGAGGCGGCGCGCCGCTACTACGCCCACGCGGCACGCACGCTACAAAACGAAGAAACATGCTGAAGTACGTGAACCACGACATTGTGTTCCAGGAGTTCCCGGACGAGGTGACGCTGGCCGTCAACCTCTCCCGCTGCCCGCACCGCTGCCCGGGATGCCACAGCGCGTGGCTCCAGGGCGACACGGGCGAGGAACTGACCGAGGAGCGGCTGCTGGCGCTGCTGGACGACTACCGCGGCGAGGTGACGTGCGTGGGCCTCATGGGCGGCGACGCCGACCCCGCGGGCGTGGCGCGGCTGCTCGCGGCCGTCAGGCGCAGCTACGGCCGCGAGCTGCGCACGGGCTGGTACAGCGGCTGCGAGAGGCTTCCGGCAGCCTTCCGCCCCGACGCCTTCGACTACGTGAAGCTGGGACCCTGGCGCGCGGACCGGGGCCCGCTCTCCGACCCGCACACCAACCAGCGCCTCTACCGCGTAGGGCCCGGCGGCGCCCTGGCCGACATCACAGCACGCCTGCGCCGCCCCGCAGCCCCCTGACCGGGCAGAAGCGGAAACCTCATGCCCCACACCCGTTCTTTGCCGGCAAATGCTTATATTTGCCGGCAAATTCCGTATATTCCCACAACCCCGAAAAGAGAGAACAAAGCCAATGAAATAATTCCTCCGAAAAAAAAGAACAGACATATTCACAACCAGCGTTTGCTATCTGTCCGACATTGCTCTGAATACTTGGCCGTATTTACCCGCAAGCCTGATACTCGGATAAGTTCGCGGACGCCCGTGCGACAGCATGGGCAGGACTTATCGTATCAGGAGGGCAAGGCCAAGAGCCCAGAGCATGGTAAGATTTCCGGTCCATGCTTTTTCTGGCCCTTGGCCTCCCCCTCCCCGCTTCGTCCGGACACCTGGCGTTCGCGCAACAGAAGAGAAACGCATGGAAAAACCTGAAGAAAACCGCGCGGCGGAGGAGTGTCCCCGCCTGCCGCGCTCGTATGCGGAGTGCTGGGAGTACGTCCGCAGCGACTACTACCGCTACACCGGCCGCCGCGCCTCGCTGCCCGCCATGTGGCTCTACGCCTGGCGCAATCCGGCCTTCGGCTTCAGCCTGTGGCTTCGGCTGGCGGCCTGGCGCGGCTGGGCCTGGCCGCTGTGCCGCCTGATGCACCGGCGCTATGCCCGCCGCTACGGGCTGCTGATCTACCCCACGACGCGCATAGGCTACGGCCTCTACATAGGCCACGCCTTCGGCACCATCGTCAACCCGACGGCCGTCATCGGCGACAACGTCAACCTGAGCCAGCTGACCACCATCGGGTCGAACAAAGGGCGCGCGGCCGTCATCGGCCCGGGCGTCTACATCGGCCCGGGGGTCTGCATCGTGGAGCACGTGCACATCGGCGCGGGGGCCACCATCGGCGCCGGCGCAGTGGTGACGCGCGACGTGCCGCCCGACACGACGGCCGCCGGCGTCCCGGCCCGCGTCGTCTCCCCGCACGGGCATCCCGAGTTCATCGGCAACCGCTGGCCGGCCCGCGGCTGAGGCCGGGCGCGCCGCGGGCCGGCCGATCCGGGGCAAGCCGCCCCGCGGCTATATGCGGAAATACTCCCAGCGGCGGCGGAAGTCGTTCCACGCATAGTAGGCGATCATGCGGCCGCGGGCGTCGAACACCTCCCAGCGTTCGCGGAAGTCGTTCCACTTGCGGTAGCCCGCGGAGCGGCCGCCGCCGTCCTTCACCTCCCAGC
>CALUIN010000010.1 GCA_944320745.1 uncultured Alloprevotella sp. | reverse complement strand
CGGCAAATTTACGAAAAAAAGCCGGGCCGCAGCGCACCGCCCGGCGGAAACGGGGCTTAGGCGCGTAAAAACGGGGATAGGCCCCGTCGGAACTGGCCTTAGCCCCGTGGGCGGCGCGCCGGTCCGGGCGGGCACGCCGCCTGCGGAACGACACCCGGGCAAGGACGGACGGCCTGCGACAAACGGCACACAACGGGGCGCGAGTGCGCAATTCCTATGACAATAAGACCATTTTCGCCGCCGGTTTGTCCGGATTTTAATGATTGGTAAGAAAAAAAAAAGAAGGCCGGAGCTTGTCGTGCAGATAATTGCTTATCTTTGCCCCAAGAAATACCTCAACAAAATCATACTGTATGAAAAGTAATGTGTACTTATCGCTGGCACTGGCTTCCACGCTCGTGCTGACGTCCTGCAAGAAGCTCGGCGAACTTTCCGCCGACAACTTCACCGTTACGCCCTCCCCCATGGAGGCCGTGTCCGGCCAGGTTCCCGTCACGATCGACGGCCGCTTCCCGGAGAAATACATGAAGAAGAAAGCCGTCGTGACGGTCATCCCCGTGCTGCGCTACGAAGGCGGCGAGGCCAAGGGCCAGTCCGCCACGTTCCAGGGCGAGAAGGTGAAAGGCAACGACCAGGAAATCTCCTACAAGATGGGCGGCAACTACACCATGCGCAACTCCTTCGAGTACGTACCGGCCATGCAGAAGAGCGAGCTCTACTTGACGTTCGAAGCCCGCGTGGGCAAGAAGGAAGTAGAGGTGCCTGAAGTGAAGGTGGCCGACGGCGTCATCGCCACGTCCGCCCTCGTAGGCCGCACCGCCGCCAACGCCAACGGCGCACTCGGCGAGGACGCTTACCAGTACTCCATCGCACAGACCAAGAAGGCACAGATCAAATACCTCATCAACCAGGCCAAGGTACGTAGCAGCGAGCTCGAGACCGTATCCGTACAGGAGTTCGTACAGATGCTGCGCGACATCAAGGCCGACCAGAAGGGCCTGCAGCTCGACGGCATCGAAGTGTCCGCCTACGCATCGCCCGATGGCGCTTTCGACTTCAACAAGCAGCTGGCCGAGAAGCGTGAAGGCACCTCGACGAACTACCTGAAAGGCGAGCTGAAGAAAATCGACCTCGACGCCGACATCGACGGCAAGTACACCGCCGAAGACTGGGACGGCTTCAAGGAACTCGTAGAGCAGTCCAACCTGCAGGACAAGGACGTCATCCTGCGCGTCCTCTCCATGTATCAGGATCCCGAAGAGCGCGAGACGCAGATCCGTAACATCTCCGCCGCCTACAAAGAGCTGGCCGACGAGATCCTTCCCGAACTGCGCCGCGCACGCCTGACGCTGAGCTACAACGTCATTGGCCGCACGGACGACGAGATTCAGGCCCAGTACAAGAGCGACGCCTCGAAGCTCTCCGTAGAGGAAATGCTCTACGCCGCTACGCTGACCAACGACCCCGCCGAGCAGACGGACATCTACACCAAGACCACGCAGCAGTACCCCAGCGACTACCGCGCCTACAACAACCTGGCTATCCTCGCCATGCAGAAGGGCGACCTCGCAGCCGCCAAGAACTACCTCGACCAGGCAGCCAGCAAGAAGGGCGATGCAGCCGAGGTCAACGCCAACCGCGCACTCCTCGCGCTGGCACAGGGCAACGTGACCGAGGCCGAGAACTACGCCGGCCGCGCCACGACCGCCAAGAACTACAAGGAAGTTGTCGGCAACCTCAACATAGCCAAGGGTAACTACGCACAGGCCGCCAACGACCTCTCCGGCGTCAACACGAACAGCGCCGCCCTGGCACAGATCCTGAACAAGGACTACACCGCCGCCGCCAGCACCCTGACCAACGTGGCCAAGCCCGACGCCATGACGAGCTACCTCAAGGCCATCGTCAACGCCCGCACAAACCAGACCTCCACGGCCCTGACCAACCTGCGCGAGGCCATCCAGAAGGACGCCTCCCTCAAGGCTTACGCCGCCAAGGACCTCGAGTTCGCCGCACTCTTCAACGACGCCACCTTCCAGAGCCTCGTGAAGTAAATCCACTGACTGAAACAATCCTGAATAGCGGAGGAGTCGGAGGCCATAGCTCCGGCTCCTCCTTTTCTTTTCCGCATGAAAATCCGCCTACCCCTTCCGCGCCTCTCCGCCGCGCTCTGGCTGCTGACCCTGCTGGCCGCGGCCGCCTGCTCGTCGCCCTCCGACCGCTTCAGGCTCGACGGGCGGCTCGACGGCATCAGCCAGGCCGAGTTCTTCATCTACTGCGACGAGGGCAACGCCCCCTTCTTCGACACCATCACCATCCGCGACGGCTCCTTCTCCTACGAGCGCCCCATGGCGGCCCCCGCCGTGCTCACCCTGCTCTACCCCAACTTCTCACAGACCTACATCGTGGCCGGACCGGGCGAGAAAGTCCGCATCAGCGGCGACGCTTCCCGCCTGTCGGAGGCCGAGATCACGGGCACTCCGGACAACGAGCTGCTCAGTGACTTCCGCCGCGAGAACAGCGGGAAACGGGAAAGCGACACCCGCCTGGCCGCCGGAGAGTTTATCCGCAGCCACGCCGCCACACTCGCCGCCTATGCCGTCTTTAAGCGCTACTTCGCCACGGCCGGCGAGCCCGACGCCGACGTCGCGCGCTCCCTCCTCGCCGACCTGCGCAAGGCGCAGCCGCACAACGCCGCGCTCACCGCCCTGGGGCACCGCCTCAACGGGATGCTGCTCACGGCCGAGGGACAAAGACTGCCGGACTTCAGCGCCACGGACATCGACGGCCGCGCCGTGCGGCAGAGCGACTTCGCCGGACGCCCGCTCGTCGTGGCCTTTTGGGCCTCGTGGAGCAACGGCAGCACGCCGCTCATCCGCAAGCTCCGCCGCCTGCAGCGCGCATACGGCAAACAGCTGGCCATACTCTCCGTATCGCTCGACGCCGACCCCGTGCGCTGCCGCCGCCGCGCCGAACGCGACAGTCTGGACGGCCCGCTCGTGTGCGACGGCCTCACGTTCGACAGCCCCCTGGTCCGCAAACTGGGACTGCGCTACGTGCCCGGCGTCCTGCTCGTCGACGCCCAGGGCCGCATCGTGGCCCGCGACGTCGCCATCGACGACCTGGAGCGCCGCGTGAGCGACATCATCCCTGCCGGCTGAGCGCCGCGGCGCCCGGCCCGCTATCCTCTAACCCTAATCTGCCCATGCTTGTCAAAGTGAACAGCGCCGCGCTCTGCGGCTTGAAGGCCATGCCCGTATTCCTCGAAGTCAACACGTGGAAGGGCTGCGACAGTTTCTATATGGTCGGGCTGCCCGACAGCGCAGTGCGCGAAAGCCGCATGCGCGTGGAGAGCGCGCTGACCAACTCGGGCTACCGTCTGCCCCAGATGAACACGACGGTCAACTTCGCCCCGGCCGACGTGCGCAAGGAGGGCTCGGGCTACGATCTTCCCTTGGCCGTCGCCCTCCTGGCGGCCGCCAGGCTGGTCGGCACGGACGCGCTCGGGCGCGTCATGCTCGTGGGCGAGCTCGGCCTGGACGGCTCGGTGCGACCGGTGAAAGGCGCCCTGCCCATCGCCATAAAGGCGCGGCAGCTGGGCTACGACGCCCTCATCGTGCCGCGGCAAAACGCCCGCGAGGCGGCCGTCGTGGACCGCCTGCGCGTCTACGGCGCGGAACGGCTCACGGACGTCACCGCACTGCTCGACGGCCGCGGCGGCCTGGAGCCCGTCGTGGTGGACACCCGCGCCGAGTTTCTCGCCGCCCAGGGCGACGACCCGCTCGACTTTGCCGACGTCAAGGGCCAGGAACAGGTGAAGCGCGCCTTCGAGGTGGCGGCAGCCGGCGGGCACAACCTGCTCCTCGCGGGCAGTCCCGGCTGCGGCAAGAGCATGATGGCCAAGCGGCTGCCTTCCATCCTGCCCCAGCTCACACTGTCCGAAAGCCTCGAGACCACGCAAATCCACTCCGTGGCCGGGAAGCTGGACGGCAACACCTCGCTCATCACGCGCCGCCCCTTCCGCAGCCCCCACCACACCATTTCCGACGTGGCCCTCATCGGGGGCGGCAGCACCTTCCAGCCGGGCGAAATCAGCCTGGCCCACAACGGCGTGCTCTTCCTCGACGAACTGCCGGAGTTCAGCCGCTCCGCGCTCGAGACGCTCCGCCAGCCGCTCGAGGACCGCGTCATCACCATCTCGCGGGCCAAATACACGGCGACGCTGCCCTGCTCCTTCATGCTCGTGGCCTCCATGAACCCGTGCCCCTGCGGCTACTACAACCACCCGACGCGCCGCTGCGTGTGTACGCCGGGACAGATCCAACGCTACATGAACCGCATCTCGGGCCCGTTGCTGGACCGCATCGACATCCAGATAGAAGTGGCGCCCGTCCCCGTGGACGAACTGGCGCAGGCGCCGGCCGGAGAGCCCAGCGCCGCCATCCGCGAGCGCGTCGTGGCGGCACGCGCCGCGCAGACGGCCCGTTTCCGCGACGAGCCCGCCACGCACTGCAACGCCCAGATGTCCGCCCGCCAGCTGCAGCGCTACGCCCAGCCCGACCCAGCCGGCGCCGCCCTGCTCGAGCGCGCCATGAAGACGCTCGGCCTCTCGGCCCGCGCCTATGAGCGCGTGCTCAAGGTGGCACGCACCATAGCAGACCTGGACGGGGCCGGGCAGACCGGCGCGCGCCACGTGGCCGAAGCCGTGGGCTACCGCAATCTGGACCGCGCCTCGTGGGGCGAATAACCTTGCCATGTTTCATCCTTAAACCTTTACCCCATCATGTACAGACTACTCCTTACCCTTGCTTGCCTGCTGGCCGCCCTCGGCGCACAGGCGCAGACCGTCCTGTTCCACACCGGCGACTCGACGGGATTCCCCTACCGCATCCCGGCCATCGCCACGGCGCGCGGCGGCCAGCTCGTAGCCCTCTCGGACCGTAGGCCCTGCGGCGGCGACATCGGCTTCGGGCGCGTGGACATCCTGGGCCGTACGAGCGACGACAACGGTGCCTCCTGGAGCACCCCGTTCGAGGTGCTTGTCGGCACGGGCAGCGGCCCCGACACGGGCTTCGGCGACGCCTGCCTCGTGGCCGACCGCGAGCGGCGCGAGCTGCTCCTGGTCTGCGCCTCGGGCGACGTGCCCTACTGGAAATCCACACCCGCGCACCCGCTCCGCGTCGTCGCCACGCGCGCCAGCTGGGACCGCAAGTCTGACCGCTGGATCTGGGAGCAGCCGGCCGACCTGACCGAACGCTTCTACCAAGGCCTCTTCGGCGGACACATAGGCGGCCTCTTCATGGGATCGGGACGCATCTGCCAAAGCCGGCAGATAAAGACGGGCCGCTACTACCGCCTCTACGCCGCGCTGTGCACGCACCGCGGCAACTTCGTAGTCTACTCCGACGACTTCGGCCGCACGTGGGACATCTTGGGCAGCGCCACGCAGTCCTGCGCCCCGAAGGGCGACGAACCGAAGTGCGAGGAACTGCCGGACGGCAGCGTGCTGCTGAGTTCGCGCAAACAGGGCGGGCGCTACTTCAATATCTTCCGCTACACCGATGCCGACGCCGCACGCGGCGTGTGGGGCGCGCCCGTCGACTCGAAGACCGTCCCCGGCGGCATCCGCAACGAAGGGGGCGCCTGCAACGGTGAAATCCTCATTCTCCCCGCCCGCGACGCGTCCGGCCGCCGCACGTGGCTGGCGCTGCAGAGCGTCCCCGCCGGTCCGGCCCGCAGCCACGTGACGCTCTACTGGAAAGAACTGGCCGGACGGGCGGACTACCTCACGCCGCGCGCCTTCGCCGCGGACTGGGAAGGCAGCTACGAGGTGTCGGACAAGGGCTCGGCCTACTCCACCATGACGCTCCAGGCCGACGGCCGCATCGGATTCTTCTATGAAGAAGAGCCCGGCGCCTACCAGATGGTCTACCGCGCCCTGGACCTTGCCGACATCACCGGCGGCCGCTTCCGCCCGGAGTAAGTCCGCAACCACGGGGCTAAGGCCCGTAAAAACTGGGCTAAGCCCCGTAGCCACGGGGCTTAGCCCAATAAACGCGCCGCCCTATTCCTGCGGCGCCGTATCGCCACCGCGGGAAAAGAGCGCGCCGGCCGGACACGCGCCGCCCTGCGAGCAGAAAAAGTGACATCCGGCAAGCCTCATGCAAAATAAACTTCGTACTTTTGTGCAGAATTGTCCTAACTATAAACCTTAATACCCCGAAACGTATGTACAAGAAAACATTGACGATGCTTCTGGGCTGCCTTTCCGTCCCGCTCTGGGCCGACGTGGTACCCGCCCCCGGCGGCTTCTACTACGGCGACATGGAGGCACCCACAGGCATGGAGTGGCAGAGCCCCGACTCCTTGGCCTACAACAAGGAGCGGCCGCACGCCTGGTTCTTCTCGTTTGCCGACGTGGAGAGCGCGCGCAAGGTGCTGCCCGAAGCCAGCGCCTACTGGCAGTCGCTCGACGGCCAGTGGGACTTCCACTGGGCGCCCGACCCCGCACACCGCCCCGCCGACTTCTACCGCACGGACTACGATGCCAGCGGCTGGGACAAGGTGCAGGTGCCCATGTGCTGGAACGTCGTAGGCATCCAGAAGGACGGCTCGCTGAAGTACGGCGTGCCCATCTACTCGAACCAGCGCGTCATCTTCCAGCACTCCGTGAAAGTGGGCGACTGGAAAGGCGGCGTCATGCGCACCCCGCCAAAGGACTGGCCCACGTACAAGGACCGTAACGAAGTAGGCTCCTACCGCCGCACGTTCACCGTCCCCTCCGACTGGGACGGCCGCGAGATCTACCTCAACTTCGACGGCGTGGACTCCTTCTTCTATCTCTACGTGAACGGACGCTACGTGGGCTTCTCGAAGAACTCGCGCAACCTGGCGCAGTTCAACGTGACCCCCTACGTCGAGGCCGGACGGGAGAACGTCGTGGCCGTGGAAGTGTACCGCAACTCGGACGCCTCCTTCCTGGAAAGCCAGGACATGATGCGCCTGCCGGGCATCATACGCTCCGTCTACCTCACGTCCAAGCCGCAGATGCAGGTGCGCGATGTCGTGGCCATCCCCGACTACGACGCCACCTACACCAACGCCACGCTCAACATCAAGACCTACGTGCGCAACTACGGCAAGAAGGCGAAGAACTACACCCTCACCTACTCGCTCTATGAGAACAAGCTCTACAGCGACGAGAACCAGCTCGTGGAGGGCGTCACGGTGAGCGCGCCCGTGGAGCAGCTGGCCACCGGCGGCGAGTGCACCGTCAGCACCACCCTTCAGGCCGGCACGGCCGTGAAGCCCTGGAGCGCCGAGCGCCCCTACCGCTACACGCTCGTGGGCGAGCTCAAGGACAAGAAGGGCCGCACGGTCGAGACCTTCTCCACCATAGTCGGCTTCCGCAAGATCGAGATAAAGGACACGCCCGCCAGCGCGGACGAGTTCGGACTCGCCGGCCGCTACTATTACCTCAACGGCCAGCCCATCAAGATGAAAGGCGTGAACCGCCACGAGACCAGCCCCGAGCGCGGGCACGCCATCACCCGCGAGCAGATGGAAAAGGAAGTGATGCTCATGAAGCGGGCCAACATCAACCACGTCCGTAACAGCCACTACCCCGACAATCCCTACTGGTACTACCTCTGCGACAAGTACGGCCTCTACCTGGAGGACGAGGCCAACATCGAGAGCCACGAGTACTACTACGGAGAGGCCAGCCTCTCCCACCCCGCCGAGTGGAAAAACGCCCACGTGGCGCGCAACCTGGAAATGGTCCACGCCAACGTGAACCACCCCTCCATCTGCCTCTGGAGCTTGGGCAACGAGGCCGGACCGGGCAAGAACTTCGTTGCGGCCTATGAAGCCATCAAGGCCTTCGACACCTCCCGCCCCGTGCAGTACGAGCGCAACAACGACATCGTGGACATCGGCTCGAACCAGTATCCCAGCATCCCCTGGGTGCGCGAGGCCGTCAAGGGCAAGTACAACATGAAGTACCCCTACCACATCTCCGAGTACGGCCACTCCATGGGCAACGCCACGGGTAACCTGCAGGACTACTGGGACGCCATCGAGAGCACCAACTTCTTCATCGGCGGCGCCATCTGGGAATGGGTGGACCACGGCATCTACTCCTACGACAAGCAGACCGGCACCCGCTACTTCGCCTACGGCGGCGACTTCGGCGACCGCCCCTGCGACGGCACCTTCTGCATGGACGGCGTCATGCTGCCCGACCTCTCGCCCAAACCGCAATACTTCGAGGTGAAGCGCGTCTACCAGAACGTGGGCGTGAAAGCCATCGACATGAAGCAGGGCCAGATTGAAATCTTCAACAAGAACTACTTCGTGCCCCTGACGGACTACGTCATCGAGTGGTCCCTGTGGAAGGACGGCGTGCAGGTGGAGAAGAGCACAGCCATGAAGGGCCCGCGCACAGCCGTCGGCCCGCGCCAGAAGCAAGTCTTCACCCTGCCCTACGACTACGCCGCGCTCGATCCGCAGAGCGAGTACTTCGTGAAAGTGCAGTTCCTCCTGGGCCAAGACATGCCGTGGGCCGAGAAGGGCTACGTGCAGATGGAGGCCCAGCTCCCCGTGAAGGCCGCCGAGGGCGTGCAGAGCATCGCCGAGGCCGCCGGCAAGGGCGCCGTCAAGCAGACCGCCAAGGGCGACATCGTACGCCTGACAGGCGACGGATTCGAGGCCAAGTTCGACACCCGGACCGGCTCGCTCTACGGCCTGACCTACGGCGGACGCGCCGTCATCGCCGACGGCAAGGGACCGAAGCTCGACGCCTTCCGCGCCCCGACCGACAACGACAACTGGGCCTGGGGCGAATGGGGACAGAACGGCCTGCACAACCTCCAGCACAAAGTGACAAGCTGGAGCAAGGCCGCAGGCAAGGACGGCAGCGTCACGCTGGCCTTCACCGTAGAAAGCCAGGCGCCCCACCCCGCCCGCATCTACCAGAAGTTCAACTACCCCTCCTCCGGCATTTACGCCGTGGACGAGGATACGACGCGCTCCTGCGACTTCAAGTTCACCACGAACCAGACCTGGACCGTCTACCCCGACGGCTCCGTAGAGCTGCAGAGCGCCATCACCTCCAACAAGCCGTCGCTGGCCCTGCCGCGCATCGGCTATGCCATGGAGCTGCCCACCGAGCTGCAGCAATACGCCTACTACGGCCGCGGCCCCATCAATAACTACAACGACCGCAAGGAAGGCCAGAACATCGAGCTGCACCGCAGCACCGTGGGCGAGCAAGGCATCCTCCTGGGCAAGCCCCAGGCCATGGGCAACCGCGAGGACGTGCGCTGGTGCGCGCTGACCGACGCCGCAGGCAACGGCGTGGCCTTCGTGGCTGACAGCGTCATGTCCGCATCGGCCCTGCCCTGGACGCAGATGCAGCTCATGATGGCGCCCCACCCCTACCAGCTGCCCAAGAGCCAGAGCGTGACGCTCCACCTCGACGCCAAGGTGACCGGACTCGGCGGCAACAGCTGCGGACAGGGCGGCCCCCTCACCGAGGACCGCGCCTACGCCACGGGCTACGACTTCGGCTTCATCATCCGTCCCGTCAAGAGCGGCAACGCCGCCGCACAGGCCCACGTGGCCGCAGCCGCCGGCAAACCCGTACTCATCAGCCGCTCGCGCACCGGGCAACTCACCCTCGAGAGCCCCGAAGCGGGACGCACCATCCTCTACAGCCTCAACGGCAAGAAGGCTCAGACCTATGCCGGACCGGTGAACTTCCGCGAAGGCGGCACCGTCACCGCGTGGTACAAGGACCAGCCCGAGCTGAAGATGCGCAACACCTTCGACCGTATCGAAAGCATCCCGCTCGTCGTAGTCTACGCCTCGAGCGAAGAGCCGGGCAGCGGCAACGCCGCCCACCTGGTCGACGGCAACACGAACACCATCTGGCACACCATGTACTCCGTCACGCTGGCCAAGTACCCGCACTGGGTGGACTTCGACGCCGGCGAAAGCAAGCTGATGAAGGGCTTCACCTACACCCCGCGCCAGGACGGCCCCAACGGACGGGTGAAGGACTACACCATCCAGGTGAGCGACGACGGCAAGACTTGGAGCGAGCCCGTGGCAAAGGGTTCCTTCAAGAACGGCACGCAGACCAGCCGCGTCATGTTCTCCAAGCCGGTGAAGGCCCGCTACGTGCGCTTCACGGCACAGAGCGAGCAGGGCGGCAACGAGTATGCCTCGGGCGCCGAGTTCACCATCATTGCCGACGAATAAACCGCGCGCCACAGCGCATCCACGACTTCTCCCGCCGGGTCCCAGCGTCCCGGCGGGAGTTTTTTGTCCGCCGGCCCCGGGCCCTGATCCGCCTCGCCGTGTGTCTGCGCCCTTTGCCACGCGCCTTAGCCCCGTTGTTTCTGGCCTTAGCCCTGTCGTCACGCGCCTTAGCCCCGTCGCCGCGGTCACCGGCCGCGAAGCGCCAGGCACCCTCACCCTGCGCGCGGGAGTTTTCGGCACAGCCGCGCGCCGCGGCAAAGGGCGCCGCACGTGATGAAAGAAATACATCGGAGAAAACGCGGACATTCGGCTCAAAATCATTATTTTTGCAAAAACACGCCGGCCGTAACGGCCAACTCCCGCCAGAACCAGCCTCCGTGGCCGGCTACATCAAGCACTTCACCCATGCTCCACTTCGACTGCGACTATATGGAAGGGGCCTGCCCCGAAATCATGGACCGCCTGCTGGCGACCAATCTGGAACAGACGCCGGGATACGGCGCCGACGGCTACTCGCGCTCAGCACGCGAGCGCATCCGCCAGGCCTGCGGGCAACCGGACGCGGCGGTGCACTTCCTCGTCGGCGGGACGCAGACCAACGCCACCGTCATCGACGCCCTGCTGCGCCGGCACGAGGGCGTGGTCTGCGCCGACACGGGCCACATAAACGTACACGAGGCCGGGGCCATAGAGGCTTCGGGCCATAAGGTCCTGGCGCTGCCGGGACGGGACGGCAAGCTGCCCGCCGCCACGCTGAAGGCCTGTCTGGATGCCTATGCAGCGGACGATACGCGCGAACACATGGTGGCGCCGGGCGCCGTCTACGTGTCCCACCCCACGGAGCTGGGCACGCTCTACTCCCTGGCGGAGCTGGAGGAGCTGGCGGCGCTCTGCCGCGCGGCGGGCATTCCGCTCTACCTTGACGGCGCACGGCTGGGCTACGGCCTGGCTGCGCCGGGGACGGACGTGACGCTGCGCGACGTGGCCCGCCTGTGCGATGTCTTCTACATCGGCGGGACGAAGGTCGGGGCGCTTTTCGGCGAAGCCGTCGTGGCGCCGCGACCGCAGACGCTGCCCCACTTCTTCAGTCTCGTCAAGCAGCACGGCGCGCTCCTGGCCAAAGGGCGGCTGCTGGGCCTGCAGTTCGACACGCTCTTCGCCGACGGGCTCTATCTGCGCCTGGGCCGCCACGCCGTGGAGCAGGCGCAGCGCCTGCGCGAAGGCTTCGCCGCCCGCGGCTTCCTGCCCATCGTGGACTCGCCCACAAACCAACAGTTCTTCCGCCTGCCCAACACGCTCATCGACCGCCTGTTGCCGGAGGCTTCCTTCGAGTACTGGGGCCCGCGCGGCGCGGCGGAGTCGGCCGTGCGCTTCGTGACCAGCTGGGCCACGCGGCCCGAGGCGGTGGACCGCCTGCTCTGCCTGCTGGACCAGGCCGGCTGACAGCCGCGCACGCCCGCTCTTTTCCGCAAGTCTTTTATTCCCTAAACCTTTTTACTCATGAACGTTACCATTATCTACCCGGTCATCCTCGCCATAATCATCATCGTGGCGCTGACCATCTTCTTCCACTTCGTGCCCTTCTTCCTGTGGCTCTCGGCCAAGGTCTCCGGCGTGAAAATCTCGCTCATACAGCTCTTTCTCATGCGCATCCGCAACGTGCCGCCCTCGGTCATCGTCCCGAGCCTGATTGAGGCGCACAAGGCCGGGCTGCGCACCATCACGCGCGACAACCTGGAGGCGCACTACATGACGGGCGGCCACGTGCAACGGGTGGTCCACGCCCTGGTATCGGCCTCGAAGGCCAACATCGACCTGTCGTTTGAAAAGGCCACGGCCATCGACCTGGCCGGCCGCGACGTGTTCGAAGCGGTCCAGACGTCCGTCAACCCGAAAGTAATCGACACGCCGCCAGTGGCAGCCGTGGCGAAAAACGGCATACAGCTCATCGCCAAGGCCCGCGTCACCGTGCGCGCCAACATCCACCAGCTGGTCGGCGGCGCAGGCGAGGACACCATCCTGGCCCGCGTGGGCGAAGGCATCGTATCGAGCATAGGTTCGGCGGCTTCCCACGAGGAGGTGCTCGAAAACCCCGACTCCATCTCCAAACTCGTGCTGCGCAAGGGGCTCGACGCCGGCACCGCCTACGAAATCCTATCCATCGACATCGCGGACATCGACGTGGGCAAAAATATCGGCGCCACGCTCCAGATAGACCAGGCCAACGCAGACAAGAACATCGCCCAGGCCAAGGCCGAAGAGCGCCGCGCCATGGCCGTGGCCACCGAACAGGAGATGAAGGCCAAGGCGCAGGAGGCCCGCGCCGAAGTCATCCAGGCCGAGGCGGAGGTGCCCAAAGCACTGGCCCAGGCGCTCCGCGACGGCAACATGGGGTTCATGGACTACTATCGCCTGGAAAACCTCAAGGGCGACACGGCCATGCGGGACAACTTCTCTAAACTGGGAAAGGAGGACATCAAAGACTTACTGAAGTAAAAGACCCCTACCCTTCACTCCGCTCACTGACAACTAACTTAAATACAACTGCCCATGAAAATATTTACACTGAAAAGCGTGGCGCTGCTGGCGGCCCTGGCCGGCTCGCTCGCCGCCGCCACCGTCTCCGCGCAGGAACGGGTGCGCATCTCCTTCGTCCGGGCCGGCGCCACAGCGGACGAGGTGGCCGTGCTCCTCTCCGACGAGGACGGACAGCCCATCCCGGGCGCAAAGGCCACGCTCACCCTTTCCCATGAACTAAAGACTACGGGGACGGCCGTGACGCCCTCCGTGCTCTGCCCCGACGCTAACGCCACGGGCGGACAGGACGTGACCTTCCAGCTCGACATCACCGGCCTGGAACCCGGCTTCGCCTTCGACCGCGTGCAGCTCGAAGCCCACGCCCTCAACAGCAGCGGCGCGTACCAGGCGGAAGGCCAGGTCAGGGAATGGAACCTGACCACCGCGCAAGGGGCCGACGCAGCCTCGCTCGCGGACTTCGCCGCACTGACGGACTATGACTTGAACAACGCGCACCCCGCCCTGCCGGTGCTGGAGGCTGAGACGCCCGCCACGGCCGGCGCCTCGCTCAGCCTGCGCCTGACGGCCTCGAAGGGGACGGACAACGGCGGCTGCTTCTTCGGCCTGTCGCGCATCGTACTCTACGACAGCGCCGAGGGCGGCCCCGAAGCCGCCAGCCCGCAGGACGAGGCCGGCACGACCGCCTTCATGGTGGACTTGAGCCACGGCAGCTTCACCGCGCTCAACGGCAACGGCACCTACGCCAGGGTCTGGAGCAGCACGGCGCAGGAACCGGGCCTCACGCTCAGCACCGACCGCAACGATATGGCGGCCGCAGGCAGCGCGATAGACTGCTACGCCACGAGCGGCGGCAGCACCTACACGCTCACCGCGTCTGAGGGCTACGCCGTCCTGTCCTACTGCTTCGACTTCACGAACGCCGGCGCCCAGAACATGACCGTTACCCCGGCGAACGGAACGGCCGTGACGTGCAGCGGCAACGGGGCGGCCCGCGTCGACGTCCAGGGCCTGGACGAGCGGACCGCTTCGTTCACCGTCACGTCCGCCAACGGCTCGACGGCGGCTGCCCGCACGGCGCGCTTCTTCGTAAAGGTAGCACCCGGCGGCGCACCCGCCGAAGCCTACACAGAACTCTTCGTCAGCCGTTCGGGAGGCATCCCCTACCGCATCCCGGCCATCGCCCGCACTCACGACGGCAGTCTGCTCGCCCTCTCCGACTACCGGCCCTGCAAGGCAGACATCGGTAACGGACACGTAGACATCGTGGGCCGCATCAGTACGGACAACGGACAGACCTGGGGCGAAGCCTTCACCGTGGCCGACGGCTCAGGCATCGGCGGCAGGCCCGACACGGGCTACGGCGATGCCGCGCTCGTGGCCGACCATGAGAGCGACCGCGTGCTGCTCATCTGCGCCGCCGGCAACGTGGTCTACGGCTCCTCCACCCGGCAGAATCCCATCCGCGTTGCACGCCTTTACAGCGAGGATAACGGCCGCACCTGGTCCGCACCGGCCGACATCACCGAAGCCCTTTACTCGCTCTTCGACGGCAGCAGCCTCGGCGACGTCAACGGCCTCTTCTTCGGTTCGGGCCGCATCTGCCAGAGCCGCTACGTGAAGGTGGGCGAATACTACCGGCTCTACGCCGCACTCTGTGCCCGCCCCGGCGGCAACCGCGTAGTCTACTCGGACGACTTCGGAGAGACGTGGCACGCGCTCGGTACGACCGACGTCTCGCCCGCCGGATCCGGCGACGAGCCGAAGTGCGAAGAGTTGCCCGACGGCAGCGTCCTGCTCAGTTCGCGTAAGAGTGGCGGACGCTACTACAACATCTTCTCCTACACCGACGTGGCCAGCGCAGAGGGCTACTGGGGACAGGCCGTCGCCTCCGAAAGCTACGAGGGCGGCGTCAGCTGCCAGAACAACAGCACCAACGGCGAGATTCTCATCATCCCGGCCCGCCGCAACGCCGACGGCGCCAACGTCTACGTGGCCCTGCAGTCGCTCCCGCTCGGACCGGGACGCGCCAACGTGGGCCTCTACTGGAAAGTGCTGGAACAGTACGCCGACTTCAGTTCGCCGGCCACGTTCGCCGCAGGCTGGGACGGCCGCCACCAGAGCAGCTACCTCAACTCCGCCTACTCCACGATGACGATGCAGGCCAACGACTCCATCGCCTTCTTCTACGAGGAGCGCCTGCACGACGCCGACTACACCTTAGTCTACAAGCAATACAGCCTGGAGGGCCTCACGGACGGCGCCTACTGCTACGCCCCGCAGACGGAGGACCGCGCCGCCTTCATGCGCGGCGCCGAAGCAGAGCAGCGCCTTGAGTCGGTAGTTTTCACCGGCTACGTCGGCACGGCCACTCCCGACGCCCGCGACGGGCTGGAAGCCGCCCTCGCGCAATTCGCCCAGAGCGGCTCGCTCGACGACTGCGCCGCCTTCAACCGCCTGCTCGCCGCATCCACCGTGCGCCTGGAGGAAGGCCGCTGGTACCGCCTGCGCAACGTAGGCCGGCAGAACGCCACGCTCTACCTCGTGCCCGGCGCATCGACGCTGACCGTAGAACGGCTCGACGCCTCCGACGCCGACCAGCTCTTCACCTTCCGCGCCGGAGCGGGCAATACGTGGACGCTCTACAGCGGCAACGCCGCCGCCTTCGCCGGAGCCACGCAGGCCGTGGAGCAGGAGACGCCCTTGGCCGCTGCCGCATCGGCCGGTACCTTCCTCGTACAGTCACCCATCGACGGCAAGAGCGCCCTCATCTGCACCAACGGCGCCAACGCCACCTACAACGCCCTGCACCTGGCCGCCGACTGCCGCCGCCTCGTGCCCTGGACCAGCGGCGAGGACGGCTCCCGCTGGTACATTGAGCCCGTCGACGCGCAGCAACTCGAAGTAGCCGGCGGATGGGCCACAGCCAACTACCCCTTCGCCGTTGAGCTGCCCGACGGCGTGAAAGCCTACGCCGCGACCGAATTCGGCACCGTCGGGGACGAACGCCCGGCCCTCCGCCTCGCGGAAGTGAGCGGCGCCGTGCCGGCCTGCACGCCTGTACTCGTCGAAGCCGCCGAGGGCACGTACAGCCTGCCCATCGTGGCCGACGCGCCGGCCGTAGAGGGCAACCTCCTTTCCGGCACGCTCCGCTCCGCCGCCGTAGAGAGCGCCTCGCTCTATCTGCTCGACACGGCAGACGCCAGCCCCGTGATGCGCCTGCGCCGCACGGCAACGGGCAACGTCGCGTCCAACCAGGCCTACTTCCTCGCGCCGGACAGCCAGGCGGAGGCCTACGTCCTCACTACGGACGAACTCGTGACGGGCATCGGCGGCGTGACGACCGAGGCCGACGCGCCCACCGTCTACTACGATCTGAGCGGGCGCCGCGTGAAGCAGCCCGCCCGCGGCGTCTACGTCACGGCCGACGGCCGCAAGGTCATCCTGAAATAAGCCAGTCCGGCCACAGGTCCGGCTACAAAGATAGCGACGCTTCCCGGCCCGGTGCCGGAAAGCGTCGCTTTACGTTGCGTCTGAGCGGGCGGCCTCAGGCCTTGCGCCCGGCCGGCCGCTCGCCCAGGCGGCGGCACCATTTGCCCCCCAACATGCAGTACAAGCCCAGGACCACGAAGGGGATGCTCAGCAGCTGTCCCTGGTTCAGGCCGATGGCGCTGACCATGCGCAGTTCCCAAGGCTCCTGCACGGCCTTGAAGAACTCCACGACAAAGCGGAAGAGGAAGATGGACGAGAGGCACCAGCCAAAGAAGAAGCCCGTGCCCACGCGGTCGCGGAAGCGGCGGTAGAGCCACCAGCCCACGAAGAAGAAGGCCAGATAGGCCGCCGCCTCGTAGAGCTGCGCCGGATGGCAGGGCAGGGCGCGACTGAAGGCCTCGGAGCTGTTCGGGAAGATGAAACCGTAGTCCGAACCCGTAGGCTTGCCCACGATCTCGGAGTTCATCAGGTTGCCCAGCCTGATGCAGCAGGCCGTCAGCGGCGTGGCTATGGCGATGTTGTCCACCACACGCATGATGTTCAGCTTCGTGCGGCGCACATAGAGCCACAGGGCCAGAATGAGGCCCAGCGTGCCGCCGTGCGAGGCCAGGCCGCTGTAGCCCGTATAGCGCCAGCCGTCCGCCGTCTGCCGGATGGGGAGGAACATCTCGACGGGGTGGGAGAGAAAGTAGCCCGGCTCGTAGAACAGGCAGTGGCCCAGGCGCGCCCCCACCAGGATGCCGACGAAGCAATAGAAGAAGAGGGGGTCAAACTTCTCCATCGGGATGCGCTGCTCGCGGTAGAGCTTGTAGACGACGACGTAGGCCAGCACCAGGCCCAAGCACCACAGGAGCGCATACCAGCGCAGGGCAAACGAGCCGATGTGGAAGGCCGTCTCGCTCACGTCCCAGACAATGTAAAGCAGATTCATAATCGGAGCGTTTAAGAAGAGTGGGGTGGGGGATTCAGACGTTGAAGCGGAAGTGCATGATGTCGCCGTCCTGCACGACGTAGTCCTTGCCCTCCACGTGAAGCAGTCCGGCCTCGCGCACGGCGGCCTCGGAACCGTACTTCACGAAGTCGTCGTACTTGATGACCTCGGCGCGGATGAAGCCTTTCTCGAAGTCCGTGTGGATGACGCCGGCACACTGCGGGGCCTTCCAGCCGCGGCGGTAGGTCCAGGCCTTCACCTCCATCTCTCCGGCGGTGATGAACGTCTCCAGGTCGAGCAGGGCGTAGGCGGCCTTTATCAGGCGGTTGCAGCCGCTCTCGGGCAGGCCGACGTCCTGCAGGAAGAGCTGTCGCTCCTCGTAGGTCTCGAGCTCGGCAATGTCGGCCTCGGTCTGCGCGGCGAGCACCAGCACCTGCGCCCCCTCTTCGGCCACGGCCTCGCGCACGCGGTCCACGTAGGCGTTGCCCGTGGCGGCGGAAGCCTCGTCCACGTTGCACACGTAGATCACGGGCTTGGCCGTCAAGAGGAAGAGGCCCTTGGCCGCCTTCTGCTCCTCCTTCGTCTCAAACTGCACGGTGCGGGCGGACTTGCCTTTCTCCAGGGCTTCGCGGTAGGCCAGCAGCACGCCATACTCCGTCTTGGCGGACTTGTCGCCGCCCATCTGGGCCGTCTTCTCCACGCGGCGCAGGCGGTTCTCCACCGTCTCGAGATCCTTCAGCTGGAGCTCGGTGTCGATGATTTCCTTGTCGCGCACGGGGTCCACCGTTCCGTCCACGTGGACCACGTTCGGATCGTCGAAGCAGCGCAGCACGTGGATGATGGCGTCCGTCTCGCGGATATTGCCCAGAAACTGGTTGCCCAGGCCCTCACCCTTCGAGGCACCCTTGACCAAGCCCGCGATGTCGACAATCTCGACCGTCGTGGGGACCACGCGGCCCGGGTGCACCAGTTCGGCCAGGCGGTTGAGCCGCTCGTCGGGGACGGTGATGACGCCCACGTTCGGCTCGATGGTGCAGAAGGGGAAGTTGGCGGACTGCGCCTTGGCGTTGCTCAGACAATTGAAGAGGGTCGACTTGCCCACGTTCGGCAAACCGACGATACCGCATTGTAAACTCATAATTCTTTGTGTAGTAATTTCAAATCGTAGTGCAAAAATACGCCAACCGGAGGGAAGGGCCAAATTTTCCCGCCCTTTTGTCGGGCGGGCGGTCCGCCGGCCTGCAGGGCCAGGACTGCGAAAAACGGGGCCTATCCCCGTAGCGGCTGGGATAGGCCCCGTTTTTTTCAGGATAAGCCCTCGGCGGGCGGCTCCGCGCGTCAGCACTGCGGCGCGCTGCCGGCCGGGCCGCAGCCCTTGCGGAAGCGACGCACCACGACGAGGACAAGGGCGCCCACGAAGCAGAGCATCACGAGGGCCAGGGCGGCGTAGGCAATGGCGTTGGTGGTGCTGACCGTGGCGGGGCGGAACTCCAGGACCACCTTGTGCGCGCCGGCCGGCACCTTCAGGGCGCGGAGCACGTAGTCCGCGCGGCCCAGCTCGGCGGGCTGCCCGTCGACGGTGGCCGTCCAGCCGGGATAGTACACCTCGGAGAAGACCACGAGGCCGCCGCGGGCGGAGCTGACATCGTAGTGCAGCTCGTTGGGCTCGTAGGCCGTCAGCCGGACAGTGCCGCTGTCGAGCGCCGAACCGTCGAGCTGCGGGCGGAAACGGGCGTCGGCCACGGCCGCGCGCTTCGTGTCGAGGCCGGTCAGACCGGCCATCTCAGCATCGGCGCCGTCGACGAACTTCACGCTGCGCACGAACCAGGCGTTACCGTTGGCCGCCGGGTTTTGCAGGGCCAGCTGCGGGGTGAGGATGAAGTATTTCGTGTTGAGCATGTTGAGCACGGGAATGAGAGAGTCCAGGTTGAGCCCCGAGAGGTCGCCGCCGGCCTCAGCCGCGGCGGTGTAGAAGGCCACGTACTCCGGCCGCAGATGGCGGTCGATGAGGTCCTGGTAACGCTGCAACTTGGCGGCGTGGTATCCGCCCACGTTCTTGTGCCAGTAGCTGGTGGTGTTCTCGTTGAAGGGGTCGCCGGCGGCGTAGCTGATGACGCGGTAGTCCGGCGAGGGGTCCTTCAGAATCTGCTCGTCGGCAGGCGTCTTGGCAAATCCCTCGCGCTGCACCACGGGATCGGTGAAGTTGTCTTTGTTCAGGTAGCGCTTGTTCACCGCCCACATGTCCAGCAGACAGATGACCGCCAGCAGGGCGCAGCCGGCCCAGGCGGGCAGGCGGCGGCGCGCGATGGCGGAAAAGTAGAACACGAGGCCGCAGAGCACGAGAACCAGGAGCGAGAGGCCGGCGCTGCGGGAGAGGACGGCGTGGCGCATGGCGGCTATGGCGTCCGTGTATTCGCTGACGAAGAGGGCGTCGAAGGCGCCGCTGCGCGTCAGGGCGTCCATCGTGGCGGACTCGGCGCCGGAAAGGCAGTTGCCGGCCGCGCCGGGGAAGAGCCAGAGCACCAGGCAGACGCCTGCCGTCAGCGCGGCGGACACGGCCAGCCCTACGCGGCCGCGACGGGTGCGCTCCCAGCCGGAGCGGGTCAGCGTCGTGGCCAGGGCGAACATGGCGAGCAGAGGTATGGTGAACTCCGCGATGACCAGGGCCGAGGACACCGTCCGGAACTTGTTGTACATGGGCAGGCAGTCAATGAGGAAGCGCGTCACGGCGGGGACGTTGTGCCCCCAGGCGAAGAGCAGCGAGACGAGCGTAGCGGCCGCCAAGGCCCACTTCACCGGGCCGCGCACCACGAAGAGGCCCAGCAGGAAGAGGAAGCAGACGAACGCGCCGACGTAGACGGGCCCCACTGTCATGGGCTGGTCGCCCCAGTACTGGTTGACGCCGGGCAGCGCGCCGCCCTCCACGGGGTGTGCCTCGAGGTACTGCTGCGCGGGCTGGGCATACTGTATGAGGCGCTGCACGGGCTCGTCGTAATAATTCTCGTCGGTGATCACGCTGCCCGAGCCGCCGCCCTTGAAGTTGGGGACGAGGAGCGTGAGCGTCTCGTCCAGGCCGTAGCTCCACTGCGTGATGTAGTCGTAGTCCAGGCCGCCGCCCTTCGTCCCGCCTTGCTGCTGCCCGCCGGCCGAGGGCTGTGGAGTCAGCTCCGAGCCGCCGCGCATCGTCAGCTTGCTGTATTCATACGTGTGGTACAGGTTGGGCAGGTTGGCCGCCACGCCGAGCAGGCCGGCCACGATGACGACGCCCGTGGCCCGGAGCCACGTCCGCGGCGTCAGGGACAGGACGGACGCATCCGGCCCGCTGGCGGCGCCCGCCGCCAGCTTGGCCTCCTTGCGGTTGCGCAGCGCCGCCACGCCGTAGGCCACGACGAGGAAGAACATGACGAAGAGGAAATAGTACGTCATCTGCACGTGGTTGGACTGCACCTGGAAGGCCGTGAAAAGGGCCAGCACCGCGCCGCCCCAGAGCAGCCGCCCGCGGTAGCAGAGCACGAGGCCGGCTATGGTAGGCGGAATGAACGCGAGGGTCATCACCTTCCAGATATGTCCTGCCGCGATGATGATGAAGAAGTAGGACGAGAAAGCCCAGACCACCGCGCCGAAGGCGGAGAGCCAGGGCTTGAAGTTGAAGGCCCGCATCAGGATGTAGAAGCCCAGCAGGAGGATGAATACGTAGCAGAGCACGCCCGTCGTGGTCAGGCCGTAGAGGTTGGAGATCTTGCCCAGCAGCTGCGTGGGCCCGTAGGAGGGCGAGATTTGGTAGGTGGGCATGCCGCTGAACATGGAATTGGTCCAGCGGGTCACTTCGCCGTCGTGGCGGGCGGAGTAGTCGAGCTGCTCCTGCCCTTGGCCGATGGAGGCCGCCGAGTCGTGCCCGCCGAGGACCATGCCCTGGCTCACCGGCGTATAGGAATAGGCAAAGCTGATGAGCATGAAGAGCACGACGGCAATGACGTCGGGCAGGATTTTCTTAAGGATGGGATTCATGATGTGAGGAAATTATTCCGCCCGTCGCCGCCGCCGGAGCTGGCGGCCGCGCCGGGCGGGCAGGGGATTAGTAACGGTAGTGTTCAGCCTTATAGGGCCCTTCGACGGGCACGCCGATGTAGTCGGCCTGTGCCGGGGTGAGCTTCGTCAGATGGACGCCGATGCGCTCCAGATGGAGCCGCGCCACCTCTTCGTCGAGGCGCTTGGGCAGGCGATAGACGCCGACTTCGTGCGGATGGGCGAAAAGCTCCATCTGCGCCAGCGTCTGGTTTGTGAACGAGTTGGACATGACGAAGGAAGGGTGACCCGTGGCGCAGCCCAGGTTGACAAGGCGCCCGTCCGCCAGGAGCGTGATGCGGTGCCCGTCGGGGAAGCGGTAGGAATCCACCTGCGGCTTGATGTTCGTCACCTCGACGCCCGGAAGCCGCTTGAGGGCTTCCACCTGAATCTCGCTGTCGAAGTGGCCGATATTGCAGACGATGGCCTGGTCGGGCATGGCGGCCATGTGATCCGTCGTGATGACGTCGATGTTGCCCGTAGCGGTCACGAAGATATTGCCCAGCGGCGCGGCCTCGTCCATCGTGCGCACCTCGAAACCTTCCATGGCGGCCTGGAGTGCGCAGATGGGGTCGATCTCCGTGACGATGACCCGCGCGCCGTAGGAGCGGAGGCTCTGGGCGCAGCCCTTTCCCACCTCGCCGTATCCGGCCACGACGCACACCTTGCCGGCTATCATCACGTCGGTGGCGCGCTTGATGCCGTCGGCCAGCGACTCGCGGCAGCCGTACAGGTTGTCGAACTTCGACTTGGTGACCGAGTCGTTCACGTTGTAGGCGGGGAAAAGGAGCTCGCCGCGCTCCATCATCTGATACAGGCGGTGCACGCCGGTCGTGGTCTCCTCGCTCACGCCCTTAATGCCGCCGGCCAGCGCCGTCCAGTAGCCCGGCCGCTCCGCTAGAACGCGCTTCAGCAGGCGCTTGAGCGCGGCCTCGTCGCCGCTCCCCGAGGGCGTGTCGAGCACGGAGGGGTCCTTCTCGGCCTGTACGCCGAGGTGCACCATGAGGGTGGCGTCGCCGCCGTCGTCGACGATGAGGTCGGGCGTCCGTCCGCCGGAGAAGTTCATGGCCTGGAGGGCGCACCACCAGTACTCGTCGAGCGACTCGCCCTTCCAGGCGTAGACGCCGTGCCCGGCCGCCGCGATGGCCGCCGCGGCGTGGTCCTGCGTGGAGTAGATGTTGCACGAGCTCCAGCGCACCTCCGCGCCCAGGGCCGCCAGCGTCTCGATGAGGACCGCCGTCTGGATGGTCATGTGGAGCGACCCCATGACGCGGGCCCCGGTCAGCGGGCGGAGCGGGGCGTACTTCTCGCGCAGCGCCATGAGGCCGGGCATCTCGTGTTCGGCTATTTCGATTTCCTTGCGGCCGAAGCCGGCCAGCGACACGTCGGCCACTCGGTAGGGCAACGTGGTAAACAAATCTTTTTCCATGTATATGAGTTGGTTGAATATTCTTCGTGCCTGCAAAGTTAATACAAAAATCCCCGGCCGGGGCTCCTGCCGGCCGCAGAATCCGTGCAGCGCCGCCCGTCAGGCCCGCCGCGCGGCCTCCGCCGGGGGCTGCACGCCGCGCACCATGCGGTCGCGGCCGAAGGCGTCGCGGCGCAGCTCCACGCCGTCGAGTCCCGCCGCCGCGAGGCACTGCGCCGTCTGCTGTCCCAGGGCGGCATTGACCTCCACGAAAAGGCGCCCGCCGGGCGAGAGCCGCCGCCGGGCCAGCGCGCCCAGGGCGCGGTAGAAGCAGAGCGGGTCGGCATCGGGGACAAAGAGAGCCGTCGCCGGCTCGTGGTCCAGCACGCGCGGCTCCATGGCGGCGCGCTCCGACAGGCGGACGTAGGGCGGATTGCTCACGATGACGTCGAACAGCGGTCCGGCGGCCGGCGGCGCCAGCAGGTCCACGCGCTCGCAGTGCACGCCGACGCCGCAGTCCGCCGCATTGCGCGCCGCCACGGCCAGGGCCTCGTCCGACACGTCCCAGGCCTCCACCTCGGCCTTCGGGAGCGCCCGCGCCAGGGCCACGGCGATGCAGCCGCTCCCCGTGCCGGCGTCGAGCACGCGGCGGGCCCCGCCACACTCGGCCACGGCCCAGGCTACCAGCTCCTCAGTCTCCGGCCGCGGGATGAGCGTCGCGGGCGTCACCCTGAGGCGCAGTCCGCAGAAGTCCGCACGGCCCAGCACGTACTGCACGGGCTCGCCCGCCGCCAGGCGGAGCGATATATTGTGCAGGCGGCGCCGCTCCTCTTCCGAAAAATGCCTAACTTTGTCGGCATAGACGTCGACGCGCGCCACGCCGAACGCCTCCTCGAGCACGAGGAGCGCCACGGCCCGGGCCTCGCGCCCGTCGCAGCTGGCGCCGGCCGCCCGGCGCAGAATTTCATAATATGGGGACATTGCCCTGCAAAGTTAGCACTTGGCCGCCGACGGACCAAGCTTGACGCAGCATTTCGCCGCGCCGCCCGCCGCCACGCCTGACAGAGAAAAAAAAACGTTTTCACCGATGCCTACGACAACCGAACACGAAAAATGGATGCGCCGCTGCATCCAGCTGGCCCGCAACGGCCTGACGGGCGCCCCGCCCAACCCCATGGTGGGCGCCGTCCTGGTCCACGAGGGCCGCATCCTCGGCGAGGGCTACCACATCCGCTGCGGACAGGCCCACGCCGAGGTCAACGCCATCCGTTCCGTGCGGCCCGCCGACCGCGCCCTGCTCGCCCAGTCCACACTCTACGTGAGCCTTGAACCCTGCTCCCACTACGGCCGCACGCCGCCCTGCGCCGCCCTCATTGTCCGCACCGGCATACCGCGCGTCGTCATCGGCTGCGTGGACCCCTTTGCCCGCGTCCACGGGCAAGGCATCCGCATGCTGCGCGAGGCGGGCACGGACGTCACGGTCGGCGTGCTCGAGGAGGAGTGCCTTGCCCTGAACCGCCGCTTCATCACCTTCCAGACGCTGCAGCGGCCCTACATCACGCTGAAATGGGCCCGCTCGTGCGACGGCTTCCTGGACCGCTGGCGCACCAGCCCCGACGAGCCGCCCGCCCGGCTCTCCACGCCGCGCACCCTCATGCGCGTCCACCGGCTGCGGGCCGAGCACCAGGCCATCGTCGTGGGCCACCGCACCCTGCAGCTCGACCGCCCCGCGCTCACCGTGCGCCACTGGGCGGGCCCCGCCCCGCTGCGCGTGGTCCTGGGCCGCGTGGCCGAGGGCGAGATGCCGCCGGGCTTCACCGCCTATGCCGACATCGACACCCTGCTCGTGGCCCTGCGCCGCCAAGGCGTGCAGTCCCTCCTGGTCGAGGGGGGAGGCCAGACGCTCCAGTCCTTCATTGACCGCGGCCTGTGGGACGAGGCCTGGGAGGAGATAGCCGCCGCGCGCCTGGGCAGCGGCGTCCCGGCTCCGCGTATGCCCTTCGGCGCGGACATGGACGTGACAAGCTGCTGGGGCGTCCCCGTGGCCCACTGGACCAACGCGGCCGAGGACTGACCCCGCCGCGCTCAGACACCGACGCTCCCCACAGCCGCCAGCCGGCTGCGGGGAGCGTCGCTACGTAAGGAGCTTCCGTCCGCGGTCAGAAGGGGAAGAGCAGGGGGATGACCAGCACGGCCACGATGCCCATGACAATCTGCAGGGGCAGGCCCACGCGCACGTAGTCCATGAACGTGTAGTGCCCGGCGTTCATCACCATGGCGTTGGGCGGCGTGCAGATGGGTGTGGCGAAGCAGGCGCTCGCAGCCACGGCCGCCGTCATCATGAAGGGCTCCGGGCTGACGCCTCCCAGGCCGACAGCCGCCTGCCAGGCGATGGGGGCCACGAGGATGGCCGTGGCCGAATTGCTGATGAACGTGGAGAGGAGCGACGTGACCAGATAGACCGCCGCCAGGACAGCATAGGGCCCGGCGCTCTGGAGCGACGTCACGATGGTCTCGGCTATCCACTGCGAGATGCCCGTATTGGTCAGCGCCGTGCTCATGGGCATCATGGCGGCGATGAGCACGATGCTCTCCCAGCCAATCATCTTGTAGGCCGCGTCGACACTGCGCACGCAGCGCGTGAGCACCATGAGCAGTCCGGCCACGATGACCGAGGCCACCGGCGGTACGCCGATGTAGTCTGCAAACACCATAGCCAGCACCATGAGCACCATGATGACGGCCGTGAGCGGCGCCTTGTGGCTCAGGGGCACCTGCTCGGCCGTCTCGGCCGGGCTGCCTATGACAATCCACTCGCGCCGCTTCTTGGCCATGCTCTCTATGCCCTGCCAGGCGCCGTGGACCAGGAGCATGTCGCCGGCCTTCACCTTCAGGTCTATGATGTCCTCGAAGAGATAGCGGCCGCCGCGCTTGATGGCCAGGACGTTGATGTCGAAGCGCTCGGCAAAGTTCTCGGCGCGCAGGGGGCGGTTGATCAGGGCCGAGCCGGGCGTGATGAGCACCTCGGCCAGCCCTATCTCGTAGAAGTCCAGCTTGTCGGCGCCGCCGTGCCCGCCGTCGTCCACGAGGGTGTAGTGCAGCTCGCGCGCCAGTTCCTCCACGCGCTCGCGGCGGCCCAGAACGTAGAGCGTCTCGCTGCCCTTGAGGAGCGTGTCGGAGTGGACGGTGTGCTGCTCCGGGCTGCCGAAGATGGTATGCCCGTCGCGCCGGGCCTCGAGCACCGTCACGCCGTAGCGGTGGCGTATGTCCAGCTCGCCCACGGAGCGGCCCTCGACGGGCATGTGTCCCTCCTGCGGCCGCAGGCAGAACACGCAGTCGCCTATGTGATACGCCTGGAGCAGTCCGCCCAGCGTCTCCTCGCGCTCGGGCCGCTCGTCTGCCGCGCCGCGCTTTTTCAGGAAGAAGCGGCACAGGGGGTAGAGGAACACTAGCCCCACGGCGAGGCACACGAGGCCGATGGGCGTGAAGTCGAAGAAGCCGAAACCGGGCAGGCCGTTGTCGCGCAGGTAGCCGTCGACGATGAGGTTGGGCGGAGTCCCGATGAGTGTGAGCACACCGCCCATGCTGCTGGCAAAGGCCAGTGGCATCATGAGCTTGGAGGGGTTCACCCCGGCCGTTTTCGACATGGCCAGCACGATGGGCAGGAGCAGCGCCACCGTGCCCGTGTTGCTCACGAAGGCAGCCACGAGCGCCGTCACCAGCAGCACCAGGAAGAAGAGGCGCTTCTCGCTCGTGCCGGCCAGGCGCAGCAGGCGCCCGCTGATGGTCTTGGCCAGCCCCGTCTGGAACACGGCGCCGCCCACCACGAAAAGGCCGATCATGATGACCACGGCCGAGTTGGAGAACCCAGACAGGGCTTCCTTCGGCGAAATGACGCCCGTCAGCAGCAGGGCCGCCATGGAGCAGAGGGCCACAATGTCGGAGCGCACCTTGTTCATGACAAAGGCCACGATGGTGGCCACGAACGTAAAGACAGTGATTCCCGCCTGCACCTCGGGAGCGGCAAGCCAGGCGGACAGGGAGAAGAGCGGTTCCATAATTCTTACACGGTATCAGATGGGTTAAAGAGTGTGCGGTTCGGGTTACGCGGCTAAGTTATGCAAATCCGCGGACACGCGCAAGCCTTCCGCCGACTTTTGCAGCCCCTTCCGCGGCGGCGCGCACCCGGCGACGGCGGGAGCAGCCTGCCCCAGTTGTCGGAAATCAGCATGTAAACCTTGCAAACAGACAGCCGGAATATTAAAAAATACTTCCGCCGTGCATTTTTACAGGAAAATGCTTGCCGCATAGTGAGGAAGTATATACTTTTGCACGTGTGTTTTTCATAGTATTAGATTTAAGGTTAACAAGGTTGGGATACAGCGGTATCCCATTTTTTTTGCCCGTCCGCGCCGCCGAGGCGCTTTTTTTTGTGTCCGCGCCGGGGCGGGCAGGGCAGGGGAGCGGCCTCCGCGCGGCGCGGCTGAAGGACCACGCGCCTTAGCCCAGCGAGCACGGCAATAGGCCCCGCGGACACGCCCCTTAGCCCCGTGCCGCGGCAGAGCGGCGCGCCCGCGCGGCCAGAGCGCTGAAGTTCGCGCGGAAAGAAATGTAATGTCTGAAAAAAGTTAGTAACTTTGCGGCCGGAATGCCCGCGGCATTCCCCTTATATATAAATGTACGCAAAGAGCTATGGAATATAACTTCAAGGAGATAGAAAAGAGGTGGCAGCAGACGTGGGCCGCGGAGCAGACGTACCATGTGACCGAGGACCCGTCGCGCCCGAAATTCTACGTGCTCAACATGTTCCCCTATCCCTCCGGGGCTGGGCTCCACGTGGGTCACCCGCTGGGCTACATCGCCTCCGACATCTACGCGCGCTACAAGCGGCTGCGGGGCTTCAACGTGCTCAACCCCATGGGCTACGACGCCTACGGCCTGCCCGCCGAGCAGTATGCCATCCAGACGGGGCAGCACCCGGCCGTCACCACGGCGCGCAACATAGACCGCTACCGCGAGCAGCTGGACAAGATAGGCTTCTCGTTCGACTGGGACCGCGAGGTGCGCACCTGCGACCCGTCCTACTACCACTGGACGCAGTGGGCCTTCGAGCGGATGTTCGCCTCGTACTATGACAACCGTCTGGCCCAGGCCCGACCCATCAGAGAGCTTGAGGAGGCCTTCGCCACCGGCGGCACGGCGGGCGTCGACGCAGCCTGCTCCGAGGAGCTGAGCTTCACGGCCGCAGAGTGGGAGGCCATGGACTGGAAGCGCCGGCAGGAGACGCTCATGAACTACCGCATAGCCTACCTGGGCGAGACGATGGTGAACTGGTGCCCGAAGCTGGGCACCGTCCTGGCCAACGACGAGGTGGTGGACGGCGTGTCGGAGCGCGGCGGCTACCCCGTGGTGCAGAAACGCATGCGGCAGTGGTGCCTGCGCGTCTCGGCCTACGCCCAGCGCCTGCTCGACGGCCTGGAGCGCATCGACTGGACGGACTCGCTCAAGGAGACGCAGCGCAACTGGATAGGCCGCTCGGAAGGCACGGAGATGGAGTTCCGCGTGAAGGACAGCGACGTGCGCCTGACCATCTTCACCACGCGTGCCGACACCATCTTCGGCGTCACGTTCATGGTCCTCGCGCCGGAGAGCGAGCTCGTGGGGCAGCTGACGCAGCCCGCACAGCGCGCCGAAGTGGAAGCCTACCTTGAAGCCACCAAGAAGCGCACGGAGCGCGAACGCATTGCCGACCGCCGCGTCACGGGCGTATTCACCGGCTCGTATGCCATCAACCCCTTCACCGGGGAGTCCATCCCCGTGTGGGTGAGCGACTACGTCCTGGCCGGCTACGGCACGGGCGCCATCATGGCCGTACCGGCCCACGACTCGCGCGACTACGCCTTCGCCCGCCACTTCGGCCTGCCCGTCGTGCCGCTCATCGAAGGGGCCGACGTGACGCAGGAGAGCTTCGACGCCAAGGAGGGCACCGTCATGAACAGCCCGCGCGCCGGCGTGGAGGCTCTGGACGGCTTCTCGCTCAACGGCCTCGAGGTGAAGGACGCCATAGCCGCCACGAAACGCTTCGTCACGGAGCACGGCCTGGGCCGCGTAAAGGTGAACTACCGCCTGCGCGACGCTATATTTAGCAGGCAGCGCTACTGGGGCGAACCCTTCCCCGTGTACTACAAGGAAGGCATGCCGCAGATGATTCCTGAGGAATGCCTGCCCCTCGAACTCCCGGAAGTCACGAAGTTCCTGCCCACCGAAAGCGGCGAGCCGCCCCTTGGCAACGCGCAGCAGTGGGCGTGGGACACGGCGGCGCGGCGCGTCACGGACAAGGCACGCATAGACAACGTGACCGTATTCCCCCTCGAGCTGAACACGATGCCGGGATTCGCCGGCTCGTCCGCCTACTACCTGCGCTACATGGACCCGCACGACGACAAGGCCCTCGTCAGCCCCGAGGCCGACCGCTACTGGCAGGCCGTAGACCTCTACATCGGCGGCTCGGAGCACGCCACCGGCCACCTCATCTACAGCCGCTTCTGGGACAAGTTCCTCTTCGACATCGGCGTGTCGTGCGCCGACGAGCCCTTCCTCAAGCTCATCAACCAGGGCATGATACAGGGCCGCTCCAACTTCGTGTACCGCATCAAGGACACGAACACATTCGTCTCGGCCGGACTGAAGGACGGCTACGACGTGACGCCGCTCCACGTGGACGTGAACCTCGTGCAGAACGACGTGCTCGACGTGGAAGCATTCAAGGCCTGGCGCCCGGAGTACGCCGACGCGCAGTTCGTCCTGGAGGACGGCAAGTACGTGTGCGGCTGGGCCGTGGAGAAGATGTCCAAGTCCATGTACAACGTGGTGAACCCCGACACCATAGTGGAACGCTACGGGGCCGACACGCTGCGCCTGTACGAAATGTTCCTCGGCCCCATCAACCAGAGCAAGCCCTGGGACTCCAACGGCATCGACGGCTGCCACCGCTTCCTGCGCCGCGCCTGGAACCTCTACTTCCGCAAGGACGGCGCTCCGGCGGTGACGGACGAGGCCCCCTCGCGCGAGAGCCTCAAGTCGCTCCACAAGCTCATACGCAAAGTGACGGAAGACATAGAGGCCTTCTCGTACAACACCAGCGTGGCGGCCTTCATGATAGCCGTGGGCGAGCTCGCACAGCAGAAGTGCACCAGCCGCGCCGTGCTCGAGCCGCTGGCCATACTGCTCGCCCCCTTCGCGCCCCACATCGCCGAAGAGCTCTGGCACCGCATGGGCCACGCCACTACCGTCTGCGACGCCGAATGGCCGGCGTGGGACGAGCAGTACCTCAAGGAGGACACCGTGACCCTCTCCGTCTCCTTCAACGGCAAGACCCGCTTCACGCTCGACCTGCCGGCCGACGCGCCGCGCGAGGAGATAGAGCGCGCCGCCCTCTCCGCCGAACAGACCCGCAAGTACACCGACGGCTTCCAAATAGTGAAAGTCATCGTCGTGCCCCGGAAAATCGTCAACATCGTCTTGAAGAAATAATCCGCAGACTATGACACCGAAAATCAAGTTTACCTTCTTCCAGGATTTCCGCGACTATCTGGTCATCACCTTTGGCCTCGTGTGCTACGCCATAGGCTTCACCTGCTTCCAGTTGCCCTACGAAATCACGACAGGCGGCCTGGCCGGCGCGGGCGCCGTCATCTTCTACGCCACGGGCTTCCCCGTGCAGTACACGTTCTTCCTGGTGAACATCATCCTGCTGATCATTGCCGTCAAGGTGCTGGGATGGAAGTTCTGCGTCAAGACCATCTACGCCGTCTTCATGCTCTCCTTCCTGCTGGGCTTCTGCCAGGAAATGCTGCACCACGTGGCCGCGACAAACCCCGGCATGTTCGAGCTGAACCCCCACAGCGGCCTGCCGCAGATCGTAAAGGATAACATGTTCATGTCCTGCATCCTGGGCGCCGCGGTAGAGGGCATCGGCATCGGCCTGGTCTTCCTGAGCAACGGCTCTACGGGCGGCACCGACATCATTGCCTCCATCATCAACAAGTACAAGGACGTCACCCTGGGGCAAATGATGATGCTCTGCGACGTAATCATCATCACCTCGAGCCTGCTCACCCCCTCGGGCGACATTAACCGCCTGCTCTACGGCTACTGCACGCTCATCATCACCAACCTGCTGCTGGACTACGTCGTAGACCGCGGCCGCCAGTCCGTGCAGTTCCTCATCTTCTCCCAGCACTACGACGAGATAGCCGCCGCCATCAACGAGATGCACCGCGGCGTGACCGTGCTCAACGGACAGGGCTGGTACACGAAGCACGAGCGCAAGGTGCTCGTCGTCCTGGCCAAGAAGCGCGAGAGCACCATCATCTTCCGCATCATCCAGAACATCGACCCCAACGCCTTCGTCTCGCAGTCGAAAGTCATCGGCGTCTTCGGCGCCGGCTTCGACAAGATCAAGGTCAAGGCCGACAAGAAATAAACGACCGCGGCACGCGGCGGCCGCAACGCCCGCCCTCAGCGCGCCCCGCACGTTTCCCCAATGCGAAACGGCGGGGCGCCGCATTCACCGCCCCGCACGCGCCGGCCCGGCTCACAGGCCCAGCGCACACACGCTCAAACCCACACCGCACATGGCAAAGGAAGAACTGACGCCCATGATGAAGCAGTATCACGACCTCAAGGCCAAGCACCCCGACGCGATACTGCTCTTCCGCTGCGGCGACTTCTACGAAACGTACTGCGCCGACGCCGTCACCGCGGCCCAGGTACTCGGCATCACCCTGACCCGCCGCAACAACAAGGGACAGGCCTCGACGGAAATGGCCGGGTTCCCCCACCACGCCCTCGACACCTACCTGCCCCGGCTCATACGCGCCGGCTACCGCGTAGCCATCTGCGACCAGCTGGAGGACCCCAAGCTGGCCAAGAAACTCGTCAAGCGCGGCATCACCGAGCTCGTCACGCCCGGCGTAGCCATGGGCGAGAGCGTGCTCAACTCCCGCGAGAACAACTTCCTGGCCGCCGTCCACTTCGGCCGCAAGGCCGTGGGCCTCTCCTTCCTCGACATCTCCACCGGCGAGTTCCTCGTGGCCGAAGGCACGGCCGGATACGCCGACAAGCTGCTGGCCAACTTCGCCCCCAAGGAAGTGCTCGTCGTCCGCGGCGCCAGGCCGCGGCTCGAAAGCATGTTCGGCAGCAAGTACTTCACCTTCGAGCTGGACGACTGGGCCTTCACCGCCGAGACAGCCCGCGAGAAGCTCCTGAAGCACTTCCAGGTGAAAAACCTCAAGGGATTCGGCGTGGAACACCTGGCCGACGGCAACGTGGCCGCCGGAGCCATCCTCTGCTACCTGGAGCAGACGGGACACACCCAGACCAGCCACATCACCGCCCTGCGCCGCATCGAGGAGGACCGCTACGTCCGCCTGGACCGCTTCACCGTGCGCAACCTGGAACTCGTGCAGCCCATGAACGAGGACGGGCGCTCGCTCCTCGACGTCATGGACCGCACCCTCACCCCCATGGGGGCACGCACCCTCCACCGCTGGCTCCTCTTCCCCCTGCGCTCCGCCGCCGACATCAAGCAGCGGCAGGACGGAGTGGAGTACTTCTTCCGCGAACCCGAGTTCGGCGAACTGTGCGAAGCCGAACTGGCCAAGGCCGGCGACCTGGAGCGCGTCGTCTCGAAAGTGGCCGTCGGGCGGGCCACGCCCCGCGACATGCAGCAACTCCGCTTCGCCCTCGAGGCCGTAGCCACGCTCCGCACCGCCTGCGAGCACGCCGCAGGCCCCAGCATCTGCCGCCTGGCCGACCAGATGGACCCCTGCGCCGACCTGTGCAGCCGCATCCGCCGCGAGCTCCGCCCCGACCCGCCCCTGCTGCTCAACAAAGGCGGCGTCATGGCCGACGGCATCAGCCCCGAGCTGGACGAACTGCGAGCCCTCTCCACCTCGAGCAAGGACTATCTGCTCCGCATCCAGCAAAGGGAAAGCGAGGCCACCGGCATACCCAGCCTGAAAATAGGATTCAACAACGTCTTCGGCTACTACATCGAGGTGCGCAACACGTACAAGGACCGCGTCCCGCAAGAATGGGTGCGCAAGCAGACCCTGGCCCAGGCCGAACGCTACATCACACAGGAACTCAAGGAATACGAAGAGAAAATCCTCGGCGCCGAGGACAAGATAGTGGCCCTCGAGACGCGCCTCTTCGCCGGCCTCGTGCAGGCCGCCGCCCGCAGCGTGTCCCCGCTGCAGCGCAACGCCGCCGCCCTCTCCGCGCTCGACTGCCTCCACTCCCTGGCCGCCGTGGCCCGCGAACGGCGCTACGCCCGCCCCGTCGTAGACGAAAGCCTCACGCTCACCATCCGCCAGGGCCGCCACCCCGTCATCGAGACCCTCATGCCGCCGGGCGAGGACTATGTGCCCAACGACGTCGAGCTCGACCCGCAGGGCCAGCAAATCATCATCGTCACCGGCCCCAACATGGCCGGCAAGAGCGCCCTGCTGCGCCAAACCGCCCTCATCGCCCTCATGGCCCAGACCGGATCCTTCGTGCCCGCCGAGAGCGCACACATAGGCATCGTCGACAAAATCTTTACCCGCGTCGGCGCCAGCGACAACATCTCCGTGGGCGAGAGCACATTCATGGTCGAGATGAGCGAGGCCGCCAACATCATGAACAATCTCTCGCCGCACAGTCTCGTACTCTTCGACGAGCTCGGCCGCGGCACGTCCACCTACGACGGCATCTCCATAGCCTGGGCCATCGTGGAGTACATCCACGAAAACCCCGCCGCCCGCGCCCGCACCCTCTTCGCCACGCACTACCACGAGCTCAACGAGATGGAAAAGCTCTATCCGCGCGTCAGAAACTGGAACGTATCGGTGCGCGAGGTCAACGGCCGCGTGGTCTTCCTGCGCAAGCTGCAGCGCGGCGGCTCGGCCCACAGCTTCGGCATCCACGTGGCCCGCCTCGCCGGCATGCCCGCCGCCATCGTGCGCCGCGCGGACGAGATCCTGGCCGAGCTGGAGCGCGGCCGCGCCCGCTCCGCCATAGGCGCCGCCCCCGCCCCGCCGGCCGAGGCCGCCCCCGCGCAGCTCAGCTTCTTCCAGCTGGACGACCCCGTCCTGGCACAGATACGCGACGAGATTCTCCACCTGGACGTAAACAGCCTTACCCCCCTCGAAGCCCTCAACAAGCTCAACGACATCAAGGCCATCCTCCTGGGCAAGTCCTGACGCCGCGCCCAGGCCCCGGCTTCAACGCCCCGCACGCGGCAACCGGAGAAAAAGTCGGCGCGCGCCTTGGCCGTTACGCCAGAAGTGCGTAACTTTGCACCGCCTTGACAGGCAAGCATTTTCATACTCATAAACCCAATCCACAATGTACTTAGATTCTGAAAAGAAGAAAGAGATCTTTGGCAAGTACGGGACGTCCAATTCGGATACCGGCTCCCCCGAGAGCCAGGTAGCCTTGTTCTCCTACCGTATTGCCCACCTGACGGAGCACATGAGAGCGAACCGTAAAGATCATACGACTGAACGCTCTCTGGTCAAGCTCGTAGGCAAGCGCCGCGCGCTGCTCAACTATCTGAAGCGCAAGGACATCGAGCGCTACCGCGCCATTGTCAAGGCCCTCGGCCTGCGCAAGTGACGCCCCGCGGCGCCGCCTCCTGCGGCCGCCCCGACGGAAGCATTCCCATCCGCCGCGCCCCCACTGAGGAGCGCGGCGGATTTCGTTGTATCCCCACGCGCCCTCTCCCCGTCGCGTCTGGCCTTAGCCCCGTCGCATCTGGCCTTAGCCCCGTCGCATCTGACCTTAGCCCCGTCGCATCTGGCCTTAGCCCCGTGCCGGCAGAGCCAAGGCAACGCGCCGCCCCCACTTTTTCGCCCGGCGCGCGGCGCTCCCACTGAAAAAATCATTACCTTTGCCCTAAATGACCGACCACGACAACCCCACGCCGCGCATCTCCGTTGTGATGTGCACCTACAACGGCGAAAAATACATCGAGGCACAGCTCGACTCCATCCTGTCACAGGAACTGCCGCCCTGCGAAATCATCATCCAGGACGACGGCTCGCAGGACGACACCCTCGACATCGCCGAACGCTACCGCCGCGAGCACCCGCAGGTAAGGCTCGTGCGCAACGGCCGGCGCCTGGGCTTCAACGCCAACTTCGCCACGGCCCTGCGCCGCGCCACGGGCGAGCTCGTCGCCGTGGCCGACCAGGACGACATCTGGTTCCCGCAAAAGCTGCGCCGCCAGGCCGAGGCCATCGGCGGGGCGGACCTCTGCTTCTCCGCCTACTACCGCGACGCCAGCTTCACCCGCGCCGCGGACTGCCGCGTCAGCGTATGCCCCTCGGGGACGCTCGAGAGCCTCCTCTTCGCCAACACTATCCCCGGCCACTCCATGCTGCTGCGCCGCAGCTTCCTTGAGCGCGAGGGCGTACTGACGGACCGCTTCTACTACGACTGGTGGCTGCTGGTACAGGCCCACCTGGGCGGCGGCGTCGTGCGGGTGGACGAGCCCCTCAACTGGCACCGCCCCCACGCCGGCTCGGCCATAGCGCGCCTGCACAGCTCCGACCGCGGCGGAGCCCGGCAGCAGCCCGCCACGTGGCAGCCCTACATCTGCGGCTGGGCCCACCTGGGCCGCCTGCGCCGCCAGCCCGTATGGCAGGAGTTCTACCGCTACATCTACGCCCGCACGGCCGGCGACGCGCGCCATAGCCTGGCCCACCGCCTCTGCGGCGCACTCCTGGGCCGCGACGGCGGACTGCCCCGCCTCTGCGCCCTCTGCCTGCGCCACCGCGACCTGCTCTATCCCTCCAAGGGCGAGCCGGAATGGAAGAACCGCCTGCGCGCCTTCTGCCTGCCCGCCATCTATGCCTACCGGAACGCCGAGTTCAAAACCGAAAAATTCCAAACTCCATGAGACCCAACATAGCCATAATCCTGGCCGGCGGCGTGGGTAGCCGCCTCGGCCTGAGCACCCCGAAACAATTCTTCAAGGTAGCCGGGAAGATGGTCATCGAACACACCGTCGACGCCTTCGAACGCAACCCGCACATCGACGAAATCGCCATCGTCTCCAACCCCTTCTACGTGGCCGACGTGGAAAACATGGTGCTCCGCAACGGCTGGCGCAAGGTGAAGCGCATCCTCAAGGGCGGCAAGGAGCGCTACGACTCGAGCCTCTCGGCCATACGGGCCTACGCCGGGCGCGACGTGAACCTCGTGTTCCACGACGCCGTGCGCCCCCTCGTCAGCCAGCGCATCATCGACGACGTGGCCGACGCCCTGCTCCGCCACGAGGCGGTGGACGTGACCCTGCCCGCCGTCGACACCATCGTCGAGGCCGAGGGCGACCACATAGCCGCCATCCCCGACCGCTCCCGCCTGCAGCGCGGACAGACGCCCCAGGCCTTCCGCCTCGGCGTCATCGAGGAAGCCTACGAGCGGGCCTTGCGCGACCCCGCCCTGCGCGTCACGGACGACTGCGGCGTCGTCGTGAAGTACATGCCCGAGGTCCCCGTCTACCTCGTGGCCGGCGAGGAGAGCAACATGAAGCTCACGTACAAAGAGGACACCTACCTGCTCGACAAGTTCTTCCAGCTGCGCAAGAGCGAGCTGCCGGCCGGCGAAGCCCCGCTGGAGGGACTGGCCGGAAAGGTGGCCGTCGTCTTCGGCGGCTCCTACGGCATCGGCAAGTCCACCGTCGACCAGCTCCGCGCCGCCGGCGCCCGCGTCCACAGCTTCGCCCGCGGCGAGACAGGGACCGACGTGGGCCGCCGCGACGACGTGGCCGCCGCCCTGCGCCGCGTGGAGAGCGAGGAAGGCCGCATCGACTTCGTCATCAACACCGCCGGCGTACTCAACAAGGAACCGCTCAACGCCATGGACCCCGCCCTCATCGAGACAGCCGTCCGCACCAACTACATGGGGACCGTCAACGTGGCCCTCGAGGCCTTCCCCTACTTGCGCCGCACACGCGGCAAGCTCGTCTTCTTCACCTCGAGCAGCTATACCCGCGGCCGCGCCTTCTACAGCATCTACTCCTCCACCAAGGCAGCCATCGTCAACTTCGTCCAGGCCGTGGCCCAGGAATGGGAGCCGGAGGGCATCTGCGTGAACTGCGTCAACCCCGAACGCACGAAGACGCCCATGCGGGTGCGCAACTTCGGCACCGAGCCCGAGGGCACGCTCCTCACGCCCGAGGCCGTGGCGGCCGTCACCGTGCGCTCGCTCCTGACGGACTACACCGGGCAGGTGTTCGACGTGAAACGCCAAAACCGCGAATAAGCCATGAACGCCGACACCCTGACCGCACGCCGCGAGGAAGGCCGGCGCCGCCTCGAGGCCTACATGGAGCGCCACCGCCGCAGCATCCAGCTCAAGGAGCTCGCCATCCTGCGCGAGGTCGACGCCCTCTGCCGCCGCCACGGCATACCCTACTGGCTCGACGGCGGCACCCTGCTCGGCGCCGTCCGCCACAAGGGTTTCATCCCCTGGGACGACGACATCGACATCGCCATGCGCCGCGCCGACGCCCTGCGCTTCGCCCAAGCCGCACAGGAGGAGCTCCCTCCGAACCTGTTCATGCAGATGCCCCGCACCGACCCCACGGTGAAATTCCCTATCCTCAAGGTGCGCGACCTTGACTCCCTCATCGTGGAGCACGGCGACGACTTCCGCCTGCCCTATGCCAAGGGGCTCTACGTGGACATCTTCCCCATGGTGGACTACCCGTCCGTGCCGCCCGGCTTCGTGCGCCGCGTGGCCCGCGGCTACTGCCGCGCCAACGCCATACTCCACGAGCGCCACCGCTACTCCTGGCGCTCCGTGGCCGAGCTCTTCTATTTCGGCGGCAAGCGCGCCCTGTGCCGCCTCCTGTGGGAAGGGGCCCGGGCCGTGGCCTCGCGCGGCCAGTACCTCTCCAACACGCTTGACAACAACGGCTACGGCATCATGCACCGCGCGGACAGCGTGTTCCCCCTCAGCACCGTGGAGTTCGAAGGCATCTCCTTCAGCGCGCCCGCCAACCCCGACGCCTACCTCCGCGACCTCTATGGCGACTACATGGCCCTGCCGCCCGCCGAAAAGCGCCACGGCCACGCCGCCTTCTACCGCGCCTCGCTGTCCTGACCCCAGGGGCAGCCGCGCCTCATCCTCCATCCCCCAATCCCGACCGCCATGACCGACGTCTCCGTCCTCATCCTCTTCTTCAACCGCCCGGACCATCTGGCCCAAGTGTTCCAGGCCGTGCGCCGCGCCCGGCCCACGCAGCTCTTCCTCTACCAGGACGGCCCCCGCGGCGAGCGCGACCTGCCCGGCATCCGCGCCTGCCGCGACATCGTGGCGCAGGTGGACTGGCCCTGTCGCGTGCACCGCCTCTACCAGGAGCGCAACTTCGGCTGCGACCCCTCCGAATACCTCTCGCAGAAGTGGGCGTTCTCGCTGACGGACAAGTGCATCGTCCTGGAGGACGACGACGTGCCCGCCGACTCCTTCTTCCCCTTCTGCAAGGAAATGCTCGACCGCTATGCCGACGACGAGCGCATCGGCATGGTGGCGGGCTTCAACACGGACGAGCGCACGCCGGACGTAGGCGCCGACTCCTACTTCTTCACCACGAACTTCTCCATCTGGGGCTGGGCGTCGTGGCGCCGCGTGATCGACCGCTGGGACGCCTCCTACTCTTTTCTGGACCGCCCGGAAGCCGTCGCGCGGATAGAGGCCCTGACGCGCGAGCGGCGTCTGCGCCGCGACTTCCTGCCCATGTGCCGCGCACACCGCGCCTCGGGGAAGGCTTACTATGAAACCATCTTCCACGCCGCCCTGCTGCTCCAGTCGCAGCTGGCCATCGTGCCGGCCGTGAACCAGATCACGAACCTCGGCGTCACGGCGGACTCCACCCACTTCGCCGGGTCGGTGCGCACGCTGCCGCGCGGCTACCGCCGCATCTTCACCATGGAGCGGCCGGAAATGACCTTCCCGCTGGTCCACCCGGCCGACGTCGTGGACCACGTGGCCTACCGTCGCCGCGTCTACCGCATCATGGCCTGGGGCCACCCCTGGATCAAGGCGGCCCGCTCCGTCGAGGAGCTGCTCATCAACCTGCGCCACGGGCAATGGGGCCGCATCCGCCAGGCACTGGCCGGCCGCCTGCACATCGCCACGCGCGGCCGGCAGTTCCGTTAGCACGCTGCCGGCAGTTCCGTTAGCACGCTGCCGGCATGCCGCTCCGGCAGCCTTTTCCGCTATTCCTATGGTCAACAAATCCCTTTGGCTGGCCCGTCTCCTCTACCGCCGCGGCGGACTGACGAAACAGGAAATCCTCGACGCCTGGCGCGACGAGGACGACCGCGGACGCCCCATGGCCGAGAGCACCTTCTACGACAACCGCCGCTGCCTGGAGTCGCGCTACGGCCTGCGTGTGGCCTGCTGCGGAGGGCGCTACGCCCTCTGCGGTGCCGAAGCGGAGGAGAACGCCGCCCTGCGCCGCCTGCTGGGCGGCACGGAGCCCCTGTCCGAGGCCGGAGCGGCCGGCGGGGCGGGCGCCTGGCTGCCGCTGCTGGCCGACGCCGTGGCCGCGCGCCAGGAGGTCGACATGGAGTACGCCTCGCCCGGCAAGGAGACCTACGTCACCCGCTTCCGCCCCTACGTCCTGACGCTCATCCGCGGCTTCTACTACACCGTGGGCCACAGCGCGCGCCACGGCGAGGTGCGCAACTTTGCCGTGGACCGCATTCAGGGCCTCACGCTCCTGCCCATGCGCTTCCGCCGCCCGGCGGACTTCAGCCCCTCCGCCTACTTCGCCCACAGCTTCGGCGCCTACGGCGGGCCCGAGGCCGCTCCGCGCCACGTGGTCCTTGCCGCCACGGACCGCCACGCCGCGGCCTATCTGCGCCAACGGCCCCTCCACGCCTCGCAGCACGAGACGTCCGCGCCGGAAGGCGAGGCGCGCTTTGAGCTCGACGTGGCGCTGACGCGCGACTTTATCGGGCAGCTCCTCTCCTTCGGCGCGGACATCCGCGTGCTGGCTCCCGAGGACCTGCGCCGCCGGCTGGGCGACGTGGTCCGCCGCTTGGCCCGCGACTACTGCGGGCCGGCCGACGGGAGCGGTCAGTACAGGTAGCGGCGCAGCACGCGCACCACGGCCGGCTGCAGCCGGCGCGTGCGCGGACGGTAGCCGCAGGCCTGCAACGCGGCGCGCAGCCGCGCGTCGGCCTTGATCCAGCGGTTGAGCCGCGCCACGGCCAGCCGCCCGTCCGCCATGTCGAAGCAGCGCTTGGCCACCTCGCGGCGATCCTGCCAGCCGCTCGCGCCGCGGCGTACCGCGCGGCGGCTTCTCATCATGTTTCCTCGTGTCATAGTCTTTCCTTCCTCTTTTTTTGGTCAAACGTAAGATGCGCTTCCGCGCGGAAGCTGTCGGCTACACGCCGAAGCGGCGACGCAGGTCGTCGATGTGGTCGGGCGTGGTGTGCGCGCCTGTCTCCTGGCGCGCCATGGCGGCCACCAGGCGCCCTATCTGCGGGCCCGCTACGCTGATGCGCTCGTCGGGCTGCAGGCCGCTGCGGCCGCACACGGCGGCCACATAGAGCTCCGTGCGGTTCTCCGAGGGCGGGGCCCAGCAGGAAATGATGCGGCGCGGCGTGTCGCAGCCGCGGTGGCGGATGTAGGTCTTCATGAGCACCACGGCGGCGCGGTAACCATGGGCCATGCTGATGAAGCGGCAGAAACCCTTCACGCACGGACGCGCCGGGTCGAGGCCCAGCCAGTGGTTGCGCTCCGAGAAGCGGATGTTGAGCGGGTTGCGGTTGGTCAACCCCAGGTTTTCGATTCTTTTCATGGTCTGTTACGGTTAGTCTGAAAATGCGCTGCGCAGCGCGTGTTATCCTAATATTGTCCTTCAGGACAGGCCGGCAAATGCAAAGGTAGCGCGGCCCGCTCCGAAAAAGTCGGAGCGGGCCGCGCTATTTTCTGCGGAAGGCGAAAAAGAGAGGGAGCGTCCGCGGCCGTGCCGTGGCGGCAGGCGGCGGCCGGAGGGGCCTTAGCCCCGTGCCGACGGGGATAGGGCGCGTCGCAGCGGGGATAGGCCCCGTGGCGGGCGGGCCTGGGGCGGCCGGCGCGTCAGTCCACGATGTATTCCTCCCAGCGCGTCAGGCGCATGTCGCCCTTGCGGCGGAACGTGTCGTGCATGGCGAAGGCGGCGGAGAGCACGTGGTGCGTGTGGCCGCCGCGGGGCGCGGCCAGGCGCAGATAGTCGCGCAGGAGGGGGCGATAGTCCGGATGGGCCACGGCTATGAGCGCCTCGGCACGCTCCGTGGCGCACTTGTTGCGCAGGTCGGCCACGCCGTACTCCGTGATGACGGCGTCGACGTAGTGCTCCGTGTGGTCCACGTGGGAACAGAAGGGGACGATGGAACTGATGCGGCCGTCCTTCGTCGTAGAGCCGCAGGTGAACATGGACAGCTGCGCGTTGCACGTGAAGTCGGCCGAGCCGCCCACGCCGTTCATCATCCTCGTGCCGCCTATCTTCGTGGAGTTCACGTGGCCGTAGATGTCGGCCTCGAGGGCCGTGTTGAGCGAACAGATGCCCAGGCGGGCTATGATTTCGGGACAGTTGGAGATCTCGGAGGGGCGTATGACGAGGCGCCCGCGGTAGTCGTTGATGTTGTCGTAAAGCTGCTGCAGGTGGTCGGGACTGATGGTCAGCGCGCCGGTGGAGGCGGCGACCACGCGGCCCTCGCCGATGAGCCGCAGAGGCTCCTCCTGGAGCACCTCGGTGTAGATGTTGAAGGCAGGCAGTTCGGCGCAGCGGCCCAGGGCGCCGAGCACGGCGTTGGCCCCGCTGCCCACGCCGCTCTGCAGCGTCAGGCGGTTCTTGAAGAGATAGCCCTGGCGCATGTTCCAGAGCAGGAAGTCGGCCACGTGCTGCCCGATGCGCTCAGTCACAGGCGTCGGCGGGGCCATGGGCCGGGCCTCGTCCGGCAGATGTGTCTCGACGATGCCCGCGATGCGCGAGGCGTCCACCTCGATATAGGGCAGGCCGATGAGCTCGATGGGCTGCGTGATGCGCACCGGCGCCCGGAACCACGGATCCTCTATCTCGTAGATGTCGTGCATACCGACAATGCGCGTGGAGTGCCACGAGTTGAGCTCGACGAACACGCCGCCGCGCGCCAGGCGGCAGATGGTGGGCGCGATGCCTATGCCGGCCGTCAGGTAGATGCGCACCTTGCCGCGTATCTCCTGCACGTCGCAGGCCTCGATGATGCCCCAGTCCGGGCGGCCGGTGATGCCCTGCCGCAGATGGGCGGCATTGTCCGAAAGGTTTAGGTCGTTGTAGCGCACGCGGCCTTCGTTGTACGCCTTGCGCATCTCCGCGTTCACGGAGAAGGGGAGGCGGCGGTCCACGGCATCGGCCGCTGCCAGTTCGCCGTCGCAGCTGGCGCCGATGGAAGCGCCCGTGACGACACTCACGCGGAAGGGCCGCCCGGCGGCGTGCTCGGCACGCGCGCGGGCCGCAATGGCGGGCGGGATGGCCTTGGGCGAGCCCGAGGGGCCGAAGCCGCCTATGCCCAGCAGGTCGCCGTCCTGGATGCGGGCGGCGGCCTCTGCGGCGGAAAGTATGGGGATATTCATGTTTTATACTGTTTCTGTCTGCAAATATACGGATAAAATGCGAAAAAACACGCGCCGCGCGCATTTTTCCGCATCTGAGGGGCCGGAAGCCACTGCCGGAAAGCTAGCCTCCCCCGCACGCCGCTGCCGGGCATACGGGGGAGGCAGGAAAAAGTGAGGGGCGCAGCCAGGCGCCGCGACGGGGCGCTCAGCCGTCCGCGGACGGCGCGGCCGTGCCGCGGCCGTCGCGCTCGATGAGGGCCAGCAGGCGGTCCACCGCCTCTTCGGCGGGAATGTTCTTCTCCACGCAGACGCGGCCGCGGTAGAGGCTCACCTTGCCGCGCGCGGCGCCGACGTAGCCGTAGTCGGCGTCGGCCATCTCGCCCGGGCCGTTGACGATGCAGCCCATGATGCCTATCTTCAGCCCCGTCAGATGGGCCGTGGCGGCCTTGACGCGGGCGATGGTGCCGGGCAGGTCATAGAGCGTGCGTCCGCAGCCCGGGCAGCTGATGTACTCCGTCTTGGTGGTGCGTGCCCGCGTGGCCTGGAGGATGGCGAAGGCCGTCTCGTCCTGGACGGCATGGGGGAGCGGCCGCGCGCCGCGGGGCGCCTCGTCGTAGAGGCAGACGCCGTCCGCCAGCCCGTCGAAGAGCAGGGGGCCCATGTCCGCAGCGGCGCGGAGCTGGAAGTCCTCCTTGCCGGCCTGTCCGCAGCTGTACTGCTGGAAGAAGACGACGGGCGTGGGTATGCCGGCGTTCCACAGGTCGTGGACCAGCGCGCGCTGCTCGCCGAGGCGGTTGGCGTGGCCGGACTGCGCGATGACGACCATCTCGGGGTGAAGGCGCAGGCAGGCGCGCACTTCGTCCGTCAGCAGGGGGTAGCTGAGGAAAAGAAATTTCAGGGGCGCGCCGCAGGCGCCGACGGTCATGAGCAAGTGGGGCGGATAGGCGGGATAGGTGTTCTCCTCGCCCGTCCAGGCCGCGGCGTCGACAATGTAGCCCGCGCCGGGGATGCGGTCCGCGGCGACGGGCAGATGCGCGCCGCAGTAGACGAAGTCCGGCCGCAGGCTGCCCGTCGCCGCGCTGCCGTCCAGGCGGACGGAGATAACGACCGGCACCTGCCCGCCGCCGAGGGGACCGGCGGGACATGTGGCACGGCGCACGGGGTTAAGGTAGTCGAACAGCGGGCAGGGCTCAGCGGGGATGAAGGCGTGGCCCGAACGGCTGCGGACCACGTAGGCCGCCAGCTTGTAGGCAACCGGCACCTCGCGCTCGGGCTCCTCGCTCAGGGAGACGCGGATGGTGTCGCCGATACCGTCGGCCAGGAGCGCCCCGATGCCGGCGGCGCTCTTGATGCGCCCGTCCTCGCCCTCGCCGGCCTCGGTCACGCCGAGGTGGAGCGGGAAGTCCATGCCCTCGCGCCGCATGGCGTCGCACAGGAGGCGCACGGAGCGGACCATGACGACCGTGTTGCTCGCCTTGATGGATACGACCACGTCGCGGAAGTCCTCGCGGACACAGACGCGAAGGAACTCCATGCAGCTCTCCACGATGCCGGCCGGCGTGTCGCCGTAGCGGCTCATGATGCGGTCGGAGAGCGAGCCGTGGTTCACGCCGATGCGCAGCGCCGTGCCGTGCTCGCGGCAGACGGCCAGCAGGCGGCCGAAGCGCTCCTCGAGGCGGCGCAGCTCGGCGGCGTACTCCTCGTCCGTGTACTCCAGATGCTTGAACGTGCGGGCCGGGTCCACGTAGTTGCCGGGGTTGATGCGCACCTTCTCGACGATGGCCGCGGCCACGTCGGCCACGTTGGGATTGAAGTGGACGTCGGCTACGAGGGGGCGGTCGTAGCCCCGCCGGCGCAGCTCGTCGCGGATGGCGCGCAGGTTCTCGGCCTCGCGGGTGCCCTGCGTAGTGAGGCGCACGTAGTCCGCTCCGGCGTCGAAGATGCGCATGGCCTGCTCGACACAGCCTGCCGTGTCGGTCGTGGGCCGGGTGGTCATGCTCTGCAGGCGGATGGGCTGCCCGCCGCCGAGGGGGCGGTTGCCGACGCGCACCTGACGGGAAGCGCGCGGCTGGTAATTGAAGAGGTCCATGCTGTCTGGATTAAGGGGTTGATGGCGGCGGCGCGGGCGTCAGTTCGTCTTGAAACGGTACTCCACGGCGGCGAGTTCGGCGTTGGCCTTCACAATCTTGTCCTTCAGGCCTTCCTTGTAGGCGGCCAGGCGGGCGGCCAGCGCCTCGTCCGAGAGAGCCAGCATCTCCACTGCCAGGATGGCGGCGTTCTGCGCGCCGTTCACGCCGACGGTGGCCACGGGGATGCCCGGCGGCATCTGTACGATGGAGAGCAAGGCGTCCAGGCCGTCGAGCATGCCCTTGATGGGCACGCCGATGACGGGCAGGGTGGTGCCGGCGGCAATGACGCCCGGCAGGGCGGCGGCCATGCCCGCGCCGGCTATGATGACGCGCAGGCCGCGCCCCGCCGCGCCGCGGGCGAACTCGTCCACCTCGGCCGGCGTGCGGTGGGCGGACAGGGCGTTCATCTCGAAGGGCACTTCCATCTCTTCAAGGAAGCGCGCCGCTTTCTCCATGACGGGCAGGTCCGATGTGCTGCCCATGATGATGCTGACAATAGGATTCATGACAGTGTAAGTATTTGGGGATTCATATCAATAGGATGCAGCTGAAGCCACACACGATGCCGATGAGCACGCCCAGGCCCACCTCCGTCAGCGTGTGCTGCCGCAGGATGAGGCGCGCCGTGCAGACCATGCCGGAGAGCAGGATGCAAAGGCAGAGCCAGCCGGTCGGGTCGAAGTTAAGCAGGGCGGAGAAGGCGGCCACCGCGCCGACAAGGCCGCCCGATGCGGCCGCGTGCGTGCTCACCTTGATCCAGGAGTTCACCAGGGCACACGCCACCTGGATGGCCAGTGCGCCCGCCACGACGGCGAGCGTGAAGCGCGGCATGCGCAGGCTGCTCATCAGGTAGAGCAGGACGGCGTAGCACGAGATGGAGAGGACGTAGGGCACGTAGCGGCTGCGCCGCCGGCCCAGCTGCAGGCGCGACCAGCCGTTGAGCTTGCGGTAGGCGAAGATGGCCAGGCGCGGCAGGAGCACCGTCAGCGTGTAGACCATCAGGAGTATGGACACGTTGAACGTCCACGGCATGTAGTTCAGATAGCTGAAGAAGAACAGCACGACGAACGCCAGCACGGGCAGGTAGAACGGCGAGAAGATGAGCGACACCACTTGGGCGGTCAGGATGACGTAGCGGTTATGCATAGGCCATAGAGGTATGGGAGACGGTCCGCGCCGCCGTCACTCGCGGCGGAGGCGTGCGGGCGGGATGCCCATTTGTTCGCGGTACTTCGCCACCGTGCGGCGCGCCACGGGCAGGCCACGCTCCTTGAGGCGGGCGGTGATGGCTTCGTCGGAAAGGGGGTGCTGCTTGTCCTCGGCGTCCACGATCTCGCGCAGGGCGGCACGCACCTGGCGCGCTGAGAGCTCGTCGCCCGCCTCGTTGGTGAACTGCGAGGAGAAGAAGTACTTCAGGGGATATATGCCATAGGCTGTCTGCACGTACTTGCTGCCCGTGGCGCGCGAGACGGTGGAGATGTCCACGCCCGCCCGGGCCGCCACCTCCTTGAGCGTGAGGGGGCGCAGCTGGGACTCGTCGTCGTCGCTCGTGAAGAAGGGCAGCTGCAGGCTCACGATGGCCCGCATGACGGCCAGGAGCGTCTGCCGGCGGCGGCTGACCAGCCCGATGAAGGCCTGCGCCGCGTCCACCTTCTGCCGGGCGTAGACGTAGGCCTCGCGCTGCTGGCGCGTCAGCTTGTCGCGCTGGCCGGCATACTGGCGGATGGAGTCGCGGAAGGCACGGCTCACGCGCAGCTCGGGCACGTCGCCATCGTTCACCTCGACCTCGGGCAGGCCGTCGGCCCCGACGTAGACATAGAAGTCGGGAACGACGGTCGGGGCCAGGGCGGAGGCTCCGCTGCCCAGCGCGCTGCCGGGCATGGGGTTGAGGCGGGTCAGCTCGTGGCGCACGTGGTCCATCGTGGCCTCGTCCACGCCCAGACGCTGCCGCAGCGCGTCCCAGCGCTTGCCGATGAACTCCTTGTAATAATGGTTCACCACCTCGAGCGCCAGTTTCTTCCACGGCGTGCGGCGCTCGGGGTCCTCGAGCTGCAGGCGCAGGCACTCCTGGAGCGAACGCGCGCCGATGCCGCGGGGCTCGAACGTCTGGAGAACGCCCAAGAGGCGCTCCAGCTCGGCCGTGTCCGTCTTGACGCCGTGATAGATGGCCAGTTCGTCGGCCAGGGCGGAGAGGTCCTTGCGCAGGAGGCCGTCGGCATCGAGCGAGCCGATGAGGTAGGTCATCACCTCGCGCTCGTGGTCGTTGAGCTCGTGCTCGCCCACCTGGGAGAGCAGGTCGTCGTAGAAGGACGTGCTGTCCGTCAGGGGCGCCTCGCGGCGGTCGCGGGCGGCGTCGGCGCGGTCGCGCAAGTAGTCGGGCACTTCGTCCTCATTGAAATAGTCGCCCATGGCTTCGCCGAAGTCGCCGCCGGCGTCGCGCCACTCTTCGGCCTCGTCCTCGCCGGAGCCTTCGTCGGCTTCCGCGGCGGCGCTGTCGGCATCGGGCTCGCGGTCGGCCTCCTCCAGGGCGGCGTTGTCCACCATTTCATCGCGCACGCGGTCGGCCAGCTCCGTCACGGGCAGCTCCATCAGACCCGCCAGGGCCACCTGGAGCGACGAGAGCTGCTGCGTCTGGACGGCAGCCTGATTCTGTACGAGTTTCTGACTCATAGCTTAGTTTTCCGTTGACAAGGGCAAAATTACGAAATTATCCGGAAACGCGCGCCGGCGGCGGTCACACGCTCGGCGGCGTGTCCGCTTTTTTTCAGTCGTCCTCTCCGCCGAGCAGAGCGGCGGCCAGGGCGGCCTCGAATCCTCGCCCGGCGGCGTAGCGCAGCAGGCGCAGGCGGCGCAGGCGGGCGTCGAGCGGCGGCAGGGTGCGGGCCTTGCGCTCCAGCAGGCGGCGCAGGCCCTCGCGATAGGCCTCCTCGTCCACAGCGGCCAGGGCCTCGGCCGCGGCCTCGCCGTCCACTCCGCGGGCCCGCAGCGCGCAGGCGGCCTTCAGGCGGCCCCACTGGCCGCTGCCCACCTTGTCGTGGACAAAGGCGCGGGCAAAGCGGCGGTCGTCCACATAGCCTTCCGCCGCAAGGCGGTCCAGCAGCGCGGCCGAGGCTTCCGCCGCGAGGCCGCCTTCGGCAAACTTGCGCGCCCAGTCGGCGCGGCAGTATTCGCGGCGCGAACAGGCGGCCGTCGCGCGGGAATAGGCTTTTTCGGGGGTGAGGGGGAGCATGAATAGAGTGGAAAGGGGGATGGATTTACGGGAATAGGGACAGGAGAAACGGGGCTAAGGACCGGCGCGACGGGCCTTAGGCAAAGAGAAGGCGCGACGGGCCGGCGGAGATGTCTCAGCGCTTCAGCACGGCGCGCACCAGGAACCACACGTGGCGGCCCACGGCCGAGACCCAGCCGTAGTGGCGCGCCATGATGCGGAAGCGTTCGCGCAGCGAGGCCTTGTGGTGGCGCGTGGTGAGGCCTTCGGCCAGATAGTCCGTGGCCACGAGGTGGGCGTTGCGCAGAGGGAGGCTGCGCTTCTCGGCCGCACGCATCACGCGGATGCACCAGTCGAAATCGGCCGAGAAGCGATAGTCCAGGTCGTAGGGCTCCATGCGCGCCAGGTCCGTCCGGACGTAGAACGACTGGTGGCATACGAGCATGCCGTTGCGGAAGGAGCGCCACGTGAGCCGCTCGGGGGGCGAGAGGCGGCGGTGACGCACGAAGCGGCCCTCGGCATCGACCAGGTCGGTGTCGGCATAGACCACGGCGGGCAGCTCGCCGCTCCCGCCGGCCGCCGCGGCGATGCGCGTCAGTGTGTCGGGTGCGTGGAAGCAGTCGCCGGCGTTGAGGAATACGACATACTGGCCTGTGGCCATCTCGAGGGCCTTGTTCATGGCGTCGTAGAGCCCTTCGTCGGGTTCGCTCAGGCAGTTCACCTCGTGCGGCACGCGGGCCACGCTGTTCCGCTCCTGGTAGTGATGGACAGCCTCGAGCGTGCCGTCGTGCGAATTGCCGTCGATGATGAGATGCTCCACATAGGGATAATCCTGTTCTTCCACGCTGCGGATGGTGCGCTCGATGAGACGCCCCGCGTTATAG
>CALUIN010000009.1 GCA_944320745.1 uncultured Alloprevotella sp. | reverse complement strand
GAAGGGGCAGTTTCGTATGCCCGTAGTGTGTTCCAACAGGTTAGCGAGGTGATGTACTTTGATTCCGTAGTTAAAACTTTGCGTCTCGTCCAGTCCTGCAAAGTTGATGGCTATGAGTCGCCCTTGTGCGTTGACTACGGGTGCGCCGCTCGAGCCGTGGAGCGTTGGGATGGTGTACATGACGATGTCCTTGTCCGTGTCCTGGCTGATTTCTCCGCTGGTCACTTGCGCCTTGATGCCTTCACTGGTCAGGGCCAGCGTCGGACCGAGGTTGAAGCCGACGAGGTAAACTTTCTTTCCTGTCAGGGATGTGTAGCTTTCGCCTTCGTCGCGGCTCGCCCGGCGCGGGCGGCTTTTCTTGTTTTCTGCAGCCTGCGGTCTGTTGTTCTGTACGCGGAACACGTAGCAGTTCTCGGGCGTTTTCTTGTCCTTGAGTTGCAAGAGAGCCAGGTCGTGTTCCTCGTCCTTTCCTATGAGTACGCACGGCCGGAAATCGGTTGTGTTGGTGGCGAACGTGTTGTTCAGCGCAATGCCGATGCTGCTGTGAAGCGTCACGTCGTAGTCTGAGGCGTTGATGGAGTGTACGTTGTTGACAAACTCCTGCATCATGTCGCGTTCCTGAACCTTTTGTCTGTATTTTTCGATGAGTTCGTCCGTATTGCTGTAGTTATTGGAGTTGATGGCGAATTGCAGTTCTCCGATGTCAGAATTGAGCTGGTTGATTTGTTCCTGGAAATTATTGGCTACGAAATTGAGCGCGTCGGTAATGCCGGAGCGGACTTGTTGCGGAGCTATGGACGGTGAGGCCACATGGGCGTTGGTCGCGATGATGCCGTCCTTAGAGACGAAGAAGCCCGTGCCGAAAGCCAGCATGGTGCTTGCTTCTTCCGGATTGGCCGTCAGTCCCTGGATTTCTCCGTTTTCGTCAAGCCCGGAAAAGTAGAAAGGATTGCCTTGCCCGAAAGTGATGGAATAGAAGTACTCCACTTTGACCAGTACTACGCCGCTGGAAGTCTTCTTTTCAATTTGCGCGGACGACATTTCCTTTTGTTCCGCCCGCTTGTTCTGGCAGGAAAAGAGCGACAGCCCGATGAGGAGCAAGAATAAGAACTTTTTCATACGGACATGCTCCCCTTGCTGCGCGGGCTCTACATAGCCTACCCCGGCGCGGAGGAGGCCTACCGCCACGACGGGCAGTTCCTCTTCGGCGACCTCGTGCTGGGCGCGCCGGTGACCCGTCCGGGCGAGGGCGAGGACAAGGTGGTGCGCCAGCAGGTGTGGTTCCCCGGCGGCGCGGACTGGTACAGCCTCTTCACCGGGCGGAAGTACGAGGGCGGACAGCAGCTCGCGGTGGACTGCCCGCTGGAGGAGTCGCCCGTATTCGTGAAGGGCGGCTGGCCCCTGCCCATGCAGCCCTACCGCGAACGCATGGCCTCGGCCCCGCTCGACACGCTGGTGGTGCGCTGCTACCCCGGCCGCGTGGGCTCTGACAACACTTACACCCTTTACGAGGACGACGGCCTGACGACGGCCTACGAGCGCGGCGCCTTTGCCGAGACGCCGCTGCGCTACCGCCGCACGGACAGCGGCGTGACCGTCAGCATAGGGCCGACCCGCGGAGCCTACGACGGGCAGCCGCAGCGCCGCGCCTACCGCATCGAGCTGCCCGGCGTGCCGGCCGGGGCCGCCGTGCGCGTCAACGGCCGCCGCGCAAAGGCCGAGGCCGCCGCGGAGACCGGCGGGATAACCGTCAGCGTGAAGCGGACGGACATCCGCCGCGGCGTCGAGGTGGAGGTGGCGGCAGCGGAATGAGGCCGCGGCCAATTTTTCCGCCCGCCGGGCGCTCCGTTTGCCCGGAAAGTCGTAGCTTTGCACGGCAGGCCGGGCCGCGCGCGGCGCGCCGGGCCCGCCGCAGTCAAACCCCCTTTACCCTATTCTTCATCCGTTATCATGAAAAAACACTGGACGTTGCGCCTCGCCCTCGCCGCGACGGCGCTGGCCCTCTCACCTGCGGCACAGGCGCAGGCCGACGAGCGAGCCTTTGTGAAAGAGAACATGGAGTTTGCCGCCGGGCAGTACCGCCGCATGGTGGCCGACGCACCGGCAGGAAAGGCCGTGATGCCCCACTGCCTCGACGCCCGGGGCCGCCTGGTGCGCGTGCCGGTCTACTCCTGGACGGCGGGCTTCTTCCCCGGCACACTGTGGTACCTGGCGGACTATCTGGACGACAGCGTGCTGGCCGACTCGGCCCGCTCCTACACTCTGCGCATGGAGCCGACGAAAAACTATACGGGAAACCACGACGTGGGCTTCATGATGTACTGCAGCTACGGCAACGCCCTGCGCTTCGGTCCGCAGCGGGACGACGAGGACGTGCTCACCACCTCGGCCCGCACCCTCTGCAAGCGCTTCGACGAGCGGGTGGGCGCCATCAAGTCGTGGAACAGCTTCCGCTCCTGGCATGGTGACTCCACGTACACCTACCCCGTCATCATCGACAACATGATGAACCTGGAGCTGCTCTTCCATGCCGCCCGCACCACAGGCGACGAGGACATCCGCCGCGTGGCCGTGTCCCACGCCGAGAAGACCATGCGCTGGCAGGTGCGGCCCGACGGCAGCTGCTTCCACGTGGTCTACTACGACCCCGCCACGGGCGCCTTCATCAAGGGCGAGACGGCGCAGGGCTATGCGGACAACTCCACCTGGTCCCGCGGACAGGCCTGGGGCATCTACGGCTTCACCATGGTCTACCGCGAGACGGGCGACAAGCGCTTCCTCGAGACGGCGCAGCGCATGGCCGACTTCTACGTGAACCACCCTGCCCTGCCCTCCGACGGCGTGGCCTTCTGGGACTTCGACGCCTACCGCCCCGGCTTCGTGCCCGGCAAGCGTTCCGGCGCCAACCGCGTGGTGACGGACTACCGCGACGCCTCGGCCGCCGCCTGCACGGCTTCGGCCCTGCTTGAACTGAGCACTGTGGCCGAGAACGGCAGCGCCGCCCGCTACCGCGAGGCCGCCGTGCGCATCCTGCACAGCCTGGCCTCGCCGGCCTACCGCGCCGGGGAGGGCAAGAACGGCAACTTCATCCTGCGCCACAGCGTGGGCTCCATCCCCCACGGATCGGAGATCGACGTGCCCCTGACCTACGCGGACTATTACTTCGTCGAAGCCCTCTGGCGCTATGACCGCCTGCTCGCCGGCAAGCCGCTCTTCTGAGCCGACACGCTCCTGAATGCGGCAATCCGCCCCCGCGGCCTGACGATGACTGCGGGGGCGGATTCCGTTTTTTTTTTTTGCGGCTGCGGGGCCGCGCGGGGTCACTTCAGCTTCTTCAGCTCCGGCGTGCGGACGGCGCGGAGCGTCTGCTGCGGCGCGGCGTTCAGCTGCTCGAAGACCACGATGCGGTTATCGCCCTTCTTCAGCCAGGGGCCGGGCACGTAGAGCGTCTGCTGCGGGCCCACGTGCCAGTAGCGGCCCAGGTTGTGGCCGTTGACGAAGACGATGCCCTTGCCGAAGGGCTCCATGTCGAGAAACGTGTCGCCCGTCTGCTCCAGGGTGAACGTGCCCTCGTAGACTGCGGGCAGGTCCTTGAGCCGCGTGGCGCGGGCGGGCGTGTTGTCGCTGGCGGCGCGGCCCATGGCGGCGCAGTCCGGGGCCTCGTCCATGGGCAGGCGGTACATGTTCCATTCGCCCGTGATTTCTTGTCCGGCTATCTTGACGGGGCTGATGATGCCCTTCGTGTTGCGCACGATTTCGTCGCCGTAGTTGATGCGGCCCATGTTCTCCACGAGAATCTGCAGCGTGGCGTTGAAGGGCACCTCCACCTCGAGCGAGTAGGTTTGCGTGTTGCGGTTGAGCTCGCCCACTTTCATGCCGTCCACGTAGACCACGGCGTAGTCCCTCAGTCCCGGCACCTCGAGCGTGCCGCTGATGGGCTGGTTGAAGTGGCGCTCGTAGAGCACGTAGCCGTAGCCCTGTCCCAGCTGCTCGAACGTCTGCGGCGCGTCGGCAACGGCGGGTTCGAGCGTCTCGGCCCAGGCCAGCACGTCGGCCACGCGGGTGAGCTTGATGGAGGGAATTTCGATGACGGGGTTGGGCGCGGGCGGCTCGGGCACGTCGTAGTCCACGTAGCGGCGGATGACGTTGCGCAGGGAGTCATACTTGGGCGTGACCCATCCCGCCTCGCTGATGGGGGCATCGTAGTCGTAGCTCGTCAGGTCGGGCTGGATGTCGCGGCGGCGGTCATAGTTCGCCCCGCTGGTGAAGCCGAAGTTCGTCCCACCGTGCACCATGTAGACGTTGAACGACACGTCGTTCCTGAGGTACGTCTCCGCCTGGCGGGCAATGGCCGAGGCGTCGCGGTGGGGGAAGGGTTCGGCCCAGTGGGAGAGCCAGCCGGGGTAGAACTCCGCCACCATGTAGGGGCCCTCGCCGCCGTGGTACTGGTCCACGGCCTTCTTCAGGTTGGCCACGTTGTTCTCGCCGTTGCCCGTGGGCAGCGCGCCCTCCGTGTGTCCGCCCTCGAAGAGCCATGTGCCGTCCGAGGTGAAGAGGGGCACGTCGAATCCGGCGTCGGCCAGCTGCTGCCGGATCTTGGCGTTGTAGGCCTGGTGCTCGGAGAGGGGGATGTCCTTGCGCTGCGACACGTAGGAGCCGAACTCGTTCTCGCACTGCACCATGACGATGGGGCCGCCCTTCGTGCAGAGCAGGTCGCCCACTTCCTGGTAGAGGCGGTCGATGTAGGCCTTCGTGCGCTTGAGGAACTCGGCGTTGTCGCGGCGCACCTCGAGGCCGGGCACGTTCTGCAGCCACCAGGGGTAGCCGCCGAACTCCCATTCGGCGCAGACGTAGGGCCCGGGCCGCAGGATGACCATGAGCCCCTCCTCGCCCGCCGTGCGGACGTAGGCGGCCAGGTCCTTGTCGCCCTCGAAGTCCCACTGGCCCGGCTCGGGCTCGTGCAGGTTCCAGAACACGTAGGTGGCCACGGCGTTCAGGCCCATCGCCTTGAGCATGCGCAGGCGGTGGCGCCAGTACTGGTGAGGGATGCGGGCGTAGTGCATCTCGCCCGAGAGCAGGCGCGTGGGCTTCCCGTCTCGCCAGAAGTGGCCGTCCCTGATTTCAAACGCGGGCGCCTTCTGCGCCCTGCTCCCCGCCGCCGGCGGGGAGCAGGGCCAGCAGCAGCAGGGCCAGCAGCAATCGTTTCATAAGCGGTAAAAGTTTTTTAGGGGATGAGTTTTATGTTTTTAGAGAGTGAAGGCAAGGCAGCGCCGGTCCGCGCTCAGGGCGCGGCGGGACGGTCGCGCAGGCGGCGCACGAAGAAGTCGTACATGCGGCTTACCTCGTAGCGGCCGCCCAGGTTGTGGTCGCGGCCCGGCAGGTAGAGCTGCTCGAAGTACTTGCCCGCGTCCGTCAGCGCCTTGACCACCTGGAGCGTCGAGGCGGGGTCCACGTTGTCGTCCAGTTCGCCGTTGACGAGGAGCAGGTCGCCCTGCAGGCGCCAGGCGTTCGCCACGTTCGAGGAGCGCACGTAGCTGCTGTCCACGGGGTAGCCCATCCACTGCTCGTTCCACCAGATTTTGTCCATCCGGTTGTCGTGGCATCCGCAGAAGGCCACCGCCGCGCGGTAGAAGTCGCCGTGGAAGAGCAGGGCCGAGAGCGCGTTCTGCCCCCCGGCGGACCATCCGTAGATGCCCACGCGCGTGGTGTCCATGTAGGGGTAGCGCTCCGCGGCGGCCCTGATCCAGGCGATGCGGTCCGGCAGGCCCGCGTCCGCCAGGTTCTTCCAGCAGACGTCGTGGAAGTGCTTCGAGCGGTGGTTCGTCCCCATGCCGTCAATCTTCACCACGATGAATCCCAGCTCCGTGAGCGGCGTGATGTAGTATTCGTGGGCGGAGAAGTTCTTGTTGACGAAGGCGTCGTGCGGCCCGGCGTAGATGTCCTCGACGACGGGATAGCGGCGCGAGGGGGCGAAGTTGGCGGGGCGGTAGATGTTGCCCCAGATGTCCGTCTGCCCGTCGCGCCCCTTGGCGCGGAAGGGTTCGGGCATGGTCCATCCCGTGGCCAGCAGCGCGCCGGCGTCGCACACCTGGAGCGTGTCCACGACGCGGCCCGTCCGTCCGTCGCGCACGACGCTCACCGGCGGCAGGTCCGGCCGCGAGTAAGCGTCCACCATGCGGCTGCGGTCCGCGCTGAAGGAGAGCACATGGTTGGCCGGCTCGGGCGTCAGGTCCGTCAGTCCCCCTCCGTCCAGGTCCACGCGGCAGTAGTGCACGTTGTAGGGGTCCTCGCCCTCGTGCAGGCCCGAGGCGTAGAAGAACACCGTGCCCGAGGCCTCGTCCACGCGGTCCACCTGCCGCACCACCCAGCGGCCCGGCGTCAGGCAGCGGTCCTCCGCCCGGCCCGTGCAGTCCAGCAGCCAGAGATGGCGCCAGCCGTCGCGCTCCGAGAGCCAAAGCATCTGCCGCCCGTCGTCCAGGTCGTAGCGCCACAGGCGCGTGTAGTCGATGAAGGTCTCCGAGCGTTCGTCGGCCAGCGGGCGGATGCGGCCCGTGCGGGCGTCCACCTCCGCCACGACGTAGCGCTGGTGGCCGCGCTGGTTGAACTCGAAGGTGAAGGCGCGGCTGTCCGCCCGCCAGCCCGTCAGGCGGAGCGAGAACTGGTGGCGGAAGCTGTCCGTGGCCAGCGGCACCTGGCGGCGGCCTTCCACGTCGAAGAGGGCGGGCAGCGCCACGGGCAGCACGTCGCCCGGCTTGGCGTAGTCCCGCCAGTGCAGGCGGGGCTGCACCTGGTCCGCCGGGGCCGACTCCAGCAGCGGGATGCGGCGCACGGGGGCCGCGCGCGTCAGGAGCGCCGCCAGCCGCCGCGAGTCCGGCGACCAGAGGAGGCTGCCGTAGTCGAGGCCCTCCGTGCCGTCGCAGCTCAGGGCGAAGGCCTGCCCCTTGCCGTCGGCCGGGGCCACCCACACGTTGTGGTCCTGCACGTAGGCCCGCCAGCGTCCGTCCGGCGAGAGCGTGCCCCGCCCGCCGCGCCGCCGTTCCCCGCCGCGAGGTTCGTGCGTGGGGTCCTCCGGCCGCAGGAAGCGCGCCAGGCTGTCCGCCCCGGCGGGCAGCAGCAGGGCCAGGCTGTCCCGCGCGGCGCACGAGCGGCTGCGGCCGTCCGTCGCGTCGACCAGGTAGAAGCGGTCGCCGCCCGGCTCGTGGTTGCGGTAGTAGAAGAAGGGCGAGCTGCCGAGCCACACGGGCCGCACGGCGCCGCCGTAGACCAGTTCCGCCCGGCGGGCCAGCGTGTCCAGCTCCTCGAAGGGAAACACGGCACGGCCGGCCGTCTGGGCCGCCGCGCCCAGGCCGCCGAGCGCCAGCGCGGCTCCGGCTGCCAGCCGCCGCGCCTGGCGGGAGAGTAGGGAAAGGTGTTTCATGTGAAGATGTGAAGGTGTGATATAGGTGGAAAGTAAAGAGAAGTGTGTCCGCAAAGTTAGCCCCTTTTTCCCGTCCGCCGGCCGTTTTTCCGGGAAAAAATTACCGCTTCCGGACGGCCTGTTCCCGTCCGGCCGGGGCTTAGCCCTGTAGCCACGGGGCTAAGCCCCGCGGGCCGTGTGACAGGCATGGCCGAGAACGGAATAAAAATTACCGGCGAAATGCGGCGCCGATAAAGAATATCTTATAGATTTGCAGCGGAATGGCATTTCCCCGGCCTTGCAGACTGCTTTTTGCCGCGGCTGCCGGGCTGTGAACTTTCAAACACACACAAAGCGTATGAACCCGAAAACCGATATGCCGCAGGAGCTGGCGCGGTTTCTGGAGCACGTCCTTGACGGGGCGCTGCCGGGATGCCGGCTGTTCTGCCGCGGCGCGGGTGCGCCGTCCGCGTGCTGCCGGAGCGGACGGCGCACCCGCGGAGCGGACCCTCTCAACTATCCGGCAGACTTCCGCAGCGTAATTTTCTGAGGTAAAAGAATCAGGAAAATCATTAAAAAAAGATATATCCCGATCCTGTTGTTTGTCAGATTAAAAACAATTGCCTTTCTTTGCGAAGTCACACATATATTTTTTACGCTTTATGAAAAAGTTCAAGTTCTTTTTGATGGCTGCCCTGTGTAGCATTTTTGCGCTGTCGTCATGCAGTGACGACGACGCTGGTACTCCGCCCAGCGTGTCAGAAGAGATTGTCAGGACGTTTTATGAAATGTATCCCAATGCGACCGGCGTCACCTGGTCTACGGTGGAGGACTACGACGTGGCGCGGTTCTACGACGCCGGCACCCGCTCCGCCGGCTCTGCGCCCAACTGCGCGGCATGGTTCTCGCGCATCAGCAAGCGCTGGGGCATGACCGACCGCGAAATCCCGTTCGGCAGCCTGCCGGCCGCAGTTATCCAGGCGTTCAACGACACCGTCTATTCCCGCGCGCCCTGGACGGTGGACGACGAGGCCAACGTGTTGGAACGCGCCGGATCCGAGACGTTCTACGTCATCGAAGTGGACAAGAACGAGAACGGCGTGGAGACCGACGTCGACCTCTACTACACGGAGACCGGCCGTCTTGTGCAGGTCCTCACCGACGCTCCGGAAAATGACGACCACATAGACTGCATCCCCGAAGAGCAGCCGATGACTCCTGCGGAGTTCATCGCCGACAGGTATCCCGGCTCGCGCATCACCGGCCGCGACTGGGACGACGGGTTCCTCGAGATAGAAATCTACCATGAAGGCCGCGAGAAGGAAGTCTACTTCAATTTCCACAACGAATGGGCCGGCAGCAAGTGGGAAGTGGGCCGCCGCAGCCTGCCCGACGGCACATGGAGCCTGCTCTGGTCGAGCGGCTACCGCGACATGGACGATGACGACATCGACGTGATAGACTCTCGCCGCGGGACGTTCTATGCCATCGAAGCCGAGCGCTACGACAGCGACTGGCTGGTCATCGTGGACCAGGACGGCAACATCGTGAAAGAGTTTCCCGAAGACTGGGAAGATAGCTGGTGGGGCGACCTCTGGGACGAGTGGACGTGACCTTCCTGCCGCCGACAAACAATGCCTCCGACATGCGCAGAAACTTTTTTTCGACGCATGTCGGAGGCATTTCAGTTACGGGATTTCCGCAGGTAGGGCTGTGCGGGCGGGCTCGGCTCCGTGCGGTCAGCGCGCGAAGTGGCCCACGGGGAGGTTGAGCATGGGCTCCTGGGCGTCGGTGAGCCCCAGGCCGGCGCGCAGGGCGGCGGTGTCCATGGAGGCGCGGGGGACGGTGGCCAGACGGGCGGCGGCGCAGAAGAGGGCCACGTTTTGCGCGACGATGCCGGCGTCCAGGGCGCCCATGCGGCGCGCGCCCTCGTCGGCCGGTCCGCCGAACTTGGAGAGGTCGCTCACCAGGACGATCACCACGGGGGCCGTGGCGGCGAAGTCCTGCCCGCCGGCGGCGGGCAGCAGGTCGGCCGTGGCGACGCGCGCCAGGGCATGGCGCGTGGCGTCGTAGCGGAAGGCTCCGTCGGCGCGGAGCACGTAGACGTCGACGTCCTGCCGGTTGAGGGCGGAGGGAGCCGTGCGCCCACCGTCGGCGGGGCGGTTCACGCCGTTGGCGGCCCAGAGCAGGTCCGCCAGGTCGGCCTCGGAGAGGGGGCTGGTGGCAAACACGCGGGTGGACTGGCGGGACGAGAGGGCCTGCATGAGCGTGGCGGGCCGCTCCATGCGGGGCTTCGGGAGGGTCACGACGTCCTGGGCGGAGAGGCTGCCGCCCGCCGTGCCGCCGAGCAGCAGGCAGAAGGTCAGGGCGAGATGTTTCATGGTGTGGGAAGGGTTTGGGTTGAACATAGGCGGCCGCCGGCCGGGAGGGCGCGGCGGCACGGGGCAAAGTTAAGCTTTTCCGGCAGTACGCGTCGCCCCCGGCGGCGGAAAATGCGTTCCCGCCGCCCTTCGCCGCGCGGGCGGCGGGGACGGGGCGAAGGGTAGTTTTCAGTTTTGTGCACCCTTTCCCGCCACGCCCTTCGCCGTCCGCCGTCTGCCGGCGAAGGGCGGGAGGGAAATTCGTAAAATCCCGTAACGGGCCGTCCCTTCGCCGCGTCCGTCCGGCAAGGCGAAGGGACGGAAAAAATATAAAAAAATCGTCATCGCCGTCAGACTTTCACGAATTTTTTATTCCTTTGCATGTACGAACCGCTTTCGCGGAAACAGTTTGCCTTGTTTCATTCACTCTTAAAAGGAAAACATTATGCGTTGCAAGAATTGTGGTTGGCCCAATAAGCCGGAAGAGAAGTTTTGCGTGAAGTGCCACAGTCCGCTCGAGGCGGCCGCGGACGTCGTGCCGCCCGTTCCGGCCGCGGACGTCGTGCCGCCCGTTCCGGGAGCGGGCGGCGGAGCCGTACCCCCCGCTCCCCCCGTGCCTCCCGTGGCAGGCGGTCAGCAGACGGTGCGCGAGGAGGACGTGTTCGGCCCGGCCGGAGGCGGCGGAGCGGCCGCTCCGGGCGGCGAGGGCCAGAAGTGTCCGCGCTGCGGCTATCCGCTGCGGAGCGGGGTGGAGAAGTGTCCGCACTGCAACTATCAGCTCTCCGGGCAGCCCGTTTCCGAATACCGGCAGCCGCGCTTCGCCGACGAGCGCCCCGCGGCCCCGCGCCAGCCGACGCGCCCCTTGGGTGGCGGCAAGTTCGGCGGGACGGTGAATCCCTACATGCAGGACGTGCTCTCCGAGCCCGGCTTCGTGCTGAAGCCCGTCAAGCGGCAGAACGAGCGCCACGAGCTGGAGGAGCGGGAGTATGAGGGCGAGAGCGTCACGCTCAACCGCGCCAACACGGAGGAAGGCAATCCCTCCATCACGTCGCGGCAGCAGGCCGTGGTCAGCCGTGTGGACGGCCGCTGGTACATAGAGGACACGAGCGAGCAGCGCACCACCTTCGTCCAGGCCGCGCGCCGCACCGAGCTGCACGATGGCGACCTCATCCTGTTGGGCAACCGCTTGTTTGAGTTCCATGAATAATTACCGTCCCGGCGCGGCCGGCGGAAACGGGGCAGGCACGCCGCCGCCGGGCGGCGTGGACCGCTGCCAGTTTGCCCCGGCCGACGTCATCGACCGCCAGTACCGCGTGGAGCGGACGCTGGGCGAGGGCTCGTTCGGCGTGGTCTACGCCGTGCGCGACGCCCAGGGCGACATCTACGCCCTGAAGCTGCTGAAGCTCTGGGAGGTGCCGGCCGACATCCGCGGCGCGCTCATGGCGCGCTTCGACATGGAGTTCGAGACGGGCCGCATCGACAGCCCCTACCTGGTCAGGGCCGTGACCCACGGCCAGACGGCGGGCAACCCCTACATCGTCATGGAGTTCTGCCCGGGGGGCGACCTGCTCCAGGCCGTGGGCCGCCGCGACCTGGATCTCTCCAAGATGGCCACGCACGTGCTGCTCGGCCTCAAGGCCCTCCACCAGCGCGGCAAGGTCCACCGCGACCTGAAGCCCGAAAACGTCCTCGTGAAGGAGAACGGCGACTACGCGCTGACGGACTTCGGCATCTCCGGCGACCGCAACAAGCGCATGACCGAGCGCAACTTCCGCGGCAAGCCGAAACAGATATTCGGCACCTACGCCTACATGCCGCCCGAGCAGCTCAACCCCCAGCGCGACGCCACCGTGCTGCCCACGACGGACATCTTCTCCTTCGGCGTCATGATGTACCAGATGGTGACGGGCAGCCTGCCCTTCGGCCCGCTGGATTCGGAGGGCGACCTCGTCCCCTACATCCGCCGCGGGAAGGCCGGCGACTGGGACCGCCGCAGCCTGTTCCAGACTGAGGGCGGACGCGAGTGGGCGCCGATCATCGAGGGCTGCCTCGTCCCCCGCTTCCAGGAGCGGCTCCAGACGGCCGACGACGTGCTCCGGCTCGTGCCCCACGCCCAGCGCCACGAGCCGCCCGCCGAGGAGCACCGCGACTTCCAGACGCGCATCGTCAACGGCGTCCTGCTGCGCGTCATGCAGGGCGAGGACTACGGCCGCGTCTACTACCTGGACAGCCTCCTCAGAGGCAACAGCGCCATCCTCCGCATGGGCCGCCGCGACAGCACCGCGGACAACGACATCGCCATCACCGAGGAGGAGAGCTGCTACATCTCCCGCAAGCACTGCACGCTCGAGCTCGACTATGACCGCGGCACCTGGATCATCCGCGACGGACAGTGGGACCGCTACGGCACGGGCGGCTGGCGGCGCTCCACCAACGGCACGTTCGTCAACTCCCGCGAGGTGGGGCCGGACGGCCTCCCCTTCGCACCCGGCGACATCATCTCCATAGGCGACGCGAAACTGCGCGCCGAAGGCTATTGACCCCCTCCCCTTTCACCCTCAAATCTATCCGACACCATGACCGACCAAACCTCCAATCCATACCGCCGCACCCTCTCCGGCTCCGTCGGCGCGGGAATGGGCTCGCTCTTCCGCCCCGGCAGCCGCAAGTACTACATCCTGGAGCACAAGGTGAGCAGCAAGTACCACCGCGCCGGCGAGTCGCAGGAAATCATCGTGGACAACATCGAGCTGGGCCGCGACGCCCGCTGCCAGGTGCGCTTCGACGAGAGTTTCAAGACCGTCTCCCGCCGCCATGCCGCCATCGTGCGCGACGGCGACGGCTGGAAGCTCGTGCAGCTCTCCCAGACCAACACCACCCTGCTCAACGGCCGCCCCGTGAAGACGGAGTGGTACCTGCAGAGCGGCGACGAGATACAGCTCTCCGTCAACGGCCCCAAGCTGGGCTTCATCGTCCCCACCGGGCGCAAGGCCACCGTGGGGTCCATCGGTCTGACGCGCCGCCTGAGCCTCTTCCGCCAGCAGGCCCTCCGGCCCTACAAGACGGCCATCGCCGCCCTGGCCGCCGTCCTGCTGATATGCGCCGGCGCCGGCGGCTTCGTCATCTTCCGCCAGCACCGGCAGATACAGGACAACAGCAAGCTCCTGGCCGAGGCCCGCGCCGCCAACGAGAAGAACGCCAAGCTCATAGCCGAGCAGCAGAAGATTATCGACAACCAAGGCGGCCTGCTCGACAGCCTGCAGGGCAGCATACCCGCCGAGGCCACTATGCCCCTGACGCCCCCCTCCCGCGGCGGCGCAGGGGGCGGCGCTCCCGCCGCGCCGGCAGGGGGCGGCAGCGCGCCGGCCGCCGGCGCGGCGGGCCTGGACTTCACGGCCTATCATCCCCACATCTACTTCATCCAGGCCCAGGTCGTTTCCCTGGAAAACAACGAGCCCATCAGCGGATGGACCGGCACGGGATTCCTCCTTTCCGACGGCAAGTTCGTCTCCGCCCGCCACGTCCTCACGCCCTACTATTCCAATTCCTACCGCTTTATCGACGGGCAGCTCGTGACAGCCGACGGCGCCAACCCGCTGGCCATCTACCGCGAGATGCAGGCCAACATACTCTACGTGCAGGGCAAAGCCAAGATTATCTTCAAATGCACGTCCGTCAGCGACTCGTTCACCTTCGCCTGCACCTACCAGGACTCGCCCGTCGTCTCGGACGGCAGCCATGACGAAATCGTCACCCTTCCGGGAGACTACGTCGTGATGAACGAGAAAAAAGAAGTGCTGGCGCAGATACCCGCCGGCACGCAGCTGGTCTGCGGCTCGCTGGACTATACGGACTATGCCTATGCCGAGACCAACTTCAGCGGCGGCCTGGAAGCCGACCGCGAGCTCTCCGTCAACCTGAAGCAGGGCACGCAGCTGAGCATCGTGGGCTATCCCCACGGCTGGGGGCAGGGTAATCCCATCCTCTCCACCGCGCTCTGTTCGCAAAACGGACTGAGCACGGAGCTGGGCAACACCATCATGGTGTCCAACGACAACACCGAGGGCGGCAACTCCGGCGGCCCCGTCTTCGCGCAGAAGGACGGCCGCTGGGTCGTAGTGGCCATCGTCTCCGGCGGCATGTATCAGAAGAGCAGTTTCGTGCCCATCGCCGTAATTCCATGATTGCCAAAATATAAATCATTTTTCCCATGAATCCCCTGCGCCGCATCCTCTCCGTCCTGCTGCTGCTCGCCCTGGCCGCCCCGTCGGCCGGGCAGCGCGTGGTGAAGTCCGCCGAACAGCGGCAGGTGGAAGCCGTCGTGCGCGGCGGCCTCTTCTGCGCCCGCCAGGGCTTCCAACTCCGCGCCCGCGAGGGCGGCGGCCTCTTCGGCCGCGACGGCCGCGAGGAGTTCGGCGCCGGCTACGCCCTGGGCGTGCGCGTCGCCGGCGGCTACTGCCTGGCCGCCCCGGCCGTGCGGCCCTGGGACTTCGACGCCGAGGCCGAAGGCTACGCCGCGGACTACGAGCCCGTGGCCGCCGCGGCCGCCTTTGCCCCCCTCACGGCCGCCCTGGAGTTCAGCCCCGCCCGGCCCGACGGCGCCGGGCGCCAGCCCCTTTGCGGCGACGCGCTCTACCACTACCCCGCAGCCGTCAGCCCCGACTCCGCCTTCCCGGCCGACCCCTACTATGGGGAGAAGCAGGGCTGGCTCGTCTGGGCCGTCACGGAGGGCCGGCCCGGCCCAGGCGTGGCGGCCGACTTCGTGGCCTACCGTCACGCGCTCCGCCTGAGCCCGGACACGGCCGCCTTCGCCCTGCGTCCGCCCGCACTCGTAGGCGGCCGGCAGGTACTGGGCGGCGTGTTCGTAGTGCCCGTAGTGGCCCGTGTCGGGACGGTGGAGTTCCGCCTGTGCGGCATCGTGGTCCCCGTCCCCGGCGGCGGGTGGAGCCTGTGCTGCCCCTTTGCCGCGGAGGACCCGCCCGGCGCGCCCGCCAGCGGGGCGCTGACCCCCGTCGGCGGCAAGGACAGCCCGGCCACAAAGCCTGACAAGAAAAAAAGAAAGAAGAAAGAGAAAGCATGAATACGATAAAATTCAGAGTCGCTGCCAAGACGGACGTCGGACTGGTGCGCACGAACAACGAGGACAACTTCCAGGTGGCCTCCGACCTGTCCCTGCCCTACATGCACTGGGTGAACAATGAAATCTGCTCGCTCGGCGAAAAGGGCGCCCTGCTCGTCGTGGCCGACGGCATGGGCGGCATGAACGCCGGCGAGGTGGCTTCCGCCCTGGCCATCGAGACCATCAAGGAGCGGTTCCAGGCCGCCCGCCTCACGCCCGAGGTGATGAAGACGCGCTACACTATCGAGAAATTCATGAACGAGGCCATCGTGGCCGCCGACGCCCGCATCAAGCAGGAAGCCAAGGCCCATCCCGAATCGCGCGGCATGGGGACCACCATCGTCGTGGGATGGGTGCTGGGCAGCCGCCTTTACGTCTCCTGGTGCGGCGACAGCCGGGCCTACATCTACAACCCGGCCACCGGCCTGCATCAGATTACGAAGGACCACTCCTACGTGCAGACGCTGGTCGACAAGGGCGTCATCACCCGCGAGGACGCCTTCGACTATCCCGAGAGCAACATCATCACCCGCTCCCTCTGCGACGCCGGACCGAAGGCCAAGCCCGAATCCCTGCTCAAGCCCTACGACGTGTGCGACGGCGACATCATCCTGCTCTGCACCGACGGACTGAGCGGCATGATCCGTGACCACGAGATGGAGCAGGTGCTCCGCCAGAACGAGCACGACATGACCGCCTGTGCCGACGCCCTCATCGGCGCCGCCTGCGCGGCCGCCGGCGCCGACAACGTTACCGTCTGCCTCTGCCAGGTGCTCCAGGGCGGCGGAGCGCCCCGCCCTGAAGCCTTCATCGAGACCGAGGCCCGCCTGAACGGACCGCAGCCCGCCGGCCCCGGCGGCCCGCAGCCGCCCGCACAGCGCGGCGGCGCCGACGGCCGCAACAGCCGCCGCAGGCTGCTGGCCGTGCTCCTGGCGGCCGTCCTCTTCGTCCTGCTCTGCGCCGGCGGCGCGGGCTACTACTTCTTCCTCCGGCCCACGGGCGAGGAGCCGGCGGCGAAGGACTCCGTCGCCAGCCGCAGGGACAGCGTGCCCGCCGCACCGCTGCCTCCCGAACCGGGCATGCCGTCCGCCCCGACGGAGCCAGGCACATCCGCTCCTGCCGCCGCACCCGGCCGGCCGGCCGGCGGCGGCAAAGGCGGCGTGCTCGAGGACGTGTTCGGCGGCTCCCGGCCCGCGGACGGTGACCAGGCCAAGGCCCCGGCAAAACAGCCCGGCCAGCCCGCCGGCGGAGCAAAGCCCGGCGGGACTAATCCCGCGGGCAACGGCAATAAGCCCCGTCAGGACGGGGCTAATCCCCCTGCCGGCCAGAACGGCGGCGGCCAGAACGGCGGGGCGGGAAAGGCAAACGACGGCAACGCGAAAAAGCCGGAGGATAAAAAGGACAAAGGCGGGGAAAACAATCCGGAATCCGCCCCGTCCAGCAAGGAGCTGGAACAAAGCGGCGGAGGAAACTTCGCCTGATGCCGCCCCGCCCTTTCCCCCACCCCCCACCCCGTCATAAGGGAGGACCGACAATCCCATCCGAACATCAATAACCGACACCACATGAGCAAGAACATCATCACCATCGGGCGCGATCCGCGCTGCGACATCCAGGTCGACGCGCGCTGGGACACGGTGAGCAACGAGCACGCCGACATGGAGTTGCGCGACGGCGCGCTGCTCTTCTTCGACCACAGTTCCAACGGGACGCTCATCAACGGCCAGCGCCTGCACAACGGCCACGTCACCGTGTTCCCCGGCGACCGCATCCTGCTGGCCGGCACCTGCGAGTTGCCCTGGGACCGCGTCCGCGCCTTCTTTCCCACCGTGGGCCGCCCCACGGTAGCCGCCCGGGCCGGCCTGGCTGACCACCGCCCCACGGCCCACAAGACCAACCCCCTGGCCGGCGGCGCGGCTGAACCCGGCCGCAGCCGCCCCACGGACCGCTACGTGCCGCCCGCCGCCGGAGCGGCGGAAGCGGCGGCTGTTCCCCCCAAGCCCGTGTCCCCGTCCGGCGGAGGCTACACCCCCGCCGAGGTGGAGGCCGCCACGCGCCGCTGGAACTGGGGCGCCTTCTTCTGCTCGTGGATCTGGGCCGTGTGCCACCGCACGTATTGGCCCCTCTTCATCCTGCTCTGCGGCCTCGTGCCCTACGTGGGCCAGGTGTGCGACCTCGTGCTGCGCGTCTACCTGGGCATGAACGGCTCGCGCATAGCCTGGAACTGCGGGAAATACCGCGACTTCGACCACTTCCGGCGAGCCCGGCGCGTATGGACCATCGTGGGCATCGTAGTCTTCGCGGCAGGTCTCGCCGTCATGGGCCTGTCCCTCTACTTTATATTGTCGATGTTCTAAAACGAGAAACGTATGGACTTGCAAAAAGGATTCCTCTTCCACGGCCGCTACCAGCTGGTCGAACTGCTGGGCTGCGGCGCGTCCGCCGAAGTGTGGAAGGCACTCGATACGAAAGCCAACCGCCTGGTGGTGGCGCTGAAAATCTTCTCCCAGCACGCCACGATGGACTCCTACGGCCTGCAGAACTTCGAGCGGGAGTTCACGACCGTGTACAACATGAAGCACTCCAACCTGCTCCCCCCGACGGGCTACGACATCTTCGAGGGACGGCCCTACCTGGTGATGCAGTACTGCGAGAACGGCTCGTGCAGCTCCATGGCGGGCCGCGCCGACGAGCAGGACGTGCTCAAGTTCCTGCACGACGTGGCCGCCGGCCTGGAATACCTGCACGAACACCACATCATCCATCAGGACATCAAGCCCGACAACATCCTGCTCGACGACAACTGCAACTTCCTGGTGACGGACTTCGGCATCAGCGTGGCCAGCACGGACACGGCCGAGGCCGGCGCCGCCTCGGGCGGGACGCGGGCCTACATGGCGCCCGAACGCTTCCAGGGCGTCACCGAGAGCGCCAGCGACGTGTGGTCGCTCGGCGCCACGGCCGTCGAACTGCTCACGGGCAACCCGCCCTACGGCGAGCACGGCGGCCTGCTACAGGCCGAGGGCGAACCCCTGCCCGAACTGCCCGCCAGCCTTCAGCCCGAGGTGAAGGCCCTCATCCTCTCCTGCCTGGAGCAGGATCCCGCCCGGCGCATCACCGCCGGACAGATACGCCAGAAGATAGAGCTCTACTGGGAAACCGGCGCCTGGGAGCGCCGCTCCAACCGCAACCTCATCGCCATAGTGGCCACTGCCGTGGCCTCCGTGCTCATGTGCCTGGGCATCTTCCTCTGGGACTATAACCGCACGAAGGTGCGCTACTACAAGGACTACACCGAATGCTGGGGCGTGCCCCAGGGCGTGGGCCGCGTGCAGGCCTGGGACGCCCGCCACATGCACCGCCTCTACCGCTTCGAGTTCGTCCGCGGAAAGGTGCGCCGCGTGGCCCACGTCAACAGCCGCGGCAAAGTCATCACCGACGGCGAGTCCGAACGCAGCGAGCGGCCCATCAACCAGACCATACAGTACACCTCCGACGGCCGCGTGAGCCGCATCAAGGTGATGGACCACAACGACCGCGTGCTCTACGTGAAGAGCTACAACGAGAACCTCAGCGCCATCACCTTCCAGTACGACGACCGCAACAACACCGAGCGCGTGCTGCCCAACCAGACCGTGGGCTACGGCCGCGTCATCGAGGACAACTTCGCGCAGAAAGGCAGCATCACCCGCTGGCTCGTGGACTACGACGACGAGGGACGCGCCACCTCCATACGCTACGCCACCGTGGGCAACTCGCCCGTGGGCGACGAGAGCAACATCTACGGCCGCCTCATGACCTACGACGAGAAAGGCCGCGTGGCCGAAATCCGATACATCGGCCAGGACGGCAAGCCGAAAGCCACCAAGTGGGGACTGGGCGTGAAGAAATTCTTCTACGACGACCAGGACAACTGGATACGCGCCGAGTATTTCACCGTAGAGGGCAAACCCTCCTACGACGACCACGACGGCGTGAGCGTATATGAAATGGTCTACGACGAGCACGGCAACATCGCCGAAGCCTATCACAAAGGCCCCGACCACAAGCTCATGCTGCCCAAGAAAAACGGCGTGGCCGGCATCCGCTACGCCTACGACGACCGCGGATTCATCACCCGCGCCACCTACCTGGGCGTGGACAGCCAGCCCTTCTACGTGCCCTCGGCCGGATGCGCCGGCTATGAGGCCAAAAACGACGAGAACGGATTCTGCACGGAGCAGACCTTCTTCGACGCCGACGGCAAGCCCTGCGAATCCTCCGACCACGGCAGCCGCCTCGTACTCAAGACCGACGACCGCGGCAACGTGCTCGAGAGCTGGTCCTACGGCCTCGACGGCAAGCTCTACCCCACCAACGGACCCTGCGCCGGCATCGTCAGCCGATACGACGAGCGCGGCAACCTCGTCGAAGCCGTCTACTACGGCACGGACCGGAAGCCCTGCCTCGACGAGGACGGCGTGGCAGGCCAGCGCTACGTCTACAACGACCGCGACATGCTTGTCGAAATCATCAACCTCGGCCTCAGCCTCAAGCCAGCCTACGACAACAACCACGTCTGCCGCATGCGCTACCAGTACAACACGCGCGGCGTCGTCACGAAGCTCGCCTTCTTCGACCCCGCCGGCGAGCAGCTCGTACACAGCAACGAGGACGTGGCCGGATGGACCATCCAATACGACAACCGCGGAAACGAAACCCAGCGCGTATTCTTCAACGCCGCCAACGAGCTCTGCCTCAACAACGTGGGCTACGCCAAAGTGACCTACGCCTACGACAGCCGCGGATTCCTCAAGGCCGAGCGCTACTACGGCCTGCACGGACAGCCCATGATGGTCGACGGACGGGCCGGGACGGACTACACCTGCGACGAGCGCGGCAACGTCGTCATCAACCGCCCCATCGGGACCGACGGCCGGCTGGCCCCCAACCGGCTCGAGACGCGCTACAGGTATGACCAGTTCGACAACTGCACCGAGACCAGCTTCTACAACGCCGCCGGCCGCCCCGACGACAACTACAACGGCGTCTGCAAGGAGACCAGTCGCTACAACGCCGCCAACCAGCTCGTCGAGACCTGCTACTACGGCACGGGCGGCCACCTCGTGCTCACCGCCGAGGAGGGCGTGGCCATCGTGCGCAACGAGTACGACGCCAAGGGCAACCGCGTCAAGTGCTCCAACTTCGGCACGGACAGCCGCCCCATAGCCTGCAAGGAAGGCTGGGCTTCGACCACCTTCGAGTACGACGCCATGGGCAACATCGTCCGGCAGGGATTCTTCGGCACCGACGGGCGGCCCACCCCGGCCTCCGAGCGGGTCCCCGTGTTCATCTATCGCTACGACCGCCTCAACAACCTCATTCTGCACGCTTCCCAGGACGGCAACGGCAACTACGTCATCAATCCGCAGTCCGGCGTGGCCATTATCCGCCGCGAGTACAACGGCCGCTCCCAGATGGTCATGGAGGCCGCCTTCGACCAGCACGACCGCCCCATGAACTGCCGCGACGGCTTCCACAAGCAGACCTTCGAGTACGACCAGCGCGGCAACCTCGTCAACAAGCGCTACTACGCCACCGACGGCAAGCCCGCCACCAGCTACGGCGTGCACCAGGAGAAGTACGAGTACAACGGCCTGAAGCTCTGTACGCGCACCTCCTTCTACGATGCCGCCGGGCGGCCCGCCGACTGCCAGGCCGGCTTCCAGAGCCTCACCGTCAGCTACGACGAGAGCGGCACGCCCGTCGTGCGCAAGTTCTACGACGCCGCCGGCCGCCAGCTCGCCTACCAGAATTACGACAAGGCCAGCGCCCAGTGGGGCGAGATGCAGCAGGCCGGCCGGAGCGCGCCCTCCGTCCAGCCCGCCGCGCAGCCCTCGCAGTCCAACTGGCGCAGCCTCGTGGCCCAGGCCAACAGCGAGTGCCCCTCGCAGGTGATGGACGGGCTCTACGTGCAGTCCGTCACGACCGACGGCAGCCGCGTCGTCATGACCATCCAGCTGGCCGAGGCCTCCAAGTACAACCTCGACGAGGAGAAGTTCTCCCAGCTCTGCGATCGCATCCGGCAAAACGTCCGCCCCGGACTGCGCCAAGCCCTCAGCCTGCCGGCCAACGTCTCCCTCATCATCCGCATGACCGACCGGGCCAACCGCCTGATCTGCACCCTTTAGTCCTAAATGTTTGAGAAATATGGAAAAACTCAAGTACATCGTGCTGGCATTGGCCATGCTGCTGGCCACCAGCCTCCGGGCCGACGACCTCACGCCCGAACAGCAGCGCTACCGCGCGGCCCTCATGCAGTTCCTCAGCGAAGAGGGCTACTCCCCCTCCATCGACGAGGAGGACGATCTCGTGTTCAAGAAGGAGGGCGAGCTCTACTGGTTCTCCTTCTCCGGCAACTCCGGCGTCTACCTGGAGTTCCACCGCGCCGGCTTCAGCTTCAAGGACGAGCAGCGCGCCCTGCTCACCCTGGCGGCCAACGAGAGCAACCGCACCACCCGCTGCGCCAAGGCCATCGTCAACTCCTCCACCATGTCCTTCGCCGTTGAGATTTACAGCCACTCCGTGGAGGACTTCAAGTACACCTTCTACGACTTCATGAGCTGCCTCGACGCGGCCTACGAGACCGTAGTCGACTACTTCAACGAGCACAAGTAAGCGCCGTCGGCGCGCCTTCGGCACGGCCCGTGCCGCCCCCGCGGCGGCAGGGGCCGTCCTGCCGGAAAGCCGGCACCATCTTATGGAAGAAAAGAAACTTTTTCACGACCGTTATTTCCTGGAGCGGCTCCTCGGCCGCGGCAGCTTCGCCGAAGTGTGGCAGGCCAAGGACACCAAGACCGACGTCGAGGTGGCCCTGAAAATCTACGCCCCCGCCACCGGCCTCGACGACCACGGGCTCGATGTCTTCGCCCGCGAGTTCTCCATCGTCGTGGGCGCCAACCACGAGAACCTCCTTCGGCCGCTCCACTACGACACCTGCGACCGCCGCCCCTACCTCGTCCTCCCCTACTGCCGCCAGGGCAGCTTGGCCCGCCGCGTGGGCAACTTCAGCGAGCCCGAGGCCTGGCGCCTGCTGCGCGACGTGGCGACCGGGCTGGCCTGGCTCCATGCCATGAATCCGCCCCTCATCCACCAGGACATCAAGCCCGACAACATCATGGTGGCGGACAACGGGGAGTTCCTCATCACCGACTTCGGCGTCAGCACCCACCTGAAGTCCGCCCTGCGCAAGAGCCTCAGCTCCGCCTTCGTCTCCGCCGGCACCACGGCCTACATGGCGCCCGAACGCTTCGGCAAGGACAACACCCCCATCATGGCCAGCGACATCTACTCCCTCGGCGCCACCGTCTTCGAGATGCTCACGGCCGACGTCCCCTTCGGCAGCGACGGCGGCCTGCTCCAGAAGAAAGGCGCCGAAGTCCCCGAACTGCGCGGCGAATGGTCCGCCCAGCTCAAGAAGACCGTAGCCCTCTGCCTCAGCGCCAACCCCTGGGAGCGCCCCACGGCCGCCCAGCTTGAGCAGTACGCCCGCACGGCACTCGCCGGCGGCACCATCCGCTTTGCCGGCGAGAAGTCCTTCCTGCAGCGCTACCGCTGGCCGCTCCTGGCCGCACTGGTCATCCTGGTGTGCGCCGTGGCCGGACTGGCCTACAACGGCCACCGCATCCGCCAGGAGCGCCTCCTTAGCCAGCAGGCCGAGCAGCGCCGCCAGTTCAACGACTCCCTCCTCGGCGTAGCCCGCCTGCAGGCCGCGCAGGCCCGCCGCCTGACGGCCGAGGGCGACCGCCACGACGAATACTACGAGCGCGCCTACCTCGAGGCCTACGACGCCTACGGCCTGGCCCTGTCCGCCGTGGCCCGCATGGACTCCGCCGCCCGCGCCGCCCTGCCCGCCCCGCTCGCCGGCCTCGGCGCCAGCCTCGACTCGCTCCGCGCGAAGATGAGCGCCGCCGCCGCCGCCTTCAGCGAGAAGGCCGCCCTCTTTGCCGACGACGCGGCCGTCTCCGGCGAGTTCCAGAGCCGCGCCGCCGCCGTCAGAGAGCGGTTGCGGCGCACCGCTCCGGCAGCCTCAGATGGCGAAAGAAAGAAAACAGAACCATCCAAACCGCAATCATGAACAGGAAAATCAGCATTCTCATCGTTGCACTCCTCTGCGCCCTGCTCTCCACGGGGCGTGCCGCCGCACAGACGTCGTGCGACCAGCTTTTCGCCAAAGGCGTGAAGTTTCAGCAGACCATGACTATTGCTTCGCAGAACAATGCCATCGCGCAGTTCCAGAAGGCAAAGGCGTGCTACGACTCACAGGCCAAGAAGAACCTTTGCGACCAGCAGATCAAGGCCTGCCGCAATATCATCGCCCAGCTCCGCAGCAGCCGGAAGAAGCCCGTGCAGGAGCCTGCCCGCCGCCAGTCGCCGCAGCACGCTCCGGCCGACACCACGGCGCGCGACACCGCCCGCAGCGGCGACCGGAAGGTGACGCTCACCCTCTCGGCCAACTACCTGAAGTTTAAGGGAAAAGGAGGCGATTTCAAGAAAGTCAAGGTCAACTGCAACCGCACGGACTGGAAGGTCGTGGAGGCCCCCAAGTGGGTGAGCTACTCGCGCAACGACGACGGCGAGCTCGTCATCGAGGTGGAGAAGAACCCCTCGACGAAGGAGGAGCGTTCGGCCAGCCTCAAGGTGCAGTGCGGCAACGCCTTCGCCGTGCTGACCATCATCCAGGAGAAGTACAAGAAATTCATCATCATATAGCCCGCCCGCGCCCCTTCCGCCCGGGCGGAAGGGGCGCGGGTATAGCGGACATCCCTACGGCCGGCCCGGCGGCGGGATGTCCGCTTTTTTGTGCCCGGGCCTCCCGGCCGCCCCGGCCGTTATTCAGGCCGCGTCCGCCCCGGCCGCGCCGGAGACGGGCCGCCCCCTATTCCCGTGGCCACGGGGATAGGGGGCGGAGGACGTAGGCTTAGGCGCGTGGCGCGGCGGCGGAAGCGGCGGCGTCAGGGCACCCATTCATACATTTTTACCCAGTCCACTTCGAGCTCCGCGGGAAGTTGGCGCGGGTCCACGCGCCCCACCCACTGGCCGCCCAGCTGCATGTCGATGAGCAGGTAGAAGGGCGTCCCGAAGGGATACTGCCCCGCCTCGGCGGCCGGCAGGCGCGGGTAGGCGAAGGTGCGGCGCCCGTTGATGGAGAAGACGAGGCTGTCCGGCAGAATCTCGACGGCGTAGACGTTGAAGCGGTCCGGGCGGATGGGCCCCGTGGCGCCGTGGGGCGGATTCCGGTCGTGGCCCAGGACGTAGGTGTAGTACGTGTGCACCGTCTGGTAGGCGATGGAGTCGTGGTTGAGCCGCTCCATGATGTCAATCTCGCCGGCGCGGGGCCATTCGCCCTCCTCGGGCAGCAGCCAGAAGGCGGGCCAGGCCCCCTGTGCGCCGTGGAGGCGGGCCCTGATCTCCACCTTGCCGTAGCGCACGTTGACCTTTCCCCGGGTGTAGAGCCCGCCGGTGAGGAAGGGCGCGGTGTCGTTGGGGCAGCGGCCGTCGTTGGCCACGCCGCGGAGCACCAGGCGGCCGCGGCGCACGTCGTAGAGCGAGGCCTCGGCGGACATGTGGCGGTTCCAGTCCGAGCCGCCGCGGGGAATCTTGCTCCAGTATTTCTCGTTGAACGTCCGGCCGCGGAAGTTGTCCTTCCACATCAGCCGGTAGCGGGGCCCGCCGGCCTGCGCGGCCAGGGCGAGCAGGAAGATGCCCAGGAGGCATGACAGTCTGCTGTACTTTTTCATATAGCTTGGATTGAGGTTGCGGCGCCGGGGCGCGGCCGCTGGCGGGCGGCGCGCACCACGACGCGAAGTTAGCCAATTCCGCCCAATGCGGAAAGCCCGTCCGGCCCCGCGGCGGCCGGACGGGCGCGGATGTGGCATTTTTTTCCGGCCGATTGTCCCGTTTCTCCGGAAATGCGTAACTTTGAAGCCCCGGCCCTGCCTGCTGGCGGATGGCCCTACGGCGGTAGTCCCGAAACTCAGATTCAGCATATCCTTGACCTTATGAAGAATTTCTACACCTGTCTGCTGCTCCTGCTCCTGCCCGTCTGCGCCGCGGCGCAGGACACGCTGCGCATCATGACGTACAATGTGAAAAACGCCGTCGGCATGGACGGCCGGCGCAATTACTGGCGCGTGGCCGGCGTGCTGGCCCGCGTGGTGCCGGACGTGGTGGCCCTTCAGGAACTGGACAGCGCCACGAGCCGCAGCCAGGGCGACTATGTCCTGGGCGAACTGGCGCGCATCACGAAGCTGCACGCCACGTATGCTCCGGCCATCCCCTACGCGGGCGGGAAGTACGGCATCGGCATCCTCTCGCGCGAGGAGCCGCTGCGCGCGTTCAGCGTGCCCCTGCCGGGCCGCGAGGAGGCGCGCGTGCTCTTGGTGGCGGAGTTTCGCGACTACGTGTTCTGCTGCGCCCACCTGTCGCTGACGGCCGAGGATCGCATGGCCTCGCTGCCGCTCATCCTGGACGCGCTGGCGGGAACGGACAAGCCCGTATTCCTGGCCGGCGACTGGAACGATACGCCGGACAGCCCCTTCATGCAGGCGCTTGCGGAGCGCTTCCGCCTGCTTTCGGACACGGCGCAGCACACGTTCCCCTCCCCCGCCCCGGTGCAGACGATTGACTACGTGGCGGCCCTGAGGCCGGCCGGCGCGGTGCGCGTGGTGTCGGCCCGCGTGCCGGACGAGCGCGTGGCGTCGGACCACCGGCCCGTCGTGGTGGAGGTGATGCTCGACGGCGAGGTGCCCGCCGAGTGAGGAGGCCCGCCGTCGCGGCGGGGCAGAACGGCACAGGCGCGCCGGGGATTCGTTCCCGGCGCGCCTGTCTGCGTCCGTACTTTCCTGGTTTTCCCCCTTATTTAAGGAGCAGGACGACGGTTCCGCCGATGCGGTCGCCCGGCTTCAGCGGGCGGCGGAGCGGCGCGAAGTAGCTGCCGAGGAACATCTCGTCGCCCGGCGTGGTGAAGTCCGCCACGAGGAAGCGCACACGCCGGCCGTCGACCCACGCGCGCCAGTGCTGCCGCTCGCCGCCCAGGGCCGTGACAGCGTGGCCGGAGGAGTCGCGCAGTCCGGCGTAGTAAATGTTGCGGCGGGTGGAGCGGAAGTCGTTGCTTCCCAATTCGTTGGCGTCCATGCTCCAGCTCCACGTAGGCTCGGTGCGCCCGGCTGCGTCGCGGGGGACGGCGGGGTAGAAAGCCGGTGCCTCGCCGGCGGAGCGGGCTATGTGGTCAGCGGGATAGACGCTCCACTGCCCTTCGCGGCGCCAGAAGGTGCGGGCAAGGGCGGCCGGGGCCTCGAATACGAGCCCCCATTGCCGCGGGTTCACGTCGCGAAGGGCGCGGAATGCGTAGTCGGCGCGGACGGTCCCGGCGGCGTTGAGCCGCAGGATGTAGCCGCCCTCGAAGCCGTCGTAGCGGCCGCGGACGCTGACCGTCACGTCGTCGCCCTCGCGCCGCGCCGTGACGGACGTGGCCTCCCAGCCGGCGCAGACTGCGGTCGAGGGCGGCGTGTGCGCGTTGTGGTCGGGCAGGCAGCCGCCGCCTGTGAGCGGCAGGGCCATGAGCAGCGGTCCGCCCTCGAGGACGGTGGTCCCGTCGGGGGCGGTGGCGCGCAGGCGGCCGGTGGCCTTGTCCACCTCGAACGTGAAGCCGCGGCCCGAGGCAACGAAGCGGTCGCGGCGCTCGCGCAGCCTGGTCGCCGCCGGGGCGGGCTGTGCCGGCCCGGCGGGGCGCGGCGCGCCGACGGGCAGGGCGTAGGCGTCGACGGTGAAGCCCGCGCGGTCGGTGAAGGAGAGGCGGAGCGTGTCGCCCGGAGCGGCTTCGGCGGGGATGCGCAGCCGGCCCGTAGCGCCCGGCGGGGCGGCGGCGGTCGCCGTGCCCGAGCGGCCGCCGAGGCTCCAGTGGGCCTGCAGCTCGCACAGGTCGGAGAAGGTCTGGCGGTTCTCCACCGCCAGCTCCGGCGTCTGGCCCGCCGCGAGGCTGTCCGTGAGCACGCGGACGGGGCTGTACGTCTTCTTCATGTCCCAATACTCCGGCTTGGGCCTGCGCCAGCCGTCGATGGGCCCCCACTGGCCATAGCCTACGGCCTGTCCCTCGGGCAGCTGGAACACGTCGTCGATGCCGGACCATACGCTGCCGCCCAGGACGGCGGGCTCACGGTACATGCGCTCCCACATCGGGGCGAAGGCCAGCACCCAGTCGCTGCGCACGCCGGGGTCCGTCACGAGTTCGCTGCGGTTGTAGGCGTTCAGGTGGCAGAACTCGCCGAAGGTCATGGGGCGCCCGTCGCGCGCGGCGGCCTCGCATCCGCCGGGCCCGGGGTAGTGGATGTTGGCGATGGGAGCGTTGCTCCCCTGGTTGTTGAAGCCGCCGTAGGCCTGGTCGTGGAAGGCGTAGGGCCGCGTGGGGTCGGCGCGGCGCACGTACTCCGCCACTTGGGCGAAGCCCTTGTTCCAGTAGGACTCGTTGGCCAGGGACCAGAAGAGGATGGAGGGGTGGTTGCGGTAGAAGTGTACGGCCTCGAGGTTGGCCTGGCGGATGTATTCATAGTAGTGCGGGTCGCGGTAGTTCAGGCGGCGCCAGTTCTCGTTCGTCCCGTGGCCCACCCAGCAGACGGGCGCCTCGAGCTCGACGAAGAGCCCCAGCTCGTCGCAGCGCTCGATGAACTCCTCGGCCGGCGGATAGTGGGAGGTGCGCACGAAGTTGCAGTTGGCGGCGCGGTAGAGCTCGGCGTCGCGTCGCCAGTACTCATCGGTGAGGGCGCGGCCCAGCAGCGGGTGCGTTTCGTGGCGGCACACGCCGCGCAGCTTCACCGCGCGGCCGTTGACCAGCAGGCGGTTGCCCCGCACCTCCACTTCGCGGAAGCCGATGCGGCGGCGCACCAGTTCGAGCGGCCGTCCGCCGGCGCTGAGCCGCAGGGCGACGGTGTAGAGGTTCGGATGCTCGTTGTCCCATAGCTTGGGCGCGGCGACGGGCACCGTGATCCATCCCTGCCAGATGCTGTCTGCTTCGATGCGGGGCAGCGAGGCGCGCGCCGAGGCGCCGTGGCCCGCAATGTCCACCTGGAGCGCGGCGCCGGAAATGGGGCGGCCCGAGGCGTTGGCCACGCGGACGAAGACGCGGAGCCGGGCGTCGCGGTAGAGGCTGTCGAGATCGGTGACGAGGCGCAGGTCCGCCACGTGGAGGGGCGGGACGGCGAAGAGGGTCACCTTGCGCAGGATGCCGCCGAGCTGGTGGGCGGCGTACTGCGTGAGGCTGCCCAGCATGTCGGCCTCCGACTCGCTCCTGACGCGTAGGGTCAGTTCGTTCTCGCCCGGCCGCAGGGCGTCGGTCACGTCGGTCTCGTAGGGCGTCATGCCGCCCAGGTGGTAGCCGGCTTTGCGGCCGTTGACGAAGACCTCGTACTCGCTGTGCACGCCGTCGAAGCGCAGCCTGACGCGCTGGCCGCTCCAGTCCGCCGGTACGCGGAACGTGCGCCGGTAGCGGCCCCAGGCGGCCGAGTCGACGCGGAAGCGCTGCATGCGCCATTCGCCGGGCACGACGATGTCGCGCCACTCTTCCACATCCTCCCGTTCGGCAAACTGCCACGTGCCGTTGAGGGAGAGCGAGGCGCTGTAAGCCGCGCTGATGCGGGCCGGGACGGGGACATAGTGGGGCAGGAAGGCCTCGGCGTTGACGGCGGTGTCCACGGTGAAGGCCGGCATGCGCCGCAACTCGTCGCGGGCCTCCTTGGCGAAGGGCGCCAGCGGGGCGGCGTCGGTCGAGAGCAGGCGGATGCCCGACACGACGGCATTCGGCCCGCCGGCGCATTCAAAGACCAGCACCAGCTGGCCGTAGGCATAGGCCTTGCGCGGCAGGCGGACGCGCCGCGTCACGGTCTGCCCGGCGGAAAGGCGCACGGGGTCGCACACGGCGTTGCCGTCGGCCTGCACTTCCACGAGGCGGTCGCCGTCGGAGTGGAAGGTAAGCTCCAGCTCGTAGTCCGCCTCCTTGTTCAGGCGGTCGAAGGCATAGACCACGCGGGGCCCGAAATTGCACGTCAGCGCCGCGCTGTCGGCTCCCGCCGTGGCGGCGAAGGTATAGTCGTCTCCCTGGACCAGGTGGGGCTGGCGGTCCGCCGCGCCGCAGTCGTCCTCGGCCACGACGTGCAGCCCGCCGGTCTGTGCCCGCAGCGGGCCTGCCGCGAGCAGCGCGGCCAGGAACCAAGCGGGAGTCCATGTAGCGTGTCTGTTCATAAGCAGAAAGTTTTCCGGTTTCCGGGCGGCCCGTCCTGCGGACTGCCCCGCCTGCAAATGTAGCGGTTTTCCCGCGCTTTCGCTCCCCCGCCTTCCGATACGGTACTGCTTTTCCCGGCAGAATGCCGGATAGGACAAGCGGCGCGCCGGGCGGCCGGAGGCCTCCGGCCGCCCGGGCTGTTAAGAAATAAAAAAAGCGGAGCCGTCTTCCGGCTGTATGCTTTGAAATGGCTAAATTGCAGGTCAGAATTTTTCTTTCCCTACAACAGAACGCGAATATGAAACACAGATTGCAAGCTATGACAGTTCTCGGGATGCTGCTGTGCTGCGCTCCAGCCGCCGCGCAGGAGAGCATCCTGACGGCCGAGCGCGGCGGCAGCGTGACGCTCACAGCCGCCGAAGGCTATGCCGCCTACCGCTGGCAGGTGTCTACGGACGGGCGCGCCTTTGCCGACTGGCCCGGCGCGACGGCCCGCGAGTGGACGCTGCGGCCCTATGCCGCGGCCAGCTACCGCGCCGTGGCGACCGACGCCGACGGCGAAACCGTCCTCCTCGACACGGTGCGCGTCGAGATGAAGCCCGTGCGCTACGCCGGGGAACCCACCGTCCTCTCCGCCGCCCACGGCTACGTGGAGACGCGCGCCGGGCAGCCCGGCGCTTCCGGCATCAGCATTCCCGAAGAAGCGCGCGTGGACGGCCTGCCCGCCGCCGAGAAGCAGCTGACGAACTGGACGGACGGCGACGCCATGGCCGTCTACTACGTGCACCACCCGGCCGACACCGTCGACGTGCAGACGACGCTTACCGCCCGCTCCGGCCGCCTCGTCCGCCTGCGCGTCACCGTCTGGGACCCGCGCGACCTCTCCGCTCCACTGGCCGAGCAGTACCTGGCCCTCCGCGGGACGGGCGCGGCGCAGACGCTGCCCCTCGTGGGCTTCGTGGCGCCCCGCGCGGACTACTTCCGCTACCAGCTGGAATGCCTCGAGGGATGGGCCGACGTGGTCAACGTGGACCGCTTCGCCGTGAGCTCCGCCTCGGCCGAGGCCAGCTGGAAACCGGCCTACCTGAGTTCGCCTTCCGTCCACCTGAGCAACTGGCGGTCCACGGCGGCCGGCGCCCCGACGGGGGCTTCCTACGACTGGTGCTACCAGGAAGTGATGATGCCCCCAGAGAGCGACATCGTGGGCACCTACGTCATGTCGCTCGGCGTGCTCGACGGCTACATGGGCATACAGAACAACGGCACGGCCAACGGGCAGACGCTCCACGAGGTGCTCTTCTCCATGTGGGACGACGGCTCGACGGACGAGGATCCCAATCTGCCGGCCAACCGCCGCGCCTCCGTCGTCGACTCCGACCCGAAGGCCACCGTCAACCGCTTCGGCGGCGAGGGCACGGGCATGCAGACCTACTACCGCGGCCACCACTGGGAGGCCGGCCGGTGGGTGCAGTTCATCACAAACTGCCGCCCCGAGACGCAGCGCTACACGGAGGAGGTGGACGGGCGCACCGTGACGCGCATACAGCATAACATGCTTGTCTCCGCATGGTTCAACGCCGGCGACGGCAAGGGCTGGCAGTACATGTCCACCCTGCGCCTGCCCAACAACAACCGCTACTTCGACTCCTGGTACTCCTTCCTGGAGAATTATAACGCCCCGACCGGGCAGGCCCTGCGCCGCGGATACTACCGCAACGGCTATGCCCGCTCCCGCATCAACGGCCGCTGGTTCCATTTCAACCGCGTAGACTTCGGCCATACGGACGGCGGGACGGCTCCCGGCGTGCGCAACGACTGGGGACAGGGCGTGACGGACGACATGCCGGGCGCCTTCTTCATGACGACGGGCGGCTATCTGCCCACCGACATGCGCGGCAACGCCCTGGCGCTCCGCACGGACAACACGCCCGTGGACACCGTGGACCTCGATGCGCTCGAGGCCCGCGTGGACTTGGCCGTGGCCAACGAACAGGAGCGCCTGGCCGAGGAAGAGGAGTTCCTCTCCAGCCGTTACGACAAGTCGCGCTGGGAGGTGACGGCCTTCTCGAGCCAGGAGACGAGCGGTGAAGGCAGCAACGGCCGCGCCGCCCTCATCATCGACGGCGACGAGCAGACCTACTGGCACTCGGCCTGGCTGAGCGGTTCGTCGAGCTACCCGCACTGGATTGTCGTGGACATGAAGGAGGAGCTGCTCATCGGCGGCTTCCAGGTGACCATGAGCGGCGGCAGCAACCGCTACATCAAGTCCTACGAGATGCAGGGCAGCACGGACGGCACGACGTGGACCACCTTCTACGCCGACGACGACGCGCCGAACGAGGCCTCCTTCCGCGTGCTGCTCGAGGCACCGGTCCAGGCGCGCTTCTTCCGCCTGCGCATCACCGACGGCCGCGCCACGGACGGCGACCATGTGCGCGTCAACGAGGTGGACATCGTCCCGCCGCTGGAGTCAGCGGGCCTGGACCGCGTGGCGGCGGACGGCGGGCGGTTTGAAGTGAGTTACACTGACGGCCGCCTGGACGTCGCGGCGCCCAGCGGCGCGACGCAGGCCCGCGTCAGCGTCTACTCGGCCGACGGGACCCGCATCGCGACGTCCGCCTTCACGGACGTCGCGACGGGCGAGACGCTTACCCTCTCGCTTTCCGCTCTGCCGGCGGGGACCTATGCCGTCTGTTTCGAGCCCGACGGGGCCGCGTCGGTGGTTGCGAAGATGATTATGGGCCGCTGAGCCGCCGCTCCAGTCCGGTCCGGTAAAAAGAAAATGGAGGCGGCCGCTCCGCCGAGGGAAAAGAGTTTTCCCCGCGGAGCGGCCGCCTCCCGTAGTTTTCCGTCCGGGCGCTCAGGCCCGGGTCCGATGTCTCAGCTTGGTCTCAAAGCACGCCCATGGCGGACTGGTAGCGTTTTTCCGACTTGTCCGGCATGGCCCGGTCGTACCCCCCGAGGTTGCAAGAGCTGGCCTTTTCCACGTCCTGCGTGCCCTTGACGATGCTGCCGTCCGTGTTCACGTAGACCGTGTTGTAGAAGTGCGTGGAGTAGCGGCTGACCGTAGCCTTGGCGTAGCCCAGGCTGAGGGTGAACGCGGTGAGGCCGATGTACTTCGGGGCGATGACCACGCGGCCCGTCTTCACGTCGACGGCGCCGCAGAGCTTGCCTTTCTGCACGACGGCACGCCACTCGGCCAGGTATTGCCCTATGCCGTCGTAGATGCAGGGCGCGACGAGTTTCCGCTTCGTGACGTCGTAGATGCCGTACTTGCCGCCCGACTTGACGATGAACACGGGGCCTTCGTTGAAGAAGCCGTAGCTGTCGGACAGCTGGGTGTCGGCCGGGTCGCGGAAGCAGATGACGGCGTCGTACCACGGGCTGACCACCTTGCCCGTCGCCTGGTCCACGAAGGCCGTCTTGCCATTCTTCTTGGCCACGAGGCCCCGGATGTCATAGTCCGCGGAGCTCAGCTTGCCGTTCTCGCCGTAGCGCGTAGTCGTGCCGCCGGCCTTCACCGTAAATACGTACTGTCCGCCCGTTTGCTGCGTAGTCAGCGCGTCGTATTTGCCCATGGGCACCAGCATCTTGCTGTCGGCGCCCATCACGCCTTGCTCGCCCGTGTCGTTGTTGGTGAGGATGACCGGAGCAAGCTGGCCGTCCCTGGTTACGGCAATGCTGGTGGCCAGCGGGGAGCGGCCCGCCTCCTCGCCGTTACGGTTGAAGGCGATGAGGCGGTACATGGTCTTCCCGTTCTCCGTGACTTTCTCTTCGGCGAAGGCAAGGCCTTTCTCGTTGAAGTCGGCCACGTCCGCGTATTCGCAGGGAATGACGATCTTGCCGTTCTTGTCCACGAGTCCGTTCATCAGCTCGCTGCTGCCGTCCTCGGTCTTCGCATCGATGTAGACCACGGCGGAGCCGCTTTCCTTCACATCGCACGACGAGAAGTACTTGACCGCATTCAGGTCCTGGTCCGCCAGGACGGCGATGCCGGAGCCGTCGAACAGGAACTTGTCGCCCATTTTGTGGCACTTGTTGAAGGGGATGCGGGGGTCCAGGAGGAAGGTGCCGTCGGCCTTCATGATGCAGAACTCCCCGTTGCTGCCGAGGGTGAGCATGTGGCCGTTGCCCAAGGCTTGCGCCGCCATTTCGGCGCCGCCGTTGTTCAGGTTGATGAAGCCGGTCTGGCCGTCGCGCACCACGCACACCACGCCGCCGACGGGCTCGGATATGTCGTCGTAGACGAAGGGCACATTGTCCGCCGTGGTGCAGTAGAAGCCCCACTTGCCCTTCATGCGGATGCCGATGTATGTGCGCTGGCCTACGGAGTAGACGCTGTCCTTCACGGCCTCGCAGTAGTCGTCGATGAGCTTTTGCCCGCGCGTGTTGATGATGGTCCAGCCCTCATCCTCGCGCACCAGCATGCAGAAGGCCCCCTTGCCGCTCTTCGTCATGGCCATAAACTGCGGGCGGGCGTCGAGATAGCGGGCCTTGACCCACCACTTGCCGTCGGTTTCAGATAGCCGAATTTGCCCTTCTGCGAGGCAATGGCGTACTCCCCGTCCACGTAGACGTAGTCGTACTTTCCGTCCACCTTCTCGAACGAGTAGAAGCGGCCGGGACGGAACGTCGTGACGCTGTCGAACTTAGGCTCTATCGCCCAGTTGCCCGCGTTGTCCACGAAGCCCCATTTCCCTTTCTTGTCATCCTGTCTGGGTGTCAGACCGTCGGCCCAGACCGTGGCCACGGAGGCCACCATGAGCGCAAGCCACAGCAGGGCCTGCCTCAAACCAGTTGTCTTGTTTGTCATAACGTGAAGTATTTGGATAAAGCGAAAGCACAGGGACCGGCCGGCGGGACGGCACATGCCGCCAAAGGCCTGTGCCGCGGGGCGCAGACCTCTTGCCGGAAAAGTAAGCGGAAGGGTGAAAGGAGAAAAAACAATGCGTCGCGTCATCGGGAATGTATTTCGGCGGTGGCCCCAGTCGGGCCGCACCGGATTCATTCTGCAAAGACGGGACGCAGACAGCGTGAAAGGTTGGGCCTCCGCGCCGTGGCGGAGTGCCGGGGAGAGAAGAGCCGTCCCATTACTTTCAGCGGGCCAGAAGGCCGTGCCGAATTGCCGAGGTAATGTTATCTCTCCCGCTTGCCGGCACGAAGCCTGGGCTCCTGCGGCAAGTTTGCGCGGCAAAGTTATTTATTTTTCCGGAAATATAAAAACAGATGTGAAAAAATGTCTGCCGCTCTCGCGGAAGGCGGCCCGGCCGGCCTCATGGGCGGCGCCGGGAGGGCGGGCCCGGGGTTACGCATTTTTTTCGTACATTTGCCGCCGTATGCACCGGCCGTTCCTGCCGCCGCACGCCGCCTATCCCCGTGCGGACGGGGATAGGGCCAGAAAATGCGGGGACAGGCCCCGCCGCGATGATAATTATAAGGAAGAAGAAATGAGAAAACTCACCGTGGAGGAACTCTGCCGCATGGACGTGGCGGAGTTCAGGCGGGCGGAGAAACTGCCCGTGGTCGTGGTCCTCGACAATGTCCGCAGCCTGCACAACGTGGGCTCCGTCTTCCGCACGGCGGATGCGTTCCGCCTGGCCGGTCTGTGCCTGTGCGGCATCACGGCCTGCCCCCCTTCGGCCGAAATCCACAAGACGGCGCTCGGGGCGGAGGACAGCGTGGAGTGGCGCTACTTTGCCGACACGCTCGAGGCCGTGGCCTGGCTGCGCGGGGCGGGCTATGCCGTGCTGGCCGTGGAGCAGGTGGAGGGCAGCCGGATGCTGGACCGCCTGCGCCTCGACCCCGCGGGCCGCTACGCCCTCGTGCTGGGCAACGAGGTGAAGGGCGTGCGCCAGGACGTGGTCGACGCCTCCGACGGGGCCGTGGAGATACCGCAGTTCGGGACGAAGCATTCGCTCAACGTCTCGGTCTCGGCGGGCATCGTCGTGTGGGAGTTCTTCCGCCAGTTGCGCGGCTGAGCGGCCGCCGGCGGCCTATTCGGCAAACTTTGCCTTGTAGGCCAGGGCGTAGGCGTGGATCTGGCGGATCATGGCCAGCAGGCCGTTGCTGCGTGTGGGCGAGAGGTGTTCCGTCAGTCCGGTCTCGCGGATGAAGTAAAGGTCGGCGTCGAGGATTTCCTGCGGCGTGTGTCCGCTCAGCACGCGCAGCAGGAGGCCGACGATGCCCTTGACGATGAGGGCGTCGCTCTCGGCGCGGAAGAAGAGGCGGCCGTCGCGCGGCTCGCAGACGAGCCACACGCGGCTCTGGCAGCCGTCGATGAGGTTGTCGTCCGTGCGGTCGGCCTCGGGCAGAGGCTCCTGCCCCTCGCCCAGGTCTATGAGCAGCTGGTAGCGGTCCATCCAGTCGTCCAGCTCGGAGAACTCTTCGATGATCTCGTCTTGTGCTTCGTTGATGGTCATGGTTTTGAAAGTTTCGGGCGCCCGGCCTCCGGCTTTGTGCGGAGGCCGGGCGCGCGTCTCAGTTGGCTTGTTCTTCGGAAAGGAGCTGCATGAGGGTCTGCCCTACGAGGCGCAGCGTCTCTTTCGATATGTTTTCTGGCGTGTCGCTGACGGTGTGCCACGTGGCGCCGAATCCGCCTTCCGGCCCCGTGAAGGGCACGATGTCGACGGTCGGTATGCCGGCCACTTCGTTCATGGGCAGGTGGTCGTCCGTGGCCCAGGAGCCGTCCTGCTTGAGGAAGAGCTGCCCGGCACCTACGTCCTCGGCCGTGTCCCAGATGCGGAGCATGAGCTGCTCGGCGTAGCGGCGGGAGAAGCCTTCGTAGCAGAAGCGGGCGTCGCGGCCGCCGACCATGTCGAGCAGCACGCCGTAGCGGGCGCGGTAGCCGCGCTGTGCCGCCTGGCGGGCCCAGAGCTGCGAGCCCAGGCACCAGTCCTTGCCGTCGGGGTCGGGGGTGCCCCAGTAGGGGGCGCCGTAGTCCTCGGCGTCGAAGCAGACGAAGTCGATGCCCACCTGCGGGGCCAGGCTGTCCGCCTGGCGGGCCAGTTCGAGCAGCACGGCCACGCCGCTGGCTCCGTCGTTGGCGCCCATGACGGGCTGGCGGTGGCGCGAGGAGTCGGGGTCGGCGTCGGCCCAGGGGCGGCAGTCCCAGTGGGCCGCCAGGACAACGCGCTCCTGCGCGTCGGGGCGGTAGGAGGCCACGATGTTGCGGCCTTCCAGCTTCTTCCCGTCCCAGCCGGTAAAGACGGCCTCCTGCTCGGCCACTTCCAGGCCGAAGGCGCGGAACTTGGCGGCGATCCACTCGCCGCAGGCGCGGTGGGCCTCGGAGTTGGGCACGCGGGGGCCGAAGTCGCATTGGGCCCGGACGTAGGCCAGGGCCGAGTCGGCGTTGAACTGCACGGCGGTGAGCACGGTGCTGTCCGCCCCGGACTGGTCCGGAGCGGCGCTCCTGTTTTTGCAGGAGGCGAGGGCCGCCAGGCCGATGAGGCAGGCGGCGGCTGCGCGGAGAAGGGAGTATTTCATGATGCGTTGCCTAAAGTTCGGTGTGTGGCGGGGCAGGCCTCAGAGCTGCACGCAGCCTTTGTACTGCACCTGGCTCATGACGCGGATGAAGTTTCCGCCCCAGATTTTCCGCAGGTTCTTGGCGTTGAGTCCCTCGGCCAGGAGCTTGCACGTGAGGAGCGTCATGTCGGCCTCGGAGGCCAGTCCGGGCACGCCGCCGTCGCCGTCGAAGTCCGAGCCGATGCCGACGTGGTCGATGCCGGCCACGTCGATCATATGGAGGATGTGGCGCACGGCGTCGTCGATGGTGGCGCCGCCGCCGTCGCGCAGGAAGGCGTCATAGAAGGTGACTTGCGCCACGCCGCCGGCCGCGGCCAGGGCGCGCAGCTGGTCGTCCGTGAGGTTGCGGGGATTGTTGCAGAGGGCGCGGGCCGAGGAGTGGGAGCACACGGGCGGCGTCGTGCTGGCGGCGAGGGTGGCATAGAAGGTCTCCTCGGAGGCATGTGAGAGGTCGACTATCAGGCCCGTGCGGTTCATCTCGGCGATGACTTCGCGGCCGAAGTCGCTCAGTCCGCCGTGCTCGCGGCGGGAGTCGCGGGCGGAGTCGCAGAGGTCGTTGTCGCCGTTGTGGCAGAGCGTGATGTAGACGATGCCTTCGCGGCGGAAGCGTTCCACGTTGGCCAGGTCGCGGCCCAGGGCGTAGCCGTTCTCGATGCCGATGAGCACGGCTTTCTTGCCGACGGTCTTGGCCTGGAACACGGTCTTGGGCGATACGGCGAGCGTGGCGCCCTGCGTATGGTAGACGGACTGCTTGATGGTCTCGACCAGCTCGTAGGCGCGGTGAGTGGCGGCTTCGAGCTCGTCCGCCGAGCGTCCGCCCTGGGGCAGGTAGGCGGCCATGACGACGGCGTCGATGCCGCCCTCGGTGAGGCGGTGCAGGTCGACGAGTCCGTTCTCGGAGCGCTGGTCCAGGCGGGCGCCCTTGTCCAGGAGCTGGGGCGTGTCCACGTGGGAGTCGAGCGTGAGCACGGTGTGGTGGATGGAGCGGGCGTTGCGGAAGGTGGCGGCCTGTTCCACGAAGTAGCGGAACAGTGGGATCATGGAGCGGTCCGCCGTGTCGGTGAAGCTCTCCGGGTGCCACTGCACGCCCATGACGGGCCGCTGCTCGCAGCTTTCTACGGCTTCGATGATGCCGTCGGCGGAGCGGGCGGTGACGCGCAGGTGGGGTCCGGGGTCGGAAATGGCCTGGTGGTGGAAGGAGTTGACGGCGAAGTCGCTTCCCAGCAGTGCGGCCACGACGGAGCCTTTCTCGGCGTGGACGCGGTGGGTGGCCACGTGGCGCGGGGCGTCCTGGCTGTGCTTGAGCAGGCGCGTCCCGGGCGGCAGGCAGGTGGTCAGGTCCTGGTAAAGGTCGCCGCCGAGGGCGGCCGCCAGCACCTGTGCGCCGCGGCAGATGCCGAGCATGGGGATGTTGCGGTCGCTGGCCAGGCGGGCCAGGAGCAGCTCGCCGCCGTCGCGCTCGGGGCAGACGGCGCGCAGTCCGGGCAGCGGGTCCTGTCCGAGGAAGAGCGGGTTGAGGTCGCCGCCGCCGGAGAGGAGCAGGCCGTCGAGATGGTCGAGCAGGCTGACGAGCATCACGGCGTTTTCCGTCGGGGGGACGACTACGGGGATGCCGCCGCCGAGCTCGATGCTGCGGTAGTAGGCGCGGGCCAGTTCGCAGCCGTGCTCGCCGAAGTTTCCGGTGATGCCGATCAGGGGCCGCTGTCCGTGGTTGGGGTAGTGGTCGGTCAGCGTGCGGTATTCGCCGGCTATGTCGAATGTGTTGCAGTGCATATATAAAAAGGTGTGGGTATGGGTTTGCGTACCGGCCAAACGGGCGAGAGCCGGCGCGGGCCACGCGCCGGCTCTCCTGTCCGTCGGGTTCAGTAGTCTTTTCGTTTGGGGTTTCGGGGGAACCACCCTTTGCGGACGCGCTCCTTCTGTTCGAAGAGTTCCTTGACGGTCCAGAGCGAGGAGAAGCCCACGATGCCGCAGAGCGCGCTCCAGAAGAGGTCCTCGACGAAGAGGGCGCCGGCGGCGCCGGCGAGCCCGAGCAGGAGGAAGAGCCACCAGGGCCGCGTCCCGAAGTAGTACTCCGTCTTGACGACGATGGGGTGGAAGATGCCGATGGTCAGGAATGTGCACGCGCCCAGCAGGAGGCCTTCAAACTGTAATTCCATGCGGCGGGCCGGTTAGTGGGCGGCGTGGCGCGAGCCGCGGCGGCGGGGTGCGTCGTGGTCGGGGTCGTCGGCCGAGGGCTTGGCCTCGCGCAGGGTGCGGGCGTACTCGCGCACGGCCTGCATGCCGGCGTTCTCGGCCACCTCGGGCGGCACGAGGATGGGCACCTGGCGCGTGAAGCTCTGCTCCAGGGAGATGAGTGTCTCGGTGGAGATGACGCCCGGGATTTCCTGGATGCGGTTGTTGAGCAGCTCCATGAGGTGCTCGTTGTCGCGCGAGTAGAGCTTGATAAGCATGGTGTAGGGGCCGGTGGTGAAGTGGCACTCCACGATTTCGGGAATCTTGACAAGCTCATCGGCCACCTCCTTGTACATGGAGCCGCGCTCGAGCTTGATGCCTACGAAGGTGCAGGTGCTGTAGCCGATGTGCTTGGGATATACGTTGTAGCCCGAGCCGGTGATGATGCCTGCCTCTGTGAGCCGCTGGACGCGCTGATGGATGGCGGCGCGCGACACGCCGCATACTTCGGCCACCTCCTTGAAGGGGACACGGGCGTCGACCGAGATGATTTGCAGAATCTTCAGGTCGAGCAAGTCTACTTTCTTCATAAACGGTTGTATGCTTTAATTTTTTAGTTGACGACAAAGGTACGGTTTTTTGCGCAAATCGGAAGTTTCCTGTGGTGAAAAAATACAAAAACCGCGCTCCGCGCCCTGCACCGCCGCTCCCCGCGCCCCGCCCGTCGCCACGGGGCTAAGGCCCGTCGCCACGGGGCTAAGGCGGGCGGCCGCGGGGATAGGGCGCGCGCGGCCGCAGCAGGACGAACCGGAAAAAATGACAGAGGGACGAAAAAATGCCCCGGGGCATGGACCGCGTCCGGCTGAAAATCTGTAACTTTGCCGGGTAGAGGGCGCGGGCTTCGGCTCCGCCCTCGGTATGGAATCTGACATAGTGTGAACAACAAACTTATCTTTTCAGTGAAAATCATGAAGAACAGGAAGACCCTTTGCCTCTCCTGCGCGCTGGCCCTGCTGGCCGGCGGCGCGGCGGCGCAGGTGCCCGTGGACTACTCGAAGTATCCCGACTACGCCCCGCCCGCGCGCCCCGATGCCCGCACGGCCGCCCTGCTGCAGCCGAAGGCCGACGTCGCCAAGCAGCGGCCAGACCATGTGAACAATGCCGAGACCATCTACTTCCCGCCCGTGTTCAACCAGGACGGCGGCTCGTGCGGCTCGGCCTCGCGCATTGCCTACATGTTCAACTACGAGATCAACGCCTACCGCGGCCTGGACGGCTCGCTCGAGGAGAACCAGTATCCCACGCACTTCACGTGGCTGCTGACCAACTCCAACTCAAGCAAGGACGGCATGGCCAAGGCCAACGGCGTGCCCAACGTGACCACCTACGGCGGGCGCACCTACTCCGCCCTCTTCGGCAACCAGGACACCGCCTCGCCCGACTTCGGCTGGATGCAGGGCTATGACAAATGGTACTCCGCCATGTTCAACCGCCTCGAGCAGAACCCCGGCCTCCCGGCCAACGTGGGCACGGAGGAAGGCCGCGAGATGGCCAAGAACTGGCTCTGGAACCACAACGGCGACACCAGCTTCAAGGCCGGCGGCATCTGGGGCTTCGGCGTGGCCAGCGGCGGCACGTGGGTGGACATCCCCTCCACGGACACGAACGACGCCATCGGCGTGACCGGCAAGAAGTACGTCAAGGCCTGGGGCGCGCAGGTGGACCACGCGCTGACCGTCGTGGGCTACGACGACCGCATCGAGTTCGACCTTGACGGCAACGGCGTGGCCGGCGAGAAGGACAAGGACGAAGTGGGCGCATGGATCGTCGTCAACTCCTGGGGCGACGGATGGTGCAACAACGGCTTCATCTACTGCCCCTACAAGAACGCCGTCACCGCCGGCAACAATGGCAACTACTACACGCCCGAAGTCTACATGATCCGCAAGGACTACCGCCCCTACCGCACGTTCAAGATCACGATGGACTACTCCAAGCGTAGCGAGCTGCGCCTGAGCGGCGGCATCTCGACCGACCTGACCGCCACCGAGCCCGACAAGTCCGTCTACTTCGAGCACTTCAAGTTTGCCGGCGACGGCGACGGCGACGGCGTCGACGCCGAAACCCCCATGCTCGGACGCTGGGCCGACGGCATGCACTACGAGCCCATGGAGTTCGGCTACGACATGACCGACCTCTCCAACACGTTCGACGTGCGCAAGCCGCTCAAGTACTTCTTCATCATCGAGACCAAGGAAGGCGCCACGGGCGAAGGCACCGTGCACGGACTCTCCGTCATCGACTACGAGTTCGACCGCGCCGGCATCGAAATCCCCGCCGAGCTGGGCGCCAGCGGCGTGCAGATAGCCAACCAGGGCCAGCGCACGGTGATCTCCGTCGTAGTGCCCGGCGAGTCCTTCAACGCCCCGCGCAACCTCACCCTCGAGGGCAGCACCCTGCACTGGACGGCGCCCATGGCCGGCTCCTACCAGGTGAGCGGCTACCGCATCTACCGCGCCGACACCCTCCTGGCCGCCGCGCCCGCCACGTCGCTGCAGTACGACGTGGACGACGCGCGCAGCTCCTACCAGGTCAGCGCCCTCTACACCTACGCCGACTCCGTAGTGGAATCAGCACGCAGCACCGCCTCCCCCATGCCCTACCGCGGCGTGCACCCCGAGGAGAACTACGTCCGCATGTTCAACAGCTCGGGCTTCGAGGTGGCCGACGTGTTCGACACCACCTATGACCAGGCCACCATCGAGTACTGGATCCGCCCGACGAGCGTCGTCAGCTGGAACCAGCAGATCGGCCCGGCCTGGGGCAAGTTCATGATCCACACCACCAACGCCGGCGAGCTCGTAGCCGGATGGGACACGAGCAACCGCATCACGACGGCCGCCGGCTCGCTCGTGAAGAACCGGTGGACCCACGTGGCCGTCGTCGTGGACGGCAGCAACCTCACCGTCTACCTCAACGGCGAGAAGGCCGGAACCCTCTCCTCCTCCTACTCCGGACTGGGCGGCTTCGGCAACCTCAACGTAGGCCTCCCCGACCGCGCCAACGGCAGCGTCAGCGCCGCCCTGGACGAGTTCCGCATCTGGCGCACTGCCCGTACGCAGACCGAGATACAGCGCTACATGTACGCCGAGATCTCCGACCCCGCCACGATGCCCGGCCTCTTGGTGGACCTCCCCATGTCCGACGAGGCCGACGCTGACCTGACCGACGTGGCCGGCGGACACACCGTGACCTACTACGGCACGCAGTCGCGCCTCTCGCAGAGCGGCCTGCTCGTGGACAACAGCGAGCTCGCAGCCAGCTTCGCCCTTCCCGCGGAAGGCTTCACGGTGGGCGTCCCTGGCGAAGTGACGAACACGTCGTCCGCCAAGTCCGTCCGCTGGCTCTGGAACGCCACCAACAGCGACGTGCAGGACCTCGCCGTCGAGCACCCGCAGATCACGTTCAGCCAGCCCGGCGAGCAGACCGTCACCCTTACCGCCTACGACGCCGACGGCAACGAGGTGAAGGCCGAGCAGACGGTCAACGTAGCCGCCGCCCAGGCCCCCGTAGCCTCCTTCAAGGTCTACCCCGCCACCGTCCGTGCCGGCGAGCGCGTCAGCTTCATCAACACCACGGCCAACGCGACGGGCTGCAGCTACAGCTGGAACATGCCGGGCGCCGATGTCGAGACCAGCGGCCTGACCAATGCCGGCGCCTCCTATCCTGCTCCGGGCGAGTATGAGGTGACCCTCACCGTCAGCAGCCCGCAAGGCACCTCCACGGCCACGCACACCGTCGTCGTCACCGCCGCGGCTCCCGTAGCCGACTTCTCGCTCTCCCCCGCCGCCATCGTCAAGGGGCAGAAGGTACGCTTCACCAGCCAGAGCAAGTTCCAGCCCACGTCCTGGATGTGGGAAGTCTACAACACGGCCGACTGCGTCATGTCCCTCGACCCCAACTTCGAAGTCACGATGGACCGCCCGGGCGTCTACAACGTCGCCCTCAAGGTCAGCAACGAGATGGGCACCGACCGCCTCGTGCGCAACCGCGCCCTGACCGTCTGCAACGCTGACGGCGAGAACGGCCTCAACTTCTACGGCACGGGCGAAAGCGTAGAGTTCGCCAATCCTATTGAAGAGAACGCCACCAACTTCACCATCGACTGGTGGATGTACGCCAAGGCCTACGGCGAGAACGCCGACCAGATAGGCAGCGGCGAGGACGGCATCCTCATCCGCACCCACGCCGACGGCAGCATGAGCTTCGTCATGAACAACCGCACCGTCACCACGCCCGCCCACTTCGTCAGCCTCTCCGAATGGCACCACTATGCCGTGACCTTCTCGCGCGGCACCGTGAAGATGTACAAGGACGGCGTCGAAGTGACCAGCGGCTCCGTAGTACGCCCGCGCTGCCCGAAACTCCCCGACACGTGGGGCATCGGCGGCACCGCCGCGCCGATGAACGCCGTCATCGACGAGTTCCGCGTATGGAATACCACACTGACGCAGGAGAAGCTCCGCTCCTACTGCAACCAGCCCATCGCCGACGTGGCCGCCGCTGAGGCAGAGGACGGCCTGGCCCTCTACTACCAGTTCAACCAGAGCTCCGGCAACGTCGCCGACGCCACCTCCTACGAGCGCACCGGTCTCCGCCAGGGCTTCGGCCCCGAGGGCGATGCCTGGAGCTCCTCGCTCGGCATCTTCGCCCTCGACTTCGAGAGCGGCGAGGACGTGACCGCCAACTACCTGACAAACTACAGCTGCCCGTTCCTCAAGGGCGAGGAGTCCGTCAACTCGACCAACGCCTCGCGCTTCCGCAGCCTCTTGCAGAACGATCCCACCTCGACCTGGCAGCTCACCAACACCGTCGAGGAGAACGGCATCGTGACCGGCTTCCACGTGGACGGCAGCAAGGGCAACGCGCTCACCGTCACCACGCAGTGGGACAACTTCAGCTCGTCGCTCTCTGACCACGCCGCCTTCCAGGCCGTCACCCTCCCGGCCGGCTTCTACCGCTTCTCCGTTGAGGACTACTCCGAGTTCGCCTCCGCCGGCTCCTACCTCGTAGCCGCCGAAGGCAACGGGCTGCCCCTCACGGCCGACCTCGACGCCCAAGCCCTCGGCTACGCGCCCATGGCCGACAAGGAGATGTACTTCGTAGTGGACAAGGACAAGGAAGTATCCCTCGGTCTGCTCATCAACATGAGCGGCCTCAGCTGCCTCACGATCGACCACCTGCGCCTGGAGCGTCTCAACTATCGCCAGGTCAACGCCCAGGGCGAAACGACCGGCATCGGACAGGCACAGACCACGCCGGACGAAGGCCTGACGATCAGCGTAGCAGGCGGCAAGACCGTCCTCACCGTCGCCGCGCCGCGCCGCGTCAGCGTCTACAACGTGGCCGGCCAGCTCGTCTTCGACAGCCAGGTCAGCAGCAGCGTGACGCTCAGTCTGCCGGCCGGCGTCTACATCGTCGATGGGCGTAAGTTTATCCAGCCCTAAGCGGCAGGGCGCCCCGCGCCCGTCCGCTCCCACCCTTCCGGGCGGCGCGACCCCTAAGCGGGCGCGCCGCCCTTTTTGTGTGCTGCCGCCGGCCGCTGCGCCCTCCGCGCCCCGCGCCGCCCGGAAAAAACCTTTTTTCAGCCCTTTCGCGCAGGAGCCTTGGCCGCGTGGCAGTTTTTTTCTAACTTGCAACCCGGGCGCAGGGCGGCCGGACGGCCCGCCCCCGCACTCCGCGAACGAATCACCGCTCCGGCAGGGCCAGCACCCGGCCGGACATAAACCGGATAAACTTATGAAACATGCTACACTGATGAAGTGCGCGCTGGTCCTCTCCGGCCTGCCCTTGTGCGCCGGTGCCGCCGCCGGCACGGTGTGGGCCTGGCCCGCCGCGCAGGCCGCCGCCGTGCCCGGCCTCTCCGGCCTGCCCGCACTCACGGCCGACGACGACCAGGCCGCCGCCGATTATCCCGTCAACTTCGCCCCGGGCGAAACGTCCGGGAACGTCAACCGCTACCTGACCAGCCTCACGCTGACAGGCTCGGCCGACGGGGCACAGACCATAGCCGTGCCCCACGACGCCCCCATGCTCCTCTATCGCCCCCTGCTCGGGCAAGTCTTCACCGCCCGGGCCGGCGAGCGCCTCACGCCCGTCTTCGGCTTCAGCGGTACCTGGATGAACGGCTACGTCTACTTGGACCGCGGCAGCGACGGCCAGTTCTCCTACGCGCTCAACGATGACTACACCATCCCCGCCGGCAGCGACCTCATGACCTATGCCTACGTCATGGCCGAGGACGGCAGCGGCGGCTATGCCAGCGACGGCACGCCGCTCACGGGCAACGCCACCAACGTGCTCAACCCGCCGCCCTTCACCGTCCCCGCCGACCTCGAGCCCGGCTACTACCGCATGCGCTTCAAGGTGGACTGGGGCAGCGTGGACCCGGGCGGCAACACCGATCCCACGCAGCTCATCAAGAACAACGGCGGCGAGATAGTCGATGTGCGGCTCAACGTACACGGCGACAACTGCGCCGTCACGGTCCGCTCCGAAGGCGGCGGCACTGTGACCGCGGCCGACGGCACGCCCGTCGACGGCCGTTCCTTCCCCTTCGGCCAGCCCCTCGAGCTCCTCGTGACGCCGGCCGAAGGCTATGCGCTCGACGGCCTCGTCGTGCGCCACGGCTACGGGCTCGACGGCGACAGCCTCGTCCACGGCACGCCGCAGTACGTCGACGAGACGCTGCCCGCCTATCTCGTGCAGGACGGCCGCCTGCAGCTGCCCGCCGGCTGCATGGACGGCGAGGTGCGCGTGGAGGCTTTCTTCGTGCCCGCTGCCGGGCAGACTCCGGCCGGCGAGGACTATCCCCTCGCTTTCGACCGCGACGCCGAGAGCGGCTTGCCCGTCCCCGACGACGCCTCGTTCCGCCTGCGCGTCAACGCCACCCAGGGCGGCATGACCGCCGTCAACGTGCCCACGGACAGCCCCGCCGCCTACGTCGATCTGCGCCCCAAGCAGATCTCCGTGGTCCCCGGCGACCGGCTTGACTTCACCCTCTCGCAGAGCCTCGCCCCGGAACTTCACGCCTATTTCTACGTCGACCTGAACCAGGACGGGCAGTTTGCCGCCACGCTCGACGCTTCCGGCCGCCCCACCCTTTCCGGCGAGCTCGTCTCCTATAATTACTACCAGGGCCGCAACAGTCTGGGCGAGGCCGTCGAAGCCGGCGCCGCTGCCGCCGACGCGCTGCCGGCCTGGACCGTCCCCGAGAATCTGCCCCGCGGTGTCTACCGCGCCCGCCTCAAACTTGATGCCGACGCCGCCGACGCCGCCGGTTCGCCGCAGCTCCTGGCCGCAGGCGGCCGCGTCGTCGACCTGCTGCTCAACGTCCACGGCCTCACGCAGCCGCTCACCGTCGAGACGACCAACGGCAGCGTGAACGGGCCCGGCAACATCGGCCTGCCGCTCGAGGTCAGCTGCTTCAGGTCGCTCTCCGTCGTGCCCACCCCGGTGGCCGAAGGCTATGAGGCTGCGGTCATGACTGTGCGCCACGGCCACAACCTGGACGGCCCGCAGTACGTCCACGGCAACCGCCAGTGGAGCTCCTTCACGCGTACCGCGTCCTCCGTCACCATACCCAAGGACAGCATCGACGGCGACGTGCACATCACCGTCGACTTCGAGCCCACGGCCGAAGCCGAGTACCGCCTGGTATTCAGCGACGAGTTCAACGCCCCGGACGGCACGCAGCCCGCTTCCGAATGGTGGTCCCGCTCCCCGCGCCAGTCGTCCACGTGGAACCGCTGGCTCTCCGACAGCGAGGAAGTCATCTACCAGGAGGGCGGCCAGCTCGTGGCGCGCGCCATCCCCAACCCCGACCAGGAGGCCGACCCCGTGCCCATGATCACCGGCGGCGTGCAGTCCAGCGGCAAGTTCAGCTTCAAGTATGGCAAGATCGAGGCGCGTGTGCTCACCAATCCCTATACGGGCAACTTCCCCGCCTTCTGGCTCATGCCCCAGGACCAGTCCGCCGGATGGCCCTCCTGTGGCGAGATAGACATCTGGGAACAGATTGACAGCCAGAACACGGCCTACCACACCGTACACTCCCACTGGACCTACGACCTGCACAACACGGGCAACCCGCGCTCGTCCTTCAACGAGACGGTGCAGATGGACCGCTACCACACGTACGGCTTTGAGTGGACGGAGCAGGAGCTCCGCTGGTACGTGGACGGCCGCCAGGTGGCCTCCTATGCCAAGTCGGCCGACAGCAACGCCCTGGCGCAGGGCCAGTGGCCTTTCGACAAGGCGTTCTACATCATCCTGAACCAGTCCGTGGGCAACGGCTCCTGGGCCGCCAACGCCGACGTGAACCACACGTATGAGACGCGCTTCGACTGGGTGCGCGTGTATCAGCTCGACTCGCAGATCGACGCCGTCCGTCCGGCAGCCGGCGCCGACCGCCTGAAAGTGTCGGCCGCGCGCGGTGCCATCGAGGTCAGCTCGCCCCGCGCCGTCATGGTGCGCGTGTACGACCTTGCCGGCCGCTGCCTCTTCGCCGACCAGGTGGAGGGCGCGGAGCGGATAGCCGTCCCGCAGGGCATCTACGTGGTCAACGGGCAGAAGGTGGCCGTTCCCTGACGGCTCAGCCCGTTCCTTTTCCCCCATCAACGGGCGGGACCTGCCGGGCGCAGGCTCCGCCCGTTTCCGTGTCCGCCCGTCCCGCCGACGGGGCTAAGGCCAGTCCTTGCGGGGCTAAGGCGCGTGGCGACGGGGATAGGGCGCGTGGCGGGATAAAAGGGAGGTGGCGGGCATGTCGGGGCGCGGCAAGGGCGGGGCAAAAAGAGAGCGGGCGGAGCGCCGGTGGGTTAAGGCGCTCCGCCCGCTGCGCAGGGCGTCCGCCCCCGGCATGGGCCGGGGGCGGGACGGGTCATTTTTCGGGGAAGTCGAATTGCTCGATCTTCAGCTGTCCCAGCTCCTCGAGCCGGCCCACGTAGCGCTTGAAGTGGTCGGCGGCGGAGTGGCGGGCCAGCGCGTCGGCGTCGGTCCACGTCTCGCAGATCATGAACACGTCGGGGTTCGTGGCGCTCTCGAACGTGTCGTAGGCCACGTTGCCCTCGTCCTGGCGCGAGTAGGCGGTGAGGGTCATTGCGGCCTCGAGGGCTTCGTCGTAGCAGCCCTCGTCAGCCTTGAAGAAACAGTTCAGTCGGATCATGTGCAGTAAGGTTTTGTGTGCCCTTTCCGGGGCGGGTTTAGAAGTAGTAGGTGGCCTGCACTTGGAAGGTGTTGGCCTTGTAGTCGTCGTCGTGGCCGACGAGGTTGTCGTTGATATTGCTCAGGAGCGTCTCGCCCACCTTTCCGAGTCCGAAGTTGTAGCCTACGCCGATGTCCAGGTGGCCCAGCACTTTGACGCCCGCGCCGATGTTCCACGTGGTCGTCATGTTCTCGTTGCGGAAGAGGCCCTCGCCGTCGTTGCTGAAGATGCGCCAGGAGCGGCTGCCCACGTTGAAGCCGAACTGCGGGCCGGTGGCCACGTAGACGGAGGCCACGCGGCCCACGCCGAAGCTGTACTTCAGGTTGATGGGAATCTCGATGCTGCGGAAGGTCTTGTAGCTGGACTGGTCAGCCCACTCGCTGTAGACCTGCAGCTTGCGCTGCGAGTACTGGAGCGAGGCGTCGAGGCCGAGTCCGGCCACGAGGCTGAGGTTCACCTTCGGGCCGATGAACCAGCCGGCCTGATTGTCGCTCTTGAGGTTGGTCAGGCCGTCGCCCAGGCGGAGTTTCGTCAGGTTGAGACCGCCCGTGATACCCCAGTCGAAACCGAAGGCTCCGGCCGGTGTGGCCACTGCGAG
>CALUIN010000008.1 GCA_944320745.1 uncultured Alloprevotella sp. | reverse complement strand
AGGTGGACTAAATGATAAACAGCAAGATAAGTAACTGATTATTAGCGATAAAAAATATAAGGTTCCGCCCCCAAGCGAATCACGCAAAGCAATCATCCCGCAAGGCGCAGGCCTTGCGGGATGATTGCTTTATGCCGGCCGGGCGGACAGAGGCTCCGCGCCGCGGCCGCCGGGGAGGATGCGCCTACCAGCCGGCCAGGCGTATCTTGTGCGCCGGCGGCGGGAAGGCCGCATCTATTTCGCGGAAATCGTCCGCCGTCAGCGCGAGACTGAGACTGCGGGCGTTCTCTTCCACATGGGCCACACTGCCGGCCTTGGGTATGGCGATGAGCCCGGGCCGACGCATGAGCCATGCCAGCATGACCTGCATGGACGTGGCGCCGTGACGGCGCGCTATGCGCGACAGGGCGGCATGCGAGCGCAAGCGGCCCTCACCCAGCGGCGTATAGGCCATGACGGGAATGCCGCGCCGGCCGCACCACGGGATCAGGTCGTACTCCACGCCCCGGTCCTGCAGATTGTAGAGCACCTGGTCGGCGGCGCACTCCCCGCCGTGGGGCAATGCCAGAATCTGCTCCATGTCCGCCACGTCCAGGTTGCTAATGCCCCACTCCAGTATCTTGCCCTCTTGGCGCAGTTCCACCAGCGCGCGGACCGTTTCGGCGAACGAGTACGGGCCAATCCAGTGAAGCAGGTAAAGGTCTATGCGGTCCGTACCCAGGCGACGCAGGCTGCGCTCGCAGGCCGTTTTCGTGCCGGTGTAGCTGGCGTTTCCGGGCAACACTTTGCTCACGATGAACGCCTCGTCGCGACGGCCGCGCACAGCTTCGCCTACGATGCCTTCCGTGCCGTACATCTCGGCGGTGTCTATCAAGGTCAGGCCCAAGTCCATCCCGCGCCGCAGTGCGGCGATCTCCTCGCCGCGCCGGCGGCCCATGCCATAGGTGCCCTGTCCGAGCGCGCAGACGCGCTGCCCGCGGGGAAACAAGACGGTACGTTCGCCGGCCGACATATTATTTCAGATATTTGCGGAAGAAGGACTCGATCTCGTCAAAGGGTATCACGTCCATGCGGTCATAGAGATCGGTGTGGACCGCCCCGGGGACGATGAGCAGCTCCTTGTTGTCGCCCTTGAGCCGCTTGAACGCGTCCTCGCTGAAATAGCGGGAGTGGGCCTTTTCGCCATGAACCAGAAGCACGGCGCTACGGATTTCGTCCGCGTAGGCCAAGATGGGCATGTTCAGCAAGGCAAGCGCCGATGTCTTGGTGAATCCCTCGTTGGAGCCCAGCGAGCGGGGGTGGTACCCGCGCTTGGTCTTGTAGTAATCCACATAGTCCTTCAGAAACTGCGGAGCGTCGGCCGGGGCCACTTCAGGGTTGCCGCCTGCCTTTTCATAGGTCCCGTTTCTGTAGTCCGCAGTGCGCTGGGCGCTGAGCTGCTGCCGCATGGCATAGCGGCTATCCGCGTTGTCGCTTTGGTCAAAGTAGCCCTTGGCCGTCACTCGGGTCAGGTCGTACATCGTTACGGCCACGGTGGCCTTGATACGCGTATCGACGACAGCTGCGTTCACGGCGAAGCCGCCGAATCCGCAGATGCCGAGGATGCCGATACGCTCAGGGTCCACGTCGTCGCGGGTGAAAAGATAGTCCACCGCAGCGCAGAAGTCCTCCGTATTGAGGTCGGGAGAGGAGATGCTTCGGGGGCGGCCGCCGCTTTCTCCCGTAAATGAGGGATCAAAGGCCAGCGTGAGGAAGCCCCGTTCGGCCAACGTCTGGGCATAAAGGCCGGAGACCTGCTCCTTCACCGCGCCGTAAGGGCCGCTCAAGGCGATGGCCGGCAGCTTGCCGGCTGCGTTTTTGGGAATATAGAGGTCGGCCGCCAGCGTAACGCCGTAGCGATTGTGAAAAGTCACCTTGCGATGAAGCACCTTGTCGCTCTGCGGGAATACCTTGTCCCACTCCTGGGTCAAGTTCAGCGTTTCCTCAGTAAAGCTTTCGGAATTTGTCTGGCCGGTCTGGGCCGGCAGGCTTCCTGTTCCGGCCATACCGGCGAAGAGGGCCGCGAGCAGATGTCTAAGCGTCAGTTTCATTTTTCCTGTTTTATTATGGTGATGGATACTTCCGGTGCGGAGCGCGAGCCGCGCACCGGTCTGTCAGCGTACAAAGCTACGAAGGATTCCGCAGGAAGGATTTGCGGAGAGGCTCAAAATTCATTGCAGAAAGGCTCACGAAACTTCGCGGCCATAAACAAGAAAGCCCCGGCCGCCTTTCGGCGGGCCGGGGCCTGTTTCGCGCGGCGGAGGGTTTAGCGATAAGCCTCCTCGAATATGGCCACGCAGTCCGCATGCGTCATCTCGCACGGGTTGGCCTCGAAGAGGCCGCCCATGGTCTCGCGGGCATTGCGCGCCAATGTGTCGCACTCCTCGCGGCGTATGCCGTAGTCGCTCATCTTCAGATTGTCCACGCCGCAGGCCTTTTGCAGTCCGGCCAGCGCCGTGAGGAAGTCCTCCGGCCTGCTTGCCTCCGCCACGCCCATGGCGCGCGCCATCTTGACGAACTGGGCGTCGCAGGCGTGCTTCTCCACGAAGAAGCGGTAGAAGGCGTTGGAAATCATGATCAGACCGGCGCCGTGGGGCAGGTCGTAGTGATAGGCGCTCATGGCGTGCTCCATGGAGTGCTCGGCCGTAGTACTGGTCAGCTGCATGGTAAGGCCGGCTATGGTACTGCCGTAGGCCACGGCCTCGCGGGCCTCAAGGTCGTTGCCGTCCTTTACCGCGCGGGGCAGATACCTGGCGATGAGCCCGATGGCCGACAGGGCAATCGGCTCGCTCAATACGTTCACCGAGCGGCTGATCATGACCTCCGTGTTGTGGAACAGGGCGTCGAAGCCCTGGTAAGCCGTGTATTTCGCGGGAACCGTACGCATTAGCTCCGGATCCACGATGGCCAGCACCGGGTTCAGGGCCGGGTTGCCGAAACCTATCTTCTCGTGCGTGGCGTGGTTGGAGATGACGCCCCAGCAGTTAATCTCCGAGCCCGTGCCCGAGGTGGTGGCTATCGTCACGATGGGGAGTCCGGCTTCGCGCAAGGGCTGCGCCTTGCCTGTGCCGCCGACCACATAGTCCCACAAGTCGCCGGGATTGGTCGCCATGGCGGACACGGCCACGGCCGAGTCGAGCACGGCGCCGCCGCCCAGGGCCAGGATGAAGTCGCAGCCGTTGGCGCGGGCGCAGGCCGCGGCCTCCATCACCACCTCCTTCGAGGGGTTCTCGTGGATGTTGGCGCACACCTCGTAGGCCACGCCGGCCGTCGCGAGCTGGGCGGTCACGCGGTCCAGCGTGCCGTTCACGCGCACCGACTTGCCGCTCGAGATCAGCAGCAACGCTTTCTTGCCCGGCAGCTTCTGGCTGGCCAGTTCGTTCAACTTACCCCTACCGAAGAGCAGCTTGGTTGGGGTGAAAAGGGTGAAATCCATGTTCATCATATCTACCTCCTGTGTAAAAATTCCCGGTCATTCGCAGACCGGACGTTTTCACCGGCAAAGGTAGTGCTTAATCCGCCGGCCGCGATTGCCGTGAGGCTCAAAATGCTTTGCCTTGCGGTCCACCTACGGCAAAGCGGCAGCCGACGGCGGAAAGCCGTAGAGCCGTTTGAACGCAGCCGAGAAGTGCGACTTGTTCTTGAAGCCCACCCGCGCATAGACGTCCGCCACCCTGCGCCCGCCCTCGCGCATCAGGTCGTAGGCCACCTCGAGCCGCTTGCGTATGAGCCACTTTTCGGGCGTAAGGTCGCTGACCTTCTTGAAGTCGCGCTTGAACGTGGCCAGGCTGCGCCCCGTGTAGTGCGCCAATTCCTCCTGCGAGAACTCGTACATGTAGTTCTTGCTCATAAAGTCCAGGATGTCAATCTTCCAGGGTTCGCTGAAGTCGAAGAGCAGGGAGGCGAAGCGGCGGTCCACGTGGAGCAGGGCCAGCAGGCCCTCCTGCAGCTTCACCGACGGGTCGAAGAAAGGCGTCATCGAGGCAAAGAGACTGGTGAGCTCGGCCGTCTGCGGCAGTTTCACCACCTCGGGCTTAAGCCGCTCCTCGCCGGCTGGCATTGCGGATGCCCCCATCCGTGTGAACATCTCGCGCAGGAAGTCGCGCGTGAACATCAGGAATACGCCGCAGTAGCGCTCGCCCCTGTACGTGCGCTTATACATCGTAATGTGATGGTCGCGGGGGATAAACACACACTCGCCCTTGCCTGCGTGTATCTGCTCCTGCCCGTTGTCGAGGATCATCTCGCCGGAATAGACGTAGTTCACGGCATACTCGCGCGAACGGTGCACGCAGCCGCTCTCGTCGTCGTAGAAGAAGCTGTAGAACACGTTCTGGTAGTTGAATATGAGCTTCAGGGGCCCCGATTCGCCCTCGTGGGTTTCTTTCATATGCAAGAAGTTTTCCACCTGCGAAATTACGCATTTCCTGCCACACGCCCGCCGCGCGCGGCCCGAAGTTTCGTCCGCGGACTCGCCCCGTCCGCCCGCCTGCCGATGCGCATAGGCCCGGAGATAACGGGGCTAAGGCCAGGAAAAACGGGGCTAAGGCCAGAATTTACGGGGATAGGGCCAGAAAAAACGGGGATAGTGCCCGTCCGCGCCCGCACCGGCGTTGGCCCTGCGTGGCCTGACCGGAGCCGGCGGGAACGCTCAGAAGCAGCCGGGCACCGCGGCGCCGCAGTGCGGACACGTGCCGCGGAAGCCGCCGGCCGCGACGCGGTAGCCCTCGCGGCGCACCAGAACCACGCCGCAGGAGGGGCAGACGGTGTCCGCCGCACCCTCCAGCCGCACGTTGCCCAGGTAGACGTAGCGCAGACCGCACTCGTGCGCTACGTCGCGCGTCCGGAGCAGCGTGTCAAGGGGCGTAGGCTGCCGGTCGTTGAGGCGATACTGCGGAAAAAAGCGGCTGAAGTGGAGCGGCCGGTCGGCATAGCCGTGCGCCGCCAGCCAGCGGCACATCTCCCTGACGGAGGCCTCATCGTCGTTCATGCCGGGAATCAGCAGACGGGTCACCTCCACCCAGATCCCGGCGTCGCGCATCTGCTCCAGCGTGCGGAGCACCGGGAAAAGCCGGGCGCGGCTGACGGCACGGTACGTGGCGTCGGAGAAGGACTTCAGGTCCACGTTGGCCGCGTCGATGCAGGGCAGAAGCCCGGCCAGCGGCTCCTCGTTGACATAGCCCGCGGTGACGAGCACGTTGCGCAGGCCCGCGGAGCGGCAGGCACGGGCGCAGTCGCGGGTATATTCAAAGTACGTCAAAGGCTCCGTGTAGGTATAAGCTACGAGCGGGCACCCGTTCTCCACGGCCAGGCGGGCCACGTCGGCAGGCTGCAGGGGGAGGAAGTCCACCTCGTCGGGCGCGGCCTGTGAGAGCGTCCAGTTCTGGCAGTTGCGGCACGCGAGGTTGCAGCCGGCCGCCGCGAGCGAGAAGCAGCGCGCGCCGGGATGGAAGTGGTAGAGGGGCTTCTTCTCGACCGGGTCGGCCTGCAGGGCGCACACTTTCCCGTAGCTGTCGGCCCAAAGTCGGCCGCCGCGGTTCACGCGGCTGCGGCAGAGACCGCGCTGCCCCTCGTCCAGCCGGCAGGCATGGGGACACAGTCCGCACGCCACCCGTCCGCCGGGCAGCGGCTGCCAGTAGTCCGCCTCGTGCGGCGGCAGCTCAGTCCGCATCCGGCTCATGAAAGACCTCCGCTTCGTAAACGTACAAGTCCGCCTCGCGCCATCCGTCCCAGCCTATCCCGGCCTTGTCCCGCGCGCAGTGGCCCAGAAACTCCTCCTTCGTCCAGCCGGTCTCCTCCGCCACCTGCGGGAGGAACGTGCCCTGATGCCTGCCCTTGACCATGAAGATGCCGTGGCGGCCCAGACGGAACTCGTCCGCCGAACGGATGCGCCTCAGGGGCGAAAGCACGGAAATCTCGATGCGCACGCGCGGCAGTTCGTCCGCCGTCAGCGGCCGGAAGCGCGGGTCCTCGAAGGCTGCCGCGCGGGCCATGGCGGCCACCGTGCGGTAAAGGGGCCTATGCCCTGCCAGGTTGCCGACGCAGCCGCGCAGACGGCCGCCGGACGTGAGCGTGACGAACGCGCCGCACGGAGCTTTCAGGCCGGGCGTCAGCTCCGCCGCGCCGAGGCCGTCGTCCGCCCGGCCGGTCAGGGCGGCGCCGATGCTGCGCCGGGCCAGCGCGAGCAGGGTGCGCTTCTCCGCCGCGCTGAGGGCCAGCTCCTGCTCCGCCGGCGCAGCCGTCCGCTCCCCGCGGGGCACGAGCGCGAAGGCGTGATAGCCCACCACGCGGCCGCGGTCGCCATAGGGCGAATCGCCGGAATTGGCGTAGGCCAAATGGCGCACTTCCAAGCCACCGGCACGCTCGGCCATGAGCAACAGGAGCACGATCGGCGCCTGCCCGCAGGCGCCGGTCAGCAAGTGGGGCACGCGCCGCGCCGCGTTGTCCGCCAACGTGTCCAGGAAGGCCTCCGCCGAGCCCGTCTCGAGGGCTTCGGCCGTGGCGGCATCGGCGCGCACCGCATCGGCGTAGGCGGGATAGTGCGAGAAGTCGCTGCTCACGACAAACAGGTTTCCTGGCGTGAAATAGGGTTGCAGCGCCGCAGCCGCGCGTTCCAGCTTCGCCCAGTCCTGCGTCCCGACGATGAGCGGTACGACGGGCGGAAGCTCCTCCAGCCGCGCCTGCAGGAAGGGCAGCTCCACCTCGAGGCAATGCTCGCCCTCGTGGGCGGCGGGATAGTAGCGGAATACGCTGTCGGCCTCCTGCAAGGCGCGGCCCGTAGCGCGGTCCACCCCGACACTGCCCAGTGGCGTCAGGTAATGGCTGTACTCGGTGTCCACAGAGACGCCGTCGAACGCGGCACAGTGGCTGGGGCCCAGCAGAAAGACGCGCTCGTAGCGCACCGCAGGATCAAGGGCCGCAAAAGCCTCTGCCGCCACCGGCCCCGAGAACACGTAGCCGGCATGGGGCGCGATGACGGCCCGCGCCGCAACCGGCGCCGTGCGCGCTGCCGCCAGGTAGCCGTCCACCGTTTCCCTCAACTCGGCCGAATCGGCCGGGTAGAAGCTGCCCGCCACGGCCGGCAGCCTCTTCCTCACCCCGTCGCGGGCTGAAGTGCAATTCGTCATACTCACCATAGTGCAAAAAATCAAGTACCAGATTATAGGCTTCGTCCTCATCTTTTCTTCGGACCGGAGAGTATCGGCCCAGCGCCCGCAAGTTAGTCATTTCATCCCGAATCTGGCCCTTCCCTTCTCCGGTTTTTCGCCCGGGACGCAAGGAAAAGGCGAGGACGGACGGCGCCCGGTCCCCTGCCGCGCCGCCCTACAAACGAAAACCGGCCGCCCCGCCTGCGGGGACGACCGGTACAAAGCTACCGCGCGGCGCGAAGCAGCCCCCACGCGCCGGGTTATACCGGGAACCAGACGAATACGGCAACGTCCCACAAGGCGTGGGAAAGGATGATGGCCGGGAACCAGCGGGGAAAGAAGCGGTAGAGCCCGCCCCACACGATGCCGCAGACCAGGGCGGCCATGAAGAGCATGAAGTTGAGCGCCCCGACGTGGACTGCGGCGTAGAGGAGCGTGGCCGCGAGATAGCCGCGGTCCGCGCCCCAGCGGTCGGACAGGGTGCGCTGCACGTAGCCGCGCCAGAAGATTTCCTCGGCCGGCCCGATGAGCAAGAGGAGCTGCAGCGTGAGCCGCCAGGCCGGCGCGCCGTCCTTCATGCCGTAGATGGCGGCCACCTGGGGCCGGGCGAAGTCGAAAAGCCAGGCGGCCACCTTGTCGCCGGTCCAGAAGACGGCCCACAAGGCGATGGCCACGCCCGCCCCTGCGACGATCTGCGCGGGCGTCCAGCGCAGGCCGCGCCACCATCCGGGACGGAACAGGCTGGCCAGGACGGAGAGCAGCAGCGCCGACCCCGTCATGGTCCACCAGAAGTCCACGTGCGGGGCCGTCAGCGGCGAAAACATCAGCGTCCAAAGCGCGGCCGCCAGAACCAGGGCAAAGAGCAGCCGCCTCATGCCGTCCAGACGGCCAGAAGGAACGACAACGTGAGGAGCAGGCCAAAGAGCAGCTGCAGCCGGGCCGTGAACTCGTCCAGGCCGACGAGTGCGGCCTGTCCGAGGCGGAAATAGCGGACGGCCTGTCGCACCGCGGCCGAGGCCGGCATCAGAGCCCCGCAGGCCACGAGCACCCACCAGGGCATGCGGCCTGCGGCGACGCAGGCTGCGAGCCAGACGAAGGGTACAAGGATCTCCAGGCAGTAGACCACGACCGAGGTGCGCCCGCCCAGCTGCATGGCCAGCGTGCGGATATGTACGCGCGCGTCGGTGCGCATGTCGCGCGTGTTGTTCGAGTGGAGTATGGCCACCGTTATCAGCCCGATGGGCACGGCCAGCCAGAGCACGCTCCAGTCCACGGCGCCGAGCGCCACGAACGAGGTGCCAAGCGTGGGGAGCAGGGCGTAGGTCAGAAAGATGTCCAGATCGCCCATGGCGTGGTATTTCATCCACGGGTAGCCCAGCGAAAGCGCGGCGCCGGCCACGCCGAACGCCAGCAGCGGCAAGCCCGTGCGGACCAGCAGCCCCAGCCCGGCCGCGACGGCAAGGGCCAGCAGCACGAGCGAGAGGCGGCGGATCTCCTGCGGGCGGAACATTCCGCCCGTGAGCGTGGTCACGCCCGCTGTGTCCGCCGCGTCGACGCCGCGCCGAAAGTCGAAATAGTCGCTCCAGGTGTTTCCTGCGGCGTGAAACAGGACGATGTTGACCAGCGCCCATACGCCGCCGATCCAGTCCACACCGCCGCGGGCCCACTGCAGGTAGGCCAGCGTCGCCATGACCGGTACGGCCGACGCGGGAAAGGACCATGGCCGCACGGCCATTAGCCACTCTTTACAGGAATGCTTCTTCATGCTTACAAGGTGTTTGGGATTTCTGTCCATGCGCTGCCGCCGGAACGGGCCGTGCGGAAACGGCCAGCAAAATTCGCAAAAAATCCTGACCCCGGCAAAGGTTGCGCCGACTAAATGCCCGGCCGGCTGCCGACGGGCCCCGCGCTCCGCGACCCGCGCTCTGCGGCCGGCCGACGGGGCTTAGGCGAGGCGGCACAGGCCTTAGGCGAGTTTTTACGGGGCTTAGTCGAGGAAAAACGGGGGCTATGCGGCGCGGCGGATCGACCGGCGGCAGGATAAGAAAAAAGCGGACCGGCTGGAAGGCATGTATCCTTCCTACCGGTCCGCTTCAGGCCGCCGCCCCCGGAAGGGGGCACGGCCGCGCGGCAAGGGGTCAGGCCTCGGGCTGGGCGGGCGCTGCCGTGCGGCGGTGCTTCAGCACCTCGGCGTCGATATAGAATATGGTCTCCTCGGCCAGGTTGTTGATGTGGTCGCCCGTGCGCTCCAGCTTGCGGAACACGCCGGCCAGCTCGATGCAGAGACGGACGGACTCGGGATGACGGGTGGCGTAGTCCACGAGTACGCTGATGGCCTGGTCGTTGATGCTGTCGAGCGTCTCGTCAAATTCGAAGACGGACTTAGCCTGGGCAATGTCCTGCTGCTCGAGGGACTCAAACGTGGTCTTGAGCATGGCGAGGGCGGTCTCGTACATCTGGCTCAGCTTGAGCTGCTCGAAGAGCTCGCGGTCCTCGGGCTTGAACTCCGTGCGGATAACGAAGCGGGCAATGCTGTCGGCATAGTCGCCGATGCGCTCCAGGTTGTTGTTGATCTTGAGCATGGCCAGGGCGAAGCGAAGGTCTACGGCGACGGGGTTGTAGAGGGCGATGAAGTCCTCGATGTCGCTGTCTATCTTCAGCTCGAAGGCGTTGACGCGCTTCTCGCGTGCAGCCACGAGCTCGGCCAGGGCCACGTCCGGCCCGAGCAGAGACTTGTAGGCGTTGTCCAGTTGCTCATAGACGAGGGTCCACATGTCGTGGATTTCCTTCTTGATGGATATTAATTCGTTTTCTACAAATTTGACCATGATGTAGCTTGGTATTTCGGGGGTGAAACGTAGGCGTTAGCCGAAACGGCCGGTGATGTAGTTCTGCGTAGCCTCCTTTTCAGGATTCGTAAATATCTTCTTAGTCTCTCCATACTCGACCATCTCGCCCAGGTAGAAGAAGGCCGTCTTGTTGCTGACGCGGGCGGCTTGCTGCATGCTGTGGGTGACGATGACTATGGTCGTCTGGCTGCTGAGTTCGCAGATGAGTTCCTCAATCTTGGCCGTGGAGATGGGGTCGAGAGCGGAGGCCGGCTCGTCCATGAGGAGCACGGAGGGCTGTACGGCCATGGCGCGGGCGATGCAGAGGCGCTGCTGCTGGCCGCCGGAAAGGGCGTAGGCCGACTCCTTGAGCTTGTCCTTCACCTCATTCCAGAGGGCGGCGCTGGTAAGGGCCTCCTCGACGCGCTGGCGGATGAAGTCCTTGTCCTTAATGCCGTTGACACGCAGCCCGTAGGCCACGTTCTCAAAGATACTCTTAGGGAAAGGGTTCGGGCGCTGAAAGACCATGCCGACGCCCCGGCGGAGCACGTCGACGTCAACTCCTTTCTCGTAGATATCCTGGCCGTCGATGAGCACTTGGCCCGTGAGCCGCGCGCCGGGAATGAGGTCGTTCATGCGGTTGAAGAGTCGCAGGAAAGTGGATTTGCCGCATCCAGAGGGTCCGATGAAGGCCACGACCTCATTATTGGGGATGGTGATGTTGATACCCTTGAGGGCATGGAACGTACCGTAGTAGAAATCTACGTTCTTGGCTTCAATCTTGTTCATAATCTGTCGGGGCAGTTATTTCTGTTTGAGTTTTTTCTCGAAATGCTTGCGGATGGCGTTGGCTACGAGGTTCATGAGCAGCACTATGACAATGAGCACGAAGGCCGTGCCGTAGGCGATGGGCATCTGTGCGTCGATGTCTGTGCCGCTTGTCGCGACGACGTAGAGGTGATAGGGCAGCGCCATGCACTGGTCGAAAATGCTGTCGGGCAACTTCGGCAGGAAATACGCCGCGCAGGTGAAGAGGATGGGCGCCGTCTCGCCGGAAACGCGACCTAACGAAAGGATGAGCCCGGTAATGACGCGCGGCATGGCCATAGGCAGCAGCACGTGCCAGATGGTCTGCGTCTTCGTGGCGCCCAGGGCCAGGCTGCCCTCGCGGTAGCTGGAGGGGATGTCGCGGAAGGCCTCTTCCGTGGTGCGTATGACGATGGGGAGCGCCAGCAGGCCGAGCGTGAGCGAACCGGCCAGGATGCTGTCGCCGAAGTCAAGGTAGTTCACGAAGAAAGCCATGCCGAAGAGACCGAACACGATGGAGGGTATGCCGGCCAGGTTGTTGGTCATGGTGCGGATAAAGGCCACGAGCTTTCCCTTAGGCGCGTACTCGCTCATGTATATGCCGCTGACCACGCCGACAGGGAAGGCGAAGACGGCACTACCCACCATGAGATAGAACGTACCGACGATGGCGGGCCAGATACCGCCTTTGGTCATGCCGTCGGTCGGCGCCTGCGTGAGGAAGTTCCAGTTGATGACGGAGACACCCTTGACAAGGATGAAGCCAAGGATGATGAACAGCACGAGCACGATGCTGTAGCTCAGGACCCGGAAGCAGGCGAACATGGCCTGCTGCAGGGCGCGCTTGCGCTTGTTATAGGCTGAGTCGAATTGAAGTGGCATGGTCAGCGTTTCGTCTTGTTGCGCGCGGAGACTATCTCGACGCACGAGTTGATAATCAGAGTGATGAAGAAGAGTATGACGCCCAGGAGGAAGAGCGACTGATAGTGCGCCCCGCCGGCGGGAGCCTCGCCGAGCTCAGCGGCAATGGTGGCGGGAATGGTGCGCAGAGGCTCCAGGATACTCGTGGGGATGACGGCGGCATTGCCCGTCACCATGAGCACGGCCATCGTCTCGCCGACAGCGCGGCCTATGCCCAGGACAACTCCGGAAGTAATGCCGGAGACAGAGTAAGGCACAACCACCTTATATATGGTCTGCCAGTGGGTGGCGCCCAGCGCCAGGCTGGCCTCGCGCATGGTGCGGGGGCAGTTGCGCATGGCGTCCTCGGACACGGTGATGATGGTGGGCAAAGCCATCAGCGCCAATACCAGGCTGCCGGCCAGGCCTGACTCGCCGACAGGCAGGTTGAACGTCTGCTGCAGCAACGGGACGATGACGGCCAGGCCGAAGAATCCGTAGACCACGGAGGGAATGCCGTTGAGCAACTCGATGACGGGCTTAAGCACCTTGCTCACAGCGGGCGGGGCGACTTCGGCCAGGTATATGGAAATGGCCAGCCCAAAAGGCAGGGCAATCAGTATGGCAAAGAAGCTGACCCAGAGCGTACCGCTCAGAAGGGGCAGGATACCGAAGATGGGCGATGGCGTAGCGGTGGGGTACCACTCCGTCCCGAGCAATACGTCCTTAATGGGGATCGTGTGGTCCGGGACCAGGTGAATGTCCCGCTCTCCCTCTACCAGGACCTTCGGGACAAAGGCGATGATGCCCGGCGTCTGGCGGACTTGTTCGGCAATCTTTTCGCCGGCATGCTCGTACTCGGCGCCCAGCTCCTCCTCGGTGTAAAGATGATCGAGATCCTCGAGGCGGAACACCTTCACGGGCATATCCTTCCCGCCAAGCTCCTTCCAGTTGGTAATGTCCTCGTCGAAGAGCTGCTTGATCTGCTCGGCACTCAGGCGGTCCACGTCATTCTCCTTATTGAGAGCCAGGACGTAGCCCTCCTCCACTATGGGCTGACGGAACAGCCCGGCGGCCTCGCTGAAGAGGAAGCCGATAATGAGGAGGATGACTACGCTCGTCACGAATCCGCTCAGAGTGAAGATGCGGCGGGCGATTCTGTCAATCCATTTTTTCATATCTCAGGATTTGTGTTGATTGGTTGCTTGCTGTCGGGGTTACGGGAAAGGGTCAGCGGGGTATGAAGCCAAGCTCGAGCGTCTTGGCGCGCGCCGCCTGCGAGGCGATGTACTGCAGGAAAGGCCGCACCTTGGCGGCATTGGCTTGGTCGTAGTAATAATAAAGCGGTCTCACGACGGGATACTGCCGGGCCATCGCGGCCTTTACCGAGGGCTCGACGTAATGGCGGCCGCCGTCGTAGGAGACGGCCAAGGCCTTCACGCGCGGATTCAGATACGCCAGACCGACATAGCCTATGGCGCCGCGCGTCTGGCTTACGGACTGGATGATGGCCCCAGTGGCCGGCATGGAGAGGACGCCGGCCATGTAGTTCTTATTGTGGAGCACGCTCTCCTTAAAAAATTCGTAGGTGCCCGAGGACGTTTCGCGGGAATAGACGACGATGCGGGCGTCCGGGCCGCCCACTTCCTTCCAGTTCGTGATCTTTCCGCGGAAGATGGCCTCCAGCTGCTCGCGCGTCAGCCTCTTGACGGGATTGGACGGATGCACGATAACGGCCAGGGCGTCGTAGGCCACGACCACCTCCACCGGAGTGTGGCCGGACTGCTTCATCTTCATTTTCTCGCTGAACTTAATGCGGCGCGAAGCCATCGCCAGGTCGGTGGTGCCGTCGAGCAGTGCCGAAATGCCCACGCCGCTCCCGCCGCCCGTCACGGTGAGCGAAGCGGACGGGTGGCCCTTCATATACATCTCCGCCAGCTCTTGCGAGAGCGGCAGCACGGTGTCACTGCCCTTGATGCGCTGGGCGCTCGCGCCGCCGGACCAGACCGCCAGCACCAAGGCCATAGCCAATGCATTCAGATACCTCATACTCGGAAATCTTTTCGGGTGATATTTTATGGTTCGTCTCTTTATGTAGCCGGCTCCGAGGACATCTGCCGCCGGGCCTCTCTGTTTGCGGGTGTAAAGGTAGTGCGGAGATGTTAACCAATTATTACAACGTTGCATAACGATAGGAAAAACAGCCAGTCCGAGCATGCCGCTTCACGCTCCGACTGACTGTCTGTCAAATGATTAAGAAGAAAATGCTCCGGTGCCGGTTTTTTTTACATTTTGGCTACGCCCACCGGCGCCTCCTGATCCTGCCGCACCTTCACGCTCAGGGCCGGTCCGTTCCCGGCCTTGGCCGCTACCTGCGCCGGCCGCCCGGCCGCTCCCAGGCCGTCAACAAAGAGGAGCAGGCGGTTCATGACGTTAACCTCGCTCACGCCGCTGTCAAAATCGAGCGTGAGCAAATGCAGGTCGGGCCAGAGCTGGCGTATCCGCTTCTCTACGCCCTTGATCACGATGTGATTGGCAATGCAGCCGAACGGTTGCAGACTGATCACGTGGCCTACCCCTTGCCGGGCCAGGGAGAGCACCTCAGCCGGCAGCATCCAGCCCTCGCCAAACTGCGCGTTGAGCGAGACCACCTTCACGGCTTCCTCCGCCTCGGCATACACGTTGCCGAAGGGCACGAAGTGGCGGAAATTGCCACACACTCGGTTGAAGCGCTCCACGCGCCGCCACACGCGGCCATAGAGCCAGCGCACCAGGCCGTCGGGCACCAGCCTGCGCCGCAGTCCGCTTTGCTGTTTCACCTCGAAGTTCACGAATCCTTGGACGAAAAACTCGGTCAGCAGCGGCGGGGCCACTTCTATGCCCTGCTCCACGAGCCACTGGCTGACGCCCCGCTGAGCAAACGGATGAAACTTCAGGAATATCTCCCCGACGATGCCCACGCGGGGTGGCGTCGGGGCGCCGGGACGCAGCGCGGCATTAAAGTCCTTCACGGCCAGCGCCAGTAGCGCGAGCAGTTCCTCGGGCGCGTTGCTCTCCACGATGCGCCGGGCCGCTTCAAGGTAGAGGTCTCTGAGCCGCGCCGCTTCACCGGGCTTGCGCTCCCTCACGGCCGTGGCGTAGTAGAGTTTCGCCACGCAGTCCGTATAAAGCAGCGTGTTGAGCACGATGGGCAGGAGCTTCGCCCAGTTCATGCGGAAGCCCGGCTGCTCGTTGTGCAGGCCGCCGCCGAAGGTCAGCGACACCACCGGCACTTCGCCGTAGCCCGCCTCGGACAAGGCGCGGCGGATGAGCGCCACGTAGTTCGAGGCGCGACACTGCCCGCCCGTCTGCGTCATGGCCACGGCCGTGTGCCGCGGGTCGTAACGGCCTTCCTTAAAGGCCTTCACGATGTCGCCCACTATCAGCGTCGCTGGGTAACACACCTCGTTGTTCGCATACCGCAGTCCCCATTCGCCCGAAGCGGCATCGCTCACCGGCATATTCTCCACGTCGTAGCCGGCCAGGCGCATGAGCGACGGGATCAGCGGAGAAATAAACGGAGTGAAGAAGGGGGCCAGGATTTTCCGGCGGCGGTCCTCCTTGCGGAACGGGCGCGTCGTGGCGAAGGGCTGCACCGCCCGGGCGCCGGCCTGACGGCCGACGGCATGGCGCAGGCTCTCGATGGCCGAACGCACGCGCAGCTTCGCGGAACCTACGTTGCAGACGTCATCTATCTTGAGCAGCGTCAGCGACTTGCCGTAGCGTTTCAGCAGGGCGCGCGTCTCGTCCGTCAGGAAAGCGTCCGGGCCGCAGCCGAACGAGGTCAGCTGCATGCACTGCACGTCGGCGGGCTCGCAGGCCGCCCACTTGGCGGCGCGGAGTATGCGGTTGGCGTAGGCCCATTGTGGCACGAAGTGCGCGTCGGTCACGTCGATGTCCGCGCCCCGCACGATGTCGTCCGAGATCACGCTGACGCCCATCGCGGCAATGATGTCGGCCAGCTTGTGCTGCACCAGCGGATCGGCGTGGTACGGCCGGCCGGCCAGCAGGACGGTCAGCCCGCCGCGCCGGCGGTTCTCGTCCAGCACTTCGCGGCAGCGGGCGGACAGGGCGGCCGCGGTCCGGTCCGCCTCCGTCACGGCGGCACGGAAGGCGGGCCGGACTGCGGCCTCATCCACGCCAAGCGAAAGCAGGTAGGCCCGGCACTGGCGGTAGAGCAGGCGACGGTCCTTGAACGTGATGACGGGAGAGTCCATGGGGACGCCGCCCTGCACGCTCCGCACCACTTCCGAGTAACCGGAGACGATGGGGCAATTGTAGCTGTTCTGTCCGCCATCCTGCCGTTCGTAGACTACGAAGGGCAGGAATATGCGGTCCACGCCGCGCTCGGTCAGGTCCTGGATATGGCTATGGACCAGCTTGGCGGGGAAACAGATGTTGTCCGACATGACCCGCTTCACCTGTGCCTCGTAACGGACGAAAGTGGACGGAGCCGAGAGCACCACGCGCACGCCGCAGCGCGTGAAGAGCGTGTGCCAGAAGGGATACTCCTCGTACATGTTCAGGCAGCGCGGGATGCCGACGACGGCCACCGGGTCCGCCACCGTGCAGTCGCGGTCGAAGAGCAGGCGCAGCTTGTCCGCGTAGACGTTGAGGCCGGGCTGCTCGTCGCGGCCGCGGTTGCTGAACACCTTCTCGCAGCGGTTGCCGGAGTAGTAGCGGCGGCCGCCGCCGAAGTCGTACTGCGTGACGTGGCACTGGTTCTCGCACCCGCGACACTGCCGTTCGCGCATGGTGCAAGCCGCGCGCCGCCCCACCTCGGCCAGCGGCACCGCCCGCCCGCCATGTTCCAGGGCATAGAGCGCGCAGCCCATGGCGCCCATCAGCTCCGGATGTGCGCTGCGCGACACCGTCCGTCCTGTCAGTTTCTCGAAGGCGCGGACCACGGAGTCGTTCTTCATGGTCCCGCCCTGCACGACGATGTGTGCGCCCAGTTCGTCCGTATGCTTGAGCCGCAGCACCTTGTAAAGGCAGTTCTTCACGACGGAGTAGGACAGGCCGGCTGCAATGTCGGCCACGGTGGCCCCTTCGCGCAGCGCCTGCTTCACTTTGGAGTTCATGAATACTGTGCAGCGCGTACCCAAGTCGCAGGGCGCGGCGGCGCGGCAGGCTTCGGCAGCGAAGTCCTCCAGGCTGTAGCCCAACGAGCGGGCAAACGTCCCGATGAAGGAGCCGCAGCCCGACGAGCAGGCCTCGTTGATCTCGATGCGGCTGACTACGCCGTCCTGCACGAACATGGCTTTCATGTCCTGTCCGCCGATGTCGAGGATAAAGGTCACGTCGGGCGTCAGGCGCCGGGCGGCCATGTAGTGCGCGAGGGTCTCCACGATGCCGGCATCCAGGCCAAACGCGGCCTTGACCAGATCTTCGCCGTAGCCGGTGACGCAGCTGCCCGTGACGCGCACTTCGGCTCCGGCCTGGCGGCAGACCTCGCCTATACGGGCCAGTCCCCGTTCCACCGCCGCCACGGGATTGCCGTCGTTGGCGTGGTAGTCGGAGCAGAGCAGGCGGCCCTCGCCGTCGAGCAGCACGATTTTCGTCGTCGTCGAACCGGAGTCTATGCCCAGGACGGCATCCAGCGGACCGGGGCGCAGGGCGGCGCGGTCGCCGGAGGGGAGCACCTTCTGCCCCCTCCACTGCCGCAGCTCCTCCGCGTCGCGAAAGATAGGCTCCAGCCCGTGGCGCGGCGGGGCCGCGGCGGACAGGCGGGCGCGGACCGTAGCGGCCAGGCGCTCCAACGGCTGGGCCGCTGCGCTGCCCGGCGTGAGCGCGGCGCCCCAGGCCGGCGCCAGATGACTGTCGGCGAGCAGGACGACGTCGGACCCGGTCAAGTGGAGATAGTCCTCGAAGGCCCGGCGCAGCGCCGGCAGGAACGTCAGCGGTCCGCCGCAGAAGAGGACAGGCGCCCCTATATCGCAGCCGTGGGCCAGCGTCACGACGACCTGCACGGCCACGGCGTGGAACACGGAGGCGGCGATGTCCTCGCGGCTGGCGTTACGGGCCATGAGGTTCTGTATGTCCGTCTTGCTGAACACCCCGCAGCGCGAGGCGATGGGATAGACGCGGTGCGCGCGGAGCGCCAGGTCACTGAGCCCGGCGGCCGTCACGCCCAGCAGTATGGCCATCTGGTCGATGAAGGCGCCGGTCCCGCCGGCGCAGTTGCCGTTCATGCGCATGTCGGCGACGCGCCCGCCGCTGAACAGGACGACCTTGGCATCCTCGCCGCCGATGTCGATCATGGCGGCCGCCTGGCTGCAGTGGGCCCGGACGTAGTGCGTGGCTGCCACCACTTCCTGCACGAAGTCGAGGCCGCACGCCTCGGCCACGCCCATGCCGACGGAGCCGGTCAGGCGCAGCGCCACATCGGCCGGCCCGATCTGCGCCGCCACCGCATCGAGCAGCGCGAGCAGCTTCTCGCGGATGCGTGCGCTGTGACGCTCGTAGTGGGTCAGCACGGGCTTGCCCGCACCGTCCAGCACTACGGCCTTTATCGTGGTGGAGCCGATGTCCAGCCCCATGCTATACGTTGGTTTCATGATGGTCCTTTTTCTTCTTGAAGTGCAAAATTAGCACATTTCCCCCATGCCGGAGTGTCCCGGACCGGTTCTTTTTTGGCACGCACGGCCCCGGTTTGCCGCCCAGCCGGCCGGGGACAGACGAAACGCGCCTAAGCCCCGTGGCGACGGGGCTTAGGCGCGTCCGCACGGGGATAGGGCCCGTTTCGCCGGGGCTAAGCGCCGCCCGCGGCCGGACCTCCCTCGCGCACCACGTAGCGTTTGTAGTAGGTCAGGGCCATAGTGGTCACGGGCAGGGCGATAATGAGCCCGCCTATGCCCATGACGAACGCACCGACGGAGAGCGAGAGCAGGATGACGGCGGGCGAGAGGCCCATGATTTTCCCCATGACGCGCGGCGTGACGACCACGTCCTGTATCACCTGCACCACGATGTAGACCAGCACGACGCTGCCGATGAGGAGCCAGAAGTTCTCGCCCGTCTCGGCGGCGCGGAAAAGGGCCAGCATCGCGGCGGGCACGAAGCCGGCCACCTGGAGGTAGGGCACGAAACTGATGATGCCGATGAAGCAGCCCAGAGCCAGCGGCATGCTGAAGTCGACCAGATAGAAGCCGGCCGAGAACATGATGCAGTTGCTCAGGGCGATGAGCAGCTGGCCGCGGAAGTAGCCGCACATGTAATAGGTGACATCGTTCACGAACTGGCTGGCAAAGGCGCGGTGACGGGCCGGGATGTAGGTAATCCACTTCTTGGCGTACTTCTCGTAGTCAAGCATGAGGAAGAACAGGTAGAGAAAGGCGATGAGCGAGGCCACGACGCCGATAATGGTACTGGCCGTGGAAAGGAGCAAGTCCCACAGCTGCGGGACCACGTTGCGCACGAGGGCGAGGAAGTTGCCGGACTGCGCCCAGCGGTAGACGTCGGTGCGGCGGAAGTAGTCGTCGAAATGCTGTTGCACTTCGGCGGGCAGCGAGGAGTGCTCGCCGCCGGTCTCCAGGTAGTGGACAATGACGTCCTTCACGTGCAGGCATTCGTCCACCATGGGCGGGACACAGAGCCACAGCAGCCCCACGATGACGCCTATGGCCAGCACCAGCGTCAGCACGACGCAGGGCAGGCGGAAGCGGAGGCGGCACGTGTACTGCAGGAAGTTCACCACCGGATTGAGGAGGTAGGCGATGACGGCCGCCACGAGAAACGGCACCACCGCGGGAGCCAAGTAGCGGAACAGGAGCCACAGCGCCACCACGGCGGCCACTATGACAAGACCGCGGGCAAAACGGTCGAAAGTAATCGGTCTCATATCTTCCATCTAAAGCACCGCCCGCGCACGCCGGACGCCCGCCTGTCGCGACAGGCCGGGCGCGCGGCGCACGCGGGGACGGCGTTGCAAAAATAGGCATAACTTCCCTAAAAAAGCAAATAACGGCGGCTTTTGTTTGCCCGCCACCGAGAAATCCATATATTTGCAGCATGGGAATGCTATATCTTGTACCCACGCCCGTAGGCAACCTGGAGGATATTACGCTCCGCGCCCTGCGCGTGCTGAAAGAAGTGGACATCATTCTGGCCGAGGACACCCGCACGACGGGCCTGCTCCTCCAGCACTATGACATCCGCAACCGGCTCTGCTCCCACCACAAGTTCAACGAGCATCAGACGGCCGATGCCTTTGCCGCACGCATGGCGGCCGGGGAGACGATGGCCCTCGTCACCGATGCGGGGACGCCGGGCATATCGGACCCGGGCTTCATGCTGGTGCGCGCCTGCGTGGCCCGCGGCGTCGAGGTGCAGTGCCTGCCCGGCGCTACGGCTTTCGTACCGGCGCTGGCCGCTTCGGGACTTCCCTGCGAGCGCTTCACCTTTGAAGGTTTCCTCCCCGCCAAGAAAGGGCGGGCCACGCGCCTGGCCCAGCTGCGCGAGGAAGAGCGCACGATGATATTCTACGAATCGCCCTACCGCGTGGTCAAGACGCTGGGCCAGCTGGCCGAGACATTCGGCCCGGACCGGCGCATGTCGGCCTGCCGCGAAATATCGAAGATTCACGAGGAAAGCGTGCGCGGCACCATCGCCGAAGTGCTCACCCACTTCCAAAGCACAGAGCCGCGCGGCGAGTTTGTCCTCGTCGTGGAGGGCCTGGCCTCGGCCCGCCGCGCCGCCGCCCGCCAGGCAGGGGACGAGTCTCCCGAACCATGAGGTTACCAACGGAAAAAACAATACGTCCGATATGAAAAAAATGCTTTTTATCGCAGTCGCCGCCGCTACTCTGGCGTTCAGCGGCTGCCAGTCGAAAAGAGAAAAGGAAATGGCCGAGGACCACTCGCAAGCCACCATCGACTCCCTGCAACGGGTCATCGCCGAAAGCAAAAGCGAGTCCGAGGACATGGCCAAGACCATCCAGCAAATCCGTGACGGCTTCCGCCAGATCAACGAGGCCGAGGGCCGCGTCACCAAGGAGCAGAGCGAAGGCTCCGACCAGCAGGTCATCGTGGAGAATATGGCCTTCATCCAGCAGACGTTGCGCCTGAACCGCTCGCGCATAGCCTACCTGCAGGAGCAGTTGCGCAACGCCAACCAGACCAGCAAGGAGGCGAAGGACGCCTATGAGGCCATGGTCGAGGAGTTCAACCGCCAGCTCGAGAGCAAGACGAAGGAGATCGAGCAGTTGCGCCAGCAGCTCGCCGAGAAGGACATTCAGATTGCCGAGCAGGGCGAACAGATCAGCCAGCTGAACAGCAACGTTGAGGAGCTGACCACGCAGAACGAGGAGAAGGCCCGAGAGATGGCCCAGCAGGATGAGAAAATCCACGAGGCATGGTACGTCTTCGGCACTAAGAAAGAACTGCGCGAGGAGCATATTCTGGAGGACGGCGACGTGCTGCGTTCGGCCAACATGAACAAGGATTACTTCACGAAGATTGACATCCGCGTCACCAAGAAGATTCCGCTCTACGCCAAGCGTGCCGAGCTGAAGTCCAACCATCCGGCCGGCTCCTACGCCCTGGAGAAGGACGCTCACGGCCTCTACACGCTTCGCATCACCAACCCCGACGCGTTCTGGAGCGCCAGCCGCTACCTCGTCATCCTGGTGCGCTGAGCGACCACCCACGGGTGGGAGTCTGCCGGACAAGGCCCGAGGGCCGACGACAGGCTCCCACCCTTTTCTTGTGCCCCGGCGCCGGCAGCGGACCGGGGCACGGCTTTGCAGACTTAACGAAAACGACTACGACATGATTTCCTCGCTCCGTCCGCACTACGTCGCGACGCTGCGCTTGGGCCTGCCCATCGCCGTGGGCCAGGTGGGCGTCATCCTGATGGGCTTCGCGGACACCATGATGGTGGGGCACTACTCCACCGGCGCGTTGGCGGCGGCCTCGTTCGTCAACAATCTCTTCAACCTCGTCACCTTCCTGCTCATGGGCTACTCCTACGGCCTGACGCCCCTGGTCAGCGCCCACTGCGGCCGCGGCGAGCACGCACAGGCCGGCGCCTGCCTGAAAAACGCCCTCACGGCCAACGCGCTCTACGCCCTGCTGCTACTCTCGGCCATGGGCGTGCTCTACTTCTTCCTGGACAGCCTGGGGCAGCCCCGGGAGATTCTGCCCCTCGTCCGGCCCTACTACCTCGTGATGCTCGGCTCGATGGTCTTTGTCATGCTGTTCAACGTGATGCGGCAGTTCACCGACGGCACGACCGATACGGCCGCAGGCATGTGGACGCTGCTTGCCGGCAACGCCTTTAACATTGTGGGCAACTACCTGCTCATCTACGGCATCGGACCCTTCCCCGAGCTGGGCCTGCTCGGGGCGGGACTCTCCACGCTGCTGGCCCGCGTGCTCACGGCCGCGCTGCTGGCCGGCTTCATTCTGACGCGACGGCGCTACGCCCCGTTCCGCGCAGGATTCCGCACAGCGCGGATCCGCGCAGCCGACCTGCTGCGCATCAACTGCAAGTCTCTGCCCGTATCCGTCCAGATGGGCATGGAGACGGGCTCGTTCACCTTCAGCGCGGTCATGGCGGGCTGGATCGGGGCCGTGGAACTGGCCAGCTACCAGGTGATGGTCACCGTCGGGACCCTGGGATTCCTGTTCTACTACAGTTTCGGCGCCGGCATGAGCATACGCGTGGCGGCCTTTACCGGCACGGCGGACTGGCCGCGCGTGCGCCAGGCGGCGCAGGCCGGCTGCCACATCCTGCTGTGCATAGCCACGATTTCCTCCGCTGTGTTCCTCTGCTTCGGCGAACCGCTGGTGCGCCTCTTCACGTCCGACCCCGTGGTGCAGGCCACGGCCATCACGCTCATCGTGCCGCTGATGCTCTACCAGTTCGGCGACGCCATGCAGATCTGCTTTGCCAACGCCCTGCGCGGCACGTCCCACGTGCTGCCCATGATGGGCATCGCCTTCGTGAGCTATATCGTCGTAGGCATCCCGGCCGGGTTTGTCATGGGCTTCCCCTTGGGGCTGGGCATCCACGGCATTTTCCTGGCTTTCTCCATCGGGCTCTTCACGGCTGCGGCCCTCTTCTTCTGGAGCTTCCGCCGCGTGGTGCGCCGGCAGACGGCGGCCGCCTGATACCGGCGACCGGCAAACGCGAAACTGGGCCTATCCCTGTGGCTACGGGAATAGGCCCAGTTTTTTCTGCCCTAAGCCCCGTTGTCGCGGGGACGGGGCGGGAGGAAACGGAAGTCAGCGCCCGGGCGACACTGCCCGGCCGTCCAGGCCGCCCACCACGACGGGCAGCTGCCCCACGGCGTCGTCCGGCGAGGGGTTGAAGGCGGAAAGGCCGGCGACGTCTGTCAGGCGCTGCTGCAGGATGAAGCGCGCCATGGCGCCCCGGCACATCTTGGCGTAGACCACGACGGAGCGCAAGCGCCCGCCGTCCATCACGCGGAACTCCGGGGTCACGACGCGGACGGAAGCGCAGACGCGGCGCCAGTCGAAGAGGCGCTTCATCTCGGCGCTGGCCAGATTGACCAGCACGCCGTCATCGGCCTGCACGGCCTTGATGAGGAGGTCCGTCAAGCGGGGCTGCCAATAGGCAAAGCGCGTGGGGCCGTCCGCGTCGGGAAGGCGGACATTGCCCTCGAGGCGATAGGGACGGATACCGTCGAGGGGGCGGAGCAGTCCGTAGAGGAACGACGTGATGAACAGATGGCGCTGGGCATAGCTGAAGTCGGCTGCCGTGAAGGTCTCTGGGTGCAGGTAGCGGAACACGATGCCGGTATAGGCCAGGACGGCAGGGACGGGCTCCTGCGAGGGTTCGAGGAAGCGGTGAAGCCGCAGCGCGGACTCGGCGGCGGTGCGTCCGCTGACATGGAGGGCGCGGGCCAGAGCGTCCGGGCCGAGCGCCAGCAGCTGGCGGACGGCGCCGGCGGCCTCGGCCGCAAAGGCGGGCTGCGTGACGGCGGGCACCGCGGCGGCGGTGTGGCCCATAGTCTTGGCACAGGCAAGGAGGATTTGCATGGACTCAGGGGATTAAAGAAACGGGCGGACCGCGCGCGGCGACGGCGTTCAGCGCCCGATGGGCTGGATTTTGCGCCGCACGCCCTTTGATATTTCCAGGAACATGTATCCGGGCTTCTCCTGCCTTACCTCCCCTTCGTGCTTGCGGTATTCGCTGCCGGCGTATTCCTTGGCTTTCTCAAACGTGAGACGCGACATTTCGCTCTGCGTCTTACCGCGCATGGTGGAGTCGAGGCGCTCGCCGGGGAAGTAGTCGTCCAGGTCGACGTCGCCTATCATCGTGGTCTCGAGAAACGTCAGCTTTTTGCGCTCGGCGTCTTCGTAGTAGCCCACGAACATGTGGCCGGGCAACTGAACAAGGACGGGGGTGATGTTGATGGCGCGCAGGAGCGAGGCGAACAGGGCGCTGCCGTCCACGCAGTTGATCTGCGAACTGGCCAAGGCGTCCTCGAACGTGCGGACACGCTGGGCGTAGACGAAGTTGCTGGACAGGCTGGAGTAGGACACGGAGCTGTAGCGGAAATTGCGCTTCTGGAGGACGTGCCACAGGGCGTAGACCTGCTTGTCCACGGTGGTGGCCGTGCCCTGGTAGCCGAGGAAGCGGCGGACTATGCGCGTGTCGAGCGCCTCGCGGAGTATCTGGTCGATCATGGGATTCTCCTCGTTGACGTAGGCGGCGAAGAAGAGACGGGTACTGACAAAGCGGCTGCCGCCGTCGGGGTGGTGCTGCACGAAGCCGAGCAGGCACTCGTTGATGCTGCGCATGGAGAAGGTGCGCACTTTCTGCCCAAGGTTGTGGCGGTTGAGCTCCACCGTGGCCACAACGCTGACGGGTTCGGCCTGTACGTTGTCGCGCAGCACGTCGTAGCGCCAGAGCACCTCGGGATAGATGGTGTAGACGGTATGGGCCTTGGGCAGGACGAACTCGGACACCGAGCGGGCAAAGAAGGGGGTCTCGCCCAGCTCTACGCGCACGAGGCTGTTGGCTTGTTCGGACTCTACGCGGACGGCGATGAGCGACTTGGGATTGCCCACATAGACGCTGTCGGCCGGCGGGATGACTTCCGCGTCGGTAGCGGCGACTGACAGGATGGCCGAGGGAAAGATGTTGCCCCCAAGCTGGTCGGTAATCTCAAAGTCCGTGGGGCGGGACAGGCGGGCTACGAGCACGGCGATGCCTATGGCTATGACGGCGGCGGCCGCACTGACGGCCCACCAGAACTGGCGGCTCCGCGTGCGCAAACGGGAAAGAAGGCTCATCGTATGCTGTTTCTTAGAAGAAAGCTATCGTGTAGAGATAGAGCACGGCGGCGGGTATGGCCATCAGCGAGGAGTCGAAGCGGTCGAGCAGGCCGCCGTGGCCGGGTAGCATGTGGCCGCTGTCCTTGATGCCAAGCTCGCGCTTGAAGAGGCTTTCCACCAAGTCGCCCCACGTGCCGAACACGCAGACTACCAGGCCGAGCCCCATCCACTGCAAGAGTGTGAAGCAGCCGAAAAAGTGCCAGAGCAGGGCGGCAGCGCCGAGGCAGAGCAGGCCGCCGCCAATGCTGCCCACCCACGACTTGGCGGGCGAGATGCGTGGGAAGAGTTTCGCCGGGAAGTACCGGTGGAGCAGGCTGCCGCAGCAGTAGGCGCCGGTGTCGCTGGTCCAGAGGAAGACAAATACGGAGAGGGGGATGAACCACAGGTAGACCACGCGCCCGGAAAAGGCGTCGTACTGAAAGGCCAGGACGTTGAGCAACGAGAAGGGCAGCGCGACGTAGAGCTGGGAGGCAAAGGCGTAGCCCCAGTTCTTCAGCGGATCGGGGCGGCGGAGGTAGAGCTCGCTGACGGGCAGGTAGATGAGCGTCAGCAGGTAGGGGATGAACACGCCCACGTCCGGCAGTCCATTCAAGTAGCCCGAGAAGTAGTAGAAGAAGGCCAGGAACAGGTAGACGCCGCCCACGGTGTTGATGAGGCGGTTGACTTCCGCTCCGGCGTAACGGTTGACCACGGTGGAAAATTCCCAGAGCGTCAGACCGGTGACGAGCGCAAAGAGCAAAGCGAACGTAACGGGCGAGCAGGCTATGCCGCCCACGATAAGGGCGACAAAGAGCACGCCCGTTACAGTCCTTAAGATTAAGTTCTTCATTCGGCAGTGTTACCTTTGCCTTTGTTCGCCGCGTCCTGCGGTGCCGACGGGTTCTCCGCCTGCGCATCGCCGGCCTCAGCGGTGGGAGCGGCTGCGTTGTCGGCTTCGGCCGACGCGGATGCTACGGTCTCGGATCCGGGAACTGGCGGGACTGCCGTCTGGGCTGCCGAGGGGGCCTGCAGCGGCTGCGCGCCGTCGGCGGCCGACTGTGCTTCGGACGACTCCGCACCGGCTGCGGCGTGGGCGGCGGCTGCCCGCTCCTCCTCTTCCTGGATTTCGTCGGCGCGGCTCTTCCAAGGCCGCTTGCCGAAGATGCGCTCTACGTCCTCTGTGAAGATGACTTCGCGGTCCACAAGGAGCTGGGCCAGCTGAGCGTGCTTCTCGGCATTCTCGCTCAGAATTTTCTTGGCCCGGTCGTACTGTTCGCCGATGAGTCTCTTGACTTCCGCGTCAATCTTCTCGGCCGTCTTTTCCGAGTAAGGCTTGGTGAAGTTATACTCCTGGTTGTTGTAGTAGCAGAGATTGGAGAGCTCGTCGCTCATGCCGAGATAGGCCACCATGCCATAGGCCCGCTTCGTCACGCGCTCAAGGTCGTTGAGCGCCCCGGAGGAGATGTGGCCCGAGAATAGCTCCTCGGCGGCGCGGCCGCCAAGAGTAGCGCAGATTTCGTCGAGCATCTGTTCCTTCGTCGTGATGGACCGTTCCTCGGGCAAGTACCACGCGGCGCCAAGAGCCTGACCGCGGGGCACGATGGTTACCTTGACCAACGGGTTGGCATACTTCAGCAACCACGAGACAGAGGCATGGCCGGCCTCGTGAATAGCGATAGTTCGCTTTTCGCCCTGGGTCATGACTTTCGACTTCTTTTCCAGACCGCCGACAATGCGGTCCACGGCATCGAGGAAGTCTTGCTTGCAGACGCGGGGCCGGCTATGGCGCGCGGCGATGAGGGCCGCTTCGTTGCAGACGTTGGCGATGTCGGCTCCGGAGAATCCCGGTGTCTGCCGGGCCAGGAAGTCCACGTCGATGTCGCTGTCCAGCTTCAGCGGTGCCATGTGGACATTGAAGATGGCCACGCGCTCGGACAACTCGGGCAGGTCCACGTGGATCTGCCGGTCAAAGCGGCCGGCGCGCAACAGGGCGCTGTCGAGAATCTCTACGCGGTTTGTCGCGGCAAGTATGATGACGCCCGAGTTCGTGCCGAATCCGTCCATTTCCGTGAGGAGCTGGTTCAGCGTGTTCTCGCGCTCATCGTTCCCGCCGAAGGAGGGATTTTTGCCGCGGGCACGCCCTATCGCGTCTATCTCGTCTATGAAAATGATACACGGAGCTTTTTCCTTTGCTTGGCGGAAGAGGTCGCGCACTCTGCTTGCGCCGACGCCGACGAACATTTCCACGAAATCGGAGCCGGAGAGGGAGAAGAAGGGGACATCGGCCTCGCCGGCGACAGCCTTGGCCAGCAGCGTCTTACCCGTTCCCGGTGGGCCCACCAACAGGACGCCCTTGGGTATCTTGCCTCCCAGCTCTGTGTATTTGCGGGGATTTTTCAAGAAGTCTACGATCTCCTGCACCTCTTGCTTGGCTCCTTCCTGTCCGGCTACGTCCTTGAATGTCACGTGCGTTCCGTTTCCCTTCTCGAACAGGCGGGCTTTGCTCTTGCCCACGCCGAAGATGCCTGAGGAGCTGCCGCCACCGCCGTTGCCTACTCGCCGCATGAAGTAGAACCAGAGTCCTACGAGCAGGAATACGGGCAGCAGACTGTAGAGCAGGTTGAGGAGAAGGCTGTTCGATTCCTCGTACGTCACGGGCAGGTTGTATTGCGAGAGGAAGTCGCCCACTTTATCGGCGGACGGACATTTGGCCGAGACGGTCGGTTTCTTTCCGGCCCGCTCCGGTCCCTGCTGGAACACGTCCCGGATCTTCTCGGGCTTCACTACGAACCGGGCCGTCCCGTCCGTCTTGTTGACGAACGCTTCCGCGGCATAGCCGTTTTTAATATAGGTGCAGAACTGGGTATAATTTACTTCTTTGTTCATGCCGCCGGTCGAGCCTTGACCTTGGAACAGCATGAAAGCCAGTCCCACTATGATGGCAATATACAGCCAGTTCAGATTGAACCGGGGCATATTGCCTTTTTTATTGTTCTCGTTCATTTTCGGATAGTAAGATAGCTGTACTCGTGTTGGAAGCGCATCCCGCCGCGCGGCCGACACTCTTCGGATTGGTCAGCAGCCGCCCGCCGGGTCGCGGGGTTAGTCCAGATCGGGCACGGTGCGTATGTCCGCGTCGTCCCACAAATGTTCCAGGTCGTAATGCTCGCGGGCTTCCGGGAGGAATACGTGGACCATGACGGTGCCGTAGTCCATGGCCACCCAGTAGGCATTGTCCAGTCCGGCCACCGCGGCGGGTTTCTCGCCGGCATTCTTGCGTGCCGACTCGAACACGGCGTCGGTTATGGCCTCCACTTGCTGCGGAGAGCCGCCCGTACTAATTACGAAGTAGGAGCAGGGGGCTGTATGTATGCTCGTCAGGTCGATCACCGCTATCTGGCGGCCTTTCTTTTCCTGTATGCCCTCGATGATGGAATTTACTAATTCTGGCGTTTCGCTCATTGATTTTTAATGTGTAGATAATGCGTTGCAAAGTTAAAATGATTTCTCTGATTACTCTTACAGGCTTCCGCAAAAAACGCTCCCTTTTTCTATTTTTAGGGTTTAGCAACCGGAAAAAACAGCCTCGAGGGGCAAAAAATCGATTTTTTTTGAAAAAAAGTCGGAGAAAAATTTGGACGTTCCGCGCAAAGCCCGTACCTTTGCACCCGTAAACGAGAGGGCATCTCGTTACAAGATCAAAGTTTGGGGTATGGTGTAATTGGCAACACTACAGATTCTGGTCCTGTCTTTCCTGGTTCGAGTCCGGGTACCCCAACGAAAAAAAGTTGCAAGCTTCTGAAAAGAGCTTGCAACTTTTTTTCGTATATATTCCCCGCCGTGCAGGCGGGGGACGCGGCCCGGCTCCGGACACAGCTTATTATAACACGCGCGCGAAGCTACAGTCCCTCGCGGACCTGAGCCGCATCCGGACCCGTCCTCCGCACAAGCGCGCCCCCAGACGGACACTCCTGCGGCGCAGCAGGAGCGCAAGCCGGCGGAGCGGGTCTTAAGCCCATGTGCACGGGGCTAAGGCGCGTCCCGACAGGGCTAAGGCGCGTCCCCGACGGGGCTTAGGCGCGTAAGGAAAATACCTGCCGGCGCGCGGCTAATTCGCCGTGGAGGGGCGCGGAGTACAGACCCTACGCCGACTTTCTCCGGAAAACGCGCGCCGGGTCTGCGTTTTAACATTGCAGATTTTGCCGGGCAGTGATTTATGCCTAAATTTGCCCAAAGACTAATACTTCACAAAATCAATAAAATAATTTATGGAATGGTTTGAAACCCTTTTCACGAACACCGACAATGTGGCGCACATCGTGTTGCTCTACGCGATCGTCATCTCCGTCGGTGTGCTGCTGGGCAAGATAAAGTTCGGCAGCATCTCCCTGGGGGTCACATTCGTCCTGTTTGCCGGCATTCTGGTGGGGCATCTCTACCACACCGCGGGCATTGGCTCCGAGATGGGCGGCTTTGCCTGTCCCGAGCCGGTGCTTAACTTCATTCAGGACTTCGGCCTCATTCTCTTCGTCTACTGTATCGGACTACAGGTAGGCCCGGGATTTTTCCAGTCCTTCAAGAAGGACGGCGTCCAGATGAACCTGGTGGCGGCGGGCATCGTACTGCTCAACATCGTTGTGCTGCTGGCCCTCTACTACATCGTGTTCGACACGAAGGACCCGACCAGCCTGCCGATGGCCGTCGGTGTGCTCTGCGGCGCCATCACCAACACGCCGGGCCTCGGTGCCGCGCAGGAGGCACTCACCACCCTGAACGTGGACATGGGCGGCCTCAACATCGCCTCGGGCTATGCCTGCGCCTATCCGCTGGGCGTGCTCGGCATCATCGGCGCCACCATCGCCATCCGCTACATCTGCCGCATCAAGCTGGAGAAAGAGGAGGAAGAACTGCGCGCACGCCAGGAGGACAACCCCCACGCCAAGCCGCACTACATGTCCCTGCGCGTGGAGAACATGGCCCTCGACGGCAAGAGCATAGAGCAGCTGAGCAACTTCCTGGGCCGCACCTTCGTGTGCACGCACTTTAAGCACGGCGACAACATCTTCTCGCCCAACAAGAAGACCATACTCCACGTGGGCGACGAGATGAACGTGGTCTGCGCCGAGGACGACGCCGAAGCCGTGGCCGCATTCATCGGCAGCATCATCACCGTGGACTGGCAGGCTGAGAAAGCCCCCATCATCTCGAAGCGTATCCTCGTGACCCGCCCGGAGGTGAACGGCAAAACGTTCGGCGAGATGCACTTCAGTTCGATGCTCGGTGTCAACGTGACCCGTATCACCCGTTCGGGCATGGACCTCTTTGCCGACCGCGCCCTGCGCATCCAGATCGGCGACCGACTGATGGTCGTCGGACCGGAAGACGCCGTGAACCGCGTGGCCCGCGTGCTGGGTAACTCCATCAAGCGCCTGGACCACCCCAATGTGGGCTCCATCTTCCTGGGCATCCTCATCGGTATCATCTTCGGCAGCATCCCCTTCCAGTTCCCCGGCATGACGACGCCGCTCAAGCTCGGTCTGGCCGGCGGCCCGCTGGTAGTGGCCATCCTGGCCGGCTGCTACGGCTACAAGTTTCACCTCGTCACCTACACGACTACTTCCGCCAACCTGCTGCTGCGCGAAGTGGGCCTCATCCTCTTCCTGGCCAGCGTGGGCATTAAAGCGGGGGCAAACTTCTGGAGCACCGTGGTCGACGGCGACGGTCTCACCTACGTCTGGGTAGGTTTCCTCATCACGGTCATCCCGCTGATCATCATGGGCGTCGTAGCCCGCGTGAAGTTCAAGCTGAACTATTTCACGCTAATGGGTGTGCTGGCCGGCTCCACGACGGACCCCCCCGCGCTGGGCTATGCCAACCAGACGGCAAACAACGACGCGCCCTCCGTGGGCTATTCCACAGTCTACCCGCTGTCCATGTTCCTGCGCATCCTTACGGCACAGGCCCTGATCCTTTTCCTCTGCACGGCCGGAGGCTAAGGCCGCGCGCACGCGCCTAAGGCCAGTCGGGACGGGGCCTATCCCCGTAGCTACGCGCCTAAGGCCCGTAGCAGCTCCCCTTAGGCCTGTGCACCGCGCGCCACCCGCACACAGAAACAGCCGCCGCACTCTCGCTTCGAAGAGTGCGGCGGCTGTCCGTTTGTCCGCCCGGCTGGCCGCCGGGAGCGGCCGCAGCGTCAGAGTTCGTTCAGATCGACAAAGCGGCCGCGCTCCTTGCGCTCCGCGATGAGGTGGTCCAGCAGCTTCCGCCGGTCGGCCGCCACGTAGCGACGGGCGAAGATGTTGGGAATGGCCACGCCGACCGAGATGCAAAGCACCGTCAGCGCCGACGCAACGCCGAACTGCACGGCGGCCGTCACCTCGCCCACCACGCCGTTCATCTCGATGAAAGCAATCAGTGCGCGGTACATCAGCACGCCGGGAATCATCGGAATGACGCTCGGGATGGTCAGCACATGGTTGGGCGCATGAAACCAGTGGACAGCCTTGATGGCTATGATGCTGACCAGCGCGGAGCCGGCGAGCGAGCCGATGGCCAGGCCCATGTCGAGGCCCATGTTGTTGTTACTCGGCCCGAGGTTCACGAAGTTGCGCGTACACACAGCCAGCATTCCCCCGACGGCTACCACCCAGAGCAGCTTGCGCGGGATGTTGAATATCATGGAAAAGCCTATGGCCGAGATGGCTGCCGCCAGGGCGTACTCCCAGTAGGAGTGGTGCGGCGTCATCGAGATGGTCTGGAACTGCGAGAGATCGAAGTCCGACACCTTCAGGAAGAATGCGATGCCGAAGGACATGGCCGTCACGATGAGCACAGTGTTGACCGCGCGCGTGATGCCTACGGCGATGTAATTGTCCAGCATGTCGTCGAGGAAGTTGATGATGGGCACGCCCGGCACGATGAAGAGGGCGCAGGCCAGCATGGGGTGGAGCGGCGTGGAGGTCCAGCCCTCCGGCAGGAAGGTCGTGGCCCAGGCCAGGAGCGTCGAGACAAAGGCTGCCAGGGCTATGCTCACGTAGACGTTCATGCCCCACTCCAGACACTTTGCCCGCAGGCGGAAACCCGCCATGGCGGCCAGCGAAGAGTAAAGGAAAGCCATCCAGTCGCAGCCGAACTGCACGCAGAACCCGCCGCAGGCAAAGCCCGCGCACACCGTGACGAGCCAGGCGGGATAGTTGCGCCGGCGCGTGCGGATGCGCTCCAGCTCCTCTTCATACCGCTCCAGGGAATAGTCCTCGCGGATGGCCCGCCAGGAGAGCTTGCTCACCATCGAGAGCGTCGTCATGTTGATGCCGTGCTTCTCGCACCGCTGGAATTTCGAGAAAGAATGCTCGCCGTCGCTCAGGTTCACCATGAGCATGTCGTAGGTCACGTGAATATGCAAGTGCTCCTCAGGCAGGCCCAGGTAAGCCGCTGTCCGCTTCATGTTGCGCATGATGCGGTTGGTGTCGGCGGCACTCTCCACCAGCAGTTTGCCGGTGCGCAGCAACAGGTCGAGTTTGTGACGCAGGATTTGCTCTGTGTTCATAAGTTAAGTCTGCAACTAAAAAGTTAGAGAAAGTTCAAATTTCGCGCAAAAGTACAAAAAAATCACTAATCCGGGAAATCATGCCGCCCCGCGGCCTGCCGGGCGCGCACGGCTCCGGCGGCACGGCGGGCCGCGGCGCCGGCATTTTCCGAAATAAATTCCTAACTTTGCGCGTCATGGAACAAAGTCTGAAAGAGAAAACCGCCCGGGGCATACTTTGGGGAGCCGTGAACAACGGCGGGCAGCAGCTGCTCAATCTCGTCTTCGGCATTTGCCTGGGCCGCATGCTCGATTCCTCCGACTACGGCATGGTGGGGATGCTGGCCATTTTTGCCCTCATAGCCTCTTCGTTGCAGGAAAGCGGCTTCATCTCCGCCCTCAACAGGAAACGCGACGCCACGGCCGCCGACTTCAACGCCGTGTTCTGGTTCAACGTGCTCTGCAGTAGTTCCATTTACATCGTGCTCTTCTTCGCCGCGCCGCTCATCGCGGCCTGGTTCAAGGAGCCAGAGCTCGTGCCGCTGGGGCGCCTGTCCTTCCTCAGCTTCGTCTTCTCCAGCCTCGGGACAGCCCCGCGCGCCTACCTCTTCCGCAACTTGCAGGTGAAGGAGACCGCCTGGATCTCGCTCACGGCCCTGGCCGCCTCGGGCCTGACGGGCATCGTGCTCGCATGGCAAGGCTTCGCCTACTGGGGACTCGCCATCCAGAACCTCGTCTACTGCTTCCTGATGACCGCCCTCACGTGGTACCGCTCCGGCTGGCGGCCCTCGGCGCGCGTGGACCTACGCCCCTTGCGCGGGATGCTGGGTTTCAGCTCCAAGCTCCTCATCACGAACATCTTCACCCACATCAACAACAACCTGTTCTCCGTGTTCTTCGGCCGGCTCTACGGCAAGCAGATGGTGGGTTACTACAACCAGGCGAACAAATGGACCTACCTAGGCTGCAACCTGCTCAACGGCACGCTCTGGAGCGTCACGCAGCCCGTCTTTGCCCGTCTCTCGGACGACCGCGAGCGCGAGCGGCGCGCCTTCCGCAAGATGCTGCGCTTCACGGCGTTCGTGTCGTGCCCGGCCCTGTTCGGCCTGGCACTGGTCGCACCGGAATTTATCACCATCCTGATTACGGACAAGTGGCTGCCCAGCGCCCGCATCATGCAGATACTCTGCGCCGGCGGCGCATTTGTTCCCATCGCCTCCTTCTACTCCAACTTTCTCATCAGCCAGGGGCGGAGCAACGTCTTCATGTGGAACACGGTGGGGCTGTGTCTCTTGCAGACGGGAGCCCTCGTGGCGCTCTATCCCTTCGGCGTGCGCACCATGGTCTGCGTCTACGTGGCGCTCAATGTACTCTGGCTTCCCGTGTGGCACTGGTTCGTGCAGCGGCTGCTCGGCCTGTCGCTGTGGACGGCCGTCCGCGACGTCGCGCCCTTCGTCCTCATCTCCGCCGGCTGCATCGGCCTGGGCTACGCCGCCGCCCTGCCCTTCGACAGTGTCTACGTGCGCTTCGCGGTCAAGGTCGTCGTGACGGCGCTCGCCTACGTCGGCTTGATGAAAGGCCTCCGCGTCGTGGTGTTCCTGGAATGCATAGACTTTCTGGGCCAACGCTTCCGCCGCAGGCAGTCCTGAACGCGCAGTCCCCGCCCCGTCGCACGGACGGAGCGGGGACTGCTGTATGCGCTCGGCGCCGACGCGACGGTCACTCGTCGCTCTGGCTGCCGAGGAATATCAGTACGTAGTAGACCAGCGTGGCGAGCGAGCCCAGAGCCGCCACCACGTAGGTGTAGGCCGCGGAGCGGAGGGCGGAGACGGCCATGCCGTGGTTGTGCCCGTCCGTTATGCCGGCATTCGAGAGCCAGGCCGTCGCGCGGCGGCTCGCGTCGATCTCCACCGGCAGCGTCACGAAACTGAACAGCGTGGTCAGTGCGAAAAGGCCGATGCCAATAAGCAGCAGTTCAGGAAACACGCTGAGGAGCAGCACGCCCGCCAGCAGCACCCACGACACCCAGTTCGAGGCAAAGCTCACCACAGGCACAAGGGCGGAGCGCAGCGTCAGCGGACCGTAGGCCACGGCGTGCTGCACGGCATGGCCGCACTCGTGGGCCGCGACGGCAGCGGCTGCCACCGAGCACGAGCCGTACACGCCCTCGCTCAGGTTCACCGTGTTGTCCAACGGGTTATAGTGGTCCGTCAGCTGGCCCGGCGTACACGTCACCCGGACGTTGTAAATGCCATTGTCGCGCAGCATTTTCTCCGCCACCTCGCGCCCGGTCATGCCGTTGCGCAACGGTTCCTGCGAATACTTCTTAAACTTGCGGTTCAAGTTGAACTGAACGCCGTAACTCAACAGCGCGATGCCGATAAATATAATCCAGACTATCATTCGTTATATAATGGTTATTGATTTTGGAGAGAAACTCCTTGAAATAGGGAATGCAACAAGCGTGCCATTCGGCGCGGTCTGACAGCCGGGCAGTCCCGCCGTCAGTCCTCCGCTCAGCGCCCGTCGCCGCCCAAGGCCTCGTCCAAGGCCTGGCCGGCGCGCTCGTGCGCGTCCTGGAGGGCGCGGTCCACGTGCTGGCGTACGCGCTCCCGCTCTTCCTCTATACGGCGGTTCACGACTTCCTCCACCGTGCGCGGTTCGTCGGCACTGCCGCCGCGGCTGCCGTCGCCGACCTCGCCGTTTCCTTCGTCGCCGGCCTCGTTCGCGCCGTTTTCTTCTTCGTTTTCTTCGGCCTCTTCCTCGTTCTCGTCGGCCTCGTCTTCGTTCTCATCGCGCTCCTCCTCGTCGCCGGCCAACTGCTCCTGCAGGAGTGTGCCGGCATGGCGGCTTGCCGCGTCGCACGACCCCAGCAGCAGCGCGGCTGCGGCCATGAGCATCGTCAGGGTGATACGTTTCATCTTTGTTCGCATTCAGGCCGCCCGGCCTTCCCGGGAGCAAAGCGGCGCGGGGTGGATACTTGGAAAGTGGCAGGCGCGGCGCCGGGACGGCCGGCCGCCTCACAGCCTCTGCGGACCGGGCTGCGCGGCGGCAAAGATAAACGATTTCCCCGAAAAGCCTGTCCCGCAGACCGGGCATTGCGTCCCATGCAGGGCTTATTTAAGCGTATTTACTCTTTTTTAAGGAGTTAGACCGCTACCGACAGACCGGTGACGGGCGGCGACGGGGCGCAAAGAAACGGGGCTAAGGCGCGTTGCCACGGAGCTTAGCCCCGTCGGAACTCGCCTTAGCCCCGTCAGAACTCGCATAGGGTCCGGGCACGCGGCCCGGGTGCGGGGCTCACAGCCGCCTTAGGGTCATCACGTCTACGTCCGGTCCCCAGGCCGCAGTGTTGGCCAGACGCACCACGTTGCGCCCGGGCCGCAGCGCTACGGTGAGCGTGCGCACCGCGGCGGCACCGTCCGCTTCGGGCTCGAAGCGGAGCGTGACCGGCGCACCGCCGTTCACGCTGACGTCCAGCGTCCGCGCGTCGGGCGTCGGGCAACGCAGTGTCAGCTCGTAGTTTCCGCCGGCGGCCGACCATACGTCGCGCCACTCCAGGAAGTTGCCCGCCGAGGCGCCGAGCCCGGTCACCTTCGCGCCGCCCGAGCAGCCGCTGTCGTCGGCATAGGTGGCGGTGCCCGCCGCCCGCTCGTTCACCAGGCACTGATAGGCCTCGAGCCAAGCGCATTCGGCCTCGTAAACCGTGCGCTCTGCGCGGCGTTCGCCTTCCAGGAGGTAAAGGTGCGTGTCGTGGGGCGCGATGTCCACTACCCGCTCCCCGTCCTTCAGCCGTCCGTCGTCGCGTCGGGCAAAGAGGTCGCGCACCGTCACGCGCCCGGCCAGATCGACGTCGGCCGCCCGCAGGCAGAAGCGCGCCGTCGTGTCCGTGGGGTTGTAGAGGGCCACAGCGCGCGTGAGTCCCTCGCGCCGCCGCACGTCCTTCACGTAGAGCTCCGCTCCGCCTTCGCGCTTCACCAGCCGCGCCTGCAGGCCCAGCGAGTCCTGGTTGAGCGCCACGACTTCCGGGTTGGTGAGCAGGCGGAGGGAAGGCTCGGGGATGGCGGTCAGGTCGCAGCCGATGAGCAGCGGCGAACTCATGATGCTCCACATGGCCATGTGCGTGCGTTCCTCCCGTGGCGTCAGTCCGCGGCCTATCTCGAGCATGTCCATGTCGTTATAGTGCCCCGGCGAAGCGTAGGCCGAGAGGTAGCGGTTGCGGGCTATGATACCCTTGATCGAGGCCCACGAGGCGTTGATGTCCGGCGAGATGCGCCAGGAGAAGCCGACTTGCCGCACCCACGTGCCGGGGAAGGCCCAGCGGCAGACGTTGAGCCGCACGTCGCGACGGCCTGTGCCGAGGATGGCCTGGTGTATGGCGGTGTAGCGTTCGCGCTCGTCCAGGTCCAGGTGGTCGGCGTTCTGCCCCGGGTCGCCGCCGCAGAAGTCCACCTTGATAAAGTCGAACCCCATTTCGCGGAAGTAGAAGTCGGCATCCTGCCGGTCGTGTCCGTAGAAGCCCACTCCGCGGGCTATGGTGTCGGCGTCCCAGAAGGAGCCGCACGTGTTGCGGCCGGCGTCGGAATAGATGCCGGCCTTGAAGCCCAGGCGGTGGATGTGGTCCACGACGGGCTTCAGGCCGCGGGGAAAGCGGCCGGAGTGGATGAGCAGGCGGCCGTCGGCGGCGCGGCCGCCGAAGAAGCCGTCGTCGATGTTGATGTACTTATACCCGGCTTCGCGCAGGCCGTTGGCAGCCATGGCACCCGCCTGACGGCAGATCAGGGAATCGTTGATGTTGACGCGGTACGTGTTCCACGAGCTCCAGCCCATGGTGGGCGGCTCGAAGGTCTGCGCCGCGGCGCCGCCGCCCAGCAGGCAGGCAGCGGCCAGAAGTAGGGGGAAGCGTAGCATGATGCGGTCTTTTTCGGGTGAGGACTGCCGGGCCGGGCGGCGCAACGCATTCCGGCCCCGCAACGAAGGGGTCGCGGGGCCGGACGGTAGGTCTTGCTCCAGCCGGAGCAGGTCAGAACATTTTGTCGGGGTAAACGCCTTCGTCGTGCAGCTTCTGGAATTTCTCCACTACGCCGGGACGGTCCTCGGGATAAGTAACGCCGAACCACTTGGACGTAGTGTCGAGCACCTCGCACGTAGCCGTGCCGTCCTTGATGAGCTTGTCCACCATCAGGGGGATAAAGAACTCGCTCTTGAGGTTACTCATGTTCTTCGGGTCGCTGAGGAACGTCTTGAAGAACTCGTTGCTGTGGGCGAAGTAGTCCGGGGTGAAGCCCCAGAAGTTCATGGAGACGGGCGTCGTGTCGGGGATGGATACCCACTCGCCGTTGTCGTCGAGGTACTGCACTACGCCGTCGCGGCGCTCGATCTTGGTGCGCTCCACGACGCTGACCAGGTGGTGGTTGTCGTCGTATGCGCAGACGCCGCGCGATACGGTTCCGCTGTCGGAGAGCGTGTTGTCCACGCGGAAGCCTACCATGGCGTACTTGCCGGTGCTGCCCTCGGGCAGCTCGCTCAGGAATTTGCCCATGACGCGGAAGGCGTCGCGGTCGTAGAAGTCATCGCAGTTGATGACGGCAAAGGGCTCCTTGATCACGTCCTGTCCCATCATCACGGCGTGGTTTGTTCCCCAGGGCTTCGTGCGGCCCTCGGGGCACTTGAAGCCTTCGGGCAGCGCGTCGAGCGACTGGAAGACGAGCTCGCACGGGATGTGGCCCTCATACTTGGAGAGCACGATGCGGCGGAAATCCTCCTCGAAGTCCTTGCGGATGACAAAGACGAGCTTGCCGAAGCCCGCGTTGATGGCGTCGTAGATGGAGTAGTCCATAATCGTTTCGCCGTGAGGGCCGAGCCCGTCCAGCTGCTTCAGGCCGCCATAGCGGCTGCCCATTCCTGCCGCGAGGAGAAATAATGTCGGTTTCATGATTTTTGTAAGGTTATCGTTAGCTTTATTTTTCCCTGCAAATCTACAAAAAAATAGAATATGCGGGCCGCTTTGCCTTAAAAAGTTTTACACGGCGCGGCGGGCCCGCGCCTGGCGGCTGCGCTTTCCGCCGGTCCGGCCAGTCGGAGCCGCCACGGGGCTAAGGCGAGTTCTGACGGGGCTAAGGCCCGTATTTCCTGGGCTAAGCCCCGTGAACGTTTCCCCAGGGTCTGGGGACAGACGGCCTGCCGCAGGGGACGGAGGGTCAGACGCCGAGACTGGCGGCCACGGCCTCGGCACAGCGCTCGCCGTCGATGGCGGCAGAGACTATGCCGCCGGCGTAGCCCGCACCCTCGCCGCAGGGGTAAAGCCCCTCGCGGTCCACGTGGCACAGCATCGCGCCATCGCGCGAAATGCGCACGGGCGAGGAGGTCCGCGTCTCGACGGCGATGACAGCGGCCTCGTTCGTGAGGAATCCGTGACTGCGCCGGCCAAATGTCTGGAAGCCTTCGCGCAGACGGTCCGCTACGAAGGCGGGCAGCCAGAAGTGGAGCGGCGAGGAGACGACGCCGGGCGAATAGCTGCTCCTGGGCAGGTCGTAACTGAGCCTGCGGTTGACGAAATCGGCCATGCGCTGCGCGGGTGCGGTCTGGCGGCTGCCGCCCTGCAGCCAGGCCAGCCGCTCCAGCGCTTCCTGGAAATACATCATACGCAGCGGGCAGGCGGCATCGGCCCAGTCCTCGCGCCCGGCGGCGAAAGCGGCGTCGGCCATGACCTCGCGCAGGAAGGGCGCCAGCGGGCCGTCCAGGTCCTCGGGGCGCGTTTCGACCACCATACCGGAGTTGCTCCAGGCCGACGAGCGGGCGGCGGGGCTCATGCCGTTGACGACGACCTGCTGCGGCCCGCTGGCGGCGGGGACTACGAAGCCGCCCGGACACATGCAGAAGCTGTACACGCCGCGCCCGCCGCACTGCGCCACGTAGCTGTACTCTGCCGCCGGAAGCCAGCGGCCGCGCCCGTCGCGGCGATGGTATTGTATGGAGTCTATGAGCTGTGCGGGGTGCTCCAGACGGACGCCCACGGCTATGCCTTTCTCCTCCACGGAGATACCGGTGCCGCAGAGATAGCGGTAGACGTCGCGCGCGGAATGCCCCGTGGCGAGGATGACCGGCCCGCGGAACTCGCGGCCGTCCGCGGCCACGGCGCCGGCGACGCGGCGCCCGTCGTCGAGCAGTGCGTCCACGCGGGTCTGGAAATGGACCTCGCCGCCTGAGCGCCTGATCTGCTCGCGCATGGCTTCGATGATGCGCGGCAGGCGGTCGGTCCCGATGTGCGGATGTGCCTCGCAAAGGATGTCGGGCGAGGCCCCGTGCTGACAGAACACGCGGAGAATTTTCTCCACGCTGCCGCGCTTCTTGCTGCGCGTGTAGAGCTTGCCGTCGGAATAGGCACCGGCGCCGCCCTCGCCAAAGGCGTAATTGCTCTCGGCGTCCACGTGGTGCTCGCGCGAGATGCGGGCAATGTCGCGCCGCCGCTCGTGCACGTCCTTGCCCCGCTCCAGGACGATGGGGCGCAGGCCCAGCTCGATCAGGCGCAACGCGGCGAAGAGTCCGCCTGGCCCCGCGCCGACCACGACGACGGCCGGGCGGCCGGACACGTCGCCGTAGGCCACGGGAGCGAAGTCCGCGGCCGGCGGAGCCTCGTTCACGAACAATTCCAAGGAGAGGTTCACGTAGACCGTGCGTTGCCGCGCGTCGATGCTGCGGCGGCGTATCTTCAGGGCGTTGATGGTGCGGACGTCGATGCCTTCCTCGCGGGCCACAAACTGGCAGAGCCGCTCCCGCTGGAAGGCCACGTCGGGCGTCACCCTTATCTGGAGTTCTTTGATCATATGCTGATGGGATGGAATCGTTGGGAAAGGCCGGCGCGGCACGTCAGCCGAAAAGCTCGCGCAGGGCCTCCTCGACGCGGCGCACGGGGACGAGTTCGATGGCGTAGCGCGCGGTGTCGAGCCCCTTGAGGGTGGTCTCGGGGACCAGTATGCGGCGGAAGCCCAGCTTTTGCGCTTCGCCGACGCGCTGGGCGATGCGCGTGACGGGGCGGATCTCTCCGCTCAGGCCTACTTCGCCCGTCATGCAGACGTCGCGCCCGATCGCCGTGTCTACGCTGCTGGAGAGCACGGCCGCAATGACGGAAAGATCGATGGCGGGATCGGTGACGCGCAAGCCGCCGGCGATATTGAGGAACACGTCCTTCTGCGCGAGCTTGAAGCTCACGCGCTTCTCGAGTACGGCCAGGAGCATGTTGAGCCGGCGCAGGTCGAAGCCCGTGGCAGAGCGTTGCGGCGTGCCGTAGGCCGCGGTGGAGACGAGGGCTTGCGTCTCGATGAGAAAGGGGCGCGCTCCCTCGACGGTGGCGGCCACGGCTATGCCGCTCAGAGCGTCTTCGCGGCCGGTCAGGAGGAGTTCGGAGGGATTGGCTACAGCGCGCAGCCCCGTGCCACCCATCTCGTAGATGCCCAGTTCGTCCGTCGAGCCGAAGCGGTTCTTCGCGCTGCGCAGTACGCGGTAGAAGTAGTGGCGGTCGCCCTCGAACTGCAGGACCGTGTCCACGATGTGCTCCAGCACTTTCGGTCCGGCCAGCGTGCCGTCCTTTGTGATGTGGCCTACGAGGACCACGGGCACACCGCTTTCCTTGGCGAACTTCAGCAAGGCGGCGGCGCACTCCCGCACCTGCGTCACGGAGCCGGGCGAGGAGTCGACGGCCTCGGAAACGATGGTCTGGATAGAGTCGATGACGACGAGGTCGGGCGAAGTGTTGCGGATGTGCGTGAATATCTGTTCGAGGCGCGTCTCACAGACGAGCAGGCAGTCGGCCCTGTGCTCCGGCAGGCGGTCGGCGCGCAGCTTGATCTGCCGCTCGCTCTCCTCGCCGCTGACGTAGAGCACGCGGTGCTCGGCCATGCGCAGGACGGTCTGCAGCAGCAGCGTGGACTTTCCGATGCCGGGCTCGCCGCCCAGCAGGACAAGCGAACCGGGCACGAGGCCGCCGCCCAGGACGCGGTTCAGCTCGGCATCGTGCGTGTCGAATCGGGGCTCGGCCTCGGCCGTGACTTCCGACAGGTGCACGGGCTGGGCCTGGCGGCGCTCCATGCCGGCCATCACGCCCTCCGCGCGGCGCGCGGAGGGCGACGCCGGGCGGACCGTCAGTTCGCGGTACGTGTTCCACTCGCCGCAAGCCGGGCAGCGGCCCACCCACTTGGGCGACTCCTGCCCGCAATTGGAGCAGACGTAAACGGTTTTCTCCTTCGTCATCTTATTCCAGTTCGCCCAGCGCGCGGCGCAGTTCCTGCAATTCGGCCCGCACGGCCCGCAGCCGGTCTACCACTTCCACGGTCTGCACCGTGCCTTCTTTGTTCTTCTTCAAGGCTTCGCGCGCGGCAGCTATCTTGAGGCCGCGCACCTTGACCAGGTTGTAGACAAGGCGCACCTGTTCGATGTCCTCCTTCGTGTAGCGGCGGATGTTGCGCCCCGTCTTTTTCGGCGCAATCTGCGGGAACTCCTTTTCCCAGAATCTGAGAAGCGTTTCCTTGACCCCGAACATTTCCGCCACCTCCCCGATGGAGTAGTATAGCTTCAGGTCCTTGTCAGTGTTGAGTGTCATGTCGTCATGGCTTGGTTGAAGCGCGGCCGCGGCCGGACCGCCGCCGCGCGCAGGATTACTCGTAAACGTTCTCGATGGCGGCTACGTAGACGGCGTGTAACGAGCCGCCGGGTCGGTCGCCATACCAGCGCTCGAGGGGTGCCCGGTCGAGAAACTCCTCTGGCCGGAGCTCCATGCGGTAAAGCTTGCGGCACTCCAGCGTGAGGCGGGCCTGCTCGAAGGCCACGCTGCCCAGCTCCGTCGCCACGGCCTTCAATCCCGTGGCGGCCGCCTTGTCGCCGTCGCGGCCCGAGTGCGAGCCGCAGTAGGCCAGGATGTCGCGGTGCGCGTCGCCGAGGAAGGAAAGCGTGAAGCGGGGCTCGCGCTCCACGAACTCGAAGGTGAAGCGCTCTGGCCTGATGAATACGAACGTCACGGGTTGTCCCCACAGGTAGCCCACGCCGCCCCACGAGGCGGTCATCATGTTGTAACGGTCCGGCGTACCGGCGGCTACCAGCATATACTCCTGGCTGATGTCGCGGATAAGATCTTCAGCGCCCAAACGGGATATGTCGCATTTCTTCATAAGGCAAAATCGTTTTCGGATAGTCAGGCAAAATTAGCGCATGGCGGGGAATGGGCCAAGCGAAACGGCCGCTTTTTTCCGTCCGGAAGCCGGGGAATGCGCCGCGCGGGCTGCCACCGGCCTGGCCCGGCAGCAAGCATGGCCGCCCGCAAGCCGCGCCCTCCGGCCTTGGCCGGGCAGAAACGCGCCCTAGCCCCGTGCGAACGCGCCTTAGCCCCGTGACGACGCGCCTTAGCCCCGTGTGAACACGCCTTAGCCCCGTGTGAACACGCCTTAGCCCCGTGCGGACGCGCCTTAGCCCCGTGTGAACACGCCTTAGCCCCGTGACGACGCGCCTTAGCCCCGTGCGGACGCGCCCTATTCGCTATGCGGCTGCGCGCCGCGGACAGGACAGCCCACTCGGGAGCGGCGGCGACGTAGGCGGCAGCGGAGCGCTTTTCGGCAGCGAAGAGCCTGCGGGACGGATTTTTATCCTTACCTTTGCGCCCGGCGCACCGGCTTTCCGCCGGCGCCTTGACAAGATTCAAGCCCATGTCCCCGCTCCCCCACGACTTTCTCCTCGAGATGAACGCTCTCTTCGGACCCGACGAGGCCGGCGCGCTCTGCCGCGCACTGGAGGGCGCACCCTGCGTCTGCCTGCGGCTCAACCCCGGCAAGCCCGGGGCCGCCCCGCCGGCAGACGGCGCCGTGCCCTGGTGCACGGAGGGCCGCTACCTGTCCGGCCGGCCGGCCTTCACGTTCGACCCGCTGCTCCATGCTGGCTGCTACTATGTGCAGGAGGCTTCGTCCATGTTCATCGAGCAGGCCTACCGCCAGATGGACACCCCGCCGCGCCGCCTCCTCGACCTCTGCGCCGCACCCGGCGGGAAGAGCACGCTCTGGCGCAGCCTGATGCCCGCGGGGACGCTGCTCGTGGCCAACGAGCCGGTGCGGACCCGCGCCCAGGTGCTGGCCGAGAACCTGTCCAAGTGGGGGCAGCCGGACGTGGTGGTGACGCAGGCTTTGCCCGAACGCTTCGCCGCGCTGCCCGGCTTCTTCGACGTGGTGGCGGCGGACGTCCCGTGCTCGGGCGAAGGCATGTTCCGCAAGGACCCCGCCTCGCGCGACGAATGGACCGCCGCGGCGCCGGCACGCTGCGCCGAGCGGCAGTTCCGCATCGTCAGCGACGTGTGGCCCGCCCTGCGCCAGGGCGGCTTCCTCGTCTACAGCACGTGCACGTTCAACCGCCAGGAGGACGAGGACAACGTGGTCCGCATCTGCGAAGAACTGGGCGCCGAACCGGTCGAAGTGCCGGCCGACGCAGCGTGGGGCGTCGTGGGCGACGTCACCGGCCAGGGCTTGCCCGTGTGCCGCTTCCTGCCCCACCGCGCCAGGGGCGAGGGCTTCTTCCTGGCCCTGCTGCGCAAGACGGCCGCTTGCCCCGACGCCGGAAACGGGCGGCGCAAACGGCGCGCCGGGAGCGGCGGCATCCGCACCGAGCTGCGCGGCGCGGCCCGCTGGCTGTGCGACAAGGGCGAGTTTCAGCTGGTGCAGACCTCGCCGGAACGTGTGGCGGCCGTGCGCGCCGCGCTGGCCGACGACGTGGCGCGCGTGGCCGGAGCCGTCGGCGTGCTCTCGGCAGGCGTGCCCGTGGCCGAACTGCGCGGACGGAAAGCCGCCCCCGCCCACGAGCTGGCCCTCTCCCCGCTACTGGCGCCCGATGCTTTCCCACGCGCCGAACTGGACCTCCCTACGGCCTTGGCCTATCTGCGCCGCGAAGCCGTCACGCTGCCGCCCGACGTGCCGCGCGGCCATGTCGTCGCCACGTTCGGCGGGCACGCGCTGGGCTTTCTGAACCAGCTCGGGACGCGGGCCAATAACCTATACCCCGCAGAGTGGCGCATACGGAAACAGACGATTGAATGAAACAGGCCGCGGCAACGGCCCGAACACCTATTATTAATATGAAATACCTCGAATTTACTTTCACGACCTCGCCCGCCGGGGAAGCCGTCCACGACGTGCTGGCGGCAGTCCTCGCCGAAGCTGGCTTCGACAGCTTTGCAGACACCGCGACGCTCGACAGTCCCTGCCTGCCCGGCGGCAGCGACCCGGAGTCGCCCGAGTTTGCCTCTGCGACGGAAACGGGCCAGCTGAAGGCCTACGTGCGCCAGGACCTCTACGACGCTTCCGTCCTCGAGGCGGCGCTGCGCGAATTTCCGCTGCCCGGCGTCAGCATCTCCTACGAAATGGCCGAGGCCGAGGACAAGGACTGGAACGCAGAGTGGGAAAGCCATTACTTCCAGCCGCTCGTCATCGGCGGGCGCTGCGTCGTGGCCAGCACCTTCCACCACGACCTCCCGGCCGCGGACTACAAGGTCCTCATCAACCCGCAAATGTCCTTCGGCACGGGTCATCACGCCACGACCTCGCAGATGGTGGGCCGCCTGCTCGACGACGACCCCGCCGGCCGCACGGTGCTCGACATGGGCTGCGGCACAGGCATACTGGCCATCTTCGCACGGATGCGGGGCGCGGCGGCCTGCCTCGCCGTAGACAACGACGAGTGGTGCGTCCGCAACACACGGGAGAATATCGCCCTGAACGGTGTGACCGGCATCGAGGTGCGCCTCGGCGACGCCGCGGCCCTGCCGGAAGGCCCCACGTTCGACATCGTCATGGCCAACATCAACCGCAACATTCTCCTGGCCGACATGGCCCGCTACGCCGCCTGCATGAAGCCGGGCGCAGCGCTCTGCATGAGCGGTTTCTACACCGACGACACGCCTCGCATCCGCCAGGAAGCGGAGCGGCAGGGACTGCGCTTCGTCGACGAGCGCGTCCAGGACCGCTGGGCGTGCGTGAAATGCGTGAAGGACTGACCCGTCCCACGCCGCGCGGCCCCTGCGGCCGAATTAACAATTATTACAGCCGCGGGCTTTACGCCCCGGCTATTTTTTGGCAACTTTGCATTAATCTTCAAGCACATTATCCTTATGAAGAAACTCTTAAGCCTCATGCTCCTGCTGCTGGCCATGCTCCCCGCAGCGGCACAGCAACAGACCGGCGACCGGCGCACGCACCAGCTGTTCGTCTTCAAAGACTTCCAGGACGCGAAAATACTCCAGCCCTTCGGCCGCACTACGACGGCTAAAGCCAACATCTTCTACAAGAACGCCGCCCTCTGCTTCATGCAGGACGGCAAGGTGATGCAGGCCTACACGAACAACGTGCTGGGCGTAGACTTCGACTCCGTACAGTACAAGAAAGTAGACGAGACCAGCATGGGCCGCGTCGTCGCCTCGAAGGGCTACAACTACCTGCTGCGGGTCACGACCATCAACATGAAGAAGTACAAAGCCGAGACCGAGGGCGGCGACAACCTGCCCTTCTTCGAAATCCCCGACGTCGGGGCGTTCTTCGAGATTGACGGAGAGAGCTTCGAGTACGACAAGGGCTACCCGCTGGAGGACAAGTATTACTTCAGCATCCAGGGACAAATCATCCCGGCCAACGAGACGCAGTTTAAGAAATTCGTGCGACCGGAAATGAAGACTGCCTTCAAGAATCTGATGAACGACCGCCTGTGGAGCTGGCGCGACGAAGCCTCGCTCCGTCAGCTGTTCCAATATCTGCCCGACTGAGGACGCGCGCGACGCGCACGGAGCCAGGGCGATGCTGTGCGGCCCCCGGCCCCGTAGCAACTCGCCCTATCCCCGTAAAAACTGGCCTTAGCCTCGTAAAAACTCCCCTTAGCCCCGTAACGACTCGCCTAAGCCCCGTAATCAGAGTCCTGCATCCGCATGAACAATCCCCTACGCCAAGCCGCCGCCTGCGCCGCGGCTCTGCTGCCCGCCCTGGCCGCCGCGCAAGAGCGCCCCAACATCATCCTCTTCCTCGTGGACGACATGGGGTGGCAGGAGACGTCCGTCCCCTTCTGGCAGGAGGAGACACCCCTGAACCGCCGCTACCGCACGCCGAACATGGAGCGGCTGGCCCGCCTCGGCGTGAAGTTCACCGAGGCCTACGCCTGCGCCATCTCTTCCCCTTCGCGCTGCAGCCTGATGACCGGCATGAACGCCGCGCGCCACAGGGTGACGAACTGGACGCTGAAGTATGACCAGCAGACGGACCAGCCCGGCGGACCGCTTACCTTGCCCGAATGGAACTGGAACGGCATCCAGCCCGAACGGGCCGCCACCGCGCGCGACCGCAGCCACGCCGCCGTCGTCACACCCCTGCCCCAGCTGCTCCACGACAACGGCTACTACACCATCCACTGCGGCAAGGCGCACTTCGGCGCCGAGACGACGGCCGGAGCAGAGCCGGAGAACTTCGGATTCGACGTGAACATCGCCGGAGCCGCCAACGGCGCGCCCGGCAGTTACCTGGCCGAGAACGAGTACGGCACGGGCAGTTTCCACGTAGCCGGACTGGAGAAATACTACCAGAAGGGCACGTTCCTCACCGAGGCGCTGACGCTCGAGGCCATCGAGGCCATGAAGGTGCCCATAAGCCGCGGCCAGCCTTTCTACCTCTACATGTCGCACTACGCTATCCACGTGCCCTACGACGAAGACCGCCGCTTCTCGCCCAACTACCGCACGGCCGACGGAAACGGCGCTTTCGACGAACAGCTCCAGGCTCCGCTCAGCGCGCAGGAGGTGAACCACGCCGCACTCGTAGAGGGCATGGACAAGAGCCTGGGCGACCTGCTCGACTTCCTCGAGGCGCAGCCCGATGTGGCGCGCCGCACCATCGTGCTCTTCATGTCGGACAACGGGGGACACTCCGTCTGGCCACGGCAGGGCCGGCCGGACCGCGACCAGAACTTCCCGGCGCGCGGCGGCAAGGGCTCGGCCTTCCTGGGCGGCGTGCGCGAACCCATGATTGCCTACTGGCCGGGCGTTACCCAGGCCGGCGCCATCAACGATAACCGCATCATGATAGAGGACTTCTTCCCCACCATCCTGGAGCTGGCCGGCGTGAAGCGCTACCACACCACGCAGCACGTGGACGGCCAGAGCTTTGCCGCCCTCCTGCGCAACAACGGCAAGCGCCGCGAGCGCCCCGTCGTGTGGCACTTCCCCAACCGCTGGGGCGAGAGCCAGGACCCCGAGGAAGGCTACGGCGCATACTCCGCCCTGCTCGACGGCGACTTCCACCTGATCTACTCCTGGGAGACGGGCGCGCTGCGCCTCTACAACGTGCGCCAGGACATCGGCGAACAGACCGACCTGGCCGCCAGCCTGCCGGACGTGACGCGGCGGATGGCCCGGCAGCTGACAAAATCGTTGAAGAAATGCGACGCGCAGCGCCCCACCGTCACGCAGACGGGAGAGTCTGCCCCCTGGCCGGACGAAGCCGGACAGCGCTGAACCGGCGGCGACGGCCGGACACACCCCACGACAAATGGGGCCTGCCCCACCATAACGGGCATTAGCCCCGTAACTTCCACCCGGCGGCTGCCGCACGCCAGGCCCATGTTTCACCCCAAACACACCTACCCACATGACACACTCGCTACGAAAAGCCGCCGCTTGCGCCGCGGCCCTGCTGCCCGCCCTGGCCGCCGCGCAAGAGCGCCCCAACATCATCCTCTTCCTCGTGGACGACATGGGGTGGCAGGAGACGTCCGTCCCCTTCTGGCAGGAGGAGACACCCCTGAACCGCCGCTACCGCACGCCGAACATGGAGCGGCTGGCCCGCCTCGGCGTGAAGTTCACCGAGGCCTACGCCTGCGCCATCTCTTCCCCTTCGCGCTGCAGCCTGATGACCGGCATGAACGCCGCGCGCCACAGGGTGACGAACTGGACGCTGAAGTATGACCAGCAGACGGACCAGCCCGGCGGACCGCTTACCTTGCCCGAATGGAACTGGAACGGCATCCAGCCCGAACGGGCCGCCACCGCGCGCGACCGCAGCCACGCCGCCGTCGTCACACCCCTGCCCCAGCTGCTCCACGACAACGGCTACTACACCATCCACTGCGGCAAGGCGCACTTCGGCGCCGAGACGACGGCCGGAGCAGAGCCGGAGAACTTCGGATTCGACGTGAACATCGCCGGAGCCGCCAACGGCGCGCCCGGCAGTTACCTGGCCGAGAACGAGTACGGCACGGGCAGTTTCCACGTAGCCGGACTGGAGAAATACTACCAGAAGGGCACGTTCCTCACCGAGGCGCTGACGCTCGAGGCCATCGAGGCCATGAAGGTGCCCATAAGCCGCGGCCAGCCTTTCTACCTCTACATGTCGCACTACGCTATCCACGTGCCCTACGACGAAGACCGCCGCTTCTCGCCCAACTACCGCACGGCCGACGGAAACGGCGCTTTCGACGAACAGCTCCAGGCTCCGCTCAGCGCGCAGGAGGTGAACCACGCCGCACTCGTAGAGGGCATGGACAAGAGCCTGGGCGACCTGCTCGACTTCCTCGAGGCGCAGCCCGATGTGGCGCGCCGCACCATCGTGCTCTTCATGTCGGACAACGGGGGACACTCCGTCTGGCCACGGCAGGGCCGGCCGGACCGCGACCAGAACTTCCCGGCGCGCGGCGGCAAGGGCTCGGCCTTCCTGGGCGGCGTGCGCGAACCCATGATTGCCTACTGGCCGGGCGTTACCCAGGCCGGCGCCATCAACGATAACCGCATCATGATAGAGGACTTCTTCCCCACCATCCTGGAGCTGGCCGGCGTGAAGCGCTACCACACCACGCAGCACGTGGACGGCCAGAGCTTTGCCGCCCTCCTGCGCAACAACGGCAAGCGCCGCGAGCGCCCCGTCGTGTGGCACTTCCCCAACCGCTGGGGCGAGAGCCAGGACCCCGAGGAAGGCTACGGCGCATACTCCGCCCTGCTCGACGGCGACTTCCACCTGATCTACTCCTGGGAGACGGGCGCGCTGCGCCTCTACAACGTGCGCAAGGACATCGGCGAACAGACCGACCTGGCCGCCAGCCTGCCGGACGTGACGCGGCGGATGGCCCGACAGCTGACAAAAGCGCTAAAGAAATGCGACGCGCAGCGCCCCACCGTCACGCAGACGGGAGAGCCCGCTCCCTGGCCGGACGAAGCCGGACAGCGCTGAACCGGCGGCGACGACCGGACACACCCCGCACCTGGCGGGACAGAAGCCTCAAGGCCTCTGTCCCGCCAGCTTTTTATCCTCCCCGGGACACCGCGCACGGGGCTAAGCCCCGTAAAAACTGGCCTTAGCCCCGTAGCAACGCGCCTTAGGCCAGTTCGGACGCGCCTTAGGCCCGTAAGAAGCGGCTCCGGCTCAGCGGCCGCGGAGCGTGGCGGCAGGGGACGCCCGATACATTTAACCGGCCCACGCACAGACAGGCGGGCAAAATTGATTAACTTTGCACCGCGAATAAACAACGCCAATGGGAAAGACAGAGAAATACAACGAACTGGGCGAAAAACCGGTGAGCAGCCTGCTCATGCAGTACGCCGTCCCCGCCATCGTGGCGATGACAGCCTCGTCCATCTACAACATCATTGACGGCATATTCATCGGGCAAGGCGTGGGCAAGGAAGCCATCATGGGCCTGGCGCTGACGGGCCCGGTGATGTCGCTGACGGCCGCCTTCGGCGCGATGGTCGGCGTAGGTGCGTCGACGCTGATGTCGGTCCGCCTGGGACAGAAAGACTACAAGACGGCCCGGCAGATATTGGGCAACGTCGTCATCATGAACATCATCATGGGCCTCTCACTGGGCATTCTGCTGCAACTGTGCCTGACGCCCATCCTGCGCTTCTTCGGCGCAAGCGACAACACGCTGCCCTACGCGCACCAGTTCATGACCATCATCCTCACGGGCAACGTGGTGACGCACCTCTACCTGGGACTGAACGCCCTGCTGCGCTCGACGGGCCGCCCCACAAAAGCCATGCTGGCCACTTTCGGCACGGTCGGGCTGAACTGCGTGTTCGCGCCGATCTTTATCTTCGTGTTCGACTGGGGCATCCGCGGCGCCGCCGGAGCTACGATTCTGTCCCAGACGTGTATGCTCATGTGGCAGCTGCACCTGTTCTCGAACAAAAAGGACTTCATCCATCTGAGCCGGGACATCATGCACCTACAAGGCCGCATCGTGCGGGAGTCGCTGCTCATAGGCCTGCCGCAGTTTCTCATCAACCTGTGCGCCTGCATGGTAGCCATCATTGTGACGCGCAGCATGACGCAGTACGGCGGCGACGTGGCGGTGGGAGCCTTCGGCATCAGCAACCGCCTGGTACTGTTCGTCATCCTCGTCGTCATAGGCCTGAACCAAGGCATGCAGCCCATCGCGGGCTACAACTACGGCGCGCAGCGGTTCGACCGCCTGCTCTCCGTCCTAAAAAAGGCCGTGCTCGTGGCCACCGTCATCACGACGACAGGCTTCATCATCGGCACGTTCTTCTCCCGCCCCTGCGTGACCCTCTTCGCCAAGGACGCGCCCGACCTCGTGGCCGAAGCCTCGCGCGGCCTGCGCATCGTCGTGACGTGCTTCCCGGTCATCGGCATGCAGATAGTCTCGACGGCATTTTTCCAAAGCATCGGCATGGCGGGCAAGAGCATCTTCCTCTCCCTGACACGCCAGCTGATTTTCCTGCTTCCCGCGCTGCTCATCCTGCCGCACTTCTTCGACGACAAGGTGCTCGGCGTGTGGTATGCCACTCCCGTAGCCGACGCCATGGCTGCCCTGCTCTCCGCCATCATGCTCTTCCTGCAAATCAGGAAGTTCAAGCAGCGCACGGGGCAACAGCCCGGACAAGCATCTCTTACCCCGCAGGTCGCACAATCCTGAGCGGCAGCCCTTACCCTCACCCCACAAAAAACAGCAAGCATCATGGACAATTTCGTCATCAACATAGGCCGGCAGCTCGGTAGCGGCGGGCGTGCCATCGGGCACATCTTGGCCAAGGAGTTCGGCATCGCCTATTACGACAAGGAAATCCTTGCCCTCGCGGCCAAGGAAAGCGGATTCTGCGAAGAGATCTTCGCCAAGAACGACGAACACAAGGGCTTCTTCCGCTCGGTCCTGGGCAATCTGATCCCCTTCTTCGGCGGAGGACCCAGCTTCTACGACAACCAACTCAGCGAGGAAAGCCTCTTCAGAATGCAGAGCGAGGCCATCCGGAAAGCCGCAGCGGACCATTCCTGTATCTTCATTGGCCGCTGCGCAGACTACGTGCTGCGCGACTACCCTCGCTGTGTCAACGTGTTCGTAGCCGCCGACCCGGAGGACCGGCTCAAGCGCATCTGCGAACAGATGAACGTGGAACGCAAGGCCGCCGAGCGCATCATGGAGCAGGGGGACAGCAAGCGCGCCGAGTTCTACAACTTCTACAGTCAGGGCACGTGGGGCGCAGCCGCCACGTACCACCTCTGCATCAACTCCAGCGTGCTGGGCCTTGAGGGCACAGCCGCCTTCATTAAGGAGTTCGTCATCAAGAAACTGGAGAAATAAACACCGCGCGCCAGACTTCGAGTCTGCCGCGCGGCCTGATACGGACATGAAAAGAATTGGCTTGCTCTCCGATACGCATGGCTACTGGGACGAACGCTTCGCGGAGTACTTCGCCGAGTGCGACGAGATATGGCACGCCGGCGACATCGGTTCGTATGAGGTGGCGGAGCGTCTGGCCGCCGTCAAGCCGCTGCGGGCCGTATGCGGCAACTGCGACGGCGGCGACCTGCGGCAGCTCTACCCGGTCGTGCTCCGCTTCAGGTGCGAGGAAGCCGACGTCCTCATTAAGCACATCGGCGGCTACCCCGGGCACTACGACCGCAGCATCAGGGCCAGCCTCTTCGCCAACCCGCCCGCGCTCTTCGTCGCCGGGCATTCGCACATCCTGAAGGTAGCCTACGACCGGCAGCTCCAGTGTCTGCACATAAACCCCGGCGCGGCGGGCCTGCAGGGCTGGCAGAAGGTGCGCACCATAGTACGCTTCACCGTTGAGGGCAAGGCGTTCAAGGACCTGGAAGTCATCGAGCTGCGCTGACGCCCCGCGCCGCCTCACTCCAGACAGAGTGCCAGGACTACGAGCAAGGCAAAGGTGAGCATGTTCCTGGAAGTGAAGCCCAACACCCTGTTCAGCTTCCGCCCCTGACGGACGCGGACCATCTTGCGCCAGGTGAGATAGTGAGGCAGCAAGTAGAAGAGCGGCAGGACCGCGGCCCACATGTGGCCGTAATAAGCCAGCATCGCCGCGCATACGTATCCGGCAACGCCTTGGAGCAAGTAGAAATAGCGGCCAAAGCGCTCGCCCAGCACGGCGACAAGCGTACGCTTGCCCATGCGGCGGTCCGTGTCGCGGTCGCGGTAGTTGTTGACCACGAGCAGGGTGTCCACCACCAGGCCGCAGGCGGCCGAGAGCCACCACACCTCGGGGCAGAATGCGCCGGCCTGCACGTAGAACGTCCCCGCGACAGGCACGAATCCGAAGAACACCCACACGAGCACGTCGCCCAAGCCGCAATAGCTCAAAAGCGTAGTGTAGAGAAAAGCAAACACCACGCACGCCGCGCCGAGCCAGAGCAGCCACAGCCCGCCATAAAGCAGCAGCGCCGCGCCCACGGCGCAGGCCCCCGAGAGCGTAAGGCCGATGCCCCAGCGCATGGCCCCGGGCGAAATCCATCCCTGCGCGCAGGCACGCTCCGGGCCCAGCCGGTCGCTGCAATCGGTCCCGCGCAGGCCGTCATACAAGTCGTTGATAAAGTTCGCCGCCACCTGCATCAGGCAAGCGAAAAGCACGCACAGCAAAGCCGCCTGCCAGACGAGAGCCCCCTTGGCATAGGCCAACGCCGTAGCGGCCAGCACAGGAATCAAGGCAGCCGAGAGCGTCTTCGGGCGGGAGGCAAGCGCCCATGCCCGGGCGGAATTTTTCACAACCTTCTCCATAATGCCAGCAAATATAAGCGTTTTTCCGCGGCCGCCGCACGTTTTTCCCCGATTATTCCGGAGAAAAAGCCGCCCCGCCGCCGGGAATACTTAGCTTCGCGCCACAGCAGCGCCCAGAGGGCGCGAAGCGGACTGC
>CALUIN010000007.1 GCA_944320745.1 uncultured Alloprevotella sp. | reverse complement strand
GGCGTGTCGTTACGGGGTTAAGGCGCGTCGCCACGGGGCTAAGGCGTGTCGTTACGGGGTTAAGGCGTGTCGTCACGGGGCTAAGGCGTGTCGTCACGGGGCTAAGGCGCGTCGCCACGGGGCTAAGGCGCGTTCCGCTGCGGCCAAGGCGACCGGTGAGTGCGCGAGGTCCCGGCTTATATATAATAAGGTGCGGGCCTGCCGCGCAAGGCCGGACGTGCGCTTTTCCCGAAAAAAAATCGACGAAAGGCTTGGAAGGATGAATTTCAAGTATTACTTTTGCAGTGTCCTACTACACTATAACACTAATAATACTCCGAGATATGATACAAGTAAACGACATCACCTACAGCTATGGCAGACGGAAGAAGCCCGTACTGGAACATTTCAGTCTGACACTCGAGGCCGACAGCGTCTACGGCCTGCTGGGCAAGAACGGTACGGGCAAGTCCACGCTGCTCTACCTAATGAGCGGCCTGCTGCGGCCGCAGAGCGGCGAGGTGCGGGTGGACGGACAGGACGTGGCGCGCCGGCGCCCCGAGGTGCTTCAGGAGATTTTTCTCGTGCCCGAGGAGTTCGATCTGCCTGCCGTCACGATGGACCGCTACGTGTCCCTCAACCGCCCGTTCTACCCCCGCTTCTCGCAGGAAGTGCTCGAGGAGTGCCTGGCGGACTTTGACCTGCCGGCGGACCTGCACCTGGGCGAGCTGTCCATGGGGCAGAAGAAGAAGGCCTTCATGTGCTTCGCGCTGGCCGCGAACACGAGGTATCTCTTCATGGACGAGCCGACGAACGGACTGGACATCCCTTCGAAGAGCGAGTTCCGCCGCGTCGTGTCCCGCCACATGGCGGCTGACCGCACGCTCGTCATCTCCACCCATCAGGCCCGCGACATCGACATGCTGCTGGACCATGTGGCCATCATTAACGGCACGCGCCTGTTGCTCAACGCAGCTACGGCCGACATCTGTGCCCGTTTCCGCTTCGAGGAGCGGCCGGCTGGCAGTCCCGTGGACGATGCCCTCTTCGTCCAGCCCTCGCTCCAGGGCAACGCCGTGGTCTGCCCCAACACTGGGGACGACGACACGCCGCTCGACCTCGAGCTGCTCTTCAACGCCGTCCTGAGCCGGCCCGAACTGGCCGACAGCCTACAGTGACGCCGTGCCTTTTCCGAATCCCTCACGCATCCCATTCTTTCGTAAATCCACAGCAAATGAAAAGTTTCAGCATCCAACGTTTCGCGCGCATCGTGCGCCGCGACATACTGGGCAACTATCGCCAGAATCTCCGCCTGCTCGCGGGCTTCTATCTCTGCAACCTGATTCTGGAGGTTGTCGTTTATCTCAAACCCAGCCGCACCGGCCTGCAAGGCCTTTATGATACGCCCGACGCGCTGCGGTGGGCCATCGCTGCCCTGGCGCCGCAACTCATATCCCTGGTGACCGGCGTCATGTTCCTCCTCTTCCTCTTCAGTGCGGCCTCAGCCTTCTCGAACCTGTCTACGAAGCAGAAGCGCATAGCCGAGCTGACGCTGCCCGCCACCAACGCCGAGCGCTACTTCTCGCGCCTGCTCCAGGCCATAGTGCTCTGGCCCTTGGGCTTCATCCTGGCCTTCGTCCTGGCGGACCTGACGCGCATGCTCGTATTCCCCGCCTTCGGCTACGGCTTCCCCTCGGCTGTGCCCGTATTCTTCGACAAGCTCGGCAGCTTCTTCTCCGGTTCGTGGGAGATGCTGAGTGGCAACACCCGGGAGGCGCTCCTGAACCTCGACGGCGGGCCCGCGCCGCGCTGGACCTTCTTCATGCTCTGGGGCTTCATCGTCGGCCTGCATTCCTTCTACCTGCTCGGGGGCGCGGTGTTCCGTCGCCGTCCCGTCATCTACACGTCGCTCGTCTTCGTGGCCGTCTGCGTGCTGCTGGGCGTGAGCGTGACGCGCGAGAATCTGGACACGCTGCGCGTCTCCGCCGATATGGAGGAACTCTCCGCAAAGGTGTTCATCGTGCTGCAGTGGGCATTTGCCATAGCCTGCTACGCCCTGAGCTATTATATATATAAACGAATCACGGTCATCCCACGTAAACTTTTAAGGAAATGAACTTCAAGGACGGACTCCCCATTTACATCCAGATAGCCGACCGCCTCGCGGACGAGATTCTGGCCGGCAAGTACAAGGCCGACGGCCGCGTCCCGGCAGTGCGGGAATACTCCGCCTTGCTCGAAGTGAACGTGAACACTACGGCGAAAGCCTTTGAACTGCTCGTGCAGCGTGGGGTGCTTTACAACAAGCGCGGGCTCGGTTCGTTCGTCTCGCCCACTGCCTGCGACATCATCCTGGCCTCGCGGCGCCGCGACTTCCTGGAGCGCACGCTGCCCGAACTCTTCCGCACGATGCGGCAGCTCGGACTCACGCCGGACGATTTGCAGCATCTCTGGGACGCCGAATCCGCCCCCCCCACCCGGGATATACCCGGATGAAGTCGGGCCCGTAGCTGGCGGCTATGCCCCCTTGTTTCCTACATTCTGCAAGCGGCGCAGGCCGCACCATCACTTTAATATCGCACTCATGAAAAGACTTTATATGTTTCTGCCGGCACTGCTGGCGCTGCCCGCCCGGGGGCAGATTTCCGGGACCGTGACCGATGCGGCCCGCGAGCCGGTCCCTTTCGCCAACGTGGCGCTCCTTTCGTTGCCCGACTCGGCCCTTGTGGTCGGAGCCGTGACGGCGCAGGACGGCACCTATCGCCTGCCGGTGCGCTCCGGCGGGGCGCTGCTCCGCGTCTCGGCGCTGGGCTACCGCACCCATCTCGCGCGGCTCGACACGTTGCGCGGCCCCGTCGTGCTCCTGCCCGACGGCCAGCTGCTCGGCGAGGCCACGGTGACGGCCCGGCGCCCCGTCTCGCGCATGGAGGGCGACGCCCTGGTGACCCAGGTGGAAGGCTCCGTGCTCGAGAAGGCCGGGACGGCGGAGGACGTGCTGGCCCGCGTCCCCGGCATCACGAAGGAGAAGGACGGCTTCAACGTGCAGGGAAAAGGCACGCCCGTGTTCTACATCAACGGCCGCCAGGTGCGCGACGCCACCGAGCTGGCCCGCCTGCGGTCCGACGAGATAAAGAGCGTAGAGGTGGTGCGCTCGCCCGGCGCGCGCTACGACGCCACGGTCAACGCCGTGGTCCGCATCCGTACCACTCGCCGGCGTGGCAACGGCTTCAGCGTCAACGCCGACGCGGAGTACAGGCAGGGCGAATCGCCCAGCGGCTACGGGCAACTGGACCTGAACTACCGCCACAACTCGCTCGACGTCTTCGCCTCGGCCCGTTACGATGAGGCCAAGACCCGCTGGCGCTCCATCGTGGACAACGTGACCTATGCCGATACGCTGTGGTCGCAGCGCAGTGAGCAGGACCTCAAGTCGCGCAGCCGCGCCTTCAACACTACGATGGGCTTCAACTACGACCTGAACGAGCGCAACTCCTTCGGTCTGCGCTACTCGCTGAGCTGGAAACCCGTGGCCCACGGCGAGGGCACGTTCGACGCCACGGTGACGGCCGACGGCACCTACTACGACCGCCTGGTCAACACCATATTCCAGCACGACGACGAGGACGCCACGCACAGCCTGAACGTGTACTACAACGGTAAGATCGGCGGCGGCGAGCTCAACGTCGACGCGGATTTCTACGCTGACGGCGAGACGGCCTGGCAGACCACCGTGGAGCACAGCCAGAACTACGACGACCGCACCGTGAGCTCCAGCAATCCCGTGCGCAACCGCCTTGTCTCCGGCCGGGCCGACTATACGCACCCCCTTTGGGGCGGCAGCCTGAGTGCGGGCGGGCAGTTCTCCGTCACGAACCGTCACGACGACTACATGGTCCCAGTGGAAGCCTTCGGCCTGGCCACTTCCCGCACGCAGCTCAAGGAGAACAGTGTGGCCGCCTATGTGCAGTGGTCGCGCCCCTTCAAGCTGGGGCAGATCACGGCCGGACTGCGCTACGAGCGCGTCGCGTTCGACTACTTCTCCGACGGGGTGCGGCAGCCCGAACAGAGCCGCACGTTCAACAACTTCTTCCCCAACCTGTCCTATGCCACGCTCCTGGGCCACACGCAGTTCATGGCCAGCTACACGGTCCGGACGCAGCGCCCCTACTACGGGCAGCTGAGCAATAATGTGACGTATGCCAACCGCTTCCTCCTGCAGGGCGGCAACCCCTACCTGGATCCGACCATCGTGCACGACCTGACGCTCACCGGCGTCTGGAAATTCTTGCAGGGCGTCGCGACTTTCCGGAAGATGCACCGGGCTGTCGTCAACTGGACGCGGCCATTCGACGCCTCGGGCTCGACGACGCTCCTCACCTTCCTGAATCATGACTATCCGTCGTTGACCCTCGTGGCGACGGCCTCGCCGAAGATTGGCTGGTGGCAGCCCACGTGGACCGTGGTCATGCAGTCGCAGTGGCTCACGCTGCACACGGCCGAGCGCACCGTGAAGTTCAACAACCCGCTCTTTGCCGGCACGTGGAACAATGCGGTGCAGTTTCCCCACGACTATCTGCTGAACGTGGACTTCACTTACATCAGTCCGGGCAATCAGGCCAACGCCTCTCTGGTGAGCCGGCGCACGTGCATGCTCAACGTTTCGCTCCGCAAATCGTTCCTGAACGATGCGCTGTCCGTCACCGTCGGCGGCTCGGACCTGTTCCGCCGGCTGGGCTCGATGGGCGTGCGGCTCGGCACCGGGGCGAACGACCTGCTGCAGTCGAGCAACGGCGACACGCGGCAGTTCTACGTCACGCTGCGCTACCGCTTCAACCCCGTGAAGAGCAAGTACAAGGGCAAGAGCACCATGGACGACGAGCTGAAACGCCTCTGACGGCGGCGGGCCCCGGTCCCGCCGCCACGCGCCTTAGCCCCGTCGCGACGGGGCTAAGGGAAGAAAAAACGGGCCTTAGCCGAGTTTTTCCTCGGCTAAGGCCCGTTGCCGCTGTGAGCGGTGCGGGCTGCGGGCGGCTATTCCTGCCGCCCGCAGCGCTGGCTTATTTCTTGATTTCGATAAAGAGCCCTTCGATTTCCACGTCACCGTCCATGCAGGAGCCGGGGAGCGTGAGCACGTCGTCCTTGAAGGCGGAGGCGGGGAAGAACGTCTCGTCGAATTGCCTGGTCCCGTGGACGATGCTGTCGCCGGCCAGGTTGTAGCCGTGACGCACACGGACGCCGGCGTAGGTGAAGCCGTTCTCGGGGTTCATGCGGATGGCGAAAGGCTTACCGAACGGAGCCTGGAACTTTACGAGCTTTTGCCCGTCGGCGGTGAGCACTTCGCCGTTGCGGTTGGCGTCGTTCACGTTGCAGTAGTCGCCGTGGACGTTGAGCCGGGTGTCGACGATGATGCCGCCGTTGCGCTGCAGGCTGTTCGTTTGTCCGGTGCGTCCGGCCGGGTCGGCGTCGCCCCAGTCCAGCTTGAACCGCACGCGGTAGAAGCCGGGGGCAAGATCTGCCGGTAGGGCGAAGGCCGGCGGGTCAAGGACATTGCGCGCGTCGCCGCTGACCCGGGCTCCGTCCTGCCCGCGGAATCCCCACTGGTTCTCTTCCATTTCGACGTAGGCGAAGGCCAGAAGGTCGCTGCCCGGGCGGGGTGCTTTCCGGTCGGGGGTGAGGGCGGCGTCGAAACGGCCGTCGCGTCCGCGGTCCAGGTAGATGTAGCCGTTGAGCCAGCCGAGCTCGCCCCGGAAGCGTACGGAGATCGAGTCGCCGGCGCGGGCGGTGAAGGCGCTGTCCGTCAGGTCGCGGTAGAGCAGGGGGCGCTGCGCCTCGGGCAGTGCGAGCGTCTGTGTGCCGCCGGCCGGACCGCCGACTTCGATGGCCCGCAGGCGGTTGGCCGGACGGAGCGACTCGGCGTCGTCGGGGAAGGCGCGCACATAGTCGCCATAGACAAAGCGCGGCCGGGGGTCGCTGTTCACCATGATTTCGTCCACGTAGGCGGCAAAGTCCGCTGGGAGCGCGTGCGGGGACTCGCAGTCCGGCACGACGACGAGGCTGTAGATGTCTATGCCGCCGGCCCCCTTGACGGGGAATACGGCATCGTTCCACTTGCCCGGGACGACGGTAGCCGTGGAGAAGGCCCAGAACTGCTCTGCTTCGGGCGACTGCCCGGCACGTTCGCGCCGCTTGCCCAGGCCGATGAGCATGACGCGCCCGGCCACGGGCTTGTGGATGAGGACGTGCACGAACTTGGTCTGCGGCGTCAGCTCGAAAGGCTGCTTCAGGTCGATGCGTGCCCCGAAGGTGTTGCTCCCGAAGCGGGACCGCTGGACGGCCAGCATACGGCCCGATGGGTTGGGAGCCAGGCCGAGTGTCGCGTCGGCGGCGTTCAGGCCGTTGGCTATCACCTGGACGTTGCCCCTTAACCGGCCCGTGCGGAATGGCGATGCTTCCCATGAGTCGTAGACGCCGATGCCGGCGTAGTCGTCCTGCTCGAAGGTGACGGCCGGCTGTGCCGCCGCGGCCGCGGGAAGCAGGGCGGCCGCCATGAGGATATAGGGATATATTTTCATGTCAGTGGAAAAAGAAGGTGGATGAGGGTTAGAATACGGAGAGCGTATGCAGCAGCGGGCAGGCCTTGCTGGCCGTGATGGTGATTCTCAGGCCACGGGCGGTAATACCGGGCCCGTAGCTGTCGGCCGTACTGCCGTTGAGCGGAACAATGCGTTTGTAGCCCACTGTCGTGCATTCCACTCCCGTAGCTGCGGCCGTCCAGCCCGTCTGCCCGTCGGCGCTGGTCTCTACCTTGAATCCCTTGATTCGCTGCCCCTTGCGGATGTACTCCATCAGCATGACGTAGCGCAGTGCCTGGGGCTTCTTCCAGGTGAGCGTAATCGTGGCGGTGCTGAGACTGTCGTCCGTAGCCCAGTACGTATCCTTGTCGCCGTCGGTCAGGTTGTCGGCGGCGTAGTCCCTGTTCTCGCCGCTGCGCCGCGTAGCGCTCGCGCTGACGTCGGCCTTGCGGGCAAGGTCTTTGCTAAGCCGCGCCTTCAGCAGCTGTCCCAGTCCTTCGAGCGCGTCTACCGAAGCCTGCGGCAGGCGTCCGGAGCGGTCCGGCGGCATATTGAGAATCAGCGTGGAGTTACGCCCCACGGTTTCGAGGTACATCTGGAAAAGCCGTTCGGGAGTGAGCGCTTTCTCTCCGTCGTGGTAAAACCATCCCATGTTAGTCCCCTTGGCATCGCTCTCGCCGGGCAGCCAAAACCAGCCGTTCTCCGTGCCGTACATGCCGTTGCGCTCGGGAGCGTAGCCGCGGTTTTCTGTGGACCAGTTGGTTTGTCCGGCCCAGCCGGCCTCGTTGCCTATCCAGCGGGCCTCTCCGCCGACGCCCCAGAGCACGCAGTCTGGGCACACCTTGTGGACGGAGTCGCGCAGGTTGGGCACGTCGTAGTAAGTATCCCGGTCGATGGAGCGCGTGTCATAGGCCCCGCCGTAATAGCCGTTACCGCCGTTGGCTCCGTCGAACCACATTTCGAACTGCTCCGTGCCGTACTGTGCCAGCTCGGCGCATTGCCGGAGGAACACTTCGCTGACATAGCGTTCCGTGCCATAGAGCGCACTGTTGCGATCCCAGGGAGAGATGTAGAAGCCGTACTTCATGTGGAGCTTGCGCGCCGCCTTGGCGAAGTCGCGCGGGATGTTGGTATTGCGGGCATAGGCGTTGCCGCCGCGGGTCACGTTGTGCGTGGTCGTCTCCGTGGGCCAGAGGCAAAAGCCGTCGTGGTGCTTCACGACGGCAATGCCGCCCTTCATGCCGGCCGCCTTGGCCGCTTTGAGCCACTGGTAGGGATCGGGCGGTGCCGTAGGGGCGAAGATGCTTTCCTTCTCATCGCCGTTGCCCCATTCCAGACCGGTGTACGTGTTCATGCCATAGTGGAAAAAGGCGTAGAACTCCGTCTCCTGCCATTTCATCTGCCGTTCGTGGGGAACGGGATGCACGGGAGCGGGCTCGTTGTCGGGGTTGGGCAAAGTCTCGTCGGCCAGTTGAAACGTGCTCTGGGCGATGCCGAGCAGAGGCGTGCAGGCCAGCAGACAAGCCAGGCGCAGTGTGGGGATAATATTCATGTAGAAGGGGGTTGAGGATGAAAGATAAGAGGTTATTGCAAGCTGTGACGGGGCCTATCCTGGTTTTTATGGGGATAGGCCCAGTTTTTACGGGGCTAAGGCGCGTGGTCCGTGTCCCTACCGGGCGGGCCGGGCGGCGTGTCGCCGCCGTCGGCGGGCACCACGTGGCAGGCCTCGTAGAGTTTCCTGTAGAAGCGGTGACGGCACAATGTGGCCGCCGAACCCAGGATGATGAGTTTCATCCGTGCCCGGGTGATGGCCACGTTCATGCGGCGCAGGTCGGAGAGGAAGCCTATCTGTCCGTCCTCGTTCGCCCGGACCAGCGAGACCAGGATGACGTCGCGCTCCTGGCCTTGGAAGGCGTCCACCGTGTTCACCGTGAGCTGTCCCGTAAGGGGGCGCAGCGTGTCGTCGCGGCGTAGCAGCGCGCGCAGGTATTGCACTTGGGCGCGGTAGGGAGAAATGACGCCGATGTCCACACGCTCTTCCTCCAGCCGCCGGCGCCCGATGTGGTGCACGTAGTCGCGCAGCGTCCGGAGCGTGAGCTGTGCCTCGCCCTTGTTGATCCGTCCGTAGGAAGCCCCTACGAACTGCTCGTCAAACAGGCCGTCGGCTGCCTCGCTGGTGTCCACCCACACCAGGGGCTCGTCCAGGTCGTCGAGCAGGCTGCGGCCTTTCACCTCGGCTGCGGCCGTGAGCTGCCCGCCGTAGAACCATTCGGACGAGAAGCGCATCAGCGCCTCGTTCATGCGGTACTGCACGGTCAGCAGCCGTACTGCTTCCGGGTGGCGGTAGGCCAGGCGTTCCATGAGCGTCACGCCCAGTCCGCCGCGCAAGGCCTCCGGCGACTTCACCGTAGGCGGCAGCTGGCAGTGGTCGCCCGCCAGGACCACGCGGTCTGCCCGCTGCAGCGCGATCCAGCACGCCGCCTCGAGCGCCTGTGCCGCCTCGTCGATGAAGAGCGTGTGGAAGCGCAGTCCGGTAAGGAGCGGGTTGGCCGTGCCGGCCAGCGTGGCCGCTATGACCCGCGCCTCGTTGAAGAGGCTATGGCGGATGCGGATTTCGAGTTCGTCCGCCCGCTCTTGCAGGCGGGCCATCTTCTGGTGGAAATTCTCCGGGCGCCCTTTGCGCGGCGTGGCGCGCAGGCGGCGTATGGTGCGGCGCAGCTGCCATAGGGAAGGGTAGTCGGGGTGGTCGGCAAAGCGGCGTTCGTAAGTGAAGGACAGCATTTGGTCCGTCACGCGCGTCGGGTTGCCTATGCGCAGCACGTTCACGCCGCGTCCCGCCAGCTGTTCCGCTATCCAGTCCACTGCCATGTTGCTTTGCGCGCACACCAGGACTTGCGGCTCGCGGCGCAGCACTTCGCAGACGGCTTCGACAAGCGTCGTCGTCTTCCCCGTCCCCGGCGGCCCGTGCACGATGAGCAAGTCCCGTGCCCGCAACACGTCGTTCACGGCGGCTTGCTGGGCGGCGTTGAGCCACGGCAGCCGCAGCGGGGCGGCCGAGCCGGCGGTGAGGCGGACCGGCGCCTTGCCGTAGAAGAGGTCGCGCAGTTCCGCCAGGCGGTTGTCCTTGGCCGCCTGTACGCGGCGCAGCGCGTCGAACATCAGGCGGTAAGTGGTCTCATCGAAGTGCAGTTGTACGCCGGGTCGTTCCAGGGCACGGAGCTGCTGCAGGGCCTCTTCGCCGGGCAGAACCACCACCATCCGGTCCGACTCGGCGTAGCTCACCATGGCGGTGAAGTCCAGGTAGCGCAGCTGTCCGGCGGCGTCCTGCTCGAAGAAGCAGACCGGCCGGCCGTACTCGAAGTTGTGCTCGATGTCCGTATCTTCCTGTCGCGTGATTTCTACGGTCAGCCGGTCCAAGGCGTTGTATCCGCTGCGGCCGACGCCTATCGGAAACCAGCATTCGCCGCGCTTCACTTTCCGCCCTATGCCCTGTGTCTCGGTGGCCCGGCGGAACGTCTCGCGCTCGTATTCATATTCTTTCTGCAACAGTTCCCGTTGCCGGTTCAGGTTGAGTTCTAACATGCACGATGGGTGCGCGGCCGTCCGGGCCGCGCGGGTTGGACGGTCAATAACTGTTTCGCTCCACGCTGACTTGAATCATGGCGTTGTTGCCTATCTTAAATTCGGCCATGGCGCCGATGCGGTCCTTCGGCGCGGGGAGATAGAGCGGGAAGAAGTCCTGCCGCAGGTGGCGTGTCGGGAGAAAACGCTTCGATCCGTAGGCGTAGAGGCTCACGCGGTCGGTCAGGCGGTAGCGCAGAAGGGCCGCGAATCCGCCCTCCGTGCGCTGGTATCCGCCCCAGTCCAGGTGGGCGGCGTAGACGCCGGCTGCCACGTCGAAGCGCCTGCCCAGCGGCAAGGCGTAGGCCAGGGCGGCGCTCTGTCCGAAGCCCACGCCCGACGGCGCGCCGTGTCCGAAGGCTGCCGTCAGGCTCAGCGCGAACTGCGCGTTAAATCCCTCGTGCAGCCGCCAAGTGGGGCCGTAGAGTCCGTAGTCCCACGGCGTGCAGCCGTCCAGCCCCGGCGCGCCGAGGTCCAGCAGGGGCAGGTCCAGGCCCGTATAAGCATGGTCGGCCAGTGAGTCCGCGGCCAGCGAATCTGCCGTTGCCACGGAGGTAGCCGATCCGTCGTCCGCGCCCGTCTGTGCCCTCATCAGCGCCGGCAGGGCGGCGAGCAGCAGGAGCAGGAGTCTGAAATGTCGTTTCATAAGACAATATTATATAGGTGTATCTCCCTTTCCCATCCGTCGGGTGGATGGGGAGCGGGTATTAACCCGGTTACAAAGATAAAAGTTTTTTCCGGGAAATGCGCTTTAGCGGCGCATAATAAATCCAAACATGCGGCCGCGGCGGTCGCCCGAAGCGGGAAGAAAACGTAAATTTGCAGGCTGAATCCCAAATGTTGTACCGAAAATGCACCAGACTCTTCTCCTTCTGGCCACGCTGGCCGTCTATTTCGCCTTACTGCTCTGGCTGTCGGGCCGGACCGCGCGCCGGGCCGACAACGACACCTTCTTTCGTGCCGGGCGGCGCTCACCGTGGTGGATGGTCGGCTTCGGCATGATAGGGGCCAGCATATCCGGCGTCTCGTTCGTTTCCGTACCCGGCTGGGTCGCTACGACGGGCATGACGTATCTGCAGATGTGCGCCGGTTTCTTTTTTGGCTATATTGCAGTGGCCTTCGTGCTGCTCCCCCTTTATTACCGGCTGCGCCTGACAAGCATCTACACCTATCTGGAGGGCCGGTTCGGCGCGCGCACCCACCGCGTCGGCGCCCTTTTCTTCGTGCTCGGCAAGCTGGCGGCCGGCGGCGCGCGCCTCTACCTGGCCTGCCTCGTGCTGCAGCAGTTCGTGTGCGTCCCCGGTTCGGCCGCGGCGCAGAGCCCCCTCGCGTTTCTCGCCATAGCCCTCGTCGTCCTGGCCCTCATCTGGGCCTATACGCGGCGCGGCGGCATTTTCACCCTGGTGCGCACCGACATGTTCCAGACCGCCTGTCTGCTGCTGGCCCTTGTCGCTTTGCTCGCCATCACCGTTTCGGGTCTCGGCCTCACACCGGCTGAAGCTGTCCGCACCGTGGCGGACAGTCCCATGAGCCGTGTCTTTGAGTGGGACCCGGGGAGCCCGCAGGCTTTCTGGCGGCAGTTTTCGAGCGGCATATTTGTCGTCGTCGTGATGACCGGACTGGACCAAAGCATGATGCAGAAAAACCTGACGTGCAAGTCACTGCGCGAGGCCCAGCGCAATATGTGCGCCTACGGCGCCTGTTTCCTGCCGCTCAATCTGCTGCTCCTCTCGCTCGGCGTGCTTCTCCACGCTCTCTGTGCGGCGCGGGGCATCACGCCGCCCGCTGCGGGCGACGCTCTGCTGCCCACGCTCGTGGCCGACGGCGTACTCGGGCCGCTCGTCGTCATCCCCTTCACGGTGGGCGTCGTGGCAGCCGCCTTCGCCAGCACCGACTCCACGCTGACGGCCCTGACCACCAGCTGCTGCATCGACTTGCTCCGGCTGGAGGACCGCGGCCTTTCTCCCCGCCGCGCGGCGCGGTTGCGCCGCCGGGTTCACGTGTGCGTCGTGGCAGCCTTTCTGGCCAGTCTGTTCCTGTTCCGCGCGGCCGGCGGCCCGAATGTCATCAATACCATCTACGTACTGGTCTCCTACACCTACGGCCCCTTGCTCGGCCTCTACGCCTTCGGCCTGGCCACGCGCCGCCGGCCGGCCGACCGCCTGGTGCCCTGGATTGTCGTGGCCAGTCCCGTGGTGTGCGGCATGCTGGACTTCGCAGCGCCCCGCCTGTGGGGCTACACGTTCGGCTACGAACTGCTGATGCTCAACGGCCTGCTGACCATGACCGGCCTTTGGCTCATCAGCCGGCGCGCTCAAGCTCCCGTCGCGGCAGCCTGAGCGCGGCGCTGCCCGGCGGACGTAGCCACACGCCTAAGGCCCGTCGCCACGGGGCTTAGGCCCGTAAAAACTGGCCCTATCCCCGTAGAAACTTCCACTGGCCCCGTGTCCGGAAATCCAAGTCCGGGAAACGGCGCGCCCGCCGGCGGAGAAAGAGGAGCAAGGGCTGAGGGAGGGAGCAACCGGCGGCGACGGATGGGCATATAGACAGCATTTTGCCACATTTGGCCGCCATGCGTTTGGCTTTTAGGAAAGTTTGCGTTACCTTTGCAATGATGAAGAAAAAAATGAAGGGTCGGAAATGGCTCAAATGGACGGGCATATGTCTCGCGACGCCTGTCCTTTTGTTCCTAATCCTGGCCGTCCTGATATATCTGCCGCCCGTGCAGGACCTGCTGGTCCGCAAGGTAGCGGCCGAACTGTCGGCCTCGACCGGCATGAAGGTTTCGGTGGGCCGCATCCGGCTGGCCTTCCCTCTCGACCTGGCTGTCCACCGCCTCTGCATGGCCGACCGGGGCGACACGCTGCTGGCAGCCGAATCGCTGCGGCTGAACGTGCGGTTGGTCCCCCTCCTGCAAGGGCGGGCGGACATTGACGGGTTCAGCCTCTACGGCGCGCAGGTGGACAGTCGCGACTGGATATCCGACACCTACGTGCGCGGCCGCGTGGGCTACCTGGAAGTGAAATCGCATGGCGTGGAGTGGGGCCGGGGCCGCGTGATGGTGGAGGAGGCTACGCTGCGCGGAGCCGACCTTTGCGTTGCACTGAGCGACACGGCGCGCAAGGACACGTCGGCCACCTCGTCTCCCTGGCTCATCGAGGCGTGCCGCGTCGTCATTGAGGACACGCGCGCGCGGCTGTCGCTCCCCGGCGACTCCATGCGCCTGGCGGCGGGTCTGGGCTATGCCGAGCTGCTGGACGGGCGCTTCGACACCGGACGGCCGGACTATGCCGTGGAACGCCTGACCGTGCGCCGCAGTGCGCTGACCTATGCCGTGCGTGGCGGCGTGAAGCCCCGTCGCGGCGGTAACGAGGCCTTTGTCCATACGGACAGTCTGCTATGGCCCGGTTTCCGGGCCGCTTCGCCTGGGCTGGATTTCAACTATATAGATCTGACGGACGTCAGCCTGCGGGTGGACACGTTCCACTACGACTCGGCCGGCACGCTCCGTGCCGGACTGGCGCGGCTGGCTCTGCGCGACCGTAGCGGCGTAGAGGTGCGGAACCTTTCCGGCCCGGTGTTTCTGGACACGGCGCGGCTCGTGCTGCGCGGACTGAATCTGGAACTGCCGCATTCCGCACTCCGGGCGGACGCTACGCTGGACTGGAAAGCCCTGCAGCCCGGTGGAGGCGGCCAGATGCTGGTCCGCCTGGAGGCCGGGCTTGCCCCGCAGGATGTGCGCACGCTGGGCCGCGGCATGGTGGACGACGCCCTGCTGAGCGCCTGGCCCGAGCGCGACCTGAAGCTGCGTGCCACGGTGGCGGGGAATGTGGACCGCCTGAGCGTGAACGGCTTGGAGGCCGACCTGCGGGGCGCGCTACGCCTGACAGGCAGCGCCGATGGGCGCCGCCTGTTGGCCGACAGCCGCTTGGTGCAGGCCCGTTTCCGTTTGGACGGACGCGATATGGACTTCGTCCAGGACTTTCTGCCGGAGGAGAGCCGGGGCAGTTTCTCGCTGCCCTGTCCGCTGACGCTGGCCGGGACGGCGGCCCTCGACGGCCCGCAGGCCCGCACCGACCTGACGCTCAGCGCTGTCGGCGGTCGGCTGGCGGTGAAGGGACAGATGGATCTGGCGCGCAATGCCTACCGCGCGGAGGTCCGCGCGACGCGCTTCCCCGTGGGGCGCTTTGTCCCGGTGATAGCTCTGGGGCCCTTCAGCGGCTCGCTGCGGGCCGAGGGCTGCGGCTTCGACCCCTTTGCCGCCTCGACGCGGCTGGTTGCCGAGGCGGCGGTGGACAGCCTGTCTTATGGCGGATGGGGCGTGGGCAACGTGGCCCTGCGGGCGCGGCTGGACCAAGGACACCTGGAGGCGCAACTGAAGTCGGACAACGACTTCCTGGAAGGCGACATGCGGATAACGGGCAACGTGGGCAAGCAGCTCGATGCGCGGCTGACAGCCGCCGTGATGTCCGTAAATCTGCACCGCATGGGCCTCGTGGACGACACGCTCGCCGTGGGCGGCGATGTGGACATCGCCCTGCGCGCGGCCCGCGACTTCTCCGCCTACGGCGCCGAGGGCGGCGTGAGCCATCTGCGCTTCGAGACATCTCAGCGCAGCCTCATGGCCAAGGATCTGGACTTCCAGCTCAACGCGGACGCGGACACGACGTGGCTCCAGGCTACAGCCGGCGACTTGCAGCTGGCCGTGGGAACGAGTGGCACCGTGGACCAACTCCTGGCCCAGACGGACCGGTTCATGGAGACGATGCGCCAGCAGGCGGCGGACAAACGCATTGACCAGCAGGAGCTGAAGGGCGTGGTGCCACGCCTGGACTTTAAGCTCAACGCCGGGCGGGACAACCCCCTGGGCCGTATGCTGCAGACGCAGGGCATCACGTACAGCCATCTGAGTATGCGCCTCAAGACGGACCCGCGCTGGGGCGTGGGCGGACTGATGCGCTTCGGCACGTTCGAGCGCGGCGGGCTGATGCTCGACACGGTCCACGTGCTCCTTTATCAAGACTCTCTCGGACTGAAACTGAACGGCTATATCCATAACTACCGCAAGGACAATCCCCATAAGTTCAATGCCCGGCTGACGTCCTTCTTCCTCGGTACGGGCCTTGGCGCCCAGCTTGTCTATACCGACCAGGCGGGGCGCAAGGGCATCGATGTGGGCGTGCGCGCCGATCTGGCGCCGGGCGGCATCAATTTGTCGGTGTTCCCCGAACAGCCGGTCATAGCCTACCGCACCTTCACCGTGAACGACAGTAACTTCATCTACCTGGGCCGCGACAGGAGTATTCGCGCCAACGTGAGCCTGCTGGCCGACGACGGCACGGGACTGCACATCTTCGGCGAGCCCGTAGACTCGGCCAACGACCTCACGGTGAGCCTGAACCACGTGAACTTGGGCGAGCTGTCGGAGGTGTTGCCCTACTTGCCGCGACTGGGCGGCATGCTGAGCGGAGACTTGCACGTGACGGCGGACCGGGAGTCGCTCTCGGCTGCGGCGATGTTCACGGCGGAAAACCTGAGCTATGAGGATGTACCCTTGGGCAAAATCGGGCTGGAAGCCATGTATATGCCACAGAAGGGCGGCGCGCACTATGCCACCGCCTACGTGACGGCGGAGGACGAGCAGGTGATGGAATGCGAAGGGGTCTACGTGGATCGCGGCGAAGGCAGCTTCGACGGGAAAGTGCGGCTGACGGGATTTCCCCTGCCGCTGGTCAACGGTTTCCTGGCCGGGACGGACATTGCCCTGAAGGGAACGGTGCGGGGCGAGCTGGACGTGAAAGGCAGCGCCGCGGCGCCCGTCCTGGACGGTACGTTGGCTTTCGACACCGCCCACCTCTATTCCGACGCTTACGGCTTCGACTTCCAGTTGGACGAGCAACCCATCGAGATGAAGGCCGGCCGGTTGACTTTCGAGAACTACGGCCTCTACTCCGCCCAGCAGCCGGACAATCCCCTCGTGATGAACGGGGCGGTGGATATGTCGGACTTCAGCCGCATAGGTCTGGACCTGTCCATGCGGGCAACGAATTTCGAAATTATCAACACGAAGCGCAAGGCCTCCTCGCTGCTTTTCGGCAAGGTCTATGCGGACTATTCCGGAACGCTGCGCGGGACGATGGACAATATCTTCATCCGCGGCAACGTGTCCGTGCTGGATCGCACGGATATGACCTATATCCTGAAGGATTCGCCGCTGACGGTGGACGACAGGCTGAGCGACCTGGTACAGTTTGTCAGCTTCGCCGACACGACGGCCGTGTACGACGCGCCGACGGTCCCGACGGGCGGGTTCGACATGTCTTTGGGCATCTCTATTAGCGACGCCGCGCGCTTCCGCTGCAATCTGAGCGAGGACGGCGAAAATTATGTGAACCTGGAGGGCGGCGGCGACCTGACTATGCGCATTACCCAGCAGGGCGATCTCCGGCTGACAGGCAGCTTTACGGCAAACAGCGGGGAGATGAAGTATTCCCTCCCGGTGATTCCGCTGAAGACGTTTACCATAGTGCCGGGCAGCAGCGTCAGCTTCACGGGCGACGTGATGAACCCGACGCTGAACATCGCGGCGAAGGAGCGCGTGAAGGCTACGGTGACGGAGAACGACCAGCCCCGCTCTGTGGCTTTCGACGTGGGCGTGGCGCTCTCCCGCCCGCTCAATGACATGGGGCTGGAGTTTACCATCGAGGCGCCCGAGGACCTCAGCGTGCAGAATCAGCTGGCGGCCATGACCACGGCGCAGCGCAGCAAGGCGGCCGTGGCGATGCTGGCCACGGGTATGTATATGACGGACGACCTCTCAAACATGAGTGGCAGCGGCTTCAAGGCGAGCAACGCCCTGAACGCCTTCCTGCAGAGCGAGATTCAGAATATCGCGGGCAGCGCGCTCAAGACCATCGACGTGACGGTGGGCATGGAGAGCGGCACGAGCAGCAAAGGCACGGAGACGACGGACTATTCCTTCCAGTTTGCAAAGCGCTTCTGGAACAACCGCATCAGTGTCATCATCGGGGGAAAGGTGAGCACGGGCGAGGACGCGCAGAACTCGGCCGCGAGCTTCATCGACAACATCGCTGTGGAGTACCGCTTGGACAAGAGCGCCTCGCGCTACGTCAGGGTATTTTATGACCGCAGTACGCAAGACCCTCTGGAAGGCGAACTTACAACGACCGGAGCCGGTCTCGTATTGCGCCGTAAGACGAACCGGCTGGGCGAGCTCTTTATATTTTCAAACCGGAAAGGGAAAAAGGAGACGGAGGAAAAGGATGAAAAATAAGATGCCTTTCGGAAGAGAACTGCGCTCCGTGCAGTGGGCCTGCGCCATATTCGTGGCGCTGCTTTCAGCCTGCTCGACGACGAAGAATCTGCCGGAAGAGGAGCAATTATATATTGGTATAGACGACATCACGTATGAGGGCGTTCCCCGGAAGTGGGACAAGAAGGCCGTGCGCGATTCGGCTGGCGTGATAGCCTCTATCGGGAGCGCGGTGCACGCGGTGGGCGACGTGCTGAAAGGCGACGGACACCAAGGGGCCTCGGCGCGGCGCGACTCGCTGTGGCGCAGCTTGTCGTCCGAGCAACGCGCCGCCCTGCGGGCCAGACACGAGGCCGACCTGGCCGATTTTGAAAAGGCGAAGGCCGAAGTAGAGGCCGTCCTGGCCTATCCGCCCAACGACGCGCTTTTCGGCTCTTCCTCCTTGCGCTCCCCCTTCCCCATCGGCCTCTGGATTTACAACGGCTTCGCGAAGTATAAGAAAGGCCTGGGGCGTTGGATTTTCCGCAAGTTCGCCGCCAAGCCGGTCTATGTCAGTTCCGTGAGCCCGGATATGCGTGTCCGCGTGGCCACGAATACGCTCCACAACTACGGCTACTTCAGCGGGAAAGTATCATACGAGCTCCTGCCGCAGAAGGACCCGAAGAAGGCCAAGATACTGTACCACGTCTACGCCGGTCCCCTGCACCGCCTCGACTCCATCGCTTATCAGCAATTCACTCCCGTGGCCGACAGCCTGCTGCGGGCAACTGCCGACGAGCGGCTCTTGCGCAAGGGCGATGCTTTTAATGTCGTGAATCTGGCCGACGAGCAGACGCGTATCGAAAAACTTTTCCGCGAGAATGGCTATTATTTCTACTCTGCGCCCTATACGACCTATCGCGCCGACACCTTGATGCGCCGCGGCTACGTGCAGCTTCAGGTGCGCCCCGCGCCGGAGCGCCCGGCCCGCGTCCGGCATCCGTGGTACATCGGCAATACCTACGTGGCCGTGCGCCGTTCCGAGGGTGACCCGCTGGACAAGGTGCTGCGCCGCCGCGACTACACCTATACCTATTCCGGCTCCGAGCTGCCGCTGCGCCCCAACATGTGGCGGCGGTCCATCAATCACAGAAAGGGCGAACTGTTCCGCTTGAGCGACAGTGACCTGACGCTGGAAAAGCTGAATAGCCTGGGCGTGTTCAGCCAAATGAACGTGGACTACATCCCACGCGACACGACGGCCGGCTGCGACACGCTCGACGTCTACGTAAGCGCAGTGATGGACAAACTTTACGACAGCAGTTTCGAGATGAACGCTACGCTCAAGAGCAACCAGCAGGTGGGTCCTGGCGTTTCGTTCAGCATCGCCAAGCGTAATGCGTTCGGCTCGGGTGAGAAAGTCTCGTTCAAGATCTTCGGTTCGTACGAATGGCAGAGCGGTTCCGGCCGCGGCGAGCGCAATTCCCTGCTCAACTCCTACGAGCTTGGCACGGAGCTGTCGTTCGACTTTCCGCGTTTCCTCTTTCCCGGCATCAGCCGCCGGCATACCCGTTTTCCCGCCACTACGACCTTTGCGCTCAATGCCGATTGGAAGAACCGCGCCGGCTTTTTCAATATGATCACCTTCGGAGTTGACGCCAAGTATGCCTGGCACAAGCGCAGCACCTCCCAGCACGAGCTGACGCTCTTCAGTCTGGACTTCGACAAGATGCTTCACCGCACGGCGACGTTCGATTCCATTATGGACGCTAACCCTGCGCTCTACGCCAGCATGAGGGACCAGTTTATCCCCTCTATTTCCTACACTTATACCTATACGTCGTCCGCCGGCCACCGCAATCCCGTTTGGCTCCAGCTCTCGGCAAAGGAGTCCGGCAACCTGGTCTCCGGCCTTTACGCCGCGGCGGGGCGTGGGTTCAACGAGCGGGACAAGAAACTCTTCGGCAGCCCCTTCGCGCAATTCGTAAAACTCACGGCCGAAGTGCACGAGACGTTCCGCCTGAATGCCCGCTTCAACGTGGCTACGCGCCTTTTCGCAGGAGCTATCTTTAGTTTCGGCAACAGCCTGCGTGCCCCTTACTCCGAGCAGTTCTATGTCGGCGGCGCCAACAGTGTCCGCGCGTTCACCGTGCGTACCATCGGGCCCGGCTCCTTCCGTTCGGACAATGACAGGTATGCTTACATCGACCAGACGGGTGATTTCAAGCTCGAGGCGAACGCCGAGCTGCGTGCCCATCTCTTCGGCAGCCTGCACGGAGCCGTATTCCTCGACGTCGGTAACGTATGGCTCCTGCGCGACGATCCCTTGCGGCCCGGTGGCAAACTTTCCCGCGAGTCGCTGAAGCACATTGCGGTGGGCACCGGCCTGGGCTTGCGCTACGACCTCCAGTTCCTTGTCCTTCGCTTCGACGTCGGCATCGGCCTGCACGCCCCCTACGAAACGCGCAAATCCGGGTTCTACAATCTGGAACGGTTCAAGGATGGCTTTGCCTTCCACTTTGCCATAGGCTATCCGTTCTGACAAATACGGCGATAAACCTTTATAAACCAATTCATAATAAACATGAAGAAAATCCTTGGATTTTGTCTGGCCCTGCTGATGGGGCTGACGGCGGCCCGTGCCGACGAAGGCATGTGGCTGCTGAAGTTGATGAAGCAGCAGCACCTGGAGGACTCGCTGCGTAAGGCCGGCCTTCAGCTGCCGCCTGAAGCGCTTTACAGCGAGACGTCGCCTTCGCTGCGCGAGTGTGTCGGCATCTTTGGCGGCGGTTGCACAGGTGAGGTGGTCTCGGCCGACGGCCTCGTGCTGACGAACAATCATTGCGGATTCAGTTACGTCCACGCCATGAGTACGATGGACAAGAACTATCTCAAGGACGGCTACTTCGCCAAGAGCCGCGCCGAGGAGTTGCCTACGCCCGACCTCACCTTCACCTTTGTCCTGCGCGTCGTGGACGTGACGGACGATGTCAACAAGGCGGCCGCGAAGGAGAAGGCCGACGCCTACACGGCTCAAAGCCAGAGTTTCCTCGAGCCGCTCGCTGAGAAGCTGCTCAAGAAGAGTGACCTGCGCAAGAAGAAGGGTATCCGCGTTCGCATCGTGCCTTACTTCGGCGGCAATCAGTTCTACATGTTCTACGAGCAAGTCTACTCTGACGTCCGTCTCGTGGTTAATCCGCCCTACAACATCGGTCAGTTCGGCGGCAATACGGACAACTGGATGTGGCCGCGTCAGAACGCCGACTTCGCCATGTTCCGCATCTACGCCGACAAGGACGGCCAGCCCGCCCCGTACAGCAAGGACAACGTCCCCTTGAAGGTGCGCAAGTACCTCCCCATCTCGCTCAAGGGCATCCAGAAGGGCGACTACGCCATGATTATGGGTTTCCCCGGCAGCACGAGCCGTTACCTCACCGCCTCTGAGGTGAAGCTCCGCACCGTATTAAATTCGGCCGTATTCGTGCCGGGCAACGCCCAGCTCGAGTTCATGAAGCAGCAGATGGATGCCGATGATTCCATCCGCCTGCAGCTGGAGGACGACTATTTCAGCCTCGGCAACGTGGTCAAGAACTATGGCGGCATGAACGAGTCTGTGGAGAAGACGGGACTCTTGCAGAAGAAGGAGGCGGAGGAGAAGGCCTTCCGCGCTTACGCAGCCCAGAGTTCCGATCCAGCCTACGCTGACATCATCGAGCGCATTGACCGCCTGTGCAAGGCTTACGAGGACACGCTCTACGACAGCCAGCTTCTCAACTTCACTCTCTTGCAGCAGCATCTCTATATGCCCATGTCTGCGGTAAATGCCTTCGCCGAAGCACTGGAGAGCGGCAAGGAGAAGGACATTGCCGCCGCTCGCGCGACTTTCGAGCAGGCTTTCGAGCAGGCTGCCGGCCACTACGACCAGAAGATAGACCTGCAAACTATGCAGATTCTGTTGCCCTTCTGGCAGAAGTACAGCCGCCTCGGCTTGCAGCCCAGCTTCCTGAAATCGGGCGACGTTAAGGCCTACTATGCCGACATGTACGCCAAGAGCATCTTCCGCGACCGGGCCACCTTCGACGCCTTCATGCAGCACCCCACGGCGGATGCCCTGCGCAACGACCCTGTCTGCAAGCATTTCAACGAGCTTATGAATTTCCTGAGCACGCAGTTGGCCCCTGCTGTGCAGCGCTACAACGTGCAGCGCCGCGAGTTGGACAAGGTCTATGTGCGCGGACTCTGCGAGATGTACGACTGGACCAAGGCGCCCGACGCCAACTTCACGCTCCGCATGACCTACGGCCACGTCTGCGACCTGAAGCCGCGCGACGGCGTGCTCTACGACTGGCGCACCACGCTCACCGGTATGTTCGAGAAGGCCAGCACCACTGAGAGCGACTACTTCGTCAACGAGGACCTGCGCAAGTTCTATGAGCGGAAGGACTACGGCCGCTACGCCCGCGAGGACGGCGAACTGCCCACCTGCTTCCTGACGAACAACGACATCACGGGCGGCAACTCCGGTTCGCCCGTCATGAATGCCAAGGGCGAGCTCATCGGTCTGGCCTTCGACGGCAATATCGAGAGCCTTTCCAGCGACTTGAAGTTCAACCCCGCCCTACAGCGCTGCATCAACGTGGACATCCGCTACGTCCTCTTCATCATCGACAAGTTCGGCGGCTCTACTTACGTGCTCGACGAGCTCGACCTGCGCTGACGTCGCCTTCGTCTCCGCACCCCTGATTACGGCCCGCGTCCTTTCCGGCGCGGGCTTTTTTTGCATCGTCGCCCCTGCCGTTGCCCGCCGCATCGCCGCCGCATGGCGGGCCTATGACGAGGTGAAACGGGACTAAGGCCCGTCGTCGCGGGGCCAGGCCCAGTAAAATCGGGGCTAAGGCCAGTTTCCCGCGCGCTAAGGCCCGTTGCCGCAGGCTTACAGAAAACGGCGCGGGGGCATTCCTTCGTTTCGGAATGCCCCCGCGCCGTTGCGGCAGGATGCTGTGTCCGCCGGACTATCCGGCTTCCACCTGGCGCAGCACTTCTTTGTTGAACTTCTTTCGTTCCCCGTCGAACACCCATCCCCATTTGCAGAAATACTTCACACAGGAGCGGACGAAGTGCAGGAAGAGGCGCGGATTCTTGGCCGCTCCGTGGCCGTAGGCATGGTGTACCTCCACCATCGGGAAGTAGACGGTGCGGAAGTGGCGGTGCAGCCGGCGCGTCAGGTCCGTGTCCTCGAAATACATGAAGTAGCGTTTGTCGTAGCCGCCCACTTGCTTCACCGCGCTCATGCGCAGCAGGGAGAAGCATCCCGAGATGCAGGCCACGTCGTACGTGCGGTCGTTGCTCATGCGGCGCATTTCGAAGCGCTCCATGCGGCGGGCGTAGGTTCTGGCGGGACGTCTCATCTGCCGCAGCAGGAGCATCCACGGCGTGGGGCACAATTTGGGCAAATACTGCATCCGGCCGTCCGGGTAGAGAATGCGCGGCATGACCTGCGCTACCTCTTCGTGCTGCTCCATGAAGTCAATCATGCTGGCGGCCACGTCGCGCGTGTAGGTGATGTCCGGGTTGAGCACGAAGTGGTATTTGCTGCCATAGGCCTCGGCCAGTTCGAGTCCCCGGTTGTGGCCTTGGCCGAATCCGGCGTTGCGGCCGTTGTTGACGTAGCAGATGGAGTCGTCCATCCGTGTAAGGCTTTCGGCCTCGCGCGTAGGAGAGTTGTCGATGAGGAATATGCGTTTTTCCCCTTTGTAGAGAAGGACGGAGGCGAGGACCGCCTGCAGTTCTTCGAGAGGGTGGCAGTAGACGACGATGGAGAAAGATACTTTATAAGGCATCATTTTCTGGTCTTTCGGTTATGGGGCGCTTGTTGCTGGTGCCGGCTGATGCGTAGGTTGAGTGCGTGCTGGAGCATGGCGAAGAGCAGGATGTCCGTTACGACGATGATGGTCGTGTCTATCCCGGCGAGGTGAAGGCCCCAATTGAGCAGGCAGTATGCCACCTGCACGGCTATGATGGCAGCCAGTGCCTGGTGCATGTTGAAGCCTGCGGCAAGGAATTTATGATGAATGTGGCTTTTGTCGGCGTGGAATATGGAGACGTGATGGCGCATGCGGCCTATCGCGACGCGGACCAGGTCGAACGTGGGCACGAGCACGAGCGTGAAGGCAGTCAGCAGCGGGTCGGACGTGCTGTCCGTCCCGCCGGCATCGGACATGGCATACTTGATGGCTAAGTAAGCCAGCGCGTAGCCCAGGATCAGGCTGCCCGAGTCGCCCATGAAGGTCTTGGTGCCCCGCACGATGCTCCCGAAGAGGTTGTAGCGCATGAATACGAGCAGCGGCGCTATGAGCGCGGCGGAGAAGAGCGTGTAGCCGATGCTGTGCATTTGCGCGAAGAGCACTGTGAACGTGCACAGGGCCAGCAGGCTCAGGCCAGAGGCCAGCCCGTCTATCCCGTCGATGAGATTGATGGAGTTGACAATGAGCAGCGAAACCAGCACGGTGAAGGCATAGCCCGCCCAGAGCGGCAGCTCGTGGATGCCGCAGAATCCGTACAGGTTGTCAATGTAGAGGCCGCAGAGCGGCATGACGAGTGCGGCGACAAACTGCACTATAAACTTGAAACTGGCCCGCAGGCCGAAGAGGTCGTCGAGCAGGCCGATGAGATAAATCAGAAAAATGCCGCCCGTGATGACAAACGTTGTAGCGTGGAACGTGGGGACATCGGGCTGTGCGGCTGACATGAGCAGCAGGGCAGCGATCATGCCGACGAGGGCTGCGGGGACAAAGACCATGCCGCCGAGGCGCGGTATCTTGTGGTGGTGCAGCTTGCGCTCGTTGGGCAGGTCGTAGAAGCCGCGCTTCTTGCAGAATCGCAGCATCCACGGCATGGCGATGATGGCCGTCAGCAGGCTGGTCAGGAAGGATATGACTGTATAGAGATAGTCGTTGCTCATGGAGTCGTTGTGACTGTGCCTCTTGGCGCGCCGCTCCCGTGTGCGGCGCTGTTTGTTTTTGACACTTCTGTAATGGTTCGGGGCATACGGGCATAAAAAACGGCGGGCCGCGTGGGGCCGCCCGGTCTTGGTTGCCCTTTGCCGGGAAGAGCCATGCCGCCGGGCGGCGCGGCGTGAGTCCGGCAGCGCGGAGGGCGCGGAGCTTCTGTCGTGCCCGGGCAACGGATGTGCCGGGCGCCGCCGGAGCGTGAGCTTCTCGTTTTCAGGACTTTCCTAAGGATGTCGCCGCGGGCCGTAAGGCTTCCGGGCATGTCCGGGAGTTTCTTAACTTTCGTCCTTACATGTTTTCAACGCAAAAGTACATAAAAAATTGTTTCCTTAGTCCGTTTTTTCTGGGAATGTGCCGCAGTGTCCCTCGTTCGCGGCGCGATGAGGCGCGGCCGGAAGGATACGCCACGGGCGGGCGGTGCGGTCACGGTTTGAATTCCTGTCCGCTCCCCTCGCGGAATCCCTGCAAGTAGCCTTCGCGGTAGTTTTCGGCATAGGTGCGGCGCTCTTCTTCGGTGGGGAAGTTGCTCGTCACGTCGTGCTCGGTCAGTTCCACTCCGGCCACGCCGTCGTGATAGCCGTTCCAGTAGCCGTCCTCGGCGCCGGCCTCGTCGGGCGGCCTGTTGTCCACGCCGATGGAGTCGGGGACGGCCGGCACGATGCTGTCCGGAGTGTCGGAGCCAAATTCGGGCGAGAGTGACGTGTCCGGCACGGCGACGGCCGGTTCTTTGGCATTCGGGCCGGCGCTGGGACGGGCGGCGCGTTCGGCCGTGGGGGTCTGTGTCTTGAAGTAGATGATGACGGCGACGATAAGGGCTGCGACCAGGAGGAAGAGCGCTACGCCGCGACGGTTTTCTGAAGTATGTCTGTTCATGGGAGGTATATGCAGCAATCAGTTTGGTAATCCGTGTGAAGCGGCGGTCAGGCCAGCCGCGGTTTGTTGCCTGCGTCGATCCGCAGGAAGATGAAGAGCATGAGCGTGAATCCCCAGAGCGAGGAGCCGCCATAGCTGAAGAACGGCAGCGGGATGCCAATAACAGGCATGAGGCCCATGACCATGCCGACGTTGATGAGCACGTGGAAGAAAAGGACGCTCAGCACGCAGTAGCCGTAGACGCGTCCGAACTTCGTGGTCTGCCTTTCTGCAAGGTAGACCAAGCGCAGGATGAGCGCGAGAAACAGCAGCAGCACGGCCGCCGAGCCGATGAAGCCTTCCTCCTCGCCCACGGTGCAGAAGATGAAGTCCGTGTCCTGTTCGGGCACGTATTTCAGCTTGGTCTGCGTGCCGTTGAGGAAGCCCTTGCCCAGCAGTCCGCCCGAGCCGATGGCTATCTTGCTCTGGTTGACGTTGTAGCCCGCATCGGTGATGCTTTCCTCCATGCCCAGCAGCACGCGGACGCGCACTTGCTGGTGAGGCTCAAGGATGTGGTTGAGCGTGTAGTTGGCGGAGTAGAGAAAGGCAGTGGAGCCCAAGGCGAAGAGGGCGATGAGCGTGTAGCGCCCGGCCCGTTCGCCCAGCGCCTGCCAGCCCAGGTAGCAGGCCATTCCGATGCAGACGCCCACTTGGACCCATGCCACGTCGAACGGGATGACGAAGTGGGAGAACAGCAGGGCCAAGGCCGTGGCCGTGCCGCCCCAGACAAAGAGGCGCGTGGCATGGGGCGTGTGCGGGCAGTAGACCCGCACGAGGCCCGCCGTGAAGAGCCAGATCATGAGCAATACGGAAAACTCGCCGACCGAGGTGTGCGTCATGGGCACCACCACGTCCGAGAAGCGGATGCCTACGATGAAGTAGACCACGGCGGCCGTGGCCGTGAAGAGGAAACTGCCCGGCATGCCCTCGCGGTAGAACATGAGGAAGAAGGACAGGTAGACCAGGGCGGAGCCCGTCTCGCGCTGCATCACAATGAGGGCGAACGGCAGGAGCACCATGCCGGCGGCCTGGGCCAGGTTGCGCATGTTATCCAGCGTGAAGCCGTAGCGGTTGATGAGCTTGGCGAGCGCCAGTGCCGTGGTGCACTTGGCAAACTCGGCGGGCTGCAGGCTGATGGAGCCCAGGCTTATCCAGGAGTGGGAGCCCTTGATGTCCTTTGCTATGAAGGGGGTGATGAAGAGCACGCCAATCATGACCCAGTAGAGCAGGTCGGCCAGTGTGTCGAAGTAGCGGTCGTCGACCATGAGCAGGACAAAGCCCAGCAGCACGGCGCAGCTCATCCACACCAGCTGCTTGCCGGTGCGCGTGCTCCAGCTCAGAAAGTCCGTGTCGCCGATTTCGTGGCTTGCGCCGCAGATGCTGATCCAGCCGAACGCCATGAGGGCGAGGAAGATGACGATGACGACCCAGTCGGCCGTGAAGGCGGGATTGCGGGGAGAGTTATCGGGCATAGTCTGCGTATTTGATATGTTTGTGCTGGAAGGCGTCCGCCTTTTTGGCCGATTCGGGCGAAAGTTTCCCGTTCAGGTACTGCTCAATGATGAGCGCGCCGAGGGGTACGCCGTAGGTGTTGCCCCAGCCGCCGTTTTCCACGTAGACGGATACGGCGATCTTCGGGTCGTTCATCGGGGCGAATCCGGCGAACGTACTGTGGTCGTGCCCGCGGTTCTGGGCAGTTCCCGTCTTTCCGCAGACCTCGATGCCAGGCAGGTTGGCGCTGTGGCAGGTGCCGTGGGTGACGGCGCGGCGCATGCCCGCCACGACGTAGTTGTACCACTTGCGGTCGACGAGCGTGTAGTGGCGCGTGCGGTAGATGCTGTCGATCTGGCTGCCGCGGATGTCGTGGATGATGTGGGGGATATAGTAAAAGCCGCGGTTGGCTACGGTGGCGGCCAGGTTGGCTATCTGGAGCGGCGTGGCCGTGACTTCGCCCTGCCCGATGGCAATGGAGATGACCGTCAGCGCGTTCCAGCGGCCGCGGTAGGCCTTGTCGTAGTACTGCGCGTTGGGAATCATGCCGCGGCGCTCGCCGGGCAGGTCCACGCCGAGCTTGTATCCGAAGCCCATAGCCACGGCGTGGTCCTTCCACCGCGTCATGGCGTCCTGCGTGGACTTGAACCTGGAGCGGTTGCTGAAGAGGCGGTAAAGGTTCCAGCAGAAGTAGGCGTTGCACGAGGTGCCGAGGGCAGGTATCAGACTGATGGGGGAAGCGTGGGAGTGGCAGCCCACGTGCAGGCCGCGGTAGTTGAATCCGTGGTGGCAGGGGAAGGAAATGGTGGGGTCGATGCTGCCTTCCTGAAGCCCGATGAGGGCCTGTGTGAGCTTGAAGGTGGAGCCGGGCGGATAGGTGCCCATGATGGCGCGGTTAAGGAGCGGCTTCATGGGGTCGCTGTTCAGCCTCTGGTGGTTTTTCCCCCGGTCGCGCCCCACCATGAGCCGGGGGTCGTAGGAAGGCGACGATGCCATGCAGAGTATTTCGCCCGTGGAGGGCTCTATGGCCACGATGGCGCCGAGTTTTCCCTCGAGCAGGCGTTCGGCCAAGGCTTGCAGCTCGCTGTCGATGCTGAGCATGAGGTCCTTGCCGGGTATGGGCGCCTTGTCGTACTTGCCGTTCTGGTAGTGGCCCTTTGTCCGGCCGTGTACGTCGCGGAGCATGATGCGCATCCCCTTTTCGCCGCGCAGCTGTTTCTCGTAGGAGCGTTCCACACCGAGCTTGCCGATGTAGTCGCCGCTTTGGTAGTAGTTGTCCTCCTCGATGTCCGCGTTGCTCACCTCGCCCATGTCGCCTAAGATGTGGGCGGCGATGCCCGAGGTGTAGTGGCGCACGGAGCGCTTTTCGGCGGAGAAACCGTTGAAGCGGAACAGCTTTTCCCGGAACACGGAAAACTCCTGCGAGGGAATCTGGCTGAGGAAAACCTGCGGCGTGTAGCGCGAATAGTTGGTCTTGGCCTTGATTTCTTCCATCCGCTTGATGTAGAAATCCTTCGTGATGCCGATGGTGCGGCAGAAGTCCAGCGTGTCTATTCCCCGCTGGTCGTTCATGATGACCATGATGTTGTAGGATGACTCGTTGTAGACGAGCAGCCGGTGCTTGCGGTCGTAGATAAGCCCGCGCGAGGGGTATTGAATCTCCTTGCGGAAAGCATTGGAGTCGGCATTTTTCTTGTAGTCGTCGCTCATCAGCTGGAGCGTGAAGAGACGGATGAGGTATATGATGATGACGCCGGTAACGATGCTGCCGATGATGAATTTACGATTGGAAAAATTGAGCTCGTTGGCCATGTTGTCGGGGGGGGAGTGAGGTGTGGATGCAGGAGCGAAAAGTCAGCTACGGCGGGAGCGTAGCATTTCGAAGGCGGCGATGAAGAGAAGTGTCAGCGCTGCGCTGCCGGCGATGTAGGGCAGCAGGTCCTGCCAGTTGCGGATGGTGAAGGACTCTATGACGAAGAAGGTGGTGCAGTGGAGCACGGTGAGGCAGACGGCGTACTTCATGAAACCGGTCCATTTCATCGTGGCGACGGAGGGCAGGATTGCATCGTCTTCACGGTCGCGTGGGGCAAAGAGGTTGAGCAAAGGCTGCGACACGAGTCCTGTCAGGCAGAGCGCGGCGGCGGCCATGCCCGGCGTATTGGTGAAAATGTCCACCAGCAAGCCGAGGGCGAAACCCAGCGAGATGCTGGCCCAGCGAGGCGTGGAGCTGGGCAGGAGCAGGATGAAGTACACATAGGGCATCGGCGTGGCGTAGCCGAAGAGGTGTATGTGATTGAATACCAATATCTGCAGGAAGAACAGGAGGACGAACCAGCCTGTCCGGGAGAGGACTGTCTGTATCATGGTTTAAGTCTGTTGCTTTTGTAGGCCGCGTGCGGCGCGGCGGGCGGGGCGCTTACTCCTCGAGTGCGGCATCGGCCGCGGCAGCGCGGCGGTGGAGCGTGTCGATCTCGGCCTTATAGGGCGTGGCGATGACGCTGACGTCTCTCAGGTTGGCGAAGTCGGTGCCCAGATTGACGTCGAGGCGGTATGTCTGTCCGTCCTGTGAATTGCTGATGCCGCTGATGCGGCCCACGAAAATGCCGGGCGGAAATACGGAGGAGTAGCCGCTTGTCTCCACGCATTCTCCTTTTTTCACTCTGGCGTAGCGCGGGATGTCGTCCAGGTGGGCATGTCCCAGCGCTTCGCCGTCCCATTGCAGGTAGCCGAAGTAGCGTTGGCCGCGGACGCGGCAGCTGATGCTGGACTTTTTGTTCGTCACGGGGAGTACCAGCGAGAAATGCGGCCCGGTCAGGTAGACGATGCCGACCACGCCGCCCCCGCCTACGACTCCCATTTCCGAGCGTACGCCGTCCGCTTCGCCGCGGTCTATGACGAGGTAGTTGTTGCTGCGCCGGCGCGAATTGGAGACCACGGTAGCGGGGATAAGCCGGAAGTCCTTCAGCTGCTCGTAGACGGTCCGCTCCGTGTAGGTGGAGTCGTGTGTAGCGGTGAGGAGCGCTTCGCGCAGCTGGTCGGCTTCCAGTTGAAGCCGGATGTTGGCGTCGGTGAGTTCGCGGTTGAGGGTGCGCAGCTGGAGGTAGGAGAGAGCGTCCGCGTACCAGCGGTCAACGTGTGCCGCGGCGGAATTGGCGGCGCTGAACCAGACGTTTCCCTGGTAGTGATTGAAGCGGAACAGAAGGAGGAAACTTATTCCTTCGAGTATCAGGAATAAGATGATATAATGGTACTTGCGCAGAAACTCTATGAGGTTGTACATTCTGGTGGGCATATGTAGAAAGTCGGAAACAGGGCGGGCGTCCTTGCGCCGTCTGAGGCTTTAGTGCAAGTCCGCCCACCCGGCTTCCGACTTTCCGGAAAGCTGTTTACCGCATGAGGAAAGTAAACTTGTCTACATTTTTCAAGGCAATTCCCGTGCCGCGTGCCACGCAGAGTAGCGGGTCTTCGGCTACGTGGAAAGGAATGTTGATTTTATCCGTGAGACGCTTGTCCAGGCCGCGGAGCAGTGCACCGCCTCCAGTCAGGTAGATGCCGTTCTTGACGATGTCGGCGTAGAGCTCGGGCGGCGTGCGTTCCAAGGCATTGATGACGGCTTGTTCGATTTTCGCTACGGACTTTTCGAGGCAGTGCGCAATTTCCTGGTAGCATACGGGGACCTCCATCGGCATGGTAGTGATACGGTTCGGCCCGTGAACGATGTAGTCCTCGGGCGGGTTGTCGCCCAGGTCGGTCAAGGCCGCGCCTACATGAATCTTGATGCGTTCGGCCATGCGTTCGCTGACGCGCACGTTGTGCTGCCGGCTCATGTACTCCTTGATGTCGGCTGTAAAGTCGTCGCCGGCCATTTTGATGGAATTGTTGGAGACAATTCCTCCCAGCGAGATGACGGCGATCTCCGTGGTGCCGCCGCCTATGTCTACGACCATGTTGCCTTCGGGGGCGTTCACGTCGATGCCGATACCGATGGCGGCGGCCATGGGTTCGTAGAGCAGGAACACGTCGCGTCCGCCGGCGTGCTCGGCCGAGTCGCGGACGGCGCGGAGCTCTACTTCAGTCGAGCCGGAGGGGACGCCGATGACCATGCGCAACGATGGCGAGAACAGACGTTTGCCCTTGTGTACCATCTTGATAAGGCCGCGCATCATTTGCTCGCAGGCGTTGAAGTCGGCGATGACCCCGTCGCGCAGCGGACGTATCACGCGAATTTTGTCGTTGGCCTTTTCGTACATCAGTTTTGCCGTCTCGCCGACAGCAATCATTTTCTCTGTATGTCGGTCAAGGGCAATGACGGACGGCTCGTTCACGGCTATCTCGTCGTCGCTGATGATGATGGTATTGGCGGTTCCCAAGTCAATGGCCAGTTCTTGGGTGAAGGAGAACATCTTGGAAAATATGCTCATGGCTATTGTCGTAATATATAATAAGGAGTGGACGCCCTTTCTTCCGGTTTTTGCTTCTCGTGCGCGGGGTACTTATTGCAGGAAGTAGTTATGAATGGCAGTGTCGTAGTGGCTGCTTACGCCGAAAGCCTGTGCGGCCAGGGCGCGGCGGTCTTCCAAGTCTGTTTCTCCACCTTTGCGGTTGAGCAGGTCGAGCAGCACGGGGTATTCGGCCTTGGACGGGACGATGACCACGTCCTTGAAGTTCTTCGCTCCGGCGCGGATCAGGGATATGCCGCCTATGTCTATCTTCTCAATGATGTCTGCCTCGCTTGCGCCGCTGGCTACCGTTTCCTCAAAGGGATAGAGGTCTACGATGACCAAATCAATTTCCGGAATGTCGTAGTGGGCCATTTGCTCGCGGTCTTCTGCCAGCTCGCGGCGGCCCAGGATTCCTCCGAATATTTTGGGGTGCAGCGTCTTGACGCGTCCGCCCAGGATGGAGGGGTATGTAGTGACGTCTTCTACCTTCTGGCACGGGTAACCCAGCGATTCTATGAAGTGCTGCGTGCCGCCCGTGGAGAGAAATTTTACGCCGGCGGCGTGCAACTTGGCCAGAATTTCTTCCAGGCCGTCTTTATGGTAGACGGAAATGAGTGCGGTCTTGATTTTTTTTGTTTCTGACATGTCAGTCTTTATTCTAAATGGATTGTGGGTACAAAGTTACGACTTTTTCCGTAGCTATTTGCAAAGTCATTGGGAAAGAATTTCACACCGTGGCGGGGGTATGCGCCATTCTCTTCATAGCTTGCGGAAAAAGGAGAAATTCACGCTGCCATAGGCGCGGTGTTCCAAAAAGTCGGGTCGGTCCGTGAACGAATGGTCCTTCCCGTGCTCCAGGACAAACAGTCCGCCGGGGCGCAGTAGCGTGCCCCGCAGCACACGTTCAGGCAACTCGCTCAGAGCCGCCAGCCGGTAGGGCGGATCGGCAAAGACGAAGTCGAAATTTCTCCGGCACCTGTCGATGTAGCGCAGGGCATCCGTGCAGAGCGGTGTGCAGCGTGTGTCCTTCAGTTTTTCCAGACATGACGTGATAAAGGCAAAGTGCGCCCTGTCCAGCTCCACGGTGACCACTTCCGGGCAGCCCCGTGAGAGCAGTTCCAGCGTGATGCTGCCGGTTCCGCCGAATAGGTCCAGCGCCCGTGTCTCTTCGAAGTCTATGTAACTGCGTAGCACGTTGAACAGGTTCTCCTTGGCAAAGTCCGTAGTGGGGCGGGCCTTGAATGAGCGGGGCACCTCGAAATGGCGTCCTTTATATATGCCGGTGATGATTCTCATGTGTAAGCGTGTGAGGGCTGTCAGTCTATGAGTAGCGTCATCAGGTCGTAGGGAATGCCGGCCTTTTGCGCTACGGGGTGTCTCTGAAATTCGGCTATAGGATTGAGGTGCAATACGTTTTGCGCATATTTCTGAAGTTCTTCACCGATGGCGGCCCTGAGTTCCGCTGTACCGGCTATCTGGAGGGGCGTGCGGAGCAGGTCCAGCTTCAGTTCTTTGGCTACGTTCAGTATGTAGTAGGCCGCGTCCGTTGCTTCGTTCACCCTGTAGGTGTTGAGCAGCTGGAGCTGTCCTTCTGCAAAGACGGCCACGTCGCAGGCGCTTTCGTGGCAGTAGGCATAAAGCGAGCGCGAAGCCCTGGTTCGTTCGTCCTTCATGGCGAAATGGCGCACCACGGCGGTTAGTGTGGCCGTGTAGTGAACGTTCTCGAAATGTTCCTCGACGGCGCGGCAGAGGCGGTCTTCAAGGGAAAAGAGCAATACCACGTTTGCGGCGGCCACGGTGTCGTAGAAAACGCGGCGCTTCTTTCCTTCGTTCGGAAAGCAGTAGTCGAAGTATGTCTCGCAGTATTCTTCCTGGAAGTAGGTCAGCGGCACAGGGGTTACGCTTCCGCTGACCACGACCTCAACGTTACGTGTCGGCCCTTGCGCCACGGGGTCCGTCTGACAGGCCTCGCGGAGCAATTCCTCAGCGGCGCTTTGTGGCGACAGCCGGCGCGCGGAGTAGGGGAAACCACTGCGTATGCCTTTCTCGTAGCGGGCAAGGCACAATCCGTCCTCTGAGAGGCGCAGGTAGAGTAGTTCGGGCCACGTGAAGGGAGGGGGGGCAACGTTTTGCATACCGTAGGGATTAGAGGTGAACCGGTAGAATAGGGTGGGGCAAGGAGCCCGGATCGCGGGTTAGCCACTACAAAGTTAGGCAATTATTTTCGGGCGCTGTGTCCCCGGGGCTGTATTTGTGCTTTCGCAGCCTGGCGGCCGTTCTGGTCAGACTTCTTATTTGTGCTTGTGCCAAAGCAGCGGTCGCAGTATGCCCCAGCCAATGCCGAAGCCCAGTAGCACGCCAACGGCGTTGGCCGCCACGTCGATCCAGTCGCCACTGCGTGTGGTTGTGGCGTATGCCTGAAGCAGTTCGATGATGCCGCTCATGACTATCGGGCCGAGCAGGCCGAAGACGAACATCTTTCCCCAGGCTATGCGGCGGTGGTGGCGCAGGTATTCCCACCAGCCCACGCTACACGTTCCGCCGTACATCACGAGGTGCGTCCACTTGTCGATGAAGGCTACGTTGTCCAGCGGCGTTTCGGGCACGTTCATCAGGCACAGAACCCAGATAGCCACGATGCAGGTCAGGGTGAGAGGGTAGCGGCCGAGCAGTCGGACTGTTTTCATGCTCAGCGGAAGCAGTTGTTCTTCGGAGAGTATTCAAAACCGACCGCGGCCAGTTCCTTTACCAGTTCCGCCCGGTTCACATTCATGTCCTCGCAGAGCGTATCGAGCGAACTGTATTCGTCGCGGAGTTTCATGTTGACCATGCTGTAAAGCATCATCGGGTCTTTGGGTAGTTCCATCTCAGAATAGTTTATTCGGAGTGCAAAGTTACGTTTTTCCGGCCAATACTCGGGCGCCGTTGTCCGCATTATAGGAGAAAAACGTATTTTTGTAAAATGGTTCGTGCGCTTTCCCGCCAGCGCGGTTTGCCGCCTCGGGCAGTGCGGGCATGGTTGCGGAACCGTAACAGATGGAATACAGTATGATAGCCGACGAATTAATCCGACGATTTGCCGAGGAGTACCGTTTCTCTTTCACTTCCGGCCAAGCCCAGGCCGCGGCAGGGCTGGCTCACTTTCTGTCGGCCCCGCGGGCCGATGCCGCTTTCATTTTGCGCGGATATGCCGGTACGGGTAAAACCACGCTTGTGGCGGCGCTGGTCCGCGTGTTGCGCAGTCTGGGCCGGGAGACCGTGCTGCTTGCCCCTACAGGCCGCGCGGCAAAAGTGTTTTCCCGGTTGGCCGGGGTGCCGGCTTACACCCTGCATAAAGTGATCTACCGCCAGCAGACATTCCAAGGAGAGGGAACTCATTTCTCGCTGGGATTCAACCGTCTGCGCGACGCGCTGTTCGTCGTGGACGAGGCGTCAATGATTTCACTCGATGCCGGCAGTCACCTGTTTGGTAGCGGTCAATTGCTGGATGACCTGATACGCTATGTGTATCAAGGAGCGGGCTGCCGTCTGCTCCTGGTCGGCGATACGGCCCAGCTTCCACCCGTGGGTCAGGCCGAGAGCCCGGCCCTCAGTGCGGAGGTCATCGCTGCCTATGGTCTGCGCGTGTATGAGGCCGACTTGACGGAAGTGGTCCGTCAGCACGAAGATTCCGGCGTTTTGGCCGGGGCCACGCGTCTGCGGCAACTCCTGACCGAAGGCTTCACCGGTTTGCCTGTCGTTGTCGGTTCGGCCGATGGCGAGGTGCGCTTCCTTCCTGGCGACGAACTCATAGAGGCTTTGGTCTCGGCCTATGGTGAATACGGTACGACCGACACCATCGTCATCACGCGTTCCAATCAGCGCGCCAATGTCTACAACAACGGCATCCGTTCGCGTATCTTTGATCGCGAGGAACAGCTTACCCGGGGCGATATGGTTATGGCGGTCAAGAACAATTACTATTGGACAGAACTGGCTGCCCGCGGTTTGCCCGATGGAGAGCGGCTGCCGTTCAACTTCATTGCCAACGGCGATGCCGCCCAAGTGGTCCGCATCCGTAATGTCCACGAACAATACGGCTTCCACTTTGCCGACGCCACGCTCCGTTTCCCAGATTACGCCGACTACGAATTAGAGTGCCGCGTACTGCTCGACACGCTCCAGTCCGCCTCGCCCTCGCTCACTGCCGACGAGAGTTGCCGGCTCTATGAACAGGTGTTGCAGGACTATGCCCACATTCCTTCGCGCCGCGAGCGAATGAAGCAGCTGCGTCAGGATCCGTATTATAATGCCTTGCAGCTGAAATACGCCTACGCTGTGACCTGCCATAAGGCGCAGGGCGGGCAGTGGAGCCGCGTCTTTGTGGACCAGGGCTATTTGCCTCCCGATGCCGCCGGACCTGCTTACTTGCGCTGGCTTTATACCGCGTTTACCCGTACTACGGGCGTGCTATATCTGGTCAACTGGCCCAAGGCGCAGCAGGCCTTTACGGACGGCGGCGCGGACTGAGGCGGATATAGCCGCCGTGCCGGGTGAATCAGACTTCGTCGTAGTTGCGGTGAAATGCCGTTACGGCCACGATGCCCTTGCGGAATATGTCCAGTCGGAAGTTCTCGTTGGGGGAATGGATTGCGTCGCTCTCCAGGCCAAAACCCATGAGTATGGTCTTTACGCCCAATACTCGCTCGAAGTCGCTGACAATGGGGATGCTGCCACCGCGCCGCACGGCCAGTGGGCGCTTACCGAACGCTTCCTCGAAACTCCGTTCGGCGGCGCGGTAGGCGGGCAGAGTGATGGGGCATACGTAGCCGTCGCCACCGTGGAGAGGCGTCACTTTGAGCTTGACGCTCTCCGGAGCGATGCTTTCCAGGTAGTGCGCCATAAGCTCCGATATTTGTGCGTGCCGCTGATGCGGTACCAGCCGGCACGACACTTTGGCAAAGGCTTTGGACGGGATGACCGTTTTGGCTCCTTCCCCGGTGTATCCGCTCCAGAGGCCGCAGATGTCAAACGACGGGCGGCAGGCGTTGCGTTCCAATGTAGAATACCCCTTTTCACCACGCAGGGCGCGCACGCCGATGGCGGCTTTGTAGGATTCCTCGTCAAAGGGGATGGAGGCAATCATGGCGCGCTCCTCGTCCGACAGTTCTTCCACATCGTCGTAGAATCCAGGGACGGTGATGCGGCCGTCCGGACCGACGATTTTTGCCAGAATCTCGCAGAGTATGTTGGCAGGGTTGGCCACTGCGCCGCCGAAGTGGCCCGAATGCAAGTCGCGGTTGGGCCCGGTAACTTCTATTTCCCAGTAGGCAAGGCCGCGCAGCCCGGTCGTAAGCGACGGCAGGTCCGCACCCAGCATACTCGTGTCGGATACCAGAATGATGTCCGCCTGGAGCAGGTCACGGTGGCGTTCCAGGTAAGCGCTCAGACTGGGCGACCCTATTTCCTCCTCTCCTTCGAAGATGAATTTCACGTTGTGCTTCAGCAGTCCGTGGCGCACCAGGTATTCGAAGGCCTTGACTTGTATCATGGCCTGTCCCTTGTCGTCATCTGCGCCGCGTGCCCAGATGCGCCCCTCGCGTATTTCCGGTTCGAAGGGTGCCGACGTCCAGAGGGCCAGCGGCTCAGCGGGCATGACATCGTAATGAGCGTAGACAAGTACGGTGCGGGCGGCTCCGGGCACGCGCTTTTCGGCATAAACGATGGGGTGCCCCTCGGTGGGCATCACCTCGGCATGGTCCGCCCCGGCAGCCAGCAGAAGTTCACGCCAGCGGGTGGCGCAGCGGTCAATGTCGGCTCGGTGTTCCGGCCGGGCACTGATGCTCGGGATGCGGATTAAGCTGAAAAGTTCGTCGAGGAAGCGGGACTCGTTCTCGGAGATGTAGGTACGTATATCGTTCATGGCTGTGAATGTGGGATGGAGCGATGGGAGGGTTGGCCTGTCTCAGAGCAGCGGCGATAGGATGCGCGTGTATGATTCCAGCAGGCGGTGGTGGACGGGGCGATGAATCCAGGCAGAGAGTTTCACTTCTGTGCAGGATTGGGCGTCGGCCAAGAATTGCGCCTTGACGGCACGCGCCGCCGTCTCGCCGTAGATGAAGGCGTTGGCCTCGAAGTTGTTTTCAAAACTGCGGAAATCCATGTTCGAGGAGCCCACCGTGCACCAGTCGTCGTCGGCCACGGCGCACTTGCTGTGCAGGAACCCGTAGTGGTGCGTGAATACGCGGATGCCCGCCTTCAGGATGGTCGTGAAGTGGCAGTCGTTCACCCATCTGAGCCAGAAGCCGTCCGGCTTCTCCGGCACCATGAGGCGCACGTCCACGCCGCTCATGGCCGCGGTCTGCAAGGCTTGCATCACCGGCTCCGTGGGCATGAAGTACGGCGTCTGGATGTATAGGTAGCGGCGGGCGTGGAGTATGGCCCAAGTCAGGCCATACATGATTTCCGGATAGCGCGATACGGGGTTGGACTGGACAATCTGAAGCAGATCGCCTTGTGTGCCGCTGGCTGACGTAGCCGCCGGGAAGTAGCGGCGGCCCGAGATGAAGTCGTTTGTGACAAAGCACCAGTCGCTCAGGATGAGCCGCTGTATGCCCGCCACGGCTCCGCCGGTCACACGCATGTGCAGGTCGTGCCAGGTCCGTTTGCGCGAGCTCACGTAGCGGTATGCCAGGTTCATGCCACCGATGAAGGCCGTCCGTCCGTCCACCACGCAGAGTTTCCGGTGATTGCGGTAGTTCACCTTGTGTGTCAGTTGCGGGAAGCGTACGGGCAAGAATGCGCCGACCTGTACGCCCCGTTTTTCCAGCCGGCGGAAAAAGCTGTTGGGCACGTTCCAGCAGCCCACGTCGTCGTAGATAAGTCGCACCTCAACGCCTTCGGCCGCCTTGTCGGCCAGCGCGTCGGCCACGAGGCGGCCTACGGGGTCGTCCTCTATGATGTAGGTTTCCAGATGGACATGGTCCTTCGCCGAAGCTATCTCACGCAGCAGGGCCATGATGAAGTCTGCGCCTGTGCTGTAGCTTTCAATGTGATTGTCCGCCGTCAGTACCGCCTTGTTCATGTGCTCGAACAGGCGGATCAGGGGCGCATATTTCGACGGGCAGGCTTCCGGCGGGCAGGGCTGAATGTCTGCCAGCATGCGTTGCGTCAGCAGGTTGTATTGCCTGCGGCCGATATAGCGGTCCTTGCGTACACTTTGCCCGAAGAAGTAGAAAATGACCAGTCCCAAGACCGGCAGCATGACCAGCACGACGGTCCACGCGATGGTCTTGGCCGGCTGCCGGTTTTCCAGCGTGACGACTGTCAGTGTGCTGAGCACCACCACTATATATACGGCCAAAGCCATCCAGAACAGGAAAACAGCCCACATGCGGAAAGTAGATTTTTGGCAAAACTAATAATAATTTTTGAAAAGCCCGGGGCGCGAAGGCCGGTTTTTCACCTCTTTTACTGGTTATAATTATTATTTTTATAGTGCGGAATACCGGTCAGAATATATGAAGTATCTGACTTTTTGTGACTTCTTGTCCACTATTGGTGGATTATTTGTTTGTTCTAAGCTTACAACACACTACTATTCCGTATATTTGCAACAAGTTTTTCTAGGTTTGCATTAATGGGATAGGTATGGATATATGGGAAAAAGAAAAGCGATCTGCTGTAATGTCGAAAATACGGAACAAGGATACAAAACCCGAGCTAATTGTACGTCGATATTTGTTTCGGCGTGGTTACCGTTATCGTAAAAATGTGAAGAGCTTGCCCGGGACGCCGGACATCGTGTTACGTAAATATGGTGTTGTGATTTTTGTGAACGGGTGTTTTTGGCATGGTCACGAGAAAGATGGTTATATCCCGAAAACCCATACAGATTTTTGGATGAGTAAAATTGGAAAAAACAAGTTGCGAGATAAACTTAATGTGGAAAGATTGAAACGACTAGGTTGGGGCGTAATTGTTGTCTGGGAATGTCAGCTGAAACCTACTTTATTGAAGCAGACTTTGATGGAAATAGAATATAGGATAAATCATATTTATTTGGAACGATTAAAGCAAAGAGACGGATTTGTGTGAGATGTTGAGGTCGCGTATTGCGATAAGTATTTTTTGCTATTTACTAGGAAATAAATATCTGTGTGGTATTTGTTCCTGTCTTTTTTGAATTAATTGAATAAAGTCAAATAGACTTTTTATGTTCTTTCTGTATTCTCTTGGGAAAGATGTAATATATTTGCGGGGTACAACCAATGTAAGCTGCGAGTCCTGCATTTCTTTCAACTGGTTACGGGAAATCCCCTGCTGGAGTGTAAACAAGTATTTATGCTTGACCCGATTGGCTTCTGTAAGGACTTGACGCCAGCGGTCTTTACATGTGGTTTTGGCCCCTAGAACTGTTATCATTTCCGCCGGGAATAGAAAGTCATGGTAGCAGACACCGTTAGGAAATAGGAAATCTAGTTTTTTATTATCTTCTGTAACTACTTGTTCTTCAAAAATTAAACGGTTTTGAGAAAAAATGTTGGCTAGATGATGTTCTAAGGATTTCCCTGCCCGGGATTTACGTCGGTTAAGTACTTCGTTGGCTGTTTGTATGAATGAATCAATGCTGGGAAAAGGATGAGATAGAATGTTTTTGTATAGTTTTTCCTCAAGGCATTTGAACAATGTGTATTCTGTATCTATCCATTTTAGGAGGATGTCGTCTGGATTATTATTCAGATCTTGTGTTGCAATGTTGTAGGCCTTGTTATAACATTCTTGTGCACCAGCTGCCATTTGTCGAGTTTCTGGGAAGCTAGTTAGATCGGAAATGAATTGTTTTATCAGTAGTCTGACGCGAATTTCAGATGTCTCCTCTCCGTTGATGTCAATCAGTCTGTTTGTTTCATCCGGGGACAAATTGAAATAAGTCAAAAAAGCCTCTATGTCTTCATCGGACCCAAGGACGAATCCTTGGTAGTCTTCTTCCGTGGATTTACATATAATGAGCAGGTCGCCTACATTTTCATCCCGTAGAAATGGGAAGTTACGTCCGAAATGAGTAATACGATACTCGTTGCGTGTATTTTTCCCATAGTATTTCATGTGACTTTCTGTAAAAAAATCGTTTTGCCATTTAATTTTTACGATTTTTTCTTTGTTCTCACCTTTCTTTCCAGGCTGTTCAAAAAGCAGGGTGGCTGCACATTGAGGAATGTAAAATCCAGACTGATGGCTGCCGGTTGTGCCGGCGTCGTTCCCCGTGATGAAACGACACAATGCTTTTTGTGACTGCTGGACTCCTTGTATTGCTAGGTTTAAAATTTCACTCATAAGAGTCTATGGCTTTAATGATTTGTTCAGCTACGGCGGTGATCAGTGGTACCACGACTGAATTTCCACATTGTCTATAGGCTTGGACGTCTGAAACCTTGTCAATGATATATTTGTCAGGATATCCCATCAGCCTTGCACATTCTCGCGGAGTAAGGCGTCGGGGATTCTTCCCGTTTTGCGCGATGAGAATCTCAGAACCATCTTTATAATATCTGGCGCTTAGTGTACGGCTTATTCCATCAATGTCGGCCAGTCCAAATCCAAATCCGTTTCCCTTGGCCTTATGCCGTTCTGCGTACTGTTGCAGGTAATTCCAAAGTTTGTCAGATAGGGTGTACTTGTTGTCGGGACAACGTTCCAGAATGTCTCTTAGTCTCGGATGGATATTTGGCGCTTGTGGAAATTCAAAATGTTCTCGACCTTGGAAGCGGCGTTTATCGAATCCGACTATCATAATGCGTTCTCTGTGTTGAGGAACATAGTCTTTTCCATCCATTATTTTGAAGTAGATAGAGTATTCCAGCTCTTCAAGCGTGGACCGAATAATTTTGAACGTATTTCCTTTGTCATGAGATAGCAAATTCTTTACATTCTCAAGGAAAAAAGCCTTTGGCCTGTGTCTGTTTATGATGTCTGCTACGTCAAAGAACAAAGTTCCCTGTGTCTTATCTTTGAAACCGGTCTCTCGACCCAAACTTCTCTTTTTCGAAATCCCTGCAATCGAAAATGGTTGACAGGGAAATCCGGCGCAAAGAATGTCGAATTGTTTCGGGATATATCGCTTTGTTTCTTCTTTGGTGATGTCCCCGAATGGCATTTCTCCGAAATTAGCCAAGTATGTTTTTTGGGCGAATACGTTCCATTCAGAAGAAAATACACATTTTCCGCCTTGGGCCTGCATGGCTAGGCGAAATCCACCCATCCCTGCGAACAAGTCTATGAAAGTGAAACGGCTGTCTATGGGATCAGGAAAGGGAATCTGAAAAAAGTCGTTGAAAAGACCTGCTTGCAGCGGTTCGTTCAGAACACCCTCGGGAACATGTTCTTTAGGATATATGTATTCCAAATATTCTTTCAGATATTTTTGAGCTTCCTTCTTTGAGAAATCTTGAGATAATTCTGGGTTATGCAGGAAGTGGGTTATGACAGCCAGCTGGTTGTCGTAGGATTTCGGTCCATACAAATAAACTTGTATTTTTCCAGTCTCGGTAGACTTAAGAGATATCTTTTCTGGAAAGGAGGCCAAACTTATATTTTGAAAATGAGCATTCATGGGGTTGAAATGAGCTTTTGTGCAAACTTACGAAAAAAACTCCGGTTTTTATGCCATTCCGATTAAAAAGCATCCTACTAGAGGAGTATATTGTTTCTTTGCCATTTCGGGCGACGGGCCTTAGCCCCGTCGCTACGGGAATAGGCCCCGTCCGCACGGGGCTAAGGCCCGTGGCGCGCGGCTTGGGCCGGCCCGATGTTTTTTCGTAACTTTGCGCCGAAGTTTACTGTGACAGATGACAACGGAATCGACGAAACACATACAAATCAAGGACTACGACTACGACCTGCCGGAGGAACGCATCGCAAAATATCCCAAGGCCGTGCGCGACGAGTCGAAGCTCCTGCTCTACCGTGACGGCGAGGTGCGGGAGGACGTCTTCTACCACCTGCCGGACTATCTGCCGGCCGGGGCGCTCATGGTGTTCAACAACACAAAGGTCATCCAGGCCCGCCTGCACTTCCGCAAGGCCACGGGCGCGCTCATCGAGGTGTTCTGCCTGGAACCGCACGAGCCGGCGGACTATCAGCAGTCGTTCGCCCGGACGGGCAGCGTGGTCTGGACCTGCCTTGTGGGCAACCTGAAAAAGTGGAAGGAGGGCGTCCTGGAGCGCGAATTGCGCGTGGGCGACCGCGCGCTGACGCTGCGCGCCGAGCGCATCGGCGTCTGCGGGACGGGCCACCTGGTGCGCTTCAGCTGGGACGGCGCGGACGTCAGCTTCTCCGAGGTGCTCGACGCCGTGGGCGAACTGCCCATTCCGCCCTACCTGCACCGCGCGACGGAGGAGAGCGACCTGCGGACGTACCAGACCGTCTACTCGAAGGTGGAGGGCTCCGTAGCGGCGCCGACGGCGGGACTGCACTTCACGGACCGCGTGCTCGCGGCCCTGGACCGCAAGGGCGTGGAGCGCGACGAGATTACGCTCCACGTGGGGGCCGGGACGTTCAAGCCCGTGAAGAGCGAGGAAATCGCCGGCCACGCGATGCACTCGGAGTGGATCGCCGTGAGCCGCGAGAGCATAGGCCGCCTTATCCGCCACGGCGGGCAGTGCATAGCCGTGGGCACCACGTCGGTCCGCACGCTCGAGAGCCTATATTATATAGGTGTGATGCTGCGCCGCAACCCCGCCGCCGAGCAGGACGACCTGCATGTGCCCCAATGGCTGCCCTACGACTACGCTGATGCCGCCGGCAAACCCTTGACCACGCTCGAGGCGCTGCAGGAAGTGGCCGACTATCTGGACCGCAACGGGCTGCCCGTGCTGCACGCTTCGACACAGCTTCTGATAGCACCGGGCTATGCCTATCACGTGGTACGCACGATGGTGACAAACTTCCACCAGCCCAAGAGCACACTGCTTTTGCTCGTGTCCGCTTTCGTCAAGGGGGACTGGCGTCGCATCTACGACTACGCCCTGGGACACGGGTTCCGCTTCCTGAGCTACGGAGACAGTTCGTTATTAAACTATTAAGCGATGACGAAGGACAATGCCGGGGAATGGCTCCCCGTGGTGAATGCGGAGGGCGAGGTCGTGGGGCGGGCCACGCGCGGCCAGTGTCACGGCGGCTCCATGCTGCTTCACCCCGTGGTCCATCTCCACGTTTTTGCGCCGGACGGCAGGCTCTACCTGCAGCGCCGTCCGCTCTGGAAGGACATCCAGCCGGGCCGTTGGGACACGGCCGTGGGCGGCCACGTGGACTGGGGGGAAACGGTGGACGAGGCCTTGCGCCGCGAGGCCCGCGAAGAGCTGGGGCTGGAGGACTTCAGGCCCGAGTTCTTGCTCCGTTATGTGTTCGAGAGCCGGCAGGAGTGCGAGCTGGTCCATGCCTATAAGGCCGTGACGGAGGCCTTGCCCCGTCCTTCGGCCGAGCTGGACGGCGGCGCGTTCTTCACGGAAGCGGAGATCCGCGACCGGCTGGATACGGGCTTCTTCACGCCCAACTTCGAGCAGGAGTGGATCCGGATTCTGTCCCGCCTTGAGCGATAGGCGGCTGCCGGAGGATATAAAATGCGCCGGGCGGACTTACACTTTTTCGGTAAGTCCGCCCGGCGCTTCCGTGTACCGCAGTGGCGGCGGGGCCAGGCGTCAGCGGCGGTTGAGGCAGCTGCCGGGGGCCTTCAGGCTGTCGTCCAGGAGCGAGTAGGAGCCGTCGAAGCGGCGGGCCAGTGCGGGGTCGAGCCGCAGGGCGGTCCGCAGGTCCTCGGCCGCGCCGGCCTCGTCGTGGAGCCGGTGCTTCACGCCGCCGCGAGCGTGGTAGGCTTTGGCGAAGTCCGGCTGGGCGGCGATGGCCTCGTCAAAGAGCCGTAGGGCCTTGTCCGCCTGTCCGCCGGCCGCGTAGATGCGGCCCAGGAGCAGGATGGCGGGGCGGTGGCGCGGGGCGTCCAGGAGCAGGGAGCGGAGCGTGTCGGCGGCGGCTTGGGTCGCGCCGGTCGCGGCCTGTGCGGAGGCGAGCAGCCATGCCGCGTCGGCATTGCCTTTCTCGTCGGCGAGGACGGCCGCCGCGTCGGCCTCGGCTTCGCGCCACTGCCCCATGGCGCCGAGGATTTGTCCGCGGAGCAGGCGGGCCGCGCTTCCGCCTTCGCCGCTCTGGATGGCTACGGTCAGCAGGGCCACGGCCTTCAGGTCATCGCCCTCGCGGTGGGCTGTCAGGGCATGCAGCAGCGTCGCGGAGGCTGGTGCGGGTGGGTTGGGCTGGTTCATGACGCAGTGCGTGTGTCGGGCGACGGTCCGCCTTTATCCGTAGATGACTTTGCCGTTCTTGTCCTCGAAGGGCGTCAGGTCCTTGGCGTACTGGTTCATGGCGCGCAGGCTCATGCCCATGGAGGAGAATCCGCCGTCGTGGAAGAGGTTCTGCATGGTCACCTTGCGCGTGAAGTCGGAGAACATCATGACGCAGTAGTCGGCGCATTCCTCGGCCGAGGCGTTGCCCAGCGGCGACATCTTCTCGGCAAAGTCCATCATGTTGTCGATTTCCTTGATGCCCTTGCCGGCCGTGGTGGGCGTGGGCGACTGGGAGATGGTGTTGATGCGGACGTTCTTCTCGCGGCCGTAGATGTAGCCGAAGCTGCGGGCGATGCTCTCCAGCATGCTCTTGGCGTCGGCCATGTCGTTGTAGCCGAAGAAGGTGCGCTGTGAGGCCACGTAGGTCAGGGCCACGACGGAGCCGTATTCGGCAATGGCGTCCTGCTTCTTGGCCACCTGCAGCATTTTGTGGAAGGAAATGGCGGAGATGTCGAGCGTCTTTTGCAGGAAATTGTAGTCCAGATCGTCGTAAGTGCGATGCTTGCGCACGTTCGGACTCATACCGATGGAGTGAAGGACGAAGTCGATCTGGCCGCCGAGCAGGCGCACCGACTCCGCGAACACGTTCTCAAGGTCCTCCACGCTCGTGGCGTCGGCGGCGATGACGGGGGCGTTGAGCTGCTGGCCCAGTTCCGTGAGCGAACCCATACGGATGGCCATGGCCGTGTTGCTCAGCGTGATGGTGGCGCCTTCTTCGACGGCCTTGACGGCTACTTTCCATGCAATGGAGTCCTCGTTCAGCGCGCCGAAGATGATGCCGCGCTTTCCTTTCAGTAAGTTGTAAGTCATTTCGCTAAATTGCTATGATTTGTAAATAACGGCACAAAATTACAACTTCTGTGCAGAAAGGACAAGCGTTTGGCCGGAAAGATGCACTGCCTGCCTTCGCGACGGCGCCGGCCGGCGACGCGGACAGGGGGATAGGGGACGTCTTTACGGGGCTAAGGCCAGTTATTACGGGAATAGGCCGCATTTCGACGGGCCTTAGGCGCGTGGTCGCCTGGCCTGGTCGTCCGTGCGCGGCGAAGTGGGGCGGGGCAGAGGAGCCCAAGGGGCAGAAAAATCCCCGGCGGTAGGCCGAAAAGCCTTCCGCCGGGGACGGTTATGTTTACAGGTTTTCCGCCTGCCGTCAGGCGCGCTCTATGTAGGCGATGACGTCGCCCTTGGTCACGTGCGCGCCCTGCTTGGCGTTGATCTCAACGAGCTTTCCGCCCAGAGCGGCCGGCACTTCCACAATCTGTCCGTGTGTGTTCTCGATGTAGCAGAAGAAGTCGCCTTCCTTGTACTGCTTCCCGATGAACGGCTCGATGCTCTTCACGCACTCGCCGTCGCCGTTGATTTCCCACAGCACGGTGCCGCTCTCCGGCGCCACGATGGCGTCGGCCTTGGCGTGCTTGAAGGCGGCCGCCTGCTCCGGCGTCATGTTGCCTGCCTGCGCCTTGTCCTTGGCTGCCTGCAGGTCCGCCAGGAAGCGCTTCTTGGCCGCTCCGCTCTTGTAGTCGCGGTACTGCGTCTCGTGCATGGCAAACTCGAAGAGTTCCTCGTCGTCCTCGCCGCGGTCCCAGCCGTTCTCCTCCATTTCCTTGATGAAGCGGTCCAGGTCGTCGGGATAGTAGCTCTGCGGGTCGGCGTCGGTGAACTCGAAGCCTTTCTCCTTGGCCAGCTCTACGATCTCGGGCGCTACCGGTCCGGGGAGCTTTCCGCTCTTGCCGAGGATCATGCCCCAGATGCTGTTGTCCATCATCGAGTAGCGCGGCTTGCCCATTGACTCCGTGAGGAGGTTCATCAGGGCGATGTTCTTCACGTACTGGGAGAAGGGGGTCACGAGAGGGGGATAGCCCACGCGCGGCCATACGTAGGCCACCTCGTTGAAGAGCTTGACGAGCAGAGCATCCTCCGAGAGGGGCTCTTCTCCCTTGGCCTTACGATTGTTGTTGATGGCGCTCATCACGCCCGCCAGGTCGGCCATCATGGAACCCATCATGCCGCCCGGAAGTCCGCAGCCGAGGAGCAGGGAACTCATCAGACGGTTGGCGGGATTCATGAAGTAGCCCAGAAAATCGTCGATGAACTCCTGCGTCAGCTTGCGCGCCTCCATGTAAGCGTCCATGTCGATTTCGGGCACGTCGAAGCCGGCGTGCTTCAGCATGGACTGCACGGAGATCACGTCCGGGTGGACCTTGCCCCAGGAGAGGGGCTCGATGGCCGTATCGATGACGTCGGCGCCGTTGCGGCACACTTCAAGGATGCTGGCCATGGACAGGCCCGGGCCGCTGTGGCCGTGGTACTGGATAATCACCTCGGGGTGTTTCTCCTTTATCATGCGCGTGAGCTTGCCGAGCATGGCGGGCTGGCCTATGCCGGCCATGTCCTTCAGACAGATCTCGGGCGCGCCGGCTGCGATGAGCTGATCGGCGATACCGGAATAGTATTCGGCCGTATGGATGGGCGAGTTGGTGATACAGAGCGTGGCCTGCGGGGTCATGCCGGCCTCCAGCGCATAACGGATGGAGGGTATGATGTTACGCACGTCGTTCAGTCCGCAGAAGATGCGGGTGATGTCCACGCCTTGCGCGTGCTTCACCTTGTACATCAGCCGGCGCACGTCTGCAGGGACGGGGAACATGCGCAGGGCATTGAGGCCGCGGTCCAGCATGTGTGTCTTGATGCCTACTTCGTTGAACGGCTTGGTGAAGGCGCGCACCGCCTTGTTCGGGTTCTCGCCGTAGAGCAGGTTGACTTGTTCAAACGCGCCGCCGTTGGTCTCCACGCGGGCAAAGCAGCCCATCTTGATGATTACGGGGGCGATGCGCTCCAGCTGGTCCTTGCGCGGCTGGAACTTGCCGCTCGACTGGAACATGTCGCGGTAGACGAGGCTGAATTGTATTTTACGTTTCTCCATATCTGAATGTGTTGAGTTGGATAAGCTAAGTGGTGTGTTGGACTGACGGCACATTTGCAGGAAAAGTGTGCATTCAAACCGGCGCAAAGATAGTTATTTATTTTCTAATAACGTCCGCCTGTCCGCAATTATTCTTGATTGCGGCGAGCGGCGTGCCGCCTTGGCCGCCGTGTGCGCCGCCTGCGGTGGCAGGTTTGCCGCGCGGGTCGCCTGGCGGACAAAAAATATAGGAGCATTCTTGAAAAATTCCAAGAATGCTCCCCGAAACCGTCAATCCGGATTAGAATGGAATAAATTGACCGTGGAAAGACGATTTCTATGTCTCGCCGTGCTTCCAGGTTCTCCATGGCGCGGGGGCTTAGGGCAGTGCCCGCCGTCAGGCCGGGCCGTGCTTCCCGCCGTGTCTGCCGCCGCGGGCTTCCTGCCAGAGGCGTCGCGGGGCGTTGCCATGCTGCCGGTCCGCGCCGTTTGTCGGCGCGGACCGGGCATTGCTTGTTCTCACACCGAAGGAAGTTGAGTGGCGGTATTCGAATTAGGAGAACAAGAAAGCACCGGCCTGCCTTTGCCTGTTGGGTCGCTTCCCCGCAGCCTGGCGTGAGCGCCTGTTTCACCTTGCGTGGCCGGCTTCCCGGCCACGGGCTGCAGCGCGCGTGCCGGTGCGGGCCGGCCGTTATTGCTTTGCTATCTTTTTCAAGGCAAATTTAAGCAGTTTCGCGTAATGGAGTATCATTTTTTGCTGAAAAATTACACAATATAGCTAATTCCTTGTTAACGGCTGGTAAGATTCCAGCCGGCCGCACTCATTCTGTAGTCTCGAGAGGGCAGTTTGTCCGTTTCCGCCCCGTCTGCGCAGGCGGCAGGGCGGTCGTGCTTTCCTATATAATAATAGGTGCGGTCGGCCCGCGGCATCCGGTGCGGGCGGAGTGGGAAGAGCGAAGGGCAGGGTGGGAAGACGGGAAACGTGCGGTTTCCGGCGGAGCGCCTGCGGGCGGGACAAGAAAAAATGCGGAACCATTTGCAGTCCCTTCCCTAATTCAGGCTACCGCCAAGTGGCCCGCGTGTGGTTAAGACTGAAATGGTTCACGCATTTGTACGTGAGCCTCTGAACGCTTGACATTACACGGCTGGTTTTGGCGGTATTTGAATTAGCAGGTCAAGCGTTTCGCTGCAGGCGGGGCGCAGGGACGGCCCCGCGGTGCGGTTTCCGAATCTTGTCAACGCAAAATTACGAAATATGCGCGTAAGAAAAAAGGTCCGCCCGGCAAAAAATGTCTGTTCCGCCGCAGTGCCCGTCGCGGGGTGGCCGGATGGGCCAGCCAGTGTCACTTTTTCACGGCCTGTCCGCGCAGTGTCCGCTCGGGATGGCCCTATGGGCGTCTTTACGGGGCTAAGGCCGGTGACGACGCGGCGAAGCGGCGCCGCCGCCGGGCGGAGGAAACGGAATTTTTTTGTAAGTTTGCAGGGAAAAAATCAAAGCTATCTAAACAGGTTTACTATGAAAGTAGGAGACAAGGTACGTTTCCTTAACGAAGTCGGCGGCGGCACCGTCGCCGGCTTCCAGGGAAAGGACATCGCCATTATCCGCGACGAGGACGGATTTGACATTCCCACCCTCGTGCGTGAGTGCGTCGTCGTGGAGACGGACGAATATAACATTCCGAAAGTCCGCCAGGCTGCCACGCCCCATGCCGACAACCGTTTCCGCGGCGAGCAGGCCACGACGGAGTCGCGCTCGTTCGACGACGACGAGGACGCGAAGCCCGTCACGTTCCGGCCCGCCCCGCTGGAGCGGCGCGGCGGCGAGGCCGTGCAGCTCTACGTGGCCTTCGTGCCCACCCGTCCCGACCATCTCGACGAGTCGGCCTTCGGGCTCTATGTGGTCAACGACTGCAATTACTATGTCCGCTTCGCCCTCTACCTTCGCGGCGAGGAGGACTGCGCCCTGCGCTGCGAGGACGAGGTGGAGCCCAACTCCAAGCTATTCCTGGAAGAGCTGGACCGCGATGCGCTCGGCTCCGTAGGGCTCTGGGCCATGCAGGCTATGGTCTACAAGCGCGGCAAGGGCTATGCGCAGAAACCGGTCTACGATGTACCGCTGCGCGTAGAGGCCCGCAAGTTCTACCGCCAGAACGCCTTCACGGCCAACGACTTTTTCGGGCAGCCCGCCCTGCTCGTGCCCGTCGTGCGCGACGATCGCCCCGTCCGCGCGTTCACGGTTGACGCCGCGCGCCTGCAGGAAGCCCTCGAAGGCGGCGCCCGCGCCGTACGGACCGAGGAGCGGCCGCGGCGCAGCCCGGCCCGCAAGGAGGAGAGAAAGGCCGCCAACGCCCTGATCGAGGTGGACCTGCACGCCAGCGAGCTGCTCGACACGTTTGCCGGCATGCAGCCGCGCGACATTCTGGAGTTTCAGTTGAAAACCTTCCGTGAGACGATGGAGGCCCACCGCAACGAGCGCGGCCGCAAGATAGTCTTCATCCACGGCAAGGGGGAGGGCGTGCTGCGAAGCGCCATACTGAAGGAACTCAAGGCCCACTACCGGACGTGCCGCTGGCAGGACGCTTCCTTCCAGGAGTACGGCTACGGGGCCACGATGGTCATCGTGGGCTGACGGCCCCCGGGCTTCCCCTGGCCGGCAGCGTGGTCGCGGGAACAGTTCTGGCCGGACTACTCGTAAAGGACGGGCCTGCTTCGGCGGCCCGTCTCTTTTTGTCCACCGCCCGCGCCGGCCTTTCCGCCCGGCGCGGGCGGTGCGATAAAAAAGAAAGCCGCAACACAGCTGCTGCTGCGTTGCGGCTTCTCTTGTTGACCTGTCGGGGTGACTGGACTCGAACCAGCGACCCCACGCCCCCCAGACGCGTACTCTAACCGGACTGAGCTACACCCCGAAAGTCTGCTTCGCGTAACGGATCCCGTTTCCGGTCTCCTTTGCTTCCGTTTTGCGAGTGCAAAAGTAGCGCTTTATTTTGTACGCACAAAATCTTTTGCGGCTTTTTTTCAAAAAAATCCACATCGCCCTGCGCCGGCGGCCTTTCTTCCACATTTGTGTTTAACTTTGCAGGGAGATGCACAACCTAATACATTGAAACCATGGAAACGATTTGCAACGAAGAACTGAGGGTTACGGTGAGCCCCGTCGGGGCCGAGATTCAGCAGGCTACGGACGTCCGCACCGGGACGGAGTATATGTGGCAGGGCGACGCGCGCTACTGGTCGGGGCGCTCGCCGATTTTGTTCCCGGCCGTGGGCGGGCTGTGGAATGCCACGTGCCGCGTGGGTGGCAAGGCTTACCCGCTGCCTAAGCACGGATTTGTGCGGCTGCGCGAGTGGGACGTGCTGGAGCGCAGGCCGGATAGCGTCACGTTCGGCTTGTCGGGGACGGAGGCGGACCTGGCGGCTTTCCCTTGGCCTTATGCGCTGCGTGTCCGCTATACGCTGCGCGGGCGGAGCGTGGAGGCTGCTTTCGAGGTGGACAATCCCGGGACGGAGGAGATGTTCTTCCAGATGGGCGGACATCCGGGTATCGCATTGCCAGACTTCAGCGAGGACGAGCCTGTCAGCGGCTTCCTGAAGCTGGAGGGCGAGCTGCGCGGCGTGCTCCGCGCGGGCGAGCAGGGCTGCACCGGCCCGGAGCGCTTCCCCGTACCGCTGACGGCCGACGGCCTGGTGCCCCTCTCCGTGGATACCTTTGCCAACGAGGCGCTGATATTCGACGGCGGACAGATCAAGGCAGCCACGGTGCTCGGGACCGACCGCCGCCCTTTGGCGCGGGTGGAAAGCACGGCGCCCGTGTGGCTCTTCTGGTCGCCGCAGGGTGTCCACAGTCCCTTTGTCTGTGCCGAACCGTGGTACGGCCTGTGCGACCCCATCGGCTTCGAGGGCGACGTGAGCCAGCGCCCCTTTATCAACCGCCTGGCTCCGGGCCAGACGTGGCGCGGCGGCTTCGTCCTGACGCTCTGTCAGGGCTCGTCGACATGGGGCTAAGGCCAGTTCGCACGGGGCTAAGGCCAGTTCGCACGGGGCTAAGGCTCGTCGGCACGGGGCTAAGGCCCGTGTGGCGCGGGGCTGGCGCGCGCGGCATTCCGCGGGTTTTTATGTCCGCCGCCTTGCGCACGGCGTGAGTTTTACCTACCTTTGTATGCAAAAACCGAAGGCCTGCCCCGCGGACAACTCGCGGGGCAGGCCTTCGGACAAAGGGCAGGACGGGCGGAAGCGGACGCCCTTGCCGGCGGGCAGACTGCCCGGAAACACAAAAGCAAGGATGACTACCAGGACTATTCCTCTGACGACGGGGAGCATAACGGGCTCGATGTTGCGCTTTGCCTGGCCGCTCATGCTGGGCAATCTGCTTCAGCAGTGCTACAACATCGCGGACACACTCATCGTGGGGCGCTTCCTCGGCGCCGATGCCTTGGCTGCCGTAGGGTCGGCCTACACGCTGATGGTGTTTCTCAATTCCATTTTCATAGGGCTGTGCATGGGCAGCGGGGCCGTCGTGTCGCTGCAATACGGTGCCGGCAGTCTGGACGGCGTGAGGCGCAGCGTGGCCGCCTCGATGCTGCTCATCGGCGGCGTCACGCTGGTGCTCAACGTGGCGGCCCTGGCCGGCGTGGGGGCCGTGGTGCGCGCGCTCCAGACGCCGCCGGAGCTTTACGGCCTCATGCACGACTATCTCTACGTCGTCTTCTTCGGCCTTGTAGCCACGTTCCTCTATAATTATTATGCCTATCTGTTGCGCGCCATCGGCAACTCCGTGGCGCCGTTGCTTTTTCTGGCGTGTTCGGTGGTGCTGAATATCGGCCTGGACTTTCTTTTTATCCTGGTGTTCCACACGGGCGTGGCCGGCGCGGCGGCGGCCACGGTCATCGCGCAGTTCGTCTCGGCCATAGGGCTGTGCCTTTATGCCCTGCGCCACTTTCCGCTGTTCCGCCTGGGAGGCGGCACGGTCCGGCTCCGGCGGCGCGACTTCACGCAGATCCTGTCCTATTCCTCACTGACGTGCATCCAGCAGTCTGTCATGAATTTCGGCATCCTGATGGTGCAGGGTCTGGTCAATAGCTTCGGGGCGCCGGTGATGGCGGCCTTTGCCGCGGCGGTAAAGGTGGACTCGTTTGCCTATATGCCCGTGCAGGACTTCGGTAACGCCTTTTCCACCTTCATAGCCCAGAACTACGGGGCGGGCAAGCGCGGGCGCATCCGGCGGGCCATGCGGAGCGCGGTGGTAGTGACCACGCTTTTCAGCCTGGTCGTGTCGCTGCTGGTCTTTGTCTTCGCGCGGCCGCTGATGGGGCTGTTCTTCTCCGCCGGTGAGACGGAGATCATCGGCATAGGCGTGGAGTATCTGCGGGTGGAGGGCAGCTTCTACGTGGGTATAGGCTATCTGTTCCTGCTCTACGGCTTTTACCGCGCGGTGCGGATGCCGGGCATGTCGGTCGTGCTGACGGTGTTCTCGCTGGGGCTGCGCGTGGCATTGGCTTACGGACTGGCCGCCATTCCTTCGTTTGGCGTCCACGGTATCTGGTGGTCCATCCCCATCGGCTGGGCGGTGGCGGACGCTTTCGGCGTGTGGTATTACCGCCGAAAGCGCGCGGAGCTGTTTCGCGGCATGTCCGACGCGCTGGACTAAGGCCCGCCGGCGTTATAGCCCTAAGATTTGCTTTTCGGCTACGAGGTCCTGTTCGTCGAGCCGGGGTGCGGGCACGCTGCACGTGCGCAGTGCGTCGGCGGGCTGACAGGTGTAGTCGAAGAAATAGCGCTCGCGCGGCGATAGGTCGCTCTCGGGCACGAGGCGCGCTTCAAGGGAGCCGAAGGCGTCGGCGCCGGCGGACTGCTTGACGAAGACGATGCGCCGGGCTATGGGGTTGTAGTTGTAGTCGAAAGAAAGGTAAAGCCCCTTTAGGAAAGCGGGATTGTCGTAAAGGGGGATTTGCAGGTAGATGGTGAAAAGGGCGAGCTCTGGCGGCCGGCGCTCGTTGAACGAGAGATAGAGGTGGCGCGGCCCGTTGAGCAGGGCGAAGCCGGAGTGTTCGGAGCCGTAGACGCTGCGGTGGACCACGCGGACGAAGTGGCGGGCGGCATCGGGGGCAATGAGGTAGGGCTCCACCTTGAGGGCGGGGCGCGAGGAGGATATGCTGTAGCTGAGGTAGGCCCCGGCGTAGGGCACGGCCGCCTGGGCGGAGCGGCGCGAGGCCTCGGCCAGGGGTTGCAGGAACGGGAGGGCGGGCTGCGGCATGGGGCGTTCGGGCGGCCCGATGCGGACCAGGGCGTCGCGCAAGGCGTCGGCCGAAGCGAGCAGGCGGCGCCGCGACACGTTGTTTACGCAGGCCAGCGCGCGGTCCAGGGCCGCTTCGGGCGCGGCGCCCTTGGCCAGTTCGGCGCGATAGGCCGGCAGGACGCTGGAGTAGAGCGCGGAGAAAACGTTAGGGGCCCAGCCGACGGTCGCCGCCATGTCTTTCATCCTCACCCCGGCGGCGCGCAGCGCGGCGATGCGCTCGTGGATTTCTTCCAGTATGGTCATGATGTTTTTCTCTGTTTCCGCAGGCAAAGTTAAGCATTTCCGGCATAGCTGCCCGGTCGCAGATATTACAAAGTCGTGACACAGCGGTTACGCCGCGGCGACAAGTTGTTCACTGAATTATTACGGTTTTATGATTCATGGGAAATTCATTTTCCGGGCCGGCGGATAGTCGCAATTTCGCGGCGTCTAACGGAAACGAATCGTCATGAATCTCCTCACATCCCCGGCCCGCCGCCACCGCGCCATGTCCGACCTGCTCTTCATTCTGTGGGCCGGCGGCGCGGCCCTGCTGGCCTATTCGCTGGTCTACGCCCTGCGGAAGCCGTTCACGGCCGCGCAGTTCGACGGCCTGACCTTCTTCGGCATGGACTACAAGGTGGCCGTCAGCATCATGCAGCTGTTGGGCTACGTCCTGTCGAAATTTCTGGGCATCAAGTTCATCTCCGAGCTGAAGCCGGCCGGCCGCCTGCGCTTTATTATCGGCGCGGCCGCGCTCTCCGAGGTGTCGCTCGTTTTCTTTGGCCTGCTGCCCGTGCCGTGGAACATCGTGATGCTCTTCTTTAACGGACTGTCACTGGGCTGCATGTGGGGCGTCATCTTCAGTTTTCTGGAGGGCCGCCGCACTACGGACATTCTGGCCAGCATGATGGGCATGAGCATGGCGGTAAGCTCGGGCGTGTCCAAGTCGCTCGGTCTCTTCACGCTCGAACATTTCGGCGTCAGCGAGTTCTGGATGCCGGCCCTTGTAGGAGCCGTGGCGTTTCCGCTGCTATCGCTGACGGGCTGGCTCATGACGCTCCTGCCCGCACCGACTGCCGAGGACGAGGCGCTCCGTACACGGCGCAAGACGCTCGACGGCAGCGAGCGCCGCGCGCTGGTGCGCCGCTTCCTGCCCTTTCTGGCCGCCGTCTTCGGGGCTAACCTCCTGCTCACCGTGATGCGGGACATCAAGGAAGACTTTATTGTCCGCATCATCGACGTCTCGACCATCACGTCGTGGACCTTTGCCCAGACCGACACGCTGGCCACCGTGCTGATGCTGGCCATATTCGCCTTGCTGGCGGGCGTGAGAAACCATCTGCGCGTCCTGTGCACGCTGCTCGGCCTTTCCGTGGCGGGCATGTTTGCCCTGAGCTTCATCGGCGCGCGCTGCGACGAGCTGCAAATCCCCGTCGTGGAGTGGCTGTTCCTCCAGACTTTTCTCATCGACATTGCCTATCTGAGTTTCCAGACCATCTTCTTCGAGCGTTTCATTGCCTGTTTCCGCATCGCGGGCAACGTGGGCTTCTTCATCATTACCATCGACTTCGTCGGCTACGTGGGCACGCTCGGTCTGCTCGGCTTCAAGGAGCTGGCACATGCCGACATGGACTGGACGACCTTCTACAACGGGCTGAACTTCTACGTCGGCCTGGCCTGCGGCCTTGCTTTCCTCTTTTCCATCGGTTATCTCCTGGTCAAGGCGCCCAGGAAGAGCCGCTGCGGTGCCGCGTCTGCCGAACCCGAACCTGCATACTTAACTCCTCAAACGTTATGAAAAAAATAGAATGCGTGATTTTCGACTGGGCGGGAACGACCGTCGATTACGGCTGCTTTGCTCCCGTGGCAGCTTTCCTGGAAACGTTCCGCCGGATTGGCATTGAAATCAAGGCCGAAGAGGCCCGCCGCCCCATGGGCATGACAAAGATAGACCATATCCGGGCGCTCTTCACCATGGAGCGCATTGCCGCAGCTTTCGGTGCACGCTACGGCCGTGCTTGGACGGAGGACGATGTCCGCGCCCGTTATGCCGACTTCAAGGACAGCCTTTTCGCTTCCCTGCGCGACTATACCGACCCCATCCCCCATGTGCCCGAGACGGTTGCCGCCCTGCGCGCCGCTGGCCTGAAGATTGGCTCGACGACCGGCTATACGGCCGAGATGATGGACGTGGTGCGTCCCGCCGCTGCGGAGAAGGGCTATGCCCCCGACGTTTGTGTCACGTCCGACGGCCTGCCCGCAGGGCGGCCGCAGCCTTATATGATCTACCGCAACCTGTGCGAACTGGGCGTGGCCTCGCGGCGCTGCGCTGTCAAGTTCGGCGACACGATTGCCGACATCCGCGAGGGCGTCAACGCCGGCGTGTGGACGGTGGGCGTGGTGCTGGGCAGCAACGAGATGGCCCTGACCGAGGCCGAGGCGGCCGCGCTCGCTCCCGCCGAGGCGGCGGAGCGCATGGCCGAGGTGAGGCGCCGCATGTATGCCGCCGGGGCGGACTATGTGGTGGACGACATCACCGGGCTCCCCGGCCTGGTGGAGTGCATTAACCGCCGGATGGCCTACGAGGACTGACCGGCCGACGATTGACGCGAACAGTTAAAACAAGATTACCGATATGAGACCTTACTTATTACTGACGCCCGGACCGCTCACGACCACCGAGACGGTGAAGGAAGCCATGCTGAGCGACTGGTGCACCTGGGACGAGGACTACAACGTAGGCATTGTGGAGAAAATCCGCGAGGCCCTGGTGCGGCTGGCCACGGCCCGCCCCGAAGACTACACGGCCGTGCTGCTGCAGGGCAGCGGGACGTATTGTGTGGAAGCTACGCTCGGCGCCACGGTGCGCCCTGACGACGTACTCCTCGTGGCGGCCAACGGCGCCTATGGCCGGCGCATGGGCGAGATAGCCCGTTACTACGGCATGCACCACGCGGTGCTCGACTTCGGCGAGACGGAGCCCGTATCGGCCGAGAGGGTGGGGCAGTATCTGGAGACGCATCCCGAGGTGACGCACGTTTCCGTGGTACACTGCGAGACGACGACGGGCGTGCTCAATCCTTTGGCCGACATCGCCCGCACGGTCAAGGCCCACGGCAAGACGCTCGTGGTCGATGCCATGAGCAGCTTCGGCGGCGTGCCTTTGGATGTGGCCGAACTGGGCATAGACTTCCTCGTGAGCAGTGCCAACAAGTGCATACAGGGCGTGCCGGGCTTCGGCTTCGTCATAGCCCGCCGCAGTGCGCTTGAGGCCTGCCGCGGCGTGGCCCGTTCGCTCTCGCTCGACCTCTACGCGCAGTGGGAAACGATGGAGACGCACCACGGCAAGTGGCGTTTCACGTCGCCCACACACGTGGTCCGCGCTTTCAAGCAGGCGCTAGACGAGCTGGAGGCCGAGGGTGGCGTGGTCGCGCGCCATGTCCGCTACGTGAAGAACCACGATACGCTCGTCGCAGGAATGCGCGGACTGGGATTCCGCACGTTGCTGGCCGACGCCGTGCAGTCGCCCGTCATCACGTCCTTCCTCTACCCCTCGGCGGACTTCGACTTCCGCCGCTTCTACGAGGCGCTCAAGCAGCGCGCTTTCGTGATTTATCCGGGGAAAATATCGAAGGCGGACACGTTCCGTATCGGCAACATTGGCGACGTACATCCGGCTGATTTCGAGCGGCTTGTGGCGACGATCGCGAGCCTGTGAGTAAGCAGCGGCGGCGGCGCTCGCCGGCGGTTCCCAAGCCACGAGAGATTGTTTCCCGCGAACCGTATCCCGGAGGTCAGACCGGCCCGTCGGCGGACGTGCCGGCCCCCTGCGGCGGCTTCTCATTCTGACAAAGCGCCAGCTGCCCCGTACGTCGTGGCCCGGTCTGCCCGAAAGGGCGGGCCGGGCTTTTTCTTGTCCGGCAGGCGCGTGCTCCCCTCAGCCGGTTGCGCGCGGCACGGGCCTTAGCCCCGTTTTTTCTGGGCTAAGGCTGGTTTTTCCTGGGATAGGGACCGTAAGAAGTGGGACAGGGCGCGGGGCGCTCCGCCGGGGCTGCGTGTCAGGCCGGCCGGGCCGGGAGACAATGTCCGCCGGCGGAGACAGCCGGATGAGAAACAAAAAGCGGGCACACCATCACGGCGTGCCCGCTGGGCTATTGTCGGAAAGAGGCGACTCGAACGCCCGACCCCTACGTCCCGAACGTAGTGCGCTACCAACTGCGCTACTTTCCGATTTTGCGCTGCAAAGATAGCGCTTAATTTGGACGTGGCCAAATTTTTCCTTACTTTTTTATGATAAGGTCTATGACAATTTTCGGATGCTCCGGGTCGTTGGTGATGAGCAGCACGCGGCGGCGGCGGCGCTCCTGGAGTCCGCGTGCGCTGACGGTGATCTTCAGTTTTTCGCTTTGTCCCGGCTTGAGGGAGCGGCGCCCGATGCTGACGCTCAGTCCGGGATTGTACACCTGGAGCGTCTGTATCTTTAGCGGCGACTTGCCCGTGTTGGTGAGGACAAGCTCCGTCTTGAGCTTGTCCTTCTTTCCGAACGATCCCAGGTGCACTGTCGTGCTGTCCAGGTGGGCGCGGGGCGCGTTGGCCCGTTCGGCGGGCGAGTAGTTCAGTTCGGGCAGCAGCGTGGCCGACACGTAGATCTGGTTTTCCGAATTGACGCGGTCGCCGGGAAAGCGACTGAGGTAGATGTCCGTCTGCGTGAGGCCGTAGTTGCGGAGCTTCTCGCTGTCGAGGGTGATGTGGAGCTTACCTGTCCGGCCGGGGCGGATGGTGGCCGGCTCGGCGGTGGCGGTGAGGTATTGCGGCAGGTGCATGAGCTCGGGCGTGTAGGACTGACGGCCGGCGTTGAAGAGGCGGAGCGTGAGGGTCAGCGAGTCGCCCCGGCGCACGTCGTCAAATTCCAGGTTGTCCGTGTTCAGGTAAATCTCGCCGATGTGGCAGGGGAAGTCCGTGGTGTTCTCCTTCTTCTCCAGGACGACATCGCCGCTGAAGGTGAGCACGGCGGGCTCTGCCGAGGCGTTCGTTTCCACGATGAGGTCCTTCGTGAAATGCCCCAGCAGCGCGGCGTCGTAGGTCACGTCGATGCTGCCCGTGTCGCCCGGGGCGATGGGCCTGCGGGTCCAGTCCACCGTGGTGCAGCCGCAGCTAGGATAAACGTTGGAGATGACGAGTGTCGTGTCGCCGCGGTTCGTCACTTTGAAGGACGTGGTCTGCGGCAGTTTCCAGAGGATGGAGCCCAGCTCTTTGTGCAGGACTTCAAAGTTGGCCTTGGGCTGGGCCACAGCCTGGCCGGCGCCCAGCAGGAGGGCGGGTATGAGGAATAAGATGCGCTTCATTCGTGGAGTGTGTTGGGAAATGCCGGGCGTAGTCCGGCGGATTCCGGGCAAAGTTAGGAAAAAAATGCGTATCGTCCTTTGCCTTCTGCCCGATGTTCCCTATATTTGTCCTCAAAATAAGTGTACCATAGAAATAATTAACAAATGAAGCTCATCTCTTGGAATGTGAACGGTCTGCGGGCCTGTTGCGAGAAAGGCTTCCGCGAGGCGTTCGCTTCGCTGGGCGCGGACTTCTTCTGCTTACAGGAGACGAAGATGCAGGCAGGCCAGCTGGACCTGTCCTTCGACGGCTACGAAAGCTATTGGAACTACGCTGAACGCAAGGGCTATTCCGGTACGGCGGTCTTTACGCGCCGCAGTCCGCTGGCCGTGACCTACGGCCTCGGCATCGACGAGTTCGACCACGAAGGCCGCGTCGTCACGCTCGAAATGGAAGATTTCTACCTCGTCAACGTATATACGCCGAACGCACAGGACGGCCTGAAGCGGCTGGACTACCGCATGGCGTGGGACGATGCTTTCCGCGGCTATCTGCACCGCCTGGACGGGCTGAAACCCGTAGTGGCCTGCGGCGACCTCAACGTGGCGCACCGCGAGATTGACCTGAAGAACCCCAAGGCCAACCGCCGCAACGCCGGATTCACCGACGAGGAGCGCGGCAAATTCTCCGAGCTGCTCGGGGCCGGCTTCATCGACACCTTCCGCCACTTCTATCCCGACCTGGAAGGCGCCTACTCGTGGTGGTCTTACCGATTCCGGGCACGCGAGAAGAACGCCGGCTGGCGCATTGACTACTTCCTCGCCTCGCAGCGCTTGTGCGACCGCCTCGAAGGAGCCGCCATCCACAACGAAATAACCGGCTCGGACCACTGTCCCGTCGAGGTGACGCTGTGTCTGGACTAAAAGACTTATTCACTAACTATCGAGATACACATGAAAGCATTCTTCAAACAAGTGCTCGCCGTCGTCGTGGGCATGCTAATCGTCTCGGCGTTCACGAGCGTGATGTGGTTCCTGATGTTACTCTCGTTCATTGCGGCGGGCGACACGAAGCCTTCGCTCTCGGACGGGACGGTGCTCCACCTTAACCTCAACGGCGTCATAGCCGAGCGCGCGGCAGCGAATCCTTTCGCCGAGTTCATGGGGACCGACTTGACGGGCACCCAGGGCGTAGAGGACATACTCACGGCTATCCGCGTAGCCGGCGAGAACGACAAGGTGTCCGGCATCTATGTCGAAGGCGGACTGGTCAGTGCGGACATCGCCTCGCTCGAAGAGATACGGAAAGCCTTGACCGACTTCAAGAAGACGGGCAAGTTCGTCCTGGCCTACGGCGATAACTATACGCAAGGCTCCTATTATGTGGCCAGCGTGGCCGACACGGTCCTTATCAATCCCAGCGGCATGCTCGACTGGCACGGCATGGCCTCGCAGACCATATTCTATAAAGACCTGCTCGAGAAAGTAGGCGTGCGGATGCAGGTGTTCCGCGTCGGGACGTACAAGAGTGCGGTAGAGCCGTTCATGCTTACGGAAATGAGCGAGCCGAACCGTGCCCAGGTCCACTCGTTCATTTCGGACATCTGGACCGTCGTATGCAAGGACGTGGCCGCCGCGCGCAAGCTGACGGTCGACTCGCTCAACGCCTATGCCGACCGCTACATGGCCCTCAGCGACGGGGCCGACTACGTCAGGACCGGGCTTGTCGACCGCCTGGCCTATGCCGACGAAGTGCGGGCCAGTCTGCGCAGTCTGGCCGGCGTAGAGAAGCTGAATATGGTGACGCCGGCCGAGCTGGCCCTTTGTGCTGACAGGCAGAAGGCCGAGGACCGCGTAGCTGTCTACTACGCCTACGGCAACATCGTCGGGGCGGAAGAGGCCGGCATCATGGGCGGCGACGCACAGATCGTAGGTCCCCAAGTGGTGAAGGACTTGGACGAACTGATGAACGACGAGTCCGTGAAGGCCGTCGTGCTTCGCGTCAACTCCGGCGGCGGCAGCGCCTACGCTTCCGAACAAATGTGGCGGGCCGTCCAGTTGCTGAAGAAAAAGAAACCCGTCGTCGTTTCCATGGGCGGCATGGCCGCTTCGGGCGGCTACTACTTGTCCTGCGGCGCCGACTATATTGTGGCAGAACCCACCACGCTGACGGGCAGCATCGGCATCTTCGGCATCGTCCCGGACGCTACCGGGCTGCTCACCGATAAGCTCGGGCTCCACTTCGACGTGGTCAAGACGAACGAGGCCTCCGACTTCGGCGTCATGGGCCGCCCCTTCAACGCCGGCGAGAGCGCCGCGATGCAGGCTTACGTGGAGCGCGGCTACCGCCTCTTCCTGCAGCGCGTGGCCGAAGGCCGCCGCATGAAGGTGGCCGACGTGGACAGCATCGCCCAGGGGCGCGTCTGGACCGGCCGGCAGGCCATGAAGCTGAAACTCGTGGACAAGCTCGGCACGCTCGACGACGCCGTGGCCGAAGCCGCACGCCGCGCGGGACTGAAGGAGTATGCCGTGGAGGCTTATCCTATGCCCGGCGACTGGCTGGACGAATTGATGAACGGCGTCGGCGGCGACTACATGGAGGGCCGCGTGCGCGCCATGCTGGGAGAGTACTACGAGCCGCTGCGTTTTGTCGGCGGACTGAAAGGCACGGACTGCCTGCAAGCCCGCATACCCTACGTGCTAAAACTGAACTGAGACGGGACGTGCCCGGCGGCCGCGCTGCCGCACCGTAGCGGCCTGAAGCCGGCCGGCCGGGCACGCCCACTATTCCGATACTCGCGGCCATAACGGGCCTAAGCCCCGGCGCTCCGGGCCTTAGGCGAGAAAAAACGGGGATAGGCCCCGTGGCCGCCAGAACCCACCGCGGATGAAAATCCTGACTGCCCGCCTGCTCTTGCTGCCCCTTGCCTGGGCCTTCGATGCTGTGACACGGCTGCGCAACGCGCTCTTCGACACTGGCGTGATGCGCCGGCGCAGCTTTCCGTTGCCGGTCATCGCCGTGGGCAATCTGTCTGTCGGAGGGACGGGGAAGACACCTCACACCGAGTATCTCCTCCGGCTTCTCTCGGGCGACCGCCGCGTGGCCATGGTGAGCCGCGGTTACGGCCGCTCCACGCGCGGCTTCCGCCTGGCTTCGCCCGGCGACACGGCCGGCGACATAGGCGACGAGCCCTGGCAGATGTGGCACAAGTTCCCGCAGACCCTTGTCGCGGTCGACGGTGACCGCTGCGAAGCCCTGGACCGCCTGTTGGCCGACGGTCGGGCGCTGCCGGACGTGGCGGTGCTCGACGACGCATTCCAGCACCGCCACGTCCGCGCCGGGCTCTACGTGCTCCTGACGGAGTACGGCCGCCTGTACACCGACGACTGGCTGATGCCGGCCGGCCGGCTGCGCGAGTCGGCACGTGGCGCGCGGCGGGCGGACATTGTCATCGTCAGCAAATGTCCGCACTCGCTCACGCCGGACCAGGCCGCCGCGGTCCGCCAGCGCCTGAGGCTGCGCGCCGGGCAGGAGCTTTTCTTCACGGCGGTGGACTACGGCGTGCCCTATCCGCTTTTTCGCGACGACGCCCTGCCGGTGATGTCCGCGCCCTTGCGTGTGCTGGTCCTGACGGGCATTGCGCGTCCGCGCCCTCTGCTGGACTACGTGGGGCGCGACGGCGTGGCGGTGACGTCGCTCGCCTTTCCGGATCACCATGTATTCAGCACGCGCGACGTGCGGCGCATCAACGATGCGTTCGCCCGGCTGCCCTTCGGCAGCGTCGCCGTGACGACGGAGAAGGACGCGGCCCGGCTCTTTCCGCTCCGCGAAGCCCTCTCGCCGGCACTGCGCCGCGCGCTCTACGTGCAGCCCGTCGAGACCGTATTCCTCGATCCCCGCCCCGAGACACCGGTCCAGGCCTGCGGTACCGCAGAACCTGCACAAGAACGTTTCAATCAAATTATATCAGACTATGTTGAAAGAGATACAAGAAACCGCCAGATGGATTAAGGCGCACGTGACGGCCGTGCCCGAAACTGCCATAGTGCTCGGGACCGGCCTGGGACGCCTGGCCGCAGAAATCGAGGTGGACAGCTCCTTCCCTTATGCCGACATACCCCATTTCCCGGTTTCCACCGTGGAAGGCCACTCCGGACGGCTGCTCTTCGGCCGCCTGGGCGGGAAAGAGGTCATGGCGCTTGAGGGCCGTTTCCATTATTACGAAGGCTACGACATGAAGCAGGTGACCTTCCCCGTGCGCGTCATGCACGAGCTGGGCATCCGGAACTTCTTTGTGAGCAACGCCTCCGGCGGTGTGAATCCCGACTTCGAGGTGGGCGACATGATGCTCATCCGCGACCATATCAACTTCCTGCCCGAGCACCCGCTGCACGGTCCGAACTTTCCCACAGGGCCCCGCTTCCTCGACATGCACGAAGCCTACGACCACGAGCTGCTGGCGATGGCGCGCCAGATAGCTGCCGAGAAGGGCATCAAGGTGGTGGAGGGCGTGTACCTGGCCACTCAGGGCCCTACTTACGAGACACCGGCCGAGTATAGGATGTACCGCATCTTCGGCGCCGACGCCGTGGGCATGAGCACCGTGCCCGAGGTTATCGTGGCGCGCCACTGCGGCATGCGCGTGTTCGGCGTGAGCATCATCACGGATTTGGGCGTAGAGGGTAAGATCGTAGAAGTGAGCCACGAGGAGGTGCAGCAGGCGGCCAACCGCGTACAGCCCCTCATGGCCGAGATATTCAGGGAAATGATCCGCCGCATCTGACACGCCCGGCCGCCGGTCCCGGCATGTCGGCGCCCCGCCGCAGCAGCCTCTCAGCCCTTGCTGGCGGGGCGGCCGCGGCGGGGCTGTGTGTGCGCGGCGGCGTGGAGGATGCCTAAATCTTCAGCTCATGCAAATTTTTCGTAAGCGCAGCGCGTCCGGCACTCCGGCGGGAGCCGGGCTGAAAGGCACGCTGCTGGGGCTCTTTGCCGCAGTCTGCTACGGCTTTATCCCCTTTTTCACCTTGCCCATCAGCCATAGCGGCGACCCGGCGGATAAGCTGCCGGACATCTCCATCCTCTTCTACCGCTTTCTGCTGGCGGCGGCGATTTTGGGTGTGGTCCAGCTGGTGCGCCGGACCTCGTTCCGCATCACCCGGTCCGAGGCGGTGACGCTGCTCTATCTGGCCTTCATCTCCGACGGTTCTGCGCTGTTCCTGCTGGCCGGGTATAACTATATGCCGTCCGGGGTGGCCACGACGATACATTTCATGTATCCCGTGGTAACGGCGGTGGTCATGATGCTTTTCTACCACGAGGCGCGGCGCCTCTCTACCCTTCTCGCAGTGGGGATGGCCGTGCTGGGTGTGGCGGTGCTGTCGTGGCCGTCGGGGAGCGGCGACGTGAGCCTGCGGGGCGTGGTGATCGTGCTGATTTCTGCCGTGTGCTACGCCTTATATATCATCCGTGTGAACCGCTCGCGGGCACGCGACATGGAAGCCGGCCGTCTGACGTTCTACGTGATGCTGTTCGGCGCACTGATTTTTGGCGCGGAGGCCCTGCGCCAACACCAGCTGCAACCGCTCACGACGCTCTCGCAGGCCGGCCACTTGTTTGCGCTGGCGTGCGTATGCACCGTGGTGACGAACCTGTGCGTCGTAGGGGCGGTGAAGCGTATCGGGTCCACCATGGTCGCCGTGCTGGGTGCGTTCGAGCCGCTCACGGCCGTGATCGTGGGTTCGCTGGTATTCAGCGAACCGTTTACGCTGAAAGTCCTGCTGGGTGTTGTCTTAATCATTCCGGCAGTGGTGCTGATTATTTTCACGCGCTCGCGGTAGGCGCTGCGGGCCCGCAAGGCAGTACGGGCTACGCGCCCCATGCGCGCTTCCCAAGATGCGGGAAGCTGAAGGCATGGGGCGCGTAGCTTATATTATATACGGTGTCAGTCGTTCGCGGCAATCCAGTCCGCAATCCATTGGCCCACTTCTTCCGTCCCGTAGGCCTGCCCGCCGGGTGTCTGAATATCCGGGGTGCGCACGCCTGAGGCAAGACTGGCGTCGACGGCGCGGCGGATCAGGTCGCCTTCGGCTGTCAGGCCGAAGTGCTCCAGCAGCATGGCGGCCGAGAGAATCTGCGCCAGCGGATTGGCGATATTCTTTCCGGCGGCTTCGGGCCACGAACCGTGTATGGGCTCAAAGAGCGGCGTCCCGCTGCCAGTCGAGGCCGACGGGAGAAGGCCCATCGATCCGCTGATGCAGGAGCCCTCGTCCGTCAGGATGTCGCCGAAGGTGTTCTCCGTGACGATGACGTCGAAGAAGCGCGGGTCCTGGATCATGCGCATGGCGGCGTTGTCCACGTACATGAAGTCCGTTTCCACGTCGGCGTATTCCGGGGCCAGCTGCTGGGCGACGCGCCGCCACAGACGGCTGGATGCGAGCACGTTGGCTTTGTCCACGACGGTCAGATGACGGCGCCGGCGGCGGGCATAGTCATAGGCTACGCGCAGGATGCGTTCCACTTCGTGGCGCGTGTAGCGGTTGGTGTCGTAGGCTTCGTCCTCGCCCTCCTTTTTCTCTCCGAAGTACATGCCGCCGGTGAGTTCGCGGATGCAGACAAAGTCGGCGCCGCGCACGAGTTCGTCCTTGAGCGGCGAGCGATGGACCAGGCATTCAAACGTGCGGACCGGTCGGATGTTGGCATATAGGCCCAGCTTCTTGCGCATGGCCAGCAAGCCCTGTTCCGGGCGGACGCGGGCAGCGGGGTTATGGTCGTACTTCGGGTCGCCGACGGCGGAGAAAAACACGGCGTCGGCCTCGCGGCAAGTGCGGAAAGTCTCTTCAGGGAAAGGGTCGCCCGTGGCATCGATGGCAGCCGCGCCGCACAGGGCCTCGCGGAAGGTCAGCGCGTGGCCGAACTTGTGGGCGACGGCGCGTAGGGCAGCGACGCCCTGGCGGGAGATTTCGGGCCCGATGCCGTCGCCCGGCAATACAGCGATATTCAGTTTCATGGTTAAAGTAAGGATAATGTGTCAAAAGGGGTAGCGTGTGCCGGCCTGCGTGGCGGGCCGGCCGTCTGCGGCCCAGGCTCAGCGTGCGGCCTGCCTTTCTTCCCAAACTATGGTCTTGTCCTGGTTCTTCAGAAGAAAGTCGATGTCGTCGAGGGCATGGATGAGGCAGTATTTCTTATAACCGTTGATGTCGAAGTACTCACTCCGGCCGTTGGCCGCGTTAGTGATGGTCTGCTCGGGCAGATTGACCGTGATGAGCGTCTCGGGGTCGGCCTGGATGGCGGCGAAGAGAGATTGCAGGAAATCCTCGCTCACGACGACGGGCAATACGAAGTTGTTCAGCTCGTTCTGTTTGTGGATGTCGGCGAAGAAGCTGCTGACGACGACGCGGAAACCGTATCCGGCGATGGCCCAGGCGGCGTGCTCGCGGCTCGAGCCGCAGCCGAAGTTCTTCCCGGCAACGAGTATCTCGCCGTGGTAGGTGGGATTGTTCAGTACGAAGTCCTTCGGCGAACCGTCGGGATTGAAGCGCCAGTCGTAAAAGAGCTTTTCGCCGAAGCCGTCCCGCTCGGTCGCCTTGAGGAAGCGTGCCGGGATGATCTGGTCCGTGTCCACGTTTTCCAGGGGCAGGGGGACGCCGGTGCTTTGTATGATGTGGAAAGGCTGTTTCATGGTGTGTGGAGTTTAGGATAGGAGAGAGCCGGAGAGGGAGGGCCGCGTCAGAGCAAGGTGCGCGGGTCGGTGATGCAGCCGGTGACGGCAGCCGCAGCGGCCGTGAGCGGCGAGGCCAGGCACGTGCGGGCACCGGGGCCTTGCCGGCCTTCGAAGTTGCGGTTGGACGTGGATACGCAGAGCTTTCCGGCCGGCACCTTGTCTTCGTTCATGGCGAGGCAGGCCGAGCAACCGGGCTGCCGCACTTCGAAGCCCGCCTCGCTCAGTACGCGGTCGAGGCCCTCGGCCCGGATCTGTTCCGCCACGCGGCGGGAACCCGGCACGAGCCAAGCGGTCACGTCCTCCGCCTTGTGGCGGCCGCGTACCACGGCGGCAAAGGCGCGGAAATCCTCTATGCGGCCGTTCGTGCAGGCGCCGAGGAATACGTAGTCCACCGGTGTGCCCAGCAGCGGCGAGCCGGCGGCGAAGTGCATGTACTGGAGCGCTTTCCGGTCCGACTCGTTCTGTGGCTGCGGCACCGGTGCAGTAATGCCTATACCCATACCCGGGTTTGTGCCGAAAGTAATCATCGGCTCGATGTCCGAGGCATCAAATCGCACCTCCTTATCGAAGACGGCATCGTCGTCGCTCTTGAGCGTTCTCCAGACGGCTACGGCGCGTTCCCAGGCCTGGCCCTGCGGCGCGTAGGGCCGGCCCTCGACGTAGGCGAACGTTACGTCGTCCGGCGCGATAAATCCGCCGCGGGCGCCCATTTCGATGCTGAGATTGCAGAGCGTGAGCCGGCCCTCCATGGACAGGGCGCGGACGGCTTCTCCGGCGTATTCCACGAAGTGGCCGGTGGCGCCGGACGTGGTGATGCGGCTCATGATGTAGAGGGCCAGGTCCTTGGCCGTCACGCCGTGGCCCAGGCGCCCGTCCACCGTGATGCGCATGGACTTCGGCTTGGCTTGCAGGATGCACTGGGAGGCCAGTGCCATCTCCACCTCGGACGTTCCGATGCCGAAGGCGACCGCGCCCAGCGCCCCGTGAGTCGAGGTGTGCGAGTCGCCGCAGACGATGGTCATGCCCGGGAGCGAAAGGCCCTGCTCCGGTCCCACGACGTGCACGATGCCGTTGTCCGGATGGCACATGCCGAAGTGTGTCAGCCCGAAGTCTTTGGCGTTTTGTTCCAAGGTTTCCACTTGCCGGCGCGATACAGGGTCGGCGATGGGGATTTCCTGGTTGAGGGTCGGCGTGTTGTGGTCCGGCATGCAGAATATGCGCTCCGGACGGAAGCACTTGAGTCCGCGCCGCCGCATGTCGGCGAAGGCCTGCGGGCTCGTCACCTCGTGCACGTAGAGGCGGTCCACGTAGAGCTGGTCCGGTCCGTCGGGCACGTGCTGTACGACGTGGCCGTCCCATATTTTATCAAACAGTGTATTCATAGTGGTGAAGTTTCAGGTTTCACTTTGTTTCAGAGTATGAGGAGCAGTCCGCTCACGACGGTGAGCAGCGCTCCGGCTATGGCGATAGCCACACCGATTCGTTCGTAACCCCGGCGATAAAAGTCCAGACTTACAAAAAACAGCCACACCGGCACAAGCCAGATGAGGTTGGTCAGCAGATAGAGCACGAAGCTGACCGCCATCCATTCGCTTGTGCCGAACGGGTGCAGGCCGCCGAACAGGTAGAAGGGGGCCAGGAGGAGCGGCAGCAGGCTGAATCCTGCCAGCGCCAGCATCCATTTCGGGAAATCTTTCATTCGTGAAATTTGTTAATGCAGTCTATGTAAGCCTCTACGCTCGCTGCGATGATGTCCGTGTTCGCACCGAAGCCGTAATACAGGTGACCGTCGTGTTCCACCTGCATATGCACCTTGCCCACGTCGTCCGATCCCTTGCTGATGGCCTGTATGGTAAACTCCTTAAGCGTCATTTTCCGCCGGATGATCTCCTTGAGCGCGTTGATTGCGGCGTCTACGGGGCCGTTCCCTTCGGCGGCTGCGCGGAACTTCTCGCCCGATATGTCGATGATGATGGCGGCTACGGGGCGCACGCCGTGTCCGCTCGTCACCTGCAGGTAGTCCAGCTTTATCGCGTGTTGGCTTGAGCGCTCCGCTCCGGCGAGCACGAGGATGTCGTCGTCGGTCACCTCCTTTTTCCGGTCAGCCAGTTTCAGGAAACTCTCGTATATGGCGTCGAGCCGCTCGTCCGCCACCTTTATGCCCAGCACCTCCAGGCGGTGGCGCAGGGCGGCGTGGCCCGAGCGTGCAGTCAGGATGATGGCATTGTCGTCCACGCCCACGTCCTTGGGGTTGATGATTTCGTAGGTCTGTACGTTTTTCAGCACGCCGTCCTGGTGTATGCCCGATGAGTGGGCGAAAGCGTTACGGCCCACGATGGCCTTGTTCGGCTGCACGGGCATGTTCATCAGCGAAGAGACCATGCGGCTTGTCGCCGCAATTTTTCGCGTATTGATGTTGGTCTGGATACCCAGTTCCTTATGGCATTTCAGGATCATCACAATCTCCTCCTCGCTTGTGTTGCCCGCCCGTTCGCCGATGCCGTTTATGGTCACCTCCACCTGCCTTGCACCGTTGATGACGCCTTCGAGCGTGCAGGCTGTGGCCATGCCCAGGTCGTTGTGGCAGTGAGTGGAGAGGATGGCGCGGTCAATGTTTCCGACGTGGTCCATGAGGTATTTTATCTTAGCCCCGTACTCCTCCGGGAGGCAGTAGCCCGTCGTGTCCGGGATGTTGACCACCGTAGCTCCCGCCGCGATCACGGCCTCCACCACTTGGGCCAGGTAGGCGTTGTCCGTGCGCCCGGCGTCCTCGGCGTAAAATTCCACGTCCTCCACGTAGCGTTTGGCATACTTCACGGCAGCCACCGCGCGCTCCAGTATTTCCTCGCGCGTCGAGTTGAATTTGTAGAGAATGTGGCTGTCGCTCGTGCCGATGCCCGTGTGGATGCGTTTCCGCTTGGCGTATTGCAGGGCCTCGGCCGCACAGTCAATGTCCTTCTGAACAGCCCGCGTCAGGGCGCATATCGTAGGCCACGTCACGGCTTTCGATATTTCTATCACCGAATTGAAGTCGCCCGGGCTCGAGATGGGGAAGCCCGCCTCGATGATGTCGACGCCCAAGGCCTCGAGCTGGCGGGCCACCTGGATCTTCTCTACCGTGTTGAGCTGGCAGCCAGGTACTTGCTCACCGTCGCGCAGGGTCGTGTCGAAAATGTAAAGTCTTTCGCTCATATAGCTGAAGTTTTCGCGTGGTTATAAATGAGCCGGCCCCTACTCGCCCGTGGGGAGTGAGGCCGGCGGATAGGGGAAGTTGCCGTCGCAGCCCGGCGTTGCGGCCGGTCCGTGCTCACTCCGCGGCGCCTCTGGCGTTGGGGAAAAGTCTGCGCAGTCGGCGATTCAGGCTGGAAAACGACATATTGTTGTCAGGATAGTTGTCGACTGCAAATATAGTAAGAAATCTGCGCAAACCAAGTATTCGGGCGGAATAAACCACTCTTCTCGTTTTTTTCTCAGCCGCACCCCTGTGGCCGGACGTATCCCCTCCGGCAGCCGGGATGCGGCTTGGCGTTTACGGGCCTTAGCCCCGTGGCGACTGGCCTTAGCCCCGTGCGGACGGCAATAGGGGGAGGGCGTAGCCGGTCCGGACGGACGGCTCTGCGGACGGCCCGGCAGCGGACAAAGCACCGTGAAAGTGTTAAAGAATGGTTAAAGCTGAACGGCATATTCCTTTGCGGAAATAAAAAAACTAAATTCGCCGTGCATAAACCTTTAACCTGAAGAGAAAGATGAACATGGACGTATATTACCTTGACCGCGACCATCAGCGTCACGGACCCGTGAAACCCGAATCCTTGAGTGCGTGCGGCGTCGGCCCGGACAATTACGTGTGGATGGCAGGCATGAAGGACTGGCTTCTGGCCCGCGACGTGCCCGAATTGGCACCCTACGTCTTCGCCGCCTCCGGCCCGGCCGTGCCCGGTCCGGCGGCGCCGGCGGCCGCTTCTGCGGGCTACGACGGCTACGCCCGCCCGGCTGCTGCCGAACCCCGCCGCGAGCCCCGGCAGCAGCCCTCGTCCGGCAACGGCGCCGGCGTCGCCGGATTCGTCCTGGCGATTTTCCTGCTCGTGTGCTGGATTCCCGGGTTCAACATCTTCGTCTGCTGGCTCTTGGCCCTTATCTTCTCCTGCGTGGGCCTGCGGCGCCGGCCGCGCGGCCTGGCCATAGCCGGATTGGTCATCACGCTGCTGCTCCTGTTGGTCTTCATCATCCTCCTGAGCATCGGCATATCCGTAATGAGCGAGATTCTTAACGTGTAAGGTCCCGCCTGTGCCCGCCCCGGCTGCCTGTGGCGGCGGACCGGCATCCGGCCGCGCCTCTTTCCCGGAGGTGCGGCAAGCCGTGTCGGGCGGTTGCAGGTCAGGGCGAGGGTCAAGTTTGTGCCGAATGAAACAGATACTATTCATCATGATGCTGTGCCTGGGCTGCTGCGTCAGCGCACAGCAGCGCCTGCCCCATCCGCTCGAGTTCGTTGCCGCGGACAGCATCGTGGTCTGGGGCGGCGGTTCGAGCGACTTCCGCGGCGCCGCCTTAGCGGCCGACGCCACACTGCGCTCCTACGCCTTCCTGGCGGATAGCGCCGTGGTGGCCCGCTTTGCCGCCGACGCGCGGCGGTGGACCGAAGAAACGCTGCCGCGCCTCAACCTCGTCGGCGGCTTGGGCGATGCCGACGCGCCCGGACAGGCCGAAGGGGCCACGCAGGTGGTCGCGGCCGCCGCACCCCTCCTGCTACAGACCGGCGACAGCCAGTATGCCGACGCCATAGAGCGCGCCGTCTTCAATGCCCTGTGCGCCGCGGCCGCTGCGCCCGGATCCATGTCGTTCGAAAAGCATGTGGCCGCGCAGACCTTGATGGATGCCGCGGGCACGTTCTACGCCACGGACAGCGCCGGAGTCTACGTCAACCTCTACTTGAACAATTCCGCCCACATCGTGACGCCGCGCTTCGACTTCGTGCTCGACCAGATGACGGCTATGCCCTTCGACGGGCTGGTGAAGCTGCGCCTGACCGACCTCGGGCCGGGGCGCCACCGGCTGAAGCTGCGTTTCCGCATGCCGGCATGGGCCTTGGGCCGCGCCCTTCCGGCGGGGGCGTATGCCCCGGATGGCGGCGAGCTGCCCTTGCCCACGGTCTACGTGAACGGGCGCGAGCCCCTGCAGCAGGAATTTGAGAAAGGCTATGTCGTCATCGACCGCGAGTGGGTCACGGGCGACGAGGTCTATTTCGTATTGCCCGTGCGGCCCGTCTGGGTGCGTCGGGCCGGCCGCGGCGCGGTGCTCAGCGGTCCGCTCGTCTATGCGCTCTCCGGCCAGGGGGACGGCCGCCAGCCCGTAGCGGGAACGGCCCTGCGCCCCGCCTCCGAGGTCAACGCGCAGGGCAATCTCGTGCTGGAAGCCGTGCCGTCGGCAGCCTCCGCCGGGGCCGACACGCTGCGCCTGGAGCCGTACATGGACTGTGCGGGCCGCGTGTGGATGGAATAGTCGGAGTGATTATCGGGAAAGGAACTGAAGTATGGCGTCAACGAACAGGCGGCCATACTTTTTTTGTTTGAACTCGCCGATGCCGCTGATGTTGCCGAAATCCTCTACGGTTTTCGGCTGTGCGGCGGCCAGCAGGCGGAGCACCTTGTCGCTCATGATGATGTAGGGAGGAAAACCCTGCTCGCTGGCCAGGCGCAGGCGCAGGGCGCGGAGCTCCTGGAAGAGGGCCTCGGCCCGCTCCCTGTCGGCGGCAGGCGGAGCGAAGAGCGCCTGCCGCGGGGCCTGCGCGGCCTTTGCGGCACGCTTCGGGGCGGCTTCCTCGCGTCGCGTCCGTGCCAGTTGCAGCCCGCGCCTGCCGTAGAGCACGTCCGCGCCCAGGGTGGTTATCTTCAAGTGGTTGTCCTCGTCATAGGCTATCTCGAGGAGCCCGAGCTGCAGGAGCTGCAGCAGATAGTCCTGCCATTCCCGGGGCGGCACGTCGCGGCCTACGCCGAAGGTGGGCAGCCGGTCGTAACCCTTTTCCTTGACGGCGGGCGAGAAGCGGGCGCGGAGTATGTCGATGACGGTGCGGAAGTCGGCCTGCCCGTTGGTGCGCACGATGGCGCTCAGGGCCTTTTGCGCGAGGATGTGGCCGTCGAAGCGCTGGGGCGGGTTCTTGCAGATGTCGCAGTTGCCGCAGTCGTGCGCTGTCGTTTCGCCGAAGTAGTTGAGCAGGATGCGCCGGCGGCAAACGTCGGCCTCGGCGTATTCGCGCATACGGTCGAGGCGCTCCCGGTTGATCTCGCGCTGGCCGCTTTCTTCGGCGAACTTCGTCAGCTGGATGATGTCCGCGTAGTTGTAGAAGAGGAGCGTGTCGGCCGGGAGACCGTCGCGCCCGGCCCGGCCTATTTCCTGGTAGAAGCTTTCTATGCTTTTGGGCAACTGGTAGTGGACCACCCAGCGCACGTTGCTTTTGTCGATGCCCATGCCGAAGGCCACCGTGGCTACGACGATTTGCAGCTGGTCGCGGATGAACTCCGTCTGGACGCGGTCGCGCTCGTCGGGCGTCAGGCCGGCATGATAGGGGGCGGCGTCGAGGCCTTTCCGCACCAGTTCCTCGGCCAGCTTCTCCGTGTTTTTGCGCGACAGGCAATAGATGATGCCGCTCTCGTCCCTGTGGCGGCGGACGAAGCGCAGCAGGGCGTCGAGCTTGTCCTTGCCGGAGAGGCCGCGCTCCACGTCGAGCGAGAGGTTGGGCCGGTCGAACGAGGCGATGAAGGTATGGCAGCCGTCCAGCCGCAGTTGCCGGACGATGTCCTGGCGTGTCACCTTGTCGGCCGTGGCGGTGAGTGCGATGAAGGGGACGCCGGGCAGGGCCTGGCGGGCGGCGCCCAGCTGTGCGTACTCCGGGCGGAAGTCGTGCCCCCACTGGCTCACGCAGTGGGCTTCGTCGATGGCGACGAGGCTGACCTGCAGGTCGGCGACGAGGTGGTATAGCTCGGTGAGCAGCATCTCGGGCGAGAGGTAGAGCAGGCGTATGCGGCCCGCCTTGCACTCTTGCCTGATGCGCAGGTTCTCGCTTTCGCTCTGTCCGCTGTTCAGGGCGCAGGCGGCTATCCCGGCGGCCTGGAGTGCCTCGACCTGGTCCTTCATGAGCGAGATGAGGGGTGAGACAACGATGGCTGTGCCCTCGCGGATGAGGGCCGGTATCTGGTAGCAGATGCTCTTGCCTCCGCCCGTGGGCATGAGGACCAGGCAGTCCTTTCCTTCAAGGACTGCCCGGACGATGGCTTCCTGCTGCGGCCGGAAGGCATCGTAGCCGAAGTATTTCTTTAGCGCTTCGAGCGGGGTCATGGGCGGGAGGAGCGCCGGGGCGTGTGGGCGGTGCGGCGCGTGGCTTTATTTCTTGAGGACGGCTTCGAGCTCTTCCACCTCGTGGCGGAAGTTGCGGTCCACCGAGATGCGCAGCGAGATCTGGTTGCATCCGTGCATCACGGTGGAGTGGTCGCGCCCGCCGAGCCGGCGGCCTATCTGCGCGTAGGACATGTCGGTGTACTTGTGGCAGAGGAACATGCTCAGCTGCCGGGCCTGGACAAGGGCCTGCCGGCGGCCTTTGGATACGAGCTCCTTCTGCTTGAGCCCGTAGTGCTGCCCCACGGCCTGGAGAATGTCGTCGGCCGTCAGTTCCCTCTTTTCCAGATTGACAGCCCTGGCCACGACGCGGGCCGTCAGCTGCAGGTCGATGTCGCAATTGTCCACGATGGAGTAGGCCATGATGCAGTTCACGATGCCTTCGAGCTCGCGCACGCTGCTCTCTACGTTCTGCGCAATGTACTGGATGACCTCTTGCGGGAAGGAGAGTCCGTCGCGCTTGATCTTGGATTCCAGGATAGCCTTGCGCAGCACGGTGTCCGGCTTCTCCATCTCGGCAATCATGCCCCACTTGAAGCGGGTGAGCATGCGTTCCTCGATGCCTTCGAAGAGCACGGGCGGGCGGTCGCACGTAATGACGAGCTGGCGTCCGTTCTGCTGCAGGTGGTTGAAGATATGGAAAAAGGCCTGCTGCGTCTTGGCCGTGGTGATTTCCTGTATGTCATCGATGATGAGGACTTCGATGGACTGGTAGAAGTTGATGAAGTCGTTCTGCGTGTTGTGGATGACGGAGTCGGTGTACTGGGTCTTGAACACGTGGGCCGAGACAAAGAGCACGCGCTTCTCGGGAAACTGCTCGCGCAGGCGGACGCCCAGCGCGTTGACCAGGTGCGTCTTTCCCACGCCCGATGGGCCGTAGAGGAAGAAAGGGTTGAACGTGGACTGGCCCGGCTTGTCGGCGATGGCCAGGGCTACGGCGCGCGCCAGCTTGTTGCTTTCGCCCTCCACGAAGTTGTCGAACGTGTAGCACGGGTTGAGCTGCGGCGAGAGGGGCGGCAGTTGCGACTCGCGCGCCGCGGTGTTTTTCCGTTGCAGCTCCATCTGGCGCTGCCGTTCCTCTTCCTTCCACTGGGCTATGGCTTCCTCGTCGCGCCAGATGAGTTGCGTCTGCCGCCCGTACACTTCCGTCAGCGCCCGCGCCACCAGGTCGCGGTGCTTCTCGCGGATGTATTCGCCGACGTACTTGGTGGGGACGCTGACGGTCACCTTGCCCTCTTTCTGGTCTATCAGCCGCAGTGGTTCGAACCACGTGGCGTATTCCTTCGGGGTAAGGTTGGTACGTATATATTCAAGGCAAGCAGCCCACTTGCCGGGCGCGGTATTGTCCATCTTCTTCTTTTCGTGTAGTGGATACGAGCTTACAAAGTTCTAAATTTTTTCCGAGTCTGCCAACCCTTTTCCGGCTGTCGAGGGGTGCTTTTTGCCTAACGCCATGTCTGGCAAAACTTTACGGCGTCACGGCTCCGCAGGCTTCCGGCCGCGTCCGTGCCGCACTCGGCCTGGCCCTGCGCGTACGGGGCTAGGCCGGGTTTTTACGGGGATAGGGCGAGTCTCTGCGGGGCTAAGGCCCGTGGGCGCCGGCCGGCGGAGGGTGCGCCGCGTGCGGGTCAGCCGGCCGTCTCGGCGGCAATGCGGTTGGTCAGGTCCACGAAGTCCGCCACGCCAAGCTGCTCGGGCCTCCGCGTCAGCTCTTCCTGTGCCAGGAAAGCCGTGTGGTCCGCGTGGGAGCCCCGTTCGCCGTCGAGCTGGGAGAGGAGCGGCTTGAGCGAGCCGCGGAGCATTTTCCGCCGTTGGTTGAACGCCGTCTTCACCACGCGGCGCAGCAGGCGCTCGTCGCAGCCGCAGTCCTCCCTGGCGTTGCGCTTCAGGCGGACGACGGCGCTGCGCACCTTGGGGGGCGGGTTGAACACGTCGGGCTCTACCGTGAAGAGATACTCCACGTCGTACCACAGCTGCACCAGCACGCTCAGTATGCCGAAGGCCTTGCTGCCCGGCGCGGCGGCCAGGCGGTCGGCCACCTCCTTCTGTATCATGCCCGTGCAGCACGGGATGAGCTGGCGGTTGTCCAGCATCTTGAAGAAAATCTGGCTGCTGATGTTGTACGGGTAGTTGCCGGTCAGGACGAACGGACTGCCGCCGAAGGTGTGGTCCAGGTGCATCTTGAGAAAGTCGTCCTCCACGATGTTCTCCTCCATGTCGGGAAACTGCGCGCGCAGGTAGGCCACGCTCTCGTCGTCCAGTTCCACCACCTTGAGCCTTCGGCCCTTGGGGATGAGAAACTGGGTCAGGACGCCCATGCCTGGCCCCACTTCGAGTATGGGCAGGCCGGGGGCGGCGTCCACGGTGTCGGCTATGGCGCGGGCCGTGGCGAGGTCCTTCAAAAAGTGCTGGCCGAGAAATTTTTTCGGGCGTACGGACTTCATCTACTACTTTTTTTATACATTTGCCAATTGATGCCGGGCCGTCGGCTTGTCGCCGGTCCGCCCGGGCGTGCAAATTTACGAAAAAATCAACGCTGCCTTTCAAAAAGTGGTAACTATCGTCAAAAGGCTGGTGCAGTTGTGCCTGCCGTTCCTATTGGGCATAGCCATCCTCTGGTGGATGTATCGCGGGCTGGACTGGTCCAGTGTGCGCGACTACCTCGTGCACCGCACGAACTGGTGGTGGATGGCCTTCTCTCTCGTTTTCGGCGTGCTGGCTCAGCAGGTGAGGGCGTGGCGCTGGCGGATGTCGCTGGCTCCCCTGGGCGAGCGGCCGCGGCGCCGCGTCTGCGAGGACGCCATCTTCCTTTCCTACGCCTCCAGCCTGGTCGTGCCCCGCGTGGGCGAGGTGATGCGCTGCGGGACGCTGAAGAAGTACGACGGCGTCCCCTTCGCCAAGGCGCTCGGCACGGTCGTCACCGAGCGGCTCGTGGACTGCGTGGTCATCCTCCTGCTCACCGTGGCCGCCTTCCTGCTCCAGCTCTCGGACTTCCGCGACTTCCTCAGCCGCACCGGTACGGACCTGGGCTCTACGCTGCGCCGCTTCACAGGCACCGGCTACCTCGTCACGGCCGTCTGCGTCGTGGCGGCCATCGCGCTGCTGCTGCTGCTCATGCGGCGCTTCTCCCTGTTCAGCAAGGGCCGCGACGTGCTCCATAACCTCTGGGCCGGCATCGTCTCGCTGCGGGGCGTGCGCAACCTCCCCCTTTACCTGGCCTACTCCGTCGGCATCTGGGTGTGCTACTTCCTACACTTCTACACCGCCTTCTTTTGCTTCGGCTTCACGGCCGGAGTGCTTCCCGCCGAGGCCTTCCTCATCTTCTGCATCGGCACGTTCGCCGTCCTCGTCCCCACGCCCAACGGCGCCGGCCCCTGGCATTTCGCCGTGAAGACCATGCTTGTGCTCTATGGCGTGGCGGAGCAGGACGCCATTATGTTTGCCCTGATTGTCCACGCCATACAGACGCTCGAAGTCGTCCTGCTCGGCGCTTACGGCTGGGCCGACCTCTGGCTGCGCGGCCGCCGCGCGGCAGTGGCCGCACAGGCCTCCGGCCTTTCATCCAAGGGAAAATCCTAACGTCAAATAACATAGAACCATGACAGACATCAAGAATTTGCAGCCCCAGGCTGTATGGAAAAATTTCTACCTGTTGACGCAAGTGCCCCGCCCGTCCGGGCATCTCGAGAAAATACAGAAGTTCCTGCTCGACTGGGCCGCCGAGCACGGCGTAGAGGCCCGCAAGGACCAGGCCGGCAACATCCTCATGCTCAAACCGGCCTCGCCCGGCATGGAGGATAGGAAAATCGTCACGCTCCAAGGCCACATGGACATGGTGCCGCAGAAGACGAGCGATTCCACCCACGACTTTGAGAGCGACCCTATCGACGCTTATGTCGACGGCGATTGGGTGAAGGCGCGCGGTACGACCCTCGGCTCGGACGACGGTATGGCTGTGGCCACCATTATGGCCATTATGGAGGACGATACGCTCGTGCACGGTCCGCTCGAGGGATTCATCACCGCGGATGAGGAGACGACAATGTACGGCGTAAACAACATGGCGCCGGACACGCTCAAGGGCGACATCCTCCTGAACCTCGACAACGAGACCGAGGGCGAGATGGTCATCGGCTCGGCCGGCGGCGTCAACCTCACGGCCACGCTCGCCTACAAGGAAGTGGAGAGCGACGAGACCGACGCGGCCCTGCGCGTCAGCCTGGGCGGCCTGCTCGGCGGACACTCCGGCCTCGAAATCAACGAAGGCCGCGGCAACGCCAACAAGATGATGGCCCGCCTCGTACAGGACGCCATCGCCAACTTCGAGGCCCGCCTCGCCGCATGGAAGGGCGGCAACATGCGCAACGCCATCCCGCGCGAAGCGGAAGTAATCCTCTCGTTGCCCAAGGAGAATGTCGAGGATTTCAAATCGGCCGTCGACGAGTGGCGCCAGACTTTCCAGGACGAGTACGGCACGGTGGAGAAGAGCCTGACGCTGGAAGCAGCCATGACCGAACTGCCCGCAACCCTCGTGCCCGAGGAGATTCAGGACAACCTGGTCAACGCGCTCTGTGCCTGCCACAACGGTGTGCTCCGCTTTATCCCGGAAGTGCCTTCGATAGTCGAGACGTCGTCCAACCTGGCCATCGTCGAGATTGGCGGCGGCGAAGTCATGTTCAAGGTGCTGGTGCGCAGCTCGCGCGACTCTATGCGCCAGTGCTGCGTCGAGACCTTGGAGAGCGCCTTCTCTATGGCCGGCATGAAGGTGGAGCTCAGCGGCGAGTACCCCGCATGGCAGCCCAACCCGCACAGTGAAATCGTCGAGCTCATGGTGAAAGTCTACCGCGACCTCTTCGGACAGGAGAACAAGGTTCAGGTGGTCCATGCCGGACTGGAGTGCGGCATCATCGGCTCCTATCGTTCCGGGATGGACATGGTAAGTTTCGGCCCCACGCTCCGCTCCCCGCACACGCCCAACGAGCGCTGCTACATTCCCAGCGTGGAGAAGTACTGGCGCTTCGTGCTGGCCACGCTTGAGCGCATACCCAAGAAATAAGCGCGCCCTGCACGGCGTCTGAAACCAGAGGGGCGGGCTCGTCCGCGACCGGCAGTCGCGGCGGCCCGCCCCTTTTCCGAAACGCGAAAAACCATGTCCCGCCGCTCCGTCCAGCCCCTGTTGCTGCTTGTGTTCTTGCTGTGCGCCGCCGCCTTCTGGTGGGCGGTCGATCCCGCGGCCTGCCGCTTCGCGCCCCAGTGCCCCTTCCGGCTGCTCACGGGCTGGTCCTGTCCGGCCTGCGGACTGCAGCGTGCGGCCCACGCCCTGCTTCACGGGCATCCCGTCGCGGCCCTGCGCTACAACTTCTTCTTCCTCTTCTCCCTGCCCTACGCCACCGGGGCCTGCCTCGCGGCGTGGCTTCCCTCGGCGCGCTGGCGCGGGCGGCTGGCCCGCGTGTGCTTCGCGCCTTGGATGCTGTGGACCTACGTAGCGCTCTTTTGCGCGTGGGGCGTCGTGCGGAATTGTTTGGGAATCTGAAAAAAGTTGAACATAATTTCCGTATTCTTTCGGAGTGTCAGAAGAAATCCCTACATTTGCTACGGAAGAAAACAGAATAACCCCAAAAACCATCAAACTATGGACCAATATTACTACGTAGATGCCCGTAACCAACAGGCCGGGCCTTACAGTCTGAACGATTTGATTGCTCAGGGCATCACTTCCTCCACGTTAGTATGGAAGCAAGGCATGAGCGGCTGGGTGCCCGCGGCGCAGGTGCCCGAAGTGGCTGCGGCCTTGCAGCGCGCTTCCGTGCCCGGCGGCGGTCCGGGCGTGCCTCCTCCGGCCGCCGGCAAGCCGGCCGACATGCTGGTCTGGGCCATCCTCAGCACGGTGTTTGGCTGTCAGCCCCTCGGAGTGGTCGCCATCATCTTTGCCGCAATGTCCCGTTCAGCCGTGGCGCGGGGCGAGATGGAGATGGCCCGCCAGCAGTTCAAACGCTCTTTGATTTTCACAATAATTGCAGCGGCCGTAGGTATTCCGTTCAATACCCTTTTGCTCATCGCCATGATGTCCAGCTAATCCGCCCGGATGCGGCGCGCGGGAGCTGGGGCGGGTTGCCCCATTCCGCGAGTCGCGGCGGTACGAAACTGCCGGATACAACTTGTGGCCGGCGACTTCTTCCGTATAAGTTGAGGTGCAAGGTCCGCCCTGTGCGGCACGAGTCCATTATAAACAACAACACGATATGGAAACCTATTATTACGTAGACGGAAACCGGCAGCAGGCCGGGCCGTACGATTTGGAGACCTTGGTGGAGCGGGGCATTACGGAGTCCACGCTCGTTTGGAAACAGGGCATGGCGGATTGGCAGCCGGCCCGCAATGTGCCCGAAGTGGCCGACGCCCTCCGTGCCGCCGCATCGCGCGCCGCGGCCGAGCCGCCCGCCGAGCCGCCCGTGGCTCCGCCCGCCGAGCCCGCCGCGCCGCAACCCGAGCCCGCCGCGCCGCAGCCCGAGCCCGCCGCGCCGCAACC
>CALUIN010000006.1 GCA_944320745.1 uncultured Alloprevotella sp. | reverse complement strand
ACAATCCCTACAGCTTCATCCTCAACCGCGAGCGGCTGAGCCTGTTACAGGTGCCCGGAGCCAAGGACTGCTGCATCGAGTTCAACTCCATGAGCAAAAGCCACAACATGCCCGGCTGGCGCGTCGGCATGCTGGCCACAAACGCCCAGTTCGTCAGCTGGATTCTCAAGGTGAAGAGCAACATAGACTCGGGCACCTTCCGACCGATCCAGCTCGCAGCGGCCCGGGCATACGACAACGACGAAGCCTGGCACGAGGAAGCCAACATCAACGTCTATGCCCGCCGCCGCGTGCTGGCGGGAAAGATTATGGATGCCATGGATTGCACCTACGATGAAGGACAGACGGGCATGTTCCTCTGGGGCCGCATCCCCGACCGCTATGCCGATGCCGAGGAGCTTACCGAGCGCGTGCTCCACGAGGCGCGAGTGTTCATCACGCCCGGGTTCATTTTCGGCTCGAACGGACGGCGCTATGTCCGCCTCTCGCTCTGTGCCAAGGAGGAGCAGCTGGCCGAGGCCCTGCGCCGCATCGTGAGCGCCTTCCGTCCCGGCGGCGCGACGCCCGGCTACGCTCACGAAAAATAAGAATAGAAAGTAATCCCATTAAAACCAAGAAACTATGGAACTCGAACTGCAACCATTGAAACTTCCCGGCATTGAGCCGAAGCGCCCCGTCGTCATAGCCGGCCCCTGCTCGGCCGAGACGGAGGAGCAAGTCATGGAGACCGCAACGCAATTGGCCAAGAAAGGCATCAAGATATTCCGGGCAGGCATTTGGAAACCCCGCACGAAGCCCGGAGGCTTTGAAGGCGTCGGCACGGTGGGACTGCCGTGGCTCCAGCGCGTTCAGAAGGAACTGGGCATGCTGACGGCTACCGAAGTGGCTACGCCCCGCCACGTAGAGGCAGCTCTCGATGCCGGCGTGGACATTCTCTGGGTAGGAGCCCGTACGGTGGCCAATCCTTTTGCCATGCAGGAGCTGGCCGACTCGTTGCGCGGTGCGGACGTGCCCGTACTGGTGAAAAACCCCGTCAATCCAGACCTGGAGCTGTGGATAGGCGGACTGGAGCGCATTAACGGCGCAGGCATCAAGCGCTTGGGCGTCATCCACCGCGGCTTTTCCTCTTACGACAAGCGGTTGTACCGCAACCTGCCCATGTGGCACATCCCCATCGAGCTGCGCCGCCGCATTCCCGCCCTGCCCATATTCGGCGATCCGAGCCACATAGGCGGCAAGCGCGAGCTCATTGCCCCGCTCAGCCAGCAGGCCATGGATCTGGGCTTCGACGGTCTGGTCATAGAGAGCCACTGCCGCCCTGACGATGCCTGGAGCGACTCCTTCCAGCAAATCACGCCCGATGTGCTCGACTTCATCCTCGACAAGCTCGTCGTGCGCAACGGCGTGCAGTCCACTGAAAGCCTGGAAGCCCTCCGCCGCCAGATCGACGAGTGCGACAATTCCATCATCGAGCTCCTGGCCAAGCGGATGCGTGTCAGCCGAGAGATAGGCCTCTACAAGCGCGAGCACGACATGACCGTAGTCCAGACCGGACGCTATACCGAAATCCTCGACAAGCGCGGCGCGCAGGGCGTACTCTGCGGCATGTCCGGCGAATTTATGAAGGTCATCTTCGAAGCCATCCATGAGGAGAGCGTCCGCCAGCAAATAGACATCATGAACAAGTAAGCGGCCGCCTGTCCCGCCCGCCGCTACAGCCCCGCGCGCCCGGCGGCGGGAGCGGACAGGCTGCCCGTCACCGAACGGAAACCGATATGAGAATACTGATCCTCGGGGCCGGGAAAATGGGCTCCTTCTTTGTGGACCTGCTCAGTTTCGAGCACGACACGGCGGTCTACGACGTCGACCCGCGCCGTCTGCGCTTCATGTACAACACGTTGCGCTTCACCTCGCTCGACGAGGTGGACGACTTCCGTCCCGAACTCGTCATCAACGCCGTCACGCTCCGCTACACGGTCGACGTATTCCGCGACATCCTGCCCCACCTGCCGGCCGACTGCATCCTGAGCGACATCGCCTCCGTCAAGACCGGCCTGCGCGAGTACTACGCCGACTGCGGCCATCGCTACGTCTCCACGCACCCCATGTTCGGCCCCACGTTTGCCAACCTGGGCGCCCTGGCCAGCGAGAATGCCATCATCATCACAGAGGGCGACTACATGGGCCGCATCTTCTTCCGCGACTTGTACACGCGCCTGGGCCTCCACATCTGCGAATACACCTTCGACGAGCACGACGAGACCGTGGCTTATTCGCTGAGCATCCCCTTCGTGTCCACCTTTGTCTTCGCCGCCGTCATGAAGCATCAGGACGCTCCGGGCACTACGTTCAAGCGCCACATGGACATTGCCCGCGGCGTGCTGGGCGAGGACGACTGCCTGCTGCGCGAAATCCTCTTCAATCCCCGCACCGGGCCACAGGTGGAGCGCATTTGTGCCGAACTGAGCGAACTGACGGACATTATACGCCAGCAGGACGAAGGCCGGCTGGACCAGTATCTGAAACGCATCCGCCGCAACATCTCCTGAGCCTGCCGCTCCGCGGAAAGCAAATCCCTCCCGCCGCAACCGTATGGTTGCCCCGGGAGGGATTTGCGTATAGGGTAACGCCGTGGCGGGCGCTGTCCGTCAGTAGAGCCTCCGGCCCTGCAGGTCCACGTAGAAACGCTCGCCGTCCTTCGTGGCCAGCAGCATCGCGTCCTTCGTTTTCCACTCCAGCCGGTCGTAGACGGGCGGAATCTGCGTGCAGACCTTGCGCAGGTCGTAAAGGCCGAAGCGGCCGTTCTTTACGATGAAGGCGTAGCGTGCGGCCGTGCCGTCATCGGCCTCTATGAGGTCGAACTCCGCCGTCAGGCCCTTGCGCCGCCTCCAGCGCCCCGGGAAGGCCTGCCGCCCCAAGGGGGAGAAACGGTGCATTACAATGATGCCGGCTACGTTGACGATGCTCAGTATCAGGAATAGCCCGGCCAACACCGGCATCCAGCTGTCTGTCCACCGCTCCATGATGTAGTAGAGTATGAATACGGCCAAAAAGTAGGCCATAAATATGGCCGCGAGGAGCGCGAATACGCACGTGATGAAGACTGCAGCCGTGCGGGCTCTCATGTTGGGCCTCATTCTGTAGGCCGTGGCCGGTACGAAGCGGTAGCCGGGATGGCTGTCCACGAAGTTAGGCATCGTGGCCATGCCCGGTGTCGGTGGGGTAGGGGTGAATCTGTTCATCGGTTTTAAGTAGTGGTTAAGGGTGGATTTTTGTGGAAGCCGTTCCTCGCTGAGCGTCTTCGCTGACGTGCCTTAGCCCCGTAGCGACGGGGATAGGCCGAGTTTTTACGGGGCTAAGGCCCGTGTCCGGCGTGCTTAGGCCGGGCGGTGCGCGGCGTGGTGGGCATGGCGGAACCACCGGCGCCGGCGGGCAGCGGCCGGTCAGCGCAGCTCGTTGCCGTAAAGGTCGAGTAGAACTTTCCGGCCGCCCTCAGTTAAGGGCGGCGACTTATATGTGCAAAGATAAGCAGTTTCCCCCGCCTGACCTTGTAATGGGGTATAAATGTAGCGGGCGCATACGTTCTGCCCGTGGCAGAAGCCGAAAATCCGGATTTCGTCTTAACTTTGCGGTGAGAAATAACTGGTGAAAACTATGAGACTGTTGAAATGGATTGTCGGCCTGGTGCTTGTGAGTGCCGGCGGATTTTACGGCTTAAGGCAGGCGGAAACTCCGGCTGCGGAGGCGGACGCCGCGCAGGAGCTGGCGCAGCCGGCAAATGAGAATGAGGCGGCCCGCAGCGGACGCAAGATGGAGCTGCCCGGACGGCTGAAGGGTGTGCCCGAGCGCATCATTGAGCACACGGGCTACACGCTTTCCTTCAACAGGGAGCACAACGAGCCGAACTGGGTAGCCTGGGAACTGACGGCGGACGAGGCCGAGGGAACCGTGCCCCGCGCGGACGACTTCCTGCCCGACCCGCTGGTGCCCGAGCCGCACCGCGTCACGACCGAGGACTACAAAGGCTCTGGCTACGACCGCGGCCACATGGTGCCGGCGGCGGACATGAAGTGGAGCGCGAAGGCCATGGCGGAGTGTTTCTACATGAGCAATATCTGTCCGCAAAACCACAGCCTGAACGCCGGTCCGTGGGCAACGCTGGAGAAGGCCTGCCGCCGCTGGGCGCGGCAGGAGGGCCGCGTCTACGTGGTTTGCGGACCTGTATTTAAGGGCAGCGGGCAAAAGACTATCGGGAAACAGCTGCGCATCACCGTGCCGGACGGCTTCTTCAAAGTGGTGCTCTCCCTGCGCAAGGGGCAGGAGAAGGCTATCGGCTTCTACTACGCCAACCGGGCGGGTAAGCGCTCCCTGGAGCAGGCGGCCATGACCGTCGACGAGGTGGAGGAGATTACGGGCATGGACTTCTTTGTCAATGTCCCGGACGAGCTGGAGCAGCGCGTGGAGGCTACGGCGCGCCTGAAGAGCTGGCGCTAAGCAATTGGCAGACAGAATACAGCGCGCCCCTGTCAAGGCGGACAGGGGCGCGCTGTGCGTTTAGCGGCGGCCGCCGCCAAGGACAATGCCGAGCGAGAGTCCGATGTGGTTGTAGCTGCGGCCGGCGAAGCGCGCGAAGGCCGTGAGGCGCACGTGGCGGAACAGTTCGACGCCCAGACGGGGCGAGAGCAGGAAGCGGTGTCCCTCGGGGCCTACGGCCTCGCCGTTCACGTTCTTGCAGACGCCCAGGCCCACACCGCAGCCTGCGAAGGGCGAGAAGTTCGTGCCCCGGCGGAAGTTGTAGTCCAGAAACACGGAGTAGCCCATGACGCGCGCTTTCCACTCCAGCGGCGCGTGCGCGCGGGGCGTTTTCCCGAAATAATATTCCAGCCCCAGGTCGAGCGGATGGTTGCGGAAGTTGAAGCGGCCCTCGAGCGCGAAGGCCCGGACGGGCTTCCGGGAGTCCGAGACAAAGCGGCCGATAGGGTGGGTGTAGCCTACGGAGGCCTCGAACTCAAAGAGGCTCACCCGGCCTTGCGCCGCGGCGGCCAGCCAGCCGGCGGCCAGGGCGAGGACAAGCAGAATACGGCGATACATGGTGTGATGCGTTTGACTTCCCGCTTTCGTGCGGTGGTAAAGTTCAGAACAACAGGGATTTCACGACAAAGAACAGCATCGGGACGAAGAGCGCCGGCAGCAGGTTGATGGTTTTGCAGTCCTTGATGTTGAGCACGCCCAAGCCACTGGCGGCGATGAGCACGCCGCCCACGATGGAGACTTCGGCGATGAGCTCCTCGGAAATGAATGTGGCCGAGAGGCGGGCTATCCCGTAGATGCCGCCCTGCCAGGCGAGGACCGCGATGGCGGTGAGAGCTGTGCCGAAGCCGTAGCTGGAGGCGATGACAATCATGGTGACGAGGTTGAGCGTGGCGGCCGTCATGAGGTAGGTGTCGTCGCCGTAGAGCGCGCTCAGCACTGGGCCCATCATGGAGAGGGTGCCGACGCAGCAGAGCAGGATGCCGGTCGTGATGCCTTCGGCCAGGTCCGACCCGCCGGACACGCGCGCGGTGGCCCGCTCCATGCGCTGGTCCAAGCGCAGTACGGTGCCGATGAGGCCGCCCAGCGCGAGGCAGAAGATGAAGAGCACAGGGTACTGGCTCTTCTGCATGTTGCTCATGGCCACATTGATGCCCAGCACGAGGGCGGCCAGACCCATGGCGGTGTTAAGCACGGTGATGTATTTGTCCCGGATGCCCTTGCGGGCGAGTGCGCCGATGGCGCTGCCGGCAAGGACGGCTATGGCATTGATAATGATGGCGAACATGTGGCCGGATGTTTGGTCTTGCCTACAAAGTTATATATTTTTTTGTAACGCGGCAGCCTCCGTAGGGCCAAATCGCCCTGCCCGGCGGGACTTTCGCGCGGCTCTCCCGGCCTGCCGCCCGCTCCGGCGCTCTGGCAATGAAAATCCCCGGAACGGATTTCCCGTCCCGGGGATGGCTGAATGAGATTCTCCGGCCAAGGCCGCTTTATACGGTCTGGCGGTAGTCGGCCAGCTGCTCTGCGTCCATGTTCATGACGAAGGTGTGGTGCTTGGCGATTTCGCCGTCCACGAAGTTGGCATATACGCGGGCGCTCTTCAGGAACAGTTCGGGAGCGGCCGTGGCGTTGTGGAGCAGGAGGTGGAGCATGATGATGTCGCCGGCCATCTCGACGAGATGGCGCGCGCAGAGGTCGTGAAGCTCCTGGTCCTTGGCTTCCTTGACGCGGTCTACGGCCTCGGCGTAGAGGTCGGCCATGCGGCGGGCGCGCTCCTGGAGCGGGCGGCACTCCTCGCTGACGGCTGCGGCCTCGAACTCGCGCATCTGCGAGAGGTAACTGCCGTTGGTGACGTAGCGTATGGCTGCCACGACCTGAAGCTGCGTGGTGCCCTCATAGATGCTGGTGATGCGGGCGTCGCGATAGTAGCGCTGGATGGGGTAGTCCATCATGAAGCCCGAACCGCCGTGTATCTGGATGGCGTCGTACGTGTTCTGGTTGCAGTACTCGGAGTTCATGCCCTTGGCCAGCGGCGTGAGGCTGTCGGCCAGCTTGGCGTAGAGCTTCTGCTCCTTGCGCTCTTCCGGCGTGAGCTTGCGCTCGCGGGCGATGTCGTCGAGCGCCTTGTAGACGTCTACGTAGCGTGCGCACTGGTAAAGGAGGGCGCGGCCGGCGTCGAGTTTCGCTTTCATGAGAGCCAGCATGTCGTAGACAGCGGGGAAGTTGATGATGGCCTTTCCGAACTGCTCGCGGTCCTTGGCATAGGCGAGGCCTTCATTGTAGGCGGCCTGGGAGATGCCGACGCTCTGCGCGGCAATGCCCAGACGGGCGCCGTTCATAAGGGCCATGACGTACTTGATAAGGCCCAGTTTGCGTTCGCCGCAGAGTTCGGCATGGGCATCCTTGTAGACCAGTTCGCATGTGGGCGAGCCGTGGATGCCGAGCTTGTTTTCTATGCGGCGTACGTTCACGCCTCCCTGCCGCTTGTCGTAGATGAACATGGAGAGGCCGCGGCCGTCGGTCGTGCCTTCCTCGGAGCGTGCCAGGACGAGGTGGATGTCGGCGTCGCCGTTGGTGATGAAGCGTTTCACGCCGTTGAGTAGCCAGCAGCCGTCCTTCTCGCTATAGGTGGCCTTGAGCATGACGTGCTGCAAGTCCGATCCGGCATCGGGCTCGGTGAGGTCCATGGACATGGTCTCGCCGGCGCAGACGCGGGGGATGAAGCGGCTGTGCTGGTCTTCGTCGCCAAACTCGTAGAGCGTCTCGATGCAGTCCTGCAGGCTCCAGATGTTGCCGAAGCCAGCATCGCTGGCGGCCACGAGTTCGGCGCACATGGTGTAGGGCGTGATGGGGAAGTTCAGGCCGCCGTAGCGCCGGGGCATGGTCATGCCGTTCATACCGGCCTTGACCATGGCGTCGAGGTTGTCCGCCGTTCCCGAGGCGTAGCGCACGCGGTCGCCCTCGTGGTGCGGGCCTTCCAGGTCTACGCCTTCAGCGTTGTCGGCGATTGTGGTTCCGCTGATTTCTCCCACGATGTCGAGGACGCGGTCGTAGCTGTCCATGGCGTCGTCGAAGTCGAGCGGTGCATAGTCGTAGGAATCCTTGTCGCGGAAGTCGCGCTCCTTGAGCTCGACGATGCGTTTCATCAAGGGGTGGTTGAGCTCAAACTTAAGCTCGGGGTGTTCGCTATAATTATTTGCCATTGTATTCTTGTTTTGGAAAAGTGAGGACGCCGGCCTGCGGCTGCCGGAGGCCCAAGGGCCGCCGCGCGGAAGCCGGTCCGTCCGCCGGGGCTCTTACTTGCTGTTCTCCTTGTAGTATTTAATCATTTTGGGAACTACGTCCTCGACGCGGCCCGTAATAATGTAGTCGGCGATGGAATTAATGGGCGCCTCGGGGTCCGTATTGATGGAGATGACGATGCCGCTCTCTTTCATTCCGGCCACGTGCTGTATGGCGCCGGATATGCCGCAGGCTATGTAGACTTTCGGGCGGACGGTGACGCCGGTCTGACCGATTTGCAGGTCGTGCTCGCAGAAGCCCGCGTCGACGGCGGCACGGCTGGCGCCGACCTCTCCGTGAAGCTCGTCGGCCAGTTTGCGCAGCAGGTCGAAGCCTTCCTTGGACCCCACGCCGTAGCCGCCGGCCACGATGATGGGGGCTCCCTTGAGGTTGTTCTGGGCTTTTTCCACGTGGCGCTCAAGGACTTTTACCACATAGTCCGTCTCGGGTACGAACTTGGCTACGTCTTCGTAGACAATCTCTCCGTTGTAGTATTCGGCTACTTTCTCGGCCTTCATCACGCCACTGCGCACCGTGGCCATCTGGGGACGGTGGTCGGGATTGACGATGGTGGCCACGATGTTGCCTCCGAAGGCCGGGCGGATCTGGTAGAGCAGGTTTTCGTAGTGTTTGCCCGTCTTCTTCTCGTCGTAGTCGCCGATCTCGAGTGCCGTGCAGTCTGCCGTGAGGCCGCTGGTGAGCGAGGAGGATACGCGCGGGCCCAAGTCGCGGCCGATGACGGTGGCGCCCATCAGGCAGATTTGCGGCTTCTCCTGTTTGAAGAGATTCACGAGTATGCTGGTGTGCGGCTTGGACGTGTAGGGGTAGAGGCCTTCGGCGTCGAATACGTGCAGCTTGTCCACTCCGTAGGAGAGGATGTCCTTCTCCACTTTGCCGGATATGCCGCTGCCTGCGGCCACGGCTTCCAGCTGTACGCCCAGCTGGTTGGCCAGCTTGCGGCCCTTGGTCAGCAGTTCGAAGCTGACTTCCTCGACGGTCGTGCCGTCAATTTCGCAATATACAAAAACGTTGTTCATTTCCTTTTCTTACCCGATTGTGTGACTATCTAATAACTCTTTGATGAGGCCCTCCACTTCTTCGTCCGAGTCCGTGAGGCGCTTGCTTTCCTTAGCCTTGAAGACGATGTTCTGAACGGCTTTGACCTTGGTGGGCGAGCCGGCCAGGCCGCACTGCTGCAGGTCGGCCTCGACATCCGCCACGCTCCACTGCGTGACCGTCAGGTAGGGCTTCTTCTCGTACTCCTCGGCGTAGGGCAGGGAGCCGTCGGCGGGGCGCTCCATAGGGGCGGAGGCGCGCTTGTACTTCATGACGAGCTTGGCATTGCGAGGGCGGCAGGGGGCGGCATTGCCGTTGACGGTGAGCAGTATGGGAAGGGGAGCTTCCACACGTTCTATGCCTCCGTCAATGTGGCGGGTGACGGTGATCGTGCCGTCCGTTACGGACTCGATGCTGGTCACGTAGGTCACCTGGTTCAGGTCGAGCTTCTGCGCTACTTGCGGGCCTACTTGGGCCGTATCGCCGTCGATGGCCTGGCGGCCGCCAATGACGATGTCGGGCATGCCGATCTTGCGGATGGCCATGGAGAGCGCGTAGCTCGTAGCCAGCGTGTCGGCGCCGGCAAAGGCGCGGTCGGTCAGCAGGTAGCCGTCGTCGGCTCCGCGGTAGAGTCCTTCGCGGATGATTTCTGTGGCGCGGGGAGGGCCCATGGTCAGGATGCTGACCGTAGAGCCGGGATGTTGCTCCTTAAGGCGCAGGGCCTGTTCGAGCGCATTGAGGTCTTCGGGGTTAAAGATCGCAGGCAGAGCTGCGCGGTTGACCGTCCCTTCGGGGGTCATGGCGTCCTTGCCCACATTGCGCGTATCGGGCACTTGCTTTGCGAGCACTACTATTTTCAGACTCATTGTTTGTTATTTAATGATGTGAGGTTGAGTATGTACGATGATTATTGCGTGGCAAATTTACGGATTTCCCGGGCATGGGCAAAATAACGTTTCCCCTTTTTGCGCAGACATGCTGATAATGGGCAGCAGGATGCGTGCCCGTCCGTTTCTCCCGGGGGTATGGGCGGCGACTGCTGTGCCCGGGCGGGGCGGGCGGCGGCTTATTCCAGCGTGAAGGAAACCTTGCCGCGTATGTCCGTGGCCGAGGCGCCGACGAGTGCTTCAAACTTGCCCGGTTCGGCCACCCACGCGTGGCGCCCGGCGTCGAAGTAGCTCAGCGCGTCGGGCCCGATGGTGAGGCAGACCTCTTTCGTCTCGCCGGGTTCGAGCCGCACCTTGCGGAAGGCTTTCAGTTCCTTCAGCGGCCGCGGGACGGAGGACTTCACGTCGCGGACGTAGAGCTGGACAACCTCCTGCCCCGGGCGCCGGCCGGTGTTGCGCACCGTGAGCCGGACGGTAAGCGAGTCACCGGCCGAGAGCGTCCGCCGGTCGGCTTCCGGTTTGCCGTAGGCGAAGGTCGTGTAGCTCAGACCGTAGCCGAAGGGAAACAGCGGCCGGGCCTCCGGGTGAAGGTCGGTCCAGCGGTAGCCCACGAAGATGCCTTCGTTGTAGCGCACGTCGGCGGTGTCGCGCGTGCGGTGGCCGAGGTAGTCGCCCAGCCGGTGGGCGGGGACGTCCTCAAGCCGTGCCGGGAATGTGAAGGGCAGTTTGCCGCTCGGGTTGGCGTCGCCCGTGAGCACGGCCGCCAGCGCGTTGCCGGCTTCCGACCCGCCGTACCACCCCTGCACCACGGCTGCTACGTCGTCCAGCCAGGGCATGGCCACGGCGTTGCCCGATATGTTCACCACGATGAGCCGCCGGCTTACTTCCGCCAGGGCGGCGATGAGCGAGTCTTGTCCGTAGGGCAGCCCCAGCCCGGCGCGGTCCGTGTCCTCGCAGTCCTGCCGGCCGCTCTTGTTCAGTCCGCCGAAGAAAATTACGCAGTCCGCTCCGCGCGCGGCCTCCAGGGCTTCGGCGAGCAGGGCCTCGGGGGTGCGGTCGTCCTTCAGGTTCCCCCGGGCCACTACGCCGTTGTATTCGTTGCCCGTGTCGCCCACGTAGCCGCGGGCGAAGATTATTTCGGCGCGGCTGCCCACGCGGGCGCGGAGCCCTTCGAGCGGCGTCACCTCGCGCTGCGCCTTGAGCGACGAACTGCCGCCGCCTACGGTCATCATCTTAATGGCATTCTCGCCGACGACGGCTATCCGCTTTGTCCGGTCCAGGTCGATGGGCAGCGCGCTGTTCTCGTTTTTCAGCAGGACAATCCCCTCCTCGGCGATGCGCCGGGCGGCTTCGTAGTGGGCTTGCGAACACATGGAGCCCAGTCCGGCCCGGGTGTTCATGCTCGTGCGGAAAATGAGCCGCAGCACGCGCCGCACCTTGTCGTCCAGTTCGGCCGTGCCCACTTTGCCGGACAGGATGCGCTGCAGGTAGGGGCGGGCCATATAGTAATTGTCATACGCCGACCCGGAACCGTCGGCCGGCGCGCTGACCCAGCTGCCGAACTCCAGGTCCAGCCCGTTCGCGATGGCCTCGTCCGTGTCGTGCGTGGCGCCCCAGTCGGAAATGACCGCGCCGTCGAATCCCCACTCCTTCTTCAGTATGGTTTGCAGCAGCCGTTCGTTGTGGCTGCAATGCTGGTTCTGGTACAGATTGTAGCTGCCCATGATGGACCCGCGCGGCCCTCCTGCACGGCCGCGCGGAAGGCGGGCAGATAGATTTCATAGAGCGCGCGGTCGTCCACGACGACGTTCGTCAGGTGGCGGTTGGCTTCGCTGTTGTTCAGCGCGAAGTGCTTCACGCAGGCCGCCACGCCGTTCTCTTGCAGCCCCTGGACGTAGGGCACCACGATGCGGCTGGCCAGGTAGGGGTCCTCGCCCATGTACTCGAAGTTGCGGCCGTTGAGCGGCGTGCGGTAAATGTTTACGCCCGGGCCCAGGATGACGTCCTTGCCGCGGTAGCGGGCTTCTTCGCCCAGGCATTTCCAGTAGAGACGGGCCATGTCCGGATTCCACGTGGCAGCCAGGCAGGTCAGCGCGGGGAAGGCCACGCACGAGTCGTTGGTCCAGCCGGCCTGGTCCCACTCGTCCCATTTCACCTCGGGGCGGACGCCGTGGGGCCCGTCGTCGGTCCAGAGTTCGGGGATGCCGAGGCGTGGCACCCCAGGGCTGCTGAATTTCGACTGGGCGTGGATCATGTTGATTTTCTCCTGGAACGTCATGCGCCGCAGCGCGTCCTCTACCCGTTCCTCGACGGGACGGCTTTCGTCCAGGTAGACGGGCGGCTCCTGGGCAATGGAAGGAAGGATGAAGGCCAAAGAAATGGCAAGGAGTAAACGTTTCATAGATTGCGGGATATAAGGATGAGCAGAATGCCGGTGGGGCAGGAGGGGCGCGGCCGGATCGGGCGGAAGCGTCCGCAGGTGCAATATTATAAAATTCGTTTGAAATGCACGCCTCGCCAACCGGATTTTTTCCTGCCCCGGCCCGCCCGTTTCCGGCGCCGCCAGTGGAACGAGGCTACACTGCGGGCGGATGCTCTTATATTATATATAGGTGTACGGCCGTAGAACCGGCGGGCGGATGCAGCTTCTGCTGCTCTTCCGCGCTACGCCGGCCGGCGTCGCGCCGTGGCCGCCCGGAAACAGGGCTAAGGCCCGTGGCGACGGGGCTTAGGCCAGTCGTTCCGGGGCTTACCCAGTAACTACGCGCCCAATCCCCGGATTTTGCGCAGCCGGCGCGTTTCGGGGCAGGCTGGGAAATATGCTGATGCGGCCGATGTCCGTTTCAGGAAGAAAACGTATATTTGCGGGGCCATCTATGTCCGCCCGTCCGCGCCGCAGGGCGCTTCCGTCCAGACGTCTGTGCCGGCGCGGATTTTTTATGTCCGTCAGGACAGAGCGCACCGGGCACGTTTCCTTCACCCCTTCAGGCCGCCGCCGGGACCGCGGGACACCGTGGCAGCGGCGGGGCGGCTTCCATGTAGACCATCATACTATAAAACCTATGTGACCTATGATACCTATGAACCGGATGAAATGGATTTTGCTGGCGCTCACGCTCTGCTGTGCCTGCGTCTGCCGGGCGCAGCGCCGGGTGATCAACGGCGCGTGGGACTTCCAGCGCGTGACGGACGCCACGGCGACGGGCGCCGTCCGCAATCAGGGCAGCGACTGGAGTTCGCAATACGACGTGCAGCACGTCTCCGAGAGCGGGGTGCTGGCCTTGTCGCCAGACACCGTGGCCGCCGAGATGCGGGCCCTCATGGCCGGAGAGTGGGAGCGCGTCGCGCTGCCCCACACGCCCCGCATCGAACCGCTCACCGTGGTGCACCAGTGGCAGGGCATCTGCTATTACCGGCGGCGGCTCAGCGTCACGCCGCAGGAGGCCGGCGGGCAGCTTTGGCTCGAGTTTGAAGGGGCCATGCACCTGGCGGACCTCTGGGTGAACGGGCAGCACGTGGCCCGCCATGCCGGCGGCTACACGCCCTTTGTCGTGGACGTCACCGGACTTTTGAAGGCCGGCGACGACAACGAACTGCTGGTGCGGCTGGACAACCGCGACAACTCGCTCATCCCGCCCGGGAAGCCGCTGGGCAGCCTGGACTTCTGCTACTACGGCGGGCTGTACCGCGACGTCGCGCTCATCGCGAAGCCTTCCACCTATATCACGCATCCCATTCTCTCAGGACGCGAGGCCGGCGGCGGCATCTTTGTGACTTATCCCGAAGTGTCCGGCCGGCACGCCACGGTGCGCATCCGCACAGAACTGGCCAATGCGGACGCCGCCGACCATCACGTCAGCCTGCGCCATACGCTCTACACCTGGAGCCGTGGGAAGGGGAGGGGCAAGCGTGTGACGAGGAAGGAGGCGCAAGTGCAGCTGCCCCGTAAAGGCCGCACCGAGGTCGGCGCAGAACTGAGCCTGGAGAATCCCCGCCTGTGGTCGCCGGACGCGCCCCAGCTCTACCTGCTGGTGAGCGAGGTCGTGCGCGACGGGCGCGTGGTCGACAGCGAGCAGCAGCGCATCGGCATCCGCCGCTTTGAGATGAGCCGCGAGCACGGACTTCTCGTGAACGGCGAGCCCGTAAAGCTCGTCGGGAGCAACCGCCACATGGAGTATCCCTACGTGGGGAATGCCATCTCCGACGCGGCGCAGTATCGCGACATATACCAGATCCGGGAAAACGGATTCAATGTGGTGCGCCTGGGCCACTATCCGCAGGACCCCTCCGTGCTCGAGGCCTGCGACGAGCTCGGGTTGCTGGCCATTGAACCTATTCCCGGATGGCAGTTCTATAACGGCGATTCTGTGTTCGTCGGGCTGACGCACCGCGACATCCGCGACCTCATCCGCCGCGACCGGAACCATCCCTGCATCCTCCTGTGGGAGACCACGCTCAACGAGTCCTGGCCGCCGAAGGAATGGAAGGATGAGGCCGTGCGCATAGCCCACAGCGAAATGCCCGGCGACCAGTGCTTCACATCAGGAGACGCCTACGGATACGACGGCTTCGACGTGTGCTACAACGATTGGGAGGAAGGCTTCAACCGCCCGAACCGTACCGCGAAGCCCGGCTTCATCCGCGAGTACTATGACTACGAGTTCGGCGGCCATTACAGCACGACGCGCGTCCGTCGCGGTGACGGCGAGCGCGCCCTCGTGCAGAACGCATGGAATGCCCAGTGGTCCCTTAACCGTTACAGCACCTATTATCCCGCTACTATGGGCGGTGCCGTCTGGAGCATGTACGACTACAACCGCGGCTGCTGCGACAACATCTGCTACAGCGGCGTGGCGGACCTCTTCCGTCTGCCGAAGTTCAGTCTGCACTTCTACCGCTCGCAAGTGGCCGCCGGAACGCCGCTGCCTTCAGGGCCGATGCCCTACGAGCTCTATGTCGCCACGTGGCGTGCGGCGCCGTTTGCCGATACCGTCCAGGTGTACGGGAATGTGGAGGAGGTCGAACTGTGGCTGAACGGCCGACGCCTGTCCCGCCAGCGGGCCGACGATGGGCCGGACACAGACTACGTGGCCCGCCCCGACGGCGGCAACGCCCGCCATCTGGCCAGTCCGCCCTTCTCCTTCACCCGCGTCCCCGCCGAGGCCGGGACACTTCGTGCCGTGGGCTTTATGGACGGCAAGGCCGTGGCCACGTACGAAGTGCGGACACCCGGGCGTCCGGCCCGCGTGGAGCTCAGCTACTTCGAGTCCGGCCGCCCCGCTGAGCAGTCCGATCTGCTCATCGTCTATGCCCGTCTCACCGACGCGCAGGGCGCCCCTTGCCGCGACAACGGCGTCCGCGTCCGCCTGACGGCCGAAGGAGGTACGGTCACGGGACCGGCCGAAGTGGAGACAGAAGCCGGCGTGGCATCCTTCCTCGTGCGCACGGACGACAGGCGGCGGCTGAAGCTGCACTGTACGGCCGGCAGCTTGTGCGGCCGTTTGACCCTGAAACTCAAGCCAGCACGGGGCCTTTAATAAAAACTTTACAGAGAAATCTTTGGAGTAAGGGCCGTATTTCCACTAAAAAAAGCTACTTTTGCCTTGGATAATGCGGACGCTCGCCTTTCGGCCTGCCGAATCGCAAGGGAGAAGGTGCACAATAGTAAGAAGTGTTAAAAATGCCCCGAAATTTGTAACGGGATATATTTATTGTCTATCTTTGCTCCGTAGCAGGTGGTGGTAAAGGCAAAGCGAAGCATCCCCGCCCACTCGCAAACCGAAATATCCAAAATCAATAATCCTACAAACTTTAAACTCTTCAAAAAACATGGCAACTACAAATGCTACGGCACCCAAGGGTGCAACCAAAGCCAAGAGCCAGTCTCAAGGTTTCACCGGAATCAAGTCCGGCTTTCTCGTAATTATTTGCTGCGCAGTTCTGGCCGTAATCGTTTACCTCTTCGGTTTTGGTGCAGCCAGCAACTTCAAGGGTGACATCGGTGCCCCGTTTGCCTTCCTTTCCGAAGTAGAGGCGTTCGAGCCCGCCACGCTCTCCGGTACGGTCTACATGGGTGGTTTCGTGGTGCCTATCATCTGGACCCTCCTGTTCTCCGTAGTCGCTTTCTCCATCGAGCGCTTCTTCGCTATCCGCAACGCCTTCGGCCGTACGAGCCTCACGAAGTTTGTTGCTGACATCAAGGTGGCTCTGCAGAAGAACGATCTGGATGCTGCTCAGAAGCTCTGTGACAAGCAGCGCGGTTCCGTAGCCAACGTGGTAGGCGCTACGCTTCGCAAGTATAAGGAAATGGACGACAATACCGTCCTGACGAAAGAGCAGAAGATTCTGGCCATCCAAAAGGAACTGGAAGAGGCTACCGCTCTGGAGATGCCTATGCTGCAGGAGAACCTGCCGATTATCGGTACTATCGTAACGCTCGGTACTTTGATGGGTCTGTTCGGTACGGTGTTGGGTATGATCCGCTCCTTCTCCGCAATGTCTGCCGGTGATGGCGGTGCTGACTCTTCCGCACTGGCAGTCGGTATTTCCGAGGCCCTTGTAAATACGGCTTCCGGTATCGCAACCGGTGCGCTCGCCGTTATTTCCTACAACTATTATACTAACAAAATCGACCGTTTGACGTTCAGCCTTGACGAAGTAGGTTTCTCCATCGTACAGACTTTCTCCGCCACTCATTAATCATAATCAAGGTATTTAAGACATGGGACGTTTTAAAATTAAAAAACAAGACACATTCATAGACATGACGCCTATGAGTGATGTCATGGTCCTGCTGCTTACCTTCTTTATGCTTACTGCGACGTTTGTAAAGGAAGAACCTGTCAAGATTAATACGCCTGGTTCGGTTTCTGAAGTGAAAATTCCTTCCAACAATCTGCTGACCATCTACGTGGAACGCAACGGAAAGGTGTTCATGAGCATGGACTCTCCGCAGACCATGGAGAATCTGGCCCGCGAAATGATTGCAGAAGGAAAATTGAACCTGAACGCTCAGGAACTCGAGGCTTTTAAGCAAGTCCCGATGTTCGGTACGCCGCTGAACACGATCAATGGCTGGCTTCAGTCCGACGACCGTAACGGCATCCTGACCAAGGATCCCAGTGCCGGCATTCCCTGTGACAGCGTAAGCGATGAGTTGAGAATATGGGTGAGCGCGGCCCGTAAGGCTAACGGTGATAAGATGGGCCTTGCAATTAAGGCTGACCGTAGAACTTCTTACAAAGTGATCAAGAACGTGATGAATTCTCTGCGTGACATCGACGAGAACCGTTACAATCTGATCACGTCTCTCAAGGGTGTTGAAGAATAAAACAGAATGTTATGGCAAAGAAAGGTGGCAGTAAACAAAAGAAAATGAATGCCCGCGTGGACTTCACGCCGATGGTCGACATGATCATGTTGCTCGTGACATTCTTCATGTTATGTACAACACTCTTGAAACCGCAGACCATGCAGATCTCGATGCCTTCCGATAAGGACGACATCAAGGACGAGCAGCGCAGTCAGGCTAAGGCCAGCGAATCTATTACGATTCTGATTGCGGGCGAGGAGCGTCTCTTCTACTTCCGTGGAAAACCGGAGGAGGCCGCTCAGAATCTGAAGGAAACGCAGTACGGCAAAGACGGCATCCGCAAAGTTCTCATGGAGATGAACGTCGCTGCTTTGGCGAAGGTCGAACAGCTCAAGAAAGAGTTCGAGACACGCGACATTAATGAGGAGAGCAAGAAGGAGTATAACGACCGGCTCTCGGAGATCAGAAGTGGAAAGGGTACCCCGACGGTCATCATTAAGGCCGCCGACGAGGCAACCTTCGAAAATCTGATTCAAGTTCTGGACGAGATGAACATTTGTAGCATCGGTAAGTACGTTATTGATAAATTTGCGGACAGCGACAAGGCTCTCCTGGAACCCAAGGGCGTGAAGTTTGCGCAGAATTAACCCGAAAGTGAAGTAACATTATGTCTAAGGTCGATTTAGTTTCACGCGAATGGTGTGACCTCGTATTCGAAGGACGTAACAAGGATTACGGAGCTTATCGGATGCGTGCGCGTACCGGACTCCGCAATCTGCGTGCCATCATTACTCTTCTGATCGTAGTCGGCGTCATCGCACTGGTTATCGCAATCCGCGCAACCGTGAGTGCGTTGACCAAGAACGGCGAGATTGAGAATACGACCGTCACGCAGCTGTCGCAGTTGAAGAAGGAAGAACCGAAGAAGGAAGAGAAGAAAATCGAAATCAAGTACGATGAGCCGAAGGTGGAGAAGGTGAAGGTAAAGGCCTCTCTGCAGTTCGTTGTTCCTAAGATTGAGGACGATGCTTTGGTGGATGAATCCAAGGAAGTGAAGTCCCAGGATGAGGTGACGAAGAGCTCGATTTCCATCGCCGCGCAGGACTATGCCGGCGACGGTGAGGGCGGTATCAACATCGATGACTTGAAGGACAATCAGCAAGCCGGCGGTACGGATGTGCCGCAGGAGGAGGAAGTGGCGGATAACGCCCTCGTTGAGGTGCCGGCTACTTATCCCGGTGGTGAAGCTGCATTGTTGAAGTTCGTTTCTGAGAACTTGGTTTATCCGAGCATCGCTCAGGAGCAGGAGCTTCAAGGAACGGTTGTCCTCCGCTTCAGAGTGGAGAAGGACGGTTCCATCGGTCAAATTGTAATCAAGAAGAGCTTGTCCAAGGAGTGCGACGAGGCTGCTGCCGAAGTAGTTAGCAAACTCGCCCGCTTCGTTCCGGCCAAGCAGCAGGGACACCCTGTTCCCGTTTGGTTTACGTTGCCGATTCGCTTCCAGATTCGTTGATACAGTCAATGAAGTAACTTTGATAGTATGAAGACACTTTGGCTTTTAGTAGCCGCAGTGTGCACACTCTTGACCACCTCGTGTGGTAACCATCGGAAGTCTGCCGACTGGCGGACTTCCGATGATGTGCATGTGGCGATGGACGAAACTTTCCGTCCGATTATGGAGGAATTGCTGGAGACTTTCCAGCTCGAGCACGTAGAGGCCACGCTCCATCCGATTTTTTGCAGCGAGGATTCAGCCATTCGCCTGATGGTCATGGACAGCGTGCGTTGCTGCGTGGCTACGCGCGAACTGAACGCGAATGAATTGGAGGTCGTGGCCAGCCACAATCTGGGCGTGCGTCAGGCAAAGATAGCGATTGATGCCTTCGCCTTGATTGTGAATAAGGAGAATCCCGATACACTGATTACGATGGACGAAGTCAGAGGACTCGTTTCCGGAAAAATCACCCGCTGGGAGCAGATGCCGCGTTCCGGACTCACAGGCGAAGTGAAGCTCGTGTTCGATGACTCGGGATCGAGCACCGTCCGCTACATGAGAGACTCTCTCTGCAATGGTCAGGAACTCAAGGGCAACCTTTATGCCCAAGGATCTAATCCTGCGGTCATTGAAACGGTAAAATCTGACCCGACTGTTATCGGTGTGGTGGGTACAAACTGGCTTAAGGGCGACCGTGACTCCGCGATGAATTCTTTTGAGGGCCTCGATGTGAAGGTGCTTAAGGTCAGCCGGGAAAATACGGAAGATGCGATTGGCTGGAAGCCTTATCAGTATCGCATTCTCACGGGCGACTACCCGCTGATACGCTCCGTCTATGTCATGACGACCGACCCGAGAGTGCGTTCCAACGTGAAGACCCTGTTCTTCTTCATGAAGGGACAAAAAGGACAGACCATCATTTGCAACAGTTCCCAGATGTTGCCTAACCTGCCTGTGCAAAATAAATCCGTCAATATCAACTGATGGACGAGTGAGCGCCAAAGCTCCTTTCGGAAAGGCAGCTCTTCGTATAAATAATGCAAAAAAAGCATCGGGTCAGGTCAATTGTGAGGAGAAATGCGTATTTTTGTACGCTGCATTATGAGAGCAGGGCGCTACGGCCCTTCTCCGTTATATTATAGAGAAAGGACGAACAAGACAAGAACATAAGTTTATTGCATAATGAAGAAAAACTTTTTTCGCGCGGTACTATTTTCCGCTTTCCTGTTAGCCGGGACCGTCAGTGTCAATGCCCAGAATGGCTACGAGGTTCCCCCCTTGGATCCGGAATATGCGGAAATGGCAAATCAAGTGATTGATCTTCAGCTGTCTGATCCCGATGCTGCCAACAAGGCATTTACAAAGCTCATGCGCAAAATCCGCAAGAGCGAAGAGGATTTGCTGAGCGTAGGCCAGTTCTTCCTTGAGAAGGGTGTGTATCCGTGTGCCAACCAGTGCTCTCGTCAGCTCTACGAATTGGCTCCCACCTATGTTCCGGGCTTGATGTTCGGCGGCGAGGTCTGCATGATGCGCAAAGACTATGGTGCTGCCGGTCAAAAGTTTGACGAGGTTTTGGCCATTGATTCTACCAATATTGCTGCGCTCAAGCGGAACGCGTTCGTTTACAAGAACATTAACCCGCATGTAGCCGTAGAGATGTTGCAGAAAATCAAGCGCCTTGATCCCAGCAACTACGAGGCTGACAAGGAGCTCGGCGACATCGCTTATAATATGAATGAGTTCGCCGACGCTGTTGCCTCCTATAAGAGCTATTTCGCTGCTGTCCCCAAGGACAAGCGTGATGTACGCGCCGCCGAAAACTACCTGCAGTCGCTCTACGCTACCCAGAAGTTCATAGACGTAGCGCAGCTCGTGACGGATTTCGAGACGCTCGACCCGAAGGACATGGTTTTCAAGCGTATGAAGTTCTTCAGCGCAGTCGAGAACTATGAGTTTGACCAGGCCAAGACCGCCATGTCCTACATCGTGAATAAGGAATATCCGGACAGCAACTACCTGTATCTGGATTATGCTTATGCGGGCAACCTCATGAAAGAGTTGAACGACTTCCCCGCTGCCATTCAGTATTACGAGAAGGCGCTTACCATTGATTCTACCAAGGTGGGCGGTATCAAGGAGCTGGCCACGCTCTATCGTCAGAACAAGGAAATCGATAAAGGCATCGAGACGTATAAGTTCTACCTGAAACAGTTGGGCGACAAGGCTGAGTTGACGGACCTCTTCGGCTTGGGCCAGCAGTACCTTGCGGCCAGCCAGATGGCTGACATTACTCCCGAGCAGAAAGCTGCCTACGTAGCCGCCGGCGACTCCGTGTTTGCCGCTATCCAGGCTGAGCGCCCCGACAGCTACCAAGCTCCGCTTATGCGAGCCGCTATCAACATCACGGACGGCTCCAAGCCTGAGGACAAGGTCAAGGGCTTTTACGAGCAAGCCCTGAAGTTGATGGAAGGTAAGGAGAACGTTGACGCTGCCAAGTTGCAGGCCATCCGTTACTTGGCCTTCTATGCCGTGCAGAAGGATATGCTGGACGACGCACGTAAGTATTGCGATCAGCTCCTTGCTATTGACCCGGAAAACTCTTTCGGCAAGCAGATTGACTCTTATCTGAAGAGCATGGAGAAGTAATCGGACAGATTTTAACCGAAACAGACAAAGGACGACTGCTGTGGCCATCGGCTGCGGCAGTCGTCCTTTGTATTTTGAGCTTCCCTAAAACAATTTGCAAAGATTAGTATTTCTGCTCTGTTTACTTCTGAAAAAAACGATATATTTGCCCAGAAATTTGTTCTCTACTTCTCTTTACAGAAAAACAAATAACAAATCTATAGAGTCAATGAATAAATATGTCAAATGGGGCATTGTTGCGGTCGTAGTAGTCGGGCTCGGCGCTCTCGCTTACCGGACATTTGTTCCCCACGAAAACAAGGAGTTGGAGCAAGCATCCGGCAGTAGCAATAAAGAGAAGACATTAAATGTGAAGGCGGTTGTCGTCAAGGCTCAGAAGCTGAAGGACGGCATCTTTGTCAGCGGCAGTCTTCTTCCTGACGAGGAAGTCGACCTGACGTTTGAAACGCAGGGAAAAATCACTGCGATTTATTTCAAGGAAGGTGCGCATGTGCAGGAGGGCCAGTTGCTCGCCAAAATCAACGACGCGCCGCTGCAGGCCGAACTACGCAAGCTCGAGGCCCAGCTGAAACTGATGCAGGATCGCCTTTATCGCCAGCGTGCCCTTTTGGCCAAGGAAGCCGTCAGTATGGAAGCGTTCCAGGAGGCAGAGGCAAACCTTTCCGCGCTGAAGGCCGACATGGACATGGTCCGCGCCCAGATCGATCAGACAGAGTTGCGTGCTCCCTTCAGTGGCATCATCGGTTTGCGTAAAGTCAGCCTCGGTGCCTACGCCACGACCTCCACGGCTATAGCCACATTGACAAAATTATCACCTCTCAAGGTCGAGTTCAGCATCCCCGAGCGCTATGCGGGCATCCTGAAGGCTGGCGCACAGCTCACGTTCACGGCCGAAGGCGACCTTACTCCCCGTTCCGCACAAGTCTATGCCACCGACTCCTATGTCGACATGGACACCCGTACCTATACCATCCGTGCCCGCTATCCGAACAGCGACGGCAAGCTGATGCCTGGCCGTTATGTTAACGTTAACCTTGTGGCACGCGAGTTCGACCACGCCCTTGCCGTGCCCAGCGAAGCCATCGTTTCCGAAATGGGTATAGACAAAGTGTTCTTATATAAAAACGGAGTAGCTCAACCAGTAGAGATCACCAAAGGCCTGCGCACCGAGTCAGAAGTCCAGGTGTTGCGCGGGCTCCACGAGGGCGATACCGTAATCACCAGCGGAACCATGCAGCTGCGCACCGGCCAGAAAGTAAGTATTACCCGATAAGCTGCACCCCCTTCTCTATTCACCTGTCCATAGATAGCACATATGAATATTTCCGAGCTAAGCATTCGCCGTCCGGTCTTGGCCACCGTACTCACGTTGATTATTCTCCTTTTTGGCGTCATCGGGTATGTCAGTCTGGGCGTCCGTGAATACCCTTCGGTCGACAATCCCATCATCTCTGTCACGTGCTCCTATCCTGGTGCCAATGCCGATGTCATTGAAAACCAGATTACCGAGCCTTTGGAGCAGAACATCAACGGTATTCCCGGCATCCGCTCCCTGACCAGTGTCAGTCAGCAGGGCCAGAGCAGAATTACCGTAGAGTTTGAGCTTTCAGTCGATCTCGAGACCGCTGCGAACGACGTCCGCGACAAGGTTTCCCGAGCACAACGCAACCTGCCCCGCGACTGCGACCCGCCCACCGTCTCCAAAGCCGATGCCGACGCGTCGCCCATTCTGATGGTCGCCATTCAGAGCGACCAGCGCTCCCTCTTGGAGTTAAGCGAAATCGCCGACCTCACGGTGAAAGAGCAGTTACAGACCATCCCCGAAGTCAGCAGCGTGTCCATTTGGGGTGAGAAACGTTACTGTATGCGCCTTTGGCTGGACCCCGTCAAAATGTCCGGCTACGGCGTGACGCCGATGGACGTGAAGAATGCGCTCGATCGCGAGAATGTAGAATTGCCCTCCGGAAGTATTGACGGCAACACCACAGAGCTCGACATCCGAACGATGGGCCAGATGCATACCACCGAAGAGTTCAACAACCTCGTCATCAAGTCCAGCGAAGGGCGCATCGTCCGCTTCAGCGACATCGGCCGCGCCGAACTCGATGCGCGTGATCTGGAGAGCTATATGAAGATGAACGGCGTGCCCATGGTGGGTGTCGTCGTAGTGCCTCAGCCCGGTGCCAATCACATCAACATTGCCGACGCCGTGTATAAGCGTATGGAGCAGATGAAGAAGGACCTTCCCGCCGACGTCAAGTACACCTACGGTTTCGACAATACCCGCTTCATCCGCGCCTCCATCAACGAAGTAAAGGATACGGTCTACGAGGCCTTCGTTCTCGTGATTGTCATCATCTTCCTCTTCCTGCGCGACTGGCGCGTGACGCTCGTCCCCTGTATCGTCATACCCGTCTCGCTGGTCGGCGCCTTCTTTATCATGTACCTGTGCGGATTCTCCATAAACGTCTTGTCCATGCTCGCCATAGTCTTGGCCGTCGGCCTGGTGGTGGATGATGCCATAGTCATGACCGAGAACATATATATACGAATAGAAAGGGGAATGCAGCCATTAGAGGCCGGTATCGAGGGCGCGAAGGAAATATTCTTTGCCATCATCTCCACCACGATAACCCTGGTCGCCGTGTTCTTCCCCATCGTGTTTATGGAGGGCACCACTGGCCGCCTGTTCCGTGAGTTCAGTTTCGTCGTTGCCGGCTCCGTCATCATCTCCGCCTTCGCGGCACTGACGTTCACGCCGATGTTGGCCACGAAGCTGCTCGTCAAGCGTGAGAAGCAAAGCTGGTTCTACCGCAAGACGGAGCCTTTCTTTGCCGGGCTCAATCACTTCTATGCCCGCTCCCTTGACTATTTCCTCAACCACCGCTGGCTGGCCATCGTCATCATGGTCGTAGCCCTGGGCTTTAGCGGCTGGATGTGGAATACAGTGCCCTCCGAAATGGCCCCCCTTGAGGACCGCTCCAGCATAACCATCCGCACGACAGGCCCAGAAGGCGTCACGTATGAGTATATGCGCGATTACACAGAGAGCATTAATCAGTTGGCCGACTCCATCGTCCCCGACGCCGAATTTATCACGGCCCGCGTCTCGAGCGGAAGCGGAAACATACAGATTACGCTCAAGGACCTTGCCGACCGCGACTACAGCCAGATGGAAGTGGCCGAGGCCCTTTCCAAGGCCGTGCAGTCCAAGACGGACGCCCGCTCCTTCGTGCAGCAGCAGTCCACCTTCGGCGGCCGCCGCGGGGCCATGCCCGTGCAGTATGTGCTCCAGGCCACCAACATCGAAAAGCTCCAGGAAGTCCTGCCCAAGTTCATGGCCCAGGTCTATGCCAATCCGGTGTTCCAGATGGCCGACGTCGACCTCAAGTTCTCCAAGCCGGAAATCCGCCTGAGCGTCAATCGCGAAAAAGCCAATCTCATGGGAGTCAGTACGCAGGATATTGCCCAGACCCTTCAGTACGGCCTCAGCGGCCAGCGCCTCGGCTACCTTTACATGAACGGCAAACAGTATGAAATCGTCGGAGAAATCAACCGCCAGCAGCGCAATACGCCCAACCACCTGAAGGGAATTTACGTACGCTCCGAGGACGGCCGCATGGTGCAGATGGAGAACCTCGTCGACCTAGAGGAAAGCGTGGCCCCGCCCAAGCTCTACCGCTACAACCGCTTCGTCTCCGCCACTGTTTCCGCCGGTTTGGCAGAGGGCAAGACCATAGGCCAAGGTCTGGACGAGATGGACAAGATCGCCAAAAACACGCTCGACGAGACCTTCCGCACGTCGCTGGCCGGCGATTCCAAGGATTTCCGCGAAAGCTCCTCCAGCCTGATCTTCGCCTTCGCGCTGGCCCTGTTGCTCATCTACCTCATCCTTGCCGCCCAGTTTGAGAGCTTCAAGGACCCGTTCGTCATCATGCTGACTGTGCCGCTGGCCATCTGCGGCGCCCTCATATTCATGAAGGCCGGCGGGCAGACGATGAACATCTTCAGCCAGATCGGTATTATCATGCTGATCGGTCTCGTGGCGAAAAATGGTATCCTCATTGTGGAGTTCGCCAACCAGCGGCAGAAGATGGGCGAGGACAAGTTTACCGCCATCCGCGACGCCTCCGCCCAGCGTCTGCGCCCCATTCTGATGACGAGTTTCGCCACGGTGTTGGGTCTGCTCCCCCTTGTCTTCGCTACGGGCGAAGGCAGCAATGGGCGCGTCGCCATGGGTACGGCTGTCGTCGGTGGTATGATATTCTCCACACTGCTGACCATGTACATCGTCCCCGCGATATATACCTATGTCTCTACCAACTTGGTAAAAAAACAACATAAAGCATGAGAAGATACGCGCTATTGATCATAGTCCTCTTCGCCGCCGCCACGCTCCAGGCACAGATCATCTCGCTGAAGACCTGCATCGAAGTGGGACTGACCAACAATTATTCCCTGCGCATCGTACGCAACGAGGAGCGCATAGCCGACAACAACGTCACCCGGGCCAATGCCGGCTACCTGCCCACCGTCGATGCCAACCTCGGCTATTCCGGCTCGCTCAGCAGCGATAACTCCACCGCCAGCAACGGCGGCGGAGTCACCCACAACCGCAACGTGGCCGACCACACCCTGCAGGCAGGCATCAACGCCGAGTGGACCATCTTCGACGGTTTTAAGATTCAGACCAACTACCTGCGTCTTCAGGAACTCAAGCGGCAGAGCGCCACGCAGACCCGCATCGCCATCGAGGACTACATCGCGCAGCTCGTGGCCGAGTACTACAACTACATCCAGCAGCGCATCCGCATGCAGAATTTCCGCTATGCGGTAGCACTGTCCAAGGAGCGTCTGCGCATCGTCCAGGAGCGGTACATCATCGGCAACAATTCGCGTCTTGACCTTCAGCAGGCCCAAGTCGACTTTAATGCCGACAGTGCCCAGAGCCTGCGGCAGCAGGAGTCCTTGGCCACTTCGCGCATCCGCCTCAACGAGCTCATGGCTGTGCGCGACTCCGCCAGCCGCCTCACCGTCCAGGACACCACCATCGACGTCAATGCCACCCTTTCCTTCGACAGCCTCTGGGCTGCCACGCTCCGCACCAACGCTTCGTTGCTCAGTGCCGCGCAGGACAAGCGGCTGGCCGAACTCGATTTCCGCACGGTCCGCGGGCGCGATTACCCCTACGTCACGCTCAATGCCGGCTACGGATACACCTACAACCGTTACGGGAACAGCTCGACCCGGAAACGCCACAACTGGGGCGCCGATTTCGGAGTTACGGTAGGCTTCCGCCTCTTCGACGGCAACCGCCAGCGGGAGCGCCGTAACGCGCAGATCAACATCGAGAATGCCGAGCTAGCCCGTCGCGACCTGGAGCTCTCGCTCCATGCCGACCTGGCCGACCTTTACCAGGCATATCAGAACAACCTTCGCCTGCTGACCCTCGAGCGCCAGAACCTCATCACCGCGCAAGAGAACCACTTCATAGCCTGCGAGCGTTACCTTCTGGGCGACCTTTCCGGTATCGAGATGCGCGAGGCCCAAAAGAGCCTGCTCGACGCGGAGGAGCGCATCCTCGTGGCCGAGTACGACACGAAGCTGTGCGAAATCTCCCTGCTCCAACTCAGCGGCGGCATCATGAGCTACCTGCTTGAGTGAGTCGTCCCGGAGTGGGCAACGTCTGCATACAAGCCTGCCAGCTCCTGTCGGAGCAAGGGATTAAAAAATGCAAAACCTGTGTAGGGGGGGAGTAAATCTACAATAATTTTGTAACTTTGTGGCGTCGGACAAAATGTCAGCGTGACAATTAACTTTATTAATATCAAACCTAAATAGTACAAACCTTATGAAGTTCAACAAACTCATGACAGCGGCTTTTGCTGCGCTGTTCGCTTTCGCCGGACAGCAAGTGGCAGCCCAGTCGCTTTCACCTTCTACCAAGTGGCATTGGGACAAGGGCACCATCGTAGTGGAAACGCCCGAACGCCCTGCCGGACAGACCCATGTGCTCAACCTCACCACGCCCAAGATGCAGACGGTCCGCGTAGGCTTCGTCGGCCTGGGCATGCGTGGTCCCGGCGCAGTGGAACGCTTTACGCACATTCCCGGCGTGCAGATCGTAGCCCTCTGCGACTATGAGCCCAAGCGCGCCGAGGCCTGCCAGCAGTTCCTGCGCAAGGCCGGCCTGCCCCCCGCAGCCATCTATACCGGCGCCAAGGGCTACGAGGAGCTTTGCAAGCGCTCCGACATCGACCTCGTGTATGTTGCCACGGACTGGGAACACCATTTCCCCGTAGCCAAGTGCGCGCTCGAGAACGGCAAGAACACTGCCATCGAAGTCCCCTCGGCCATGAATCTGGAACAGTGCTGGGCGCTCATCGACCTCTCCGAGAAGACGCGCAAACACTGTATGATTCTGGAGAACTGCTGCTACGACTGGTTCGAAATGAATACGCTCAACATGGCCCAGCACGGCGTGTTCGGTGAAATCATCCGCGCCCAGGGTGCCTACATTCACAACCTCGACGACTTCTGGGGGGCATACTGGAAGAATCCGGAGAGCGATCCCGGCAAGCTCGGCTGGCGTATGAAGTACAACATGGAGAACCGCGGCGATGTCTACGCCACCCACGGCCTCGGTCCGGTAGCCCAGGCCCTCGACATCCACCGCGGCGACCGTTTCCGCACGCTTGTCGCCATGGACACGAAGTCCGTACATGGCAGGGACTATGTGGAAAAAGCTACGGGCAAGCCCTGCGACAACTTCCGCAACGGCGACCACACCACGACGCTCATCCGCACGGAGAACGGCAAGGTCATCGAAATCCAGCACGACGTGATGAATCCCCAGCCCTACAACCGTCTCTATCAGCTGACCGGTACCAAGGGCTTTGCCAACAAGTATCCCGTAGAAGGTTATGCTGTCGATGCCGCCCAGCTCAAGGCCACCGGCCATACGCCCAAGGTGGACGACCTCAGCGCGCACGGCTTCATGCCCGAGGCTGAGAAGAAAGCCCTCGAGGCCCAGTACCAGCACCCCATCCTGAAGAAGTACGGCGAGATGGCCAAGGAAGTAGGCGGCCACGGCGGTATGGACTTCATCATGGACGCCCGCATGGTTTACTGCCTGCAGAATGGTCTGCCCCTCGACATGGACGTCTACGACCTGGCTGAGTGGTGCTGTCTGGCTGAACTCGGCTCGCTCTCCATGGATAACAACTGCGCGTCCGTGTCCGTGCCCGACTTCACCCGCGGCCATTGGAACGACCTGAAGGGCTTCCGCCACGCCTTTGCTTCTGCCGAGGATGAGGCTGCCGCCGAGGCTGCCGCCAACGCCAGCACTGAGGCCCAGAAGCAGGCTGCCGCCGACAACGACTTGTGGGCGCTCTATGACGAACTCGCCAAGAATCCCGAGTCCTCCAAGGCGCTGAAGGCTTACACGAAGGCCGTGGAGAAGGCCCAGAAGCAGGTGGCCAAGGCCATGAAGAAGTTTGCTGCCAAATAATCCAGGCAAACCGCACACCCCATCGGGCGGGACGCGATGCGCGACAGGCGCAGGCGTCCCGCCTTTTTTGTGGCCCGCGTGCAGCCGGGACTATGCCGCTGCCGCTGTTGGCCGTCTGCGAAAAAAGTGCTAATTTCGCGGCGCTTAACGTTTAACAGCAGAAAAAGAATTTATGCCCGGCAAGACATACACCTACGGCCAGATCTGGCGCATAGCCTTTCCCATACTTATAAGCGTGCTGATGGAGCAGCTCATCGGCATGACCGATGCCGCCTTCCTGGGGCGCGTCGGCGAGGTGGAACTCGGCGCCTGCGCCATCGGCGGCGTGTTCTACATCGCTATCTTCATGCTCGGCATGGGCTTCTGCGTGGGCGCACAGATCCTGATGGGCCGTCGCAACGGCGAGGGCGCCTACGGACGCATCGGCAGCATCTTCTATCACGGCGTGGCTTTCCTGCTCCTCATGGCCGCTGTGCTCTTTTTCGTCACCCGCGCGTGGGGCCCTTACGTGCTGGAGCGCATCGTCTCCTCGCCCGCCGTCTGCAAGGCCGCCGAGGACTATCTGGACTGGCGCGTCTACGGCTTCTTCTTTGCCTTTGTCGCCTCCATGTTCCGCTCGTTCTACGTGGCCACGACCCACACGCGCACCCTGACGCTCAACTCGCTCACCATGGTGGCCTGCAACGTCGTGTTCAATTACATCCTGATCTACGGCAAGTGCGGCCTGCCCGCTTTCGGCATCGCCGGCGCCGCCATGGGCTCCTCGCTCTCCGAGGCCGTCTCCATGATTTTCTTCATCTGCTACACGCGCTTCCGCATGGACTACCGCCGCTACGGGCTCAACGTTCTGCCGCGCTTGCGCCTCTCCATTCTGAGCCGGGTGCTGGGCATCAGCATCTGGACCATGGTGCAGAATTTCATTTCCCTGTCCACGTGGTTCCTCTTCATGCTCGCGGTGGAGCATCTGGGCGAGCGCCCGCTCGCGGTGACCAACATCATCCGCAACATCTCCTCCTTTACGTTCATGACCGTCATTGCGTTGGCTTCGACGGCCAGCACGCTGACCAGTAACCTTATGGGGCAGGGCGAGGCCGATGCCGTGCGGCCCATGCTGCGGCGCACCGTGCGCCTGGGCTTCTTCATCCTGGTGCCTGTGTGGGTGCTGATGTCCGCCTTTCCGGACCTCGTCTTGCGCATTTTCACTAATGAGGAAGCGCTGATAGCGGCCGGGCGCGCACCGCTCTATGTGCTGGGCACATCCTACGTGCTCACCATTCCGGCCCAAATCTATTTCCACGCCGTCTCCGGCACCGGCAACACGCGCACGGCCCTCCTCTTCGAACTCATTTCTCTCACGGTCTATACGCTCTACGTCTGGGTCATCGTGTTCCGGATGCGTTCCGACCTGTCCGTATGCTGGACCAGCGAGCACGTGTACGGCGTGTTGGCCCTCTTCCTTTCCTGGGCCTACATCCGGTGGGGAAACTGGCGGATGAAGCGCATCTGATGTCGCCTCTGTGGCGGTCCGCCCCCTCCGCCGTCGCTCAGCCACGGGCCTTAGGCCAGTCGGCACGGGGCTTAGCCCCGTTTCTACGCCCCTTAGCCCCGTGTCGGCCGCGCTTAGGCTACCGCGCACAATGCGCGTCGGCGGCGCGCGGCGCCGACATGCCGAGGAGGCGCCCCGTACGATAAAATATTGACGCTTATGACAGTCACACAAGAAGAACCGGCGGCCGGTTCCGGCCGCCTGACCGTCCGCCCGGCCACCGTGGCGGACATCGGCCTGATCCGCCAAGTGGCCGCCGTGGCCTTTCCGGCCACCTACCGCTCCCTGCTTTCGCCCGAACAGCTGGACTACATGATGGAGTGGATGTATTCCGAAGAAAGCCTGCGCCGCCAGATGGAGGTCGACGGCCACACGTTCTATCTGGCAGAACAGGCCGGACGGCCGTGCGGCTACGTTTCCGTACAGCAGGAAAGCGCGGACGTGTTCCATTTGCAGAAAATCTACGTCCTGCCCGCCAGCCAGCGCGGCGGCATCGGGCAGACGCTTTTCCGCACAGCCTTGGCGCACGTGCGGCGGCTGCATCCCGGTCCGTGCCGCGTGGAGCTCAACGTGAATCGCCACAATCCGGCGCTCGGTTTCTACGAGCACATGGGCATGCGCCGTTTGCGCGCGGGCGATTTCCCCATAGGCCACGGCTACTTCATGACCGACTACATCATGGGCCTTGACCTCTGAGGCCGCAGCCCCGTGCCGGCTCCCGCCGTGCGGCGAATAGGCCGCGCGGGAAGCAGCCGGATGGGAAAGATTTCGTAACTTTGCACGGCGGCCAGGCGGCCGCGAAAGCGTAAACAGACATATCCATGAGCAAAGAAAAAGTAATCCTGACCGGCGACCGCCCCACCGGCCGCCTGCACATAGGTCACTACGTCGGCTCGCTGCGCAACCGCGTGGCGTTGCAGGAGGAGGGTGACTATAAACAGATGTACGTGTTCATCGCCGATGCCCAGGCGTTGACGGACAACATGGAGCACCCCGAGAAGGTGCGCCAGAATGTCATCGAAGTGGCCCTTGACTACCTGGCCTGCGGCCTCGACCCCTCGAAAGTCACGATATTCATCCAGAGCCAGATACCCGAACTCTGCGAACTGTCCTTCTACTTCATGGACCTGGTCACCGTGTCGCGCCTGCAACGCAACCCGACGGTGAAGACGGAGATACAGATGCGCGGCTTTGAGAGCAGCATTCCCGTAGGTTTCTTCACGTACCCCATCAGTCAGGCCGCCGACATCACGGCGTTCCGCGCGACGACGGTCCCCGTGGGCGAGGACCAGAAGCCCATGCTCGAGCAGGCCACCGAGATAGTCCGGCGCTTCAACCACATTTACGGCGAAACGCTCGTGGAGCCCTCCATCCTGCTCCCGACGAACGTTGCCTGCCTCCGCCTGCCCGGCACCGACGGCAAGGCGAAGATGTCCAAGAGTCTGGGCAACTGCATCTACCTGTCCGACCCCGCCGATGAGGTGCGCCAGAAGGTGATGTCCATGTACACCGACCCGGAGCACATCCACGTGCAGGACCCCGGACACCTGGAGGGCAACTGCGTGTTCACCTACCTCGACGCCTTCAGCAAACCGGAACACTTCGCTCGCTACCTGCCCGACTATCCCGACCTCGAGGCCCTGAAGGCGCACTACCAGCGCGGCGGACTCGGCGACATGAAGGTGAAGCGCTTCCTGAACGACGTGCTGCAGGAGGAACTGGAGCCCATCCGCAACCGTCGCAAGGAGTACTCCCGCGACATACCCGCCGTCTACGACATGTTGCGCGCGGGCTGCGAGAAAGCCCGCGCCGTGGCCGCGCAAACGTTGGACGACGTGCGGAAAGCCATGCGCATCAACTATTTCGACGACCGCGAGCTCATCGCCGAGCAGGCGAAGCGCTTCGCCGAATAAAAAATGGGCGCGCGCCTTGCAAAATTGGATAATAAATAGTAAATTTGCAGCCCAAAAGCGTAGTAGCAGAAATAATTAATAACAGCATAAGAAAATGAAAAGAACATTCCAGCCTCACAACAGAAAGAGAAACAACAAGCATGGCTTCCGCCAGCGCATGCAAACCGCCAATGGCCGCCGCGTCCTGGCTTCGCGCCGCGCAAAGGGCCGCAAGAAATTGACTGTTTCCGACGAGGTTCACGGCAAGAGATAATCCTCGTTGCGGAGGTTAGAACGTAAGCCTTGGGGAGAAGTAAGGGTTTTTTAGAAAAAGCCTTTAACTTCTCTCGTTTTTTTATAGTATCTTTGGCGAGCGGTAGCGCGTGGCCGCCCTGAGGGAGCGGACACCGCGCCTGCGGCATCCGCAGCCCGCCGCAAGGTCCGCCCAAACGAAAACGACATGACGGTATCCGGATTCTTTAAGAAAATATTCAGCAAGATATTGATTGCCAATTGCCTGGGCATGGTTCTGGCCACGGGGCTGCTCGTCGGAGGGACGCTGTTCTTCCTTTCCGCCTACACGCACCATGGCAAGAGCATCGAGGTGCCCAGCCTGCGCGGCAAGAGCGTAGACCAGGCCCTGCAGATACTCGATGAGATGGGCCTGGCAGGCGAGGTGACGGATACCGGCTACGTGGAGGCCTACCCCGGCAACGTGGTGCTGGAACAGTCCCTGCGCGCCGGGCAACACGTCAAGGCGGGCCGCATCGTGGGGCTGACCATCAACGCGTCTGAGGCCCGCGCTATAGCCCTGCCCGACCTGGCCGACAACAGCTCCCGGCGCGAGGCCGAGGCGAAACTCAAGGCTATGGGCTTCCGCGACGTGCGGGTGGAACTGACCGAGGGAGACCAGGATTGGGTCTACGGCTTGAAGGTGGACGGCGTCAGTGTGTCGTCCGGAACCCGCGTGCCGGTGACATCGGCCGTGACGCTCGTCGTGGGCGACGGCCGCGCGGACGACGCGCTCTACGGCGAGGACAGCCTGGACTATGGCCTCTACGATCCGTCGGCTGAGGAAATCTTCCTCGAAGAGGGCGGCAGCGGCTACACCGGTATGGACAGCGCCGCGTACGGTATTCTGGAAGAATTTGGCACAGAATGACAGAAGAGAAGCACTTGCCGCAATCGGCACAGCCGGGCGCGGAGGATCCCGAGGACGAGAACGGCGGGCTCTATGAACACTTTCGCGTGGTGGCGGACCGCGGCCAGCAGTTGCTGCGCGTGGACCGCTTCCTCCTGGACCACTTGCCCGACACGTCGCGCAACCGCATCCAGATGGCGGCGCGTGCCGGATTTGTCCACGTGAACGGGCAGCCGGTCAAGAGCAATTACCGCGTGAAGCCGGCCGACGTGGTGACCCTGTTGCTGGACAGGCCGCGCTATGAGTTTACCATAGAACCGGAGGACATTCCCTTGGACATCGTTTACGAGGATGCCGACCTTATCGTCGTGAACAAGCCCGCGGGACTGGTTGTACATCCCGGTTGCGGCAATTACACGGGCACGCTGGTCAATGCCATAGCCTGGCACCTGCGCGACTGTCCGGCCTACGACCCGAACGATCCTGGCGTGGGCTTGGTGCACCGCATTGACAAGGACACCTCCGGGCTGCTCGTCGTGGCCAAGACGCCCGATGCCAAGACCCGGCTGGGCGTGCAGTTCTTCAACAAGACGACGCGCCGCCGTTACCGCGCCCTCGTGTGGGGCGACTTCGCCGAGGAGGCCGGGAGAATCGAGGGAAACATAGGCCGCGACCCGCGCGACAGGATGCAAATGGCCGTGTTTCCGCCGGATTCCGGCGTGGGCAAGCCGGCCGTCACCCATTACCGCGTTCTGAGGCGCTACGGCTACGTGACGTGGGTGGAGTGCGTGCTCGAAACGGGGCGGACCCATCAGATCAGGGCCCACATGAAGCACATCGGGCATCCGCTCTTCAGCGACGAGCGCTACGGCGGTGACCAGATACTCCGCGGCGTCAAGTCCGGCAGCTATGCCGCTTTCGTCCGTCACTGTTTCGAGATATGCCCGCGCCAGGCCCTCCATGCCCGTACCCTGGGCTTCAGGCACCCGCGGACGGGGCAGGAGATGGACTTCACGGCCGATCTGCCCGCGGACATGACCGAGCTGCTCAGGCGCTGGGACACATACCTCGCGGGGCGGCAATCAGGATTAACGACACATGACTAAATACACGAAGACATGAAAAAGGTTATTGCCATTGTGGCAGGCGGCGACTCGTCCGAGCACGACGTGTCCCTGCGCAGCGCGGCGGGCATCCAGTCCTTCATGGACACCGCCCGTTATGACTGTTACATTGTGGAAATGAAAGGCAAGGACTGGACCGTTCACTATGGCGACGAGCGTTGTCCCGTCGATCGCAACGACTTTTCCTTTATCGCCCACGACGGCCGTCACGCTTTCGACTTCGCTTATATCACCATTCACGGTACGCCCGGCGAGAACGGCATCCTTCAGGGCTACTTCGACCTCGTAGGCGTGCCTTACTCCACCAGCGATGTGCTCGTCGAGGCGCTTACTTTCAACAAGTTTGCCTTGAATCAGTTCCTGCGCACCTGTCCCGAACTCAACATCTCCGACTCCTTGCTGCTGCGCAAAGGCGAGCAACTGCCCGCCGCCCAGGAGATAGCGAACCGCCTGGGCCTGCCGTGCTTCGTGAAACCGAATGCCGGCGGCAGCAGTTTCGGCGTGACAAAAGCGAAAACCGTGGACGAACTTTACCCCGCCATCGCCCGCGCCATGAACGAGAGCGACGAGGTCATGGTTGAGAGGCTGATGAGCGGGACGGAGATCACCTGCGGCGCATACAAGGCGCGCTCCGGCCAGATCGTCGTTTTCCCAATCACCGAAGTGGTCACGTCCGAAGAGTTCTTCGACTACGACGCCAAGTACAACGGCAAGGTGAATGAAATCACGCCCGCGCGGCTTACGCCCGCCACGACCGAGCGCGTGAAGCAGATGACGCAGAGACTCTATACGTTGCTGGGCTGCTACGGCATTATCCGCGTGGACTATATCCTTACCGGCGGAATGGGGCGCGAGGCAATCAATCTGCTGGAAGTCAACACGACGCCCGGCATGACGGCCACGAGTTTCATCCCCCAGCAGGTGCGTGCGGCCGGTCTGGAAATGAAGGACGTGCTCGCGGAAATCATAGAGGGCCACACGGCCTGAGCTTTCAGTTTGCGTGGCCCGCGGCTCCTGCTGACACGACGGGACGACGGCCTGCCCGGCAAATGCGACCGGCGCCCCAGTCCGGCGGAGACGGGCCTTAGCCCGCTGAAAACGCCCCTTAGCCGAGTAGCGACGGGGCTTAGCCCCGTACGGACGCGCCTTAGTCCCGTAACGGCGGGCCTCGAGCCCATGCCTTGCGCCGCGGGACGCGCGCCTGCCCCTTAAAGCAAAATACTGACACCATGATACCTGCAGAATTTGACGACATCCGGCCGTTTACGCCGGAAGAAATGCCCGCGGCGATAGACTGCTTGCTGTCCGACCCGCAGTTCACGGCCATAGTTTCCTCCTTCTACAAGGACGTACCCTTGGAGATGCTGCGCCGGCAAGCCCATGCCTGCAAGGACAACCTCGAGTTTCAGAAAACGTTTTTCTACCCCTTGGTCGGCGCGATTCTGGCCCGTCACAGCGACGGTTGCACCATTGACACGTCTGCCCTGCCGGACAAGACGCAGAGCTACACCTTCGTTTCCAACCACAGGGACATCGTGCTCGATGCCGCCCTGCTCTCGGCCAAACTCGTGGACGAGGGATTTCCCGATACGCCCGAAATAGCCCTGGGAGACAACCTGCTGGTCTACCCATGGATACGCACGCTCGTCCGCCTCAACAAGTCCTTCATCGTGAAGCGCTCGGTGGGCATGCGCGAGATGCTGCGGAGCAGCCAGGTAATGAGCCGCTACATGCACTACGTGGTGAGTCAAAAACATTCGTGCATCTGGATAGCGCAACGCGAGGGACGCGCCAAGGACTCGGACGACCGCACACAGGAATCGCTCCTCAAGATGATGGCGATGGGCGGCGAGGGCACACCGCTGGAGCGGCTGGACGCGCTCAATATCGTCCCGCTCACCATTTCCTATGAGTACGACCCGTGCGACTTCCTTAAAGCCAAGGAGTTCCAGCAGAAGCGCGACGATCCGCACTTCAAGAAAAGTCCTGAGGACGACCTGCGCAACATGCAGACGGGCATCTTCGGCTACAAGGGGCGCATACACTACCAGATGGCTGCACCTGTCAACGACTGGCTGGAAGAGTTGCGCGACGAGCCGAAGGGGAAATTCTTCGTCGCACTGGCTGCCCGCATGGACCGGGCAATACATCGTGGTTACCGGATTTATCCGAACAACTACGTGGCGCTCGATTTGCTTGAGGGAGGGACGCGCTTTGCCGACCGCTACACTCCTGAGCAGAAAGCGCGCTTCGAGCAGTATCTCCGGGAGCGCATCGACTTGGTGGACTTGCCGGACAAGGATGAAGCCTTTCTGCGCGAGCGCTTGCTGACGATGTATGCCAATCCCCTGCGAAACCATCTGGCCGCACAGGCATGAGGCAGCTGACGTGGTGCTTATGGCTGACGCTGTGTATCGTCCTGACCGCTTGCAGCGAGGATGAGGCGATCGCGCCGGCTTATCGGGAGGACATGGCCGAACTGTTGACGGACGCGGCCGGAGCTCCGGCCTGGCTGGTGCCCGACGGCGGCGACACGCTGCGCATCGTCAGCGGAGGGCGATTGTCCGGAACGGAGCCAAACCAAGTCTGTCGCGTCCGGGCCTTGTATGTCCTGACGGCGGGCGGCGCGGCCGTTTCTGACGTGGTACGGGTCCTGACGCCTGTGCCACGCCATTATGCGGTGGCGCAAATCGTGACCGACCCGGTGCGTGTCGTCGCCGTGTGGCGTGGAGGCCGCTATCTCAATTTCCGACTCTCCGTGCCCACGTCGGGAGGCGGCCAGGTGTTCGGCGTGGCGGACGAGGGCACGACCCTCCTGCCGTCGGGCGGCCGTCTGCTTCGGCTCATCCTCATCCACGACCAGGGCAACGACGGGGACTACTATTCGCGGGAGGTCTATTTGTCCGCGCTGCTCAGCGGCTATACGGGTACCCTCATTCCCGGCCGCGACTCCATAGAAGTCCGCATCCGTACCCACGGCGACGATTTCGTGCGCCGCTATCCTTATTGACCAGGCTGCTCCCTGTGCCGCGGTCACCTTACCCCCTAACGGCGAAGCTCTGCATCGACCGATTGTAATGATAAAGCCTATGTTTCTGACTCCAGAAGAAATCAAACAGCAGACGCGCGACCTTTGGCGGTCGTGTTTCCAGTGTTCGGACGAATACCTGGATATATTTTTTGAAGAGAAATACACTGACCGGAACAGTCTCACAGTGCGCCAGGACGGCCGTGTCGTGGCTGCGGTGCAATTGCAGCCTTACCGCATGACGTTCTACGGGCTTGTGGTCAGTGCGGGCTATCTGACGGGCCTGTGCGTGGCGCCCGAGTGGCGTGGACGCGGGCTTGCCGCCCAGTTGCTGCGTGAGGCCCACCGCCGGCTCTATCAGCAGGGCGCCGTCCTTAGTTTCCTGCTGCCGGCGGGCGAGGAGCAGCGAAAATTTTTCGAGAGTCCCGTGCACGGGGCATACTGGACCTCGGTCTTCCGCACCGAGGCCGAGATGGAGGACAAAGGCGAGGAGGAGCCGCGCATAGAAGTGATGCGGCCGGAGGAGTGGGGAAACGACCTCTACGTATATTACCGTCAAGGGTATTACACGGACTTCATGCTCCATCCCTCTGAGAATGACTTCTTCGCCGCCCTGCGTCTCTGCGACCTGGAGAACGGCTACGTCCTCGTAGCCCGCCGCAAACGGAGCATAAAGGGCATCTGTCTCGCCGTAGTCGAGACTGACGGGCGCTGCATCCTGCGCTCCATCCTCGTAAGCGCGCCGTCCGTGAAGAGTATGTTCGTGCGTTATCTGAAGCAGCACGCCGGCGTCGACCATGTTTGGGCTCGCGTCCCCATACCCGGAGGGCTCCCAGCGTCCCAGTCCTATGGCATGGCACGCGTAGTCAACGCGGAGCGCTTCCTGCGCGGCGTGCTTGCCGCCCACCCTGATTTCCAAATCCACATAGGCGTGGACGGAGACCTCGACGTGCCGGAGAATAATGGTTACTACCGCATCCAGGACGGACGGTTGGACATCACCGACAGCAAGCCCGAGAGTATCGTTACATCGGGCGGACTGGCCGCCATGTTTATCGGCGCGCAGCCTACCTATATGGAAATGATGCTCGACGAGTAAGCCCGTCGCGCCTAATCAACGAAGAAAATATGCAAGGAATAAGACTCAGATTTCTGGCCCTGGCGCTCTGCCTGCCTCTTGCGGCGCCCTTGTCCGCGCAGCAGGCCGTGGAGCTGAAGCAAGTAGGACTCTCGAAGTGGGGCATAGGCTCGGCGGACTATAGCGGCATAGCGCCGCTGGGGGATAACCGCTACGCCGTAGTGAGCGACAAGGGGCCGGCCGACGGCTTCTTTCTCTTCCGTATAGACCAGAGCGCCACGACCGGCGAAGTAGTGAGCGTCTATCTGGAAGAGTTCCGCGCCAATCCGTCCCCGCAACTCGACGCGGCCGGCAACTACGTGCGCGACGGAGAAGGCATTGCCTACTTCCCCTCAGCCGGCACCGTGTTTATCAGCGGAGAGGGAGACCAGGAGATCCTTGAGTACGCCATGAGCGGGCAGCTTACGGGCCGCCGGCTGAACGTCCCGGCCATCTTCGGCCGGCAGAACATCGTGGCGAACTACGGCTTCGAAGCCTTGACGTATAGTTCCGAGACCCATCGGTTCTGGACAACGACCGAGAGCACCTTGCCCCGTGACGGTCAGGCGGCCGGCCCGCAGTATCCTGCGGCTCAGAATCTGCTGCGGCTCTTGAGTTTCGGCGACGATTTGCAGCCGGCGGCACAGTACGCGTACCGCATGGACCGAGGGAAGAAGGACGATTTCGGGCAGACGTATGTCTACGGCGTCCCGGCGCTCACAGCCTTGCCGGACGGGCGGTTGTTGGTGCTCGAGCGCGAGGCAGACATTTCCAACGGTTACCTCAGCTCGCAAGTCGTCTGCAAGATTTTCCTCGTGGACCCGAGCCAGGGCTGGCAGATAGACAGTTCGACAGAACTGAGTGCGCTCGACCCGAACCGCTTCCTCGTCAAGACGCTCGTGGCCCACTTTACGACGAAATTCACGCCGTTCAACCAGTCCTTCGCCAACTACGAAGGCATGTGCCTCGGCCGGAAGCTGACCGACGGACGGCAGACGGTGCTTCTCATCAACGACTCGCAGAGCGGCTTCGGCAAGGGGCCGTTCCGCCTCAAGGACTACGTCAAAGTCATCATATTGCCTTAGCCTCGCAGGCTATCTGGCGGTGTGCGCCCGAGAGGACGCGCCGCCGCCAGGCAGCGGCCCGTTCCATCCGGAATTGTCGGAGGGAACGGGCCGTTTATATCTCATCGGTCGAGACGATGCCGTGGAGCACGGCGTAGAGGGTGAGACTGGCCACGCTCTTGGTGCGAAGTTTCTCCGTGAGGTGCTTCCGGTGCGAGATGACGGTTGTCGGCGTTACGTTGAGCTCGCAGGCAATCTCCTTGTTGCGCTGTCCCATGACGATGCCACGCAGTACATCGCGTTCGCGGGGCGTCAGCTTCGGCGCGTCGGCCTCGGGCTGCTGAGCCAGTCTCACGGCCGCGGGCGTCTCTCCGTGGGCCGTGTGGGCCGTGTGGGCCATGTGGAGAAAGTCGCGCACCAGCTGCTCCTCGTCCTGGAACACGTTCACCGTGTGCAGTCCTTGGGGCAGGTAGCCTTGCTCTGTGCCTTGCGTCAGGACGATGGTGCGCGACGCGCGCTGCAGGAAGAAGGCCACGTGCTCCAGCAGCACCTGCGTCGAGATGAAGTAGTGGTAAAACCGATCATCGGGTTCGCGGCCCAGCTTTTCAAAATCCGAGTACTGGTGAATGTCGGCCGACGGCATCATGCGGCTGATCAGCGTGGCCAGCCCCAAGCGCGCCAGCGTATTGGGGAGGATGATGGCAATGGAGGGGCGGCGCTCTTCTTTCATATACGCAAAGTTAGCATAACGTTTCCGTTTGCGCAATGCAGGGCGCGGCTTTTTTCCCTTTGCACCCGCGGGGCGGGAACCGGAGGTGAAGAGCTTTGTTATAAAACTATAAATGCACGATAAGTTTTCATAACGAGGCGGCTGGCTGGAGTGGCGTTGCGGCGAATATGCTTACCTTTGCAGCCATGATGAGAAATGCAGACATGGGGCCGGCTTTGGTCCTAAATACAGATATGGCCCGTGAGGGCCAGGTGGCCGTAGCGGGCCGTTTCCTTGCCTACATGGACGACTACGTGCCGGGGCAGGAGCGTGCGGTGGGCATGGCAGGCGATGCTTTCCTCGTCGCCCTATATATAGGCGGCAGCGCGCGCCTGACGATGGACGGCCTCACCTACGAATTGGAGCGCAACAATCTGGTGGCTTGCAGCTGGGAGCAGTTCCGCAGGGCGAAGTGCGATGCCGGATGCCGTTTCCGCTGTATTTGTCTTTCGTCCGAGAGTGCCAGGGATCTGGCTATGCTGGCCGTGGGCAATTGGGACGTGAAGCTCTACATTGCGCGGCATCCCGTACTGTCACTCACGGAAAGCCGGGCAGCCTATTTCAACCGCTACTTCGACCTCTATCGCGCGACCTTGCAGAAACCGCGCACGGCCTATTTCGACGATCTTTGCACGGCGATGCTGCAAGTGCTTATCTACGATTTGTACGACTTCCTGACCGGCTTCATACAGCATGAGATGTCGCCCTATAGCTCCGGTGATACGCTTTTCCGGAACTTCCTGCTCTTGCTTCACGATACCTATCCAAAGCCGAGGCTCATAGCCCCCTACGCGGAGCGGCTGCGCGTCACGCCCAAGTATCTGTCCCAGGTGTGCAAGCGCATGTGCGGCCAGTCGGCCTCCAAGCTGATCGACGACTTTGTCGTGGGCGACATACGCCGGCTGATGGAGCGGCGGGACAAGACGATCAAGGAAATTTCCAACGAGCTTCAGTTTCCCAATGTTTCCTTTTTCGGAAAGTACGTGAAGCAGCACCTGGGGCTTTCGCCCCGCGGCTACCGGCAGATGCTGGCAAGGTGCGCCGCCCAGCCTTGAGCGGCGGCAGCCCGCCGGCAGGTCTTGCTTCCTGTGTTCACAGCGACTTCAGGCATCGGGCCTAGGCCAGGATTTACTGGCCTAGGCCCGCTTTTTACTCGCCTAAGCCCCGTTGCGACGGGCCTAAGCCCCGTGCGGGCGCGGCGTCCGCGGCCTGCCGCCGTAGCCTGCGGAGGGGTAAAGCAAAGCCGGAAGGCCGTCCGCGAGGATGGCCTTCCGGCTTGGAAGGTGCGATGCAGCGTTTCGGCTTAGATGCCGTAGCTGAACAAGTCTATGTAGTTGTAGACGGCGCTAACGATGCCGAGCAGCAGCACGCCGGCCATGCAGATGACCAGTGCGGCGCGCGTGCCGCAGTCGCTGCGGAACGGCGCGATGGGCTCGTCGTTCGTTTTGATGTACATGGCCTTCACGATGAGCAGATAGTAGTAGAGCGAGATGACCGTGTTGACCAAGGCGATGAACACCAGTACCGGATAGCCGGCATTGAAGCCTGCCATGAAGATGAAGAACTTCGAGAAGAAACCGGCAAAGGGCGGGATTCCTGCCAGAGAGAAGAGGCAGAGCGTCATGAGGAATGCCAGCTTCGGGTTCGTCTTGTAAAGTCCGTTGTAGTCGTCCATGCCGATTTTCCCGCTGTGCTGCTCCACGACATGGAGCACGGCGAAGGCGCCGAGGTTGGCCGTGAGATAGACCAGCAGGTAAAACACAAGCGCGGTCATGCCCTGTGCGGTGCCGCCCATGATGCCGAGCACCACGTAGCCGGCCTGCGAGATGGCGGAGTAGGCCATGAATCGCTTCAGGTTCTTCTGGCGTATGGCAAAGAGGTTGGCCACGGTGATGGTCACGATGATGATCCAGAAGAAGGCAGTACTCCAAAGACCTAAGAAGGCTTCGGAGCCGAACACCTTCATGATGACGGTCATGAGCACGAAGGCGGCCGAACCCTTGGACACGACGCTGAGGTATCCCGTTACGACCGTGGGCGCGCCTTCGTAGGTGTCGGCCGTCCAGAGGTGGAAGGGCACGAGGGATATCTTGAAGCCCATGCCCGAGATGAAGAGCACGAGGCCCGCGATGCTGAGCAGGTTCACCTGGAGCTTGTCGGCTATCTGGTCGAAGTAGAGCGTGCCGGTCACGCCGTAGATGAGCGAGATGCCGTAGAGCAGCAGCGCGCTCGAGAAGAGGGCCAGCAGGATGAACTTGGCACCCGCCTCGGCACTCTCGTAGCGGTACTTGTCGTAGGCTATGAGGGCGGTCATCGGGATGGAAGCCAGCTCAAGGCCGATGAAGAACATGATGAAGTGGCCGCTGGAGATCATGAGGTACATGCCGAAGAGCGTGAAGAGCACCAGGCTGTGGAACTCGCCCTGCTTGATGCGGTTCTCGGGGCGGTTGAGCCAGTTGGCCGACATCAGCATGACGACGATGACGCCCACGTTGAGCACACTCTTCACGATAGTCATCATGGGCGTGTGCTGGTACATGCCGCCGAAAGCCTCCACGGGCGTGCAGGCTGAGCCGCACCAGGGCAGGAGGTTGATCAGCGTATGGACAACCATCAGGGCGATGGGCAGTACATTCATTCTCCCGCAGCCGCAGGCGGTAGCGGAGAGGGCCGTCCCGTTGCCCATGGCGCAGATTCTTTCCTCCTTGCCGCACAGGAAGAGGTCGGCAAGGAATACGATCAGTATGACTGCAAGCAGGCTAATTTCTTCCTGCATGTTCAGAAATTGCGAATAATCCATTTTGTTACGATGATTTGCTGTTTAGAGGAACGGATTACTTTGTGAAACGACCTGTGCCGCGTTGTGGATATGGTCCACGATCGGCGCCACACCGGTCGAAACCATGTTGCTGACCCAGAGCGGAGCCAGACCCAGACCAGCGACGGCTACGATGAGGCAGATGACGGCGGTGCGCTCGTCCCAAGTGGCATCGGTCAGCTTGAGGTGATGCTCGTTGGTGCACGTGCCGTAGAGAATCTTGCCGACCAGTCGCAGGATGTAGACCGCGGTGATGACAATGCTCGTGCAGGCGATGATGGTCAGTACGCGGTGGAACGTGTCGGCGTTCTGGAAGGAGCCGACGAAGATGGTCATTTCAGCGATAAAGCCGGAGAGTCCCGGCAGACCGAGGTTGGCCAGACCGGCGATGACGTAGCAGACGGACAGGAAAGGCATGATGCGCATGAGGCCGTTGAGCTCACGCACGTCGCGCGTATGGGTGCGTCCGTAGATCATACCGATCAGGGCAAAGAAGAGGGCCGTCATCAGTCCGTGGCTGAGCATCTGCAGGATGGCGCCGGTGCATGCCGTCTGGTTGAGCATGAGGATGGCGAAGAGCACCAGTCCGCAGTGGGACACGGAGGAGTAGGCGTTGATGTATTTCAAGTCGGTCTGGACGCAGGCAGAGAATGCGCCGTAGACCACCGAGATGCCCGTGAGGATAAGGAAGATCCAGCCCAGCTCGTTGGCGGCGTCGGGCAGGAGGAACATGGCGATGCGGAAGCAGCCGTAGCCTCCGAGCTTCATGAGCACGCCGGCGTGGAGCATGGATACGGCGGTCGGGGCCGAGGCATGACCGTCGGGGCTCCAGGTGTGGAACGGGAAGAGCGCGCCCAGTACGCCGAAGCCTACAAACGTGAGCGGGAACCAGATGCATTGCTGCGCGAAGTCGATGGCATGTGCGCCGCCGCGCTGGAAGGCAATGTCGATGACGTCCATCGTCTGGCCGCCCGCGCCGTAGAAGATGCCGAAGATGCCGCACATGAGGAATGCGGAACCGCCCATCAGCATGAGGGTCAGCTTCATGGCTGCGTATTCCTTCTTTCCGCTGCCCCAGACGCCGATGAGCAGGTACATCGGGATGAGGGCTATCTCGTAGAACATGAACATGGTGAACATGTCGGTCGAGATGAAGAAGCCGAAGACGCCCATGCTCAGCAGCGTGAACCAGAGGAAGAACTCCTTGGTCAGCGGCTGGAGACGCCAGGAGGCGAAGGTGCCGGTGAACACGATGATGGCGGACAGCAGCAGCATGGCTACCGAGATGCCGTCTACGCCGACGGCGTATTCAATGTGAAGCGGGGCGAACCAGAGGTAGTGGCCGGTGAAGAGCATTTCGCTCGTAGGGTCGGCCGCACGGGCGCCGAGGAAGTCGAACACGAGGTAGACGGCCAGCAATAGGAGCAGGGAGCTGCCGGTTACCATGACGCCGCGCACTTGCTTCAGGGACTTGGCCAGCCAGAGTCCCAATAACATCACCAAGGGTATGAATACGAATGATGACAGGTATAATACGTTGACTAAATTATTATCCATGGCTTAAAGTATCAAGATAAACAGCAGGATGAGTATGCCCAAGAGGAACACGAATGCGTACTTCTGCACGGAACCGCTCTGCAGGCCGCGGATCTGGAAGCCTAAGGCGTTGGTCCCCCAAGCAAGGAAGTTGAAGAATCCGTCGATAACGTGGCGGTCGAACCAGGCTATGGGCTTGGAGATGTGGGCAAAGATGAGACGGTGCGTGATGTACTGGTAGACTTCGTCCATGTAGAAGCGCTTGTAGGCCCAGCGGTGGAGCTTGGCGAACTTCTCGGCAGCGGCTTCGGCCACGGGCTGACGCTCACCTTTATAGATATAGGTGGCCAGCGCGATGGCGCCCACGGCGATGACGATGCTCGTTCCGGCTACGCCCCAGTCGAGGTGGATGTCGTAAGCTCGGGTGTCGGCGCTGACAAAGTGGCCGAAGGGAATGAAGCCGGCTACGCAGGTGATGAGGGCCAGGAACACGAGCGGGAGGGTCATGCTGAGCGGCGCCTCATGCGGCGTGTGCTCGGCGTGGAGCTCCTTGTTCTCCGTGCCCCAGAAGATGCCGTAGTACAGGCGGAACATGTAGAAGGCGGTCATGCCTGCGATGGCGGTCATGATCCAGCCCATAAAGGGACTGTAGGCAAAGCAGGTCGTCAGGATCTCGTCCTTCGAGAAGAATCCGGAGAAGGGCGGTATGCCGGAGATAGCGAGGCAGGCGATGAGGAAGGTGATGTGCGTGACGGGCATGTACTTGCGCAGGCCGCCCATGGCGGACATCTCGTTGCTGTGTACGGCGTGGATGATGCAGCCGGCACCGAGGAAGAGCAGGGCTTTGAACATGGCGTGCGTGAACAGATGGAACATGGAGGCCATGTAGCCAAGGCTGCCGGTGTGCTCATGTCCGGTCGTGATTTCGGTGCATACACCGAGCGCTACCATCATAAAGGCAATCTGGGAAATGGTGGAGAAGGCCAGCACACGCTTGATGTCGCTCTGGGCGCAGGCCACGGCGGCTGCGTAGAAGGCGGTGAAGGCGCCGACCCAGGCAACGATGCTCAGCGCATCCGGAGCGTACTCGATCCAGAGCGGGAACAGACGGGCTACCTGGAACACGCCTGCTACGACCATAGTAGCGGCGTGGATGAGTGCACTGACGGGCGTCGGGCCTTCCATTGCGTCGGGCAGCCAGATGTGCAGGGGGAACATGGCGCTCTTGCCGGCGCCGCCGATAAACATCAGTACGAGCGCCGTGGGCAGCATGAATCCGCCGGCGGCGAAGCCTTCTGCATTGAAGTTGAAGCCGAACGAACCGCAGTAGTATCCGTAGATGAGAATACCGATGAGGAAGAACATGTCCGCAAAGCGGGTGACGATGAAGGCTTTCTTCGATGCGGCGATGGCTGCGGGCGACGTGTAGTAGAAGCCGATGAGCAGATACGAGGATACGCCCACGAGCTCCCAGAACAGGTACATCTGGAAGATATTGGTGGCTACGACCAGGCCGAGCATGGACATGGAGAACAGGCTCAGGAAGGCGTAGTAGCGCTGGAATCCGCGCTCACCGTGCATGTATCCGAAGGAGTAGATGTGTACCATGAGCGACACCGTGGAAATGACGATGAGCATCATGACAGAGATGGGGTCGAGCAGGATACCCATCTTGAACTGAAGGCCTTCGTTGAAGAAAGGCAACCAGTTGATGTCGAACGGACTTACCGGCCTGAAGGACCCGTCGGCCAGACGCGGCAGAGAGAAATAGTCTATCGCCGCTGTGTAAGACAGTATGGCCACGACCGCCAGGCAGCAGGTGCCGATGATTCCGGCAGTCTTGTGGCTGAGCCACTTTCCGCAGATTCCCAGGAATAGAAATGAGAGGAAGGGCAGCAACAGGATAAATAACGTATATTCCATATATTATTAGTTTTTACTTGTGAACGGGAGCGCGGCGCGAGGCTGCGCGTCTCGCGTACTACCACTTCATCTTCTGAAGTTTGTCTACGGAAATGTTCTTGAGCATCCGGTAGATGTTGATCATGATGGCGATGGCAATGGCACTTTCGGCCGCCGCAATGGCTATGGCGAAGAGGGCGAAGAAATAGCCTTCGTGCCCGTCGGGATAGAGCATGCGGTTGAACACTGCGAAGTTGATGTCAGCGGAATTAAGCATCAACTCGATGGAGAGCAGGACGGCCAGCGTGCTGCGGCGTGTCAGGAAACCGAAGATGCCAGCAAACATCATGACGGCCGAGATAAGCAGGATGTATTCTATCTGTATCATGGTTGAATCTTTAACGTTTACGGGCGATGAGCAGGCCGGCTACGATGCAGGCCAGTAGCAGGATGCTGACTGCCTCGAAGGGGAGCAGGTAGCCTTCTTCTCCGGTCGACAGCATGAAGTGGCCGATCTGGTCGATTGAATTGTTAGCCGCGCCGGTCGGTTCGGTCGGCGCGCCGAGTGCAGCTATTCCCTTGAAGAGCTCTTGCTTGAAGAGCACGAATACGAAGGTGAGGAAGCCCACCAGGCCGATGACGACTCCCCAGGAGGCGTCTTTCATCTTCTTATGGGCTGCCTGGTCCTTCGCGCCGTCGGTGAGCAGGATGGCAAAGACGTAGAGCACGATGATGCCGCCGGCGTAGACCATCGTCTGGACTGCGCCAAGGAAAGTGTAGCCCATCAGGAAGTAGAGCCCGGCCGTGCCCAGCAGCACGAACAGCAGGTATGTGGCGGCGCGTATGATGCTCTTGGTTAGCACTGTCGCGATGGATGACAGTACTATAATCACCGCCAGGATGACGAACATTATGTTTTGTGAATCCATTTTCTTTTGTTTAAGCAGTTTGTTCCTTGGACTTTGCCTCTGGTTCGGCTTTCTTTACCACTTTCTTCTCCATGACTTTGCTGCCTTCATGGTTGAGCACGAGAATCAGTTTAGAGCGGTCGAATACGGCGTTCTCGAAGCTCTGGTTGAACTCGATGGCTCCGTGGGGACAGGCTCTTGTGCAGAGCTGGCAGAACATGCAGGAACCGAGGTTGTATTCGTACTTGACGAGGCGCTTTTTCTTTTTCCCGTCTTCAGCTGTGTAGAACTCGCTGGTCACTTTGATGGTGCCGTTGGGGCAGGCCATCTCGCACAGTCCGCAGCCTACGCACTTGTGCTCGTTGTTTTCGTTGTGCGGCATGGTCAGCGAGCCGCGGAAGCGGTCGAACATGACCAGCTTCCCGCGGTTTTCTGGATACTGCTCGGTGATTTTCTTTGTAAAGAACTCGCGCATCGTAGTCTTCAGGCCGATGCACAGCGACTTGATGCCGCTCAGCAGTCCTTCGATGTAATTCTTATCTTCGTACATGAGTTTTCTGCCTTAATTAGAAGTGAAGTCCGTTGGACACGATGATTGCCATGAGTATGAGGTTTGCCATGCTGATGGGTACGAGGTATTTCCATTCGAGCGAGAGTATCTGGTCGATACGCAGGCGCGGGAATGTCCAGCGCAGCCACATCAGAAGGAATACTACGAAGAGCGTCTTGCCGATGAACCATACGGCGCCGGGGATGTAGTCCATGATGCCGTTGAAGCCTTCCAGGCCGGCGATGTGGAGCGGTGCCCAGCCGCCCAGGAATACGGTCGTAGCCATTCCGGCGCAGATGAAGAGGTTCATGTATTCGGCCAGATAGTAGTAGCCGAAGTGCATGCCGGAGTATTCGGTGTGGTAGCCGGCGGTCAGCTCGCTTTCGCTCTCGGGCAAGTCGAACGGGCCGCGGTTGCACTCGGCGTTGCCGGCGATGAGGTAGAGGATGAAGGCGATGACGGCGGGCAGATGGCCGCGGAAGATGTTCCAGCCTTCGGCGTACTGCTGCTGGCAGATTTCGGAGAAGGACATCGTGCCCGTCAGGCAGATCATGGTCAGCATGGTCATGCCGATGGAGAGCTCGTAACTGATGATCTGCGCGCCGCTACGCATTGCGCCGATTAGCGAGTACTTGTTGTTGCTGCTCCAGCCGGCCAGCAGGATGCCGACCACGCCGATGCTCGATACGGCCAGGAAGAAGAAGATACCCACGTTGAAGTCGATGATCTGTGCGCCTACGTTCCAGGGCAGGCAGGCGAAGGTGATCATGGAGGCCATTACGACGAGGAACGGAGCCAGATTGTGCAGGAACAGGTCCGTCCCGCGCAGGTTGATGATCTCCTTGGTCAGCATTTTGAACACGTCGCTGAACACCTGCAGCGTGCCGAACGGACCTACGCGCATCGGGCCGAGGCGGCACTGGAAGAAGGCGCAGACCTTACGCTCCATATAAATAAGGACGATGGCAAAGATGGCGTAGAGCGTGATGATAACCAGCGCCACCAGGATGCTTTCCGTCAGGATAGCGGCCCATTCGGGCATGAAGCCCGTGAGCAGGCCGTGGAGCCATGAGCTTATAATTGAAAAGTCAAACATTGTCTTACTTTGTTTTATGGATTACCTATCGATGTCGGGCACAACGTAGTCCAGCGTTCCGCCTATGGTGATCAAGTCTGCTATCAAGCTGTTGCGGCAGGCCGTGTCCATCGCGGCTACCAGCGGCAGGCCGGTGGCGCGGTAGTGCAGGCGGTAGGGCGACTTGTCGCCTTTGCTTTCCAGGAATACGCCGAACTCGCCTCGGCTGCCCTCGACGGCGGAGTAGTACGTGCCGGCCGGGACCTTGATGATGGGTTTCGTCTTGGCCTGGAACGGTCCTTCGGGAATGTTGTCTATGAGTTGCTCGATGATGTTCAGGCTCTCGAGGATCTCGTCCATACGGACCATGTAGCGGGCAAAGCTGTCGCCTTCCGTGCGGGTGATCTCGTTGAACTTCACCTTGTCGTAGGCGGCATAGGGCATGCGTTTGCGCACGTCGTTGTGCCAGCCTGCCGCACGGCCCGTACCGCCCGTGCAGCCGAACGAGATGCACTGCTCTTTCGTCAGTACGCCTACGCCCTTCGAGCGGTTCTGGAAGATGACGTTGCCGGTGAAGATGTCGTGATACTCCTGCAGGTTCTTACGCATGTAGGGGATGAACTCCTTCACGCGCTTCTGGAAGTTCGGATGGATGTCGGCCATGACGCCGCCGATGGTGTTGTAGTTCAGGATGAGGCGGCCGCCGCAGGTTTCTTCGAAGATGTCCAGGATCTTCTCGCGGTCGCGGAATCCGTAGAGGAAGGCCGTCGTGGCACCCAGGTCCTGGCAGAGGCAGGAGAAGTAGAGGATGTGCGAGTCGATACGTTGCAGCTCGTCCATGATGGTACGGATGACCTGCACGCGGTCGCTCACCTCGAGGCCCATGGCTTTCTCGATGCACATGCACAGGGCATGGCGGTTCTGCATGGCGCCGAGGTAGTCCAGGCGGTCGGTGAGGGCGAGTGTCTGCGGGTAGGTCAGGCTCTCGTTCATCTTTTCAATGCCGCGGTGGATGTATCCCAGCACGGGGTCTATCTTCCGGATGCGCTCGCCGTCGAGGCTCACGCGGAAGTGGAGCACGCCGTGGGTGGAGGGGTGCTGCGGGCCGATGTTCACCACGTAGTCCCCGTCGCCGAAGATGCGGTTTTCGCCCCGTGTCACGGTGCCGTCGGCGTTGAGCGTCAGGGTTTCCGTCACGTCGGCCAGGGGTTCGTTGGTCATGCGTAGCGGGTTTTCCTTCAGCGGGTCGTCGTCCTTGCGGAAGGGGTAGCCCACCCAGTCCTCGCGCAGGTAGATGCGGCGCATGTCCGGATGGCCGGTGAACTTGATGCCGTAGAAGTCATAGACCTCGCGTTCGTAGATGTTGGCGATGTCCCACAGGTCGCTCACGGAGGGGAGTAGCGGGTTCTCGCGGTCGGTCGTGGCCGTCTTCAGGTAGGCGCGGCGGCCCGTCGCGGTCGATTCCAGGTTGTAGACTACGCCGAGGCCTTCCTCCTGCCAGTCCAGTCCGGTGAGGCATTCCAGGAAGTCCATTTTCTCTTCGTCGCGCAGGCGTTTCATCTCGGCATGCAGAGCGGAGGGCTCCACGAATCGGGGCTCAATCTGGTTTTCGGCAGGTTGGGCCGGTGCTTCCGGCTGCGCCTTGGCCGCGGGCTTGACGGCTGCGGCTGCGGGGGCTGCCGGTTTTCCGGCATTGGCGGCAGCCTGGGGCTGGTTCTGGGCGCCGGCTGCGGGCGTCTGGTCTTGTATGTCTGTCATGCCTGTTCCTCCTCGTTATAAAGTTCTTCGTTTTTCTCTTCCATACTCTTGCGGTAGGGGTCTTTCTGTTTCCGGTTTGTCGTGCCGAAGAAGTTCTCCACTTTGACTTTGCGCTGGAGCTGCATCATGCCGTAGAGGAACGATTCCGGCCGCGGCGGGCAGCCCGGCACGTAGACGTCGACCGGTATGATCTGGTCCACGCCTTGTACCACGTGGTACGACTTGCGGAACGGGCCGCCGCTGATGGAGCATCCGCCGATGGCTACGACGTACTTCGGGTCGGCCATCTGGTCGTAGAGGCGTTTCAGCACCGGGGCCATCTTCGTCGTGATGGTGCCGCTCACCAGGATCACGTCGGCCTGGCGCGGACTGTTACGCGTCACCTCGAAGCCGAAGCGGGCGATGTCGTAACGGGCGGCGCAGACGGCCATGAACTCGATGCCGCAGCAGCTCGTGGCGAACGTCAGCGGCCAGAGCGAGTTGCTCCGTCCCCAGTCTATCAGTTCGTCCAGTTTCCTGACGATGACGTTGGTCCCCTTGGCGTTCAGTTCGGCCACGAGCTTCTCGAACGTTTCGTTGTCCTTGAACTCGTCGTAAGGGATCGACTTGATTTTGGGCTTTTTCATTATTGCCATTTCAACGCTCCTTTCCTCCAGGCATAGGCCAGGCCCAGAACTAAGATGATTAAGAAGAAGAGCACCAGGTACAGGCCTGCTGACCCGAGCGAACGCATCACGACGGCCCACGGGAAAAGGAACATCGTTTCAACGTCGAACATGAGGAAGAGGATGGCAAAGAGGTAGTAGCCCACACGGAACTGCATCCATGAGCGTCCGCGCGTGGGGATACCGCACTCGTATGCCTCTTCCTTCTGAGCGTTGAAGCTGCGTGGCGATATGAGCCGGGCCAATATCGTCACGACGGCAACGAACGCAATACCTGTCAGCAAAGCTGTGACAAATAAGGTAAAGTTCATAGCTCTTTTGTGTTATGATTGATAATGTTGAATTTTCGGGGTGAAAAACGCTGGCGTGTTTTCCGGGCGTGAAAGACTGAGGTTGTCGGTTGTCCGAGGGGATAAGGGCCACCCCGGGACTATGGGAAACAATAAAACCGGCAGAACTCGCGCGTCCCGCCTTTGCCGCTTCGTAACCGCCTGGCGTGCAGCCGTTATGGCGGTATGATTTTTGCCCTTTTTCACGTCAAACGTCTTTCGGGTGACAAAGTTACAAAATTTGTAAATAATCGGGCGGCGACCGTGCGGCATTTCTTGTGTTAAAATCGAATTTTGCTTTCTTCGCATGACAATAGGCGGCTTCGTCCCGTCGGTCCGCACGCTCGGGCGGACGGGGCGGCCTGCGGCCCGGCGCCGGCCTGCGGCTACGGGGATAGGGCGAGAAAAAACGGTCCCTATCGCAGGAAAAACTGCGATAGGGACCGTTCGCACGGGGCTTAGGGGCGTGTTCAGTCCGCCGCTTCCGGCGTGCGGCGCAGGGTGAGGCGGGCCTCCGTCTCGCCGGGCGTCACCTCGAGGCTGATGTGCAGCGGCTGTTTGCGGCGGGCCAGGCGCACCGTTTTGTCGAAGCGGTATGTGGGCGGAGCGGCCTGGGCCGCCTGGGCCGTGCTGTCGGCTCCGCTTCCGTAGTCCTCCTCGTAGTAGCCGTAGTCCTCCTCGGCGGCGTCCTGCTCCGTCTTGCTCCACTCGCCCAGGGCGCGCGTGGCGCGTTCCAGGTGCTGCACGTCGGCTTCCGTCAGGGGCTTCTCCAAGGTGAGGGTGTAGGTCCCGCGGCCCGTTTTCTCAATGTCCGCTACCTCAAGCCGCAGGCTGGTTATCTTGCGGCTGACGGCTTCGCGTACGGTTTCCGTCTCCTCGCGTTCGGCCGCGGCATCGTGCGTCAGTGTCCAGGCTATCCCGGTGCCGCACAGGATGAAGGGGCTTATCAGAAAGAGCAGCAGGCGCTTGCCGGGCTTTTGCAGCTGCCAGCGCCACGTCAGCCACAAGTAGGCGGGCGAGAACACCAGCCAGCTCAGGGCGCACAGCGCGCCGCGTCCCCGTGTGCGGGTGCAGCGGGCGCGGTCCTCGGCCGTGGCCGTGTGTATGGTGGCCTGCGTGCCGTAGCGGTTGGTCTGGGCCACTGGTCGCGCAAAGAGCAGGCAGACGTTGTAGAAGGGGATGAAGAAGAGCCAGCCGGTGTGGCCTGTGTCGTGGCAGCGTTTCACGCCCTGTGCCGTGTAGAACCAGCAGAACGCCAGCAGACAGCTCAAGGCGAAGTACTTGTGCGTGGCCGCGCCGGCGGTTTCGTCAATGATCCGGACCAGGTCGCCCACGGTGCCGGCCACGATGGGGAGCAGGAGCAGTGCGGCATGGGACAGGGCAAACTCGGCCCGCGTGATGCGGCCCTTGAATGAGAATGTGCGCGTCAGCCAGCCTGAGTTGTTGATATGGGGCGTGTCATCGTCCGGCTCCGGAGCTTCGGGCCAGGCCGTTCCGGTGGCTTCGGTGGTTTCGGGCGCGGCTTCGGCCGACGGCCCTCCCGCCTGTTCAGCGGCGGGCTGCAGTCCGTCCGTCAGGGTGTCGTCTTGCCGGGCTTGCTCCGCTCCGGCGCTTTCCTGCGGTACGGGCGGCGGGCTGTAAGGTGTAGCGTTGTCCATCTGTCAGTCTTGTTTAAGTGAAAGGGATAGCTTGTGCAAAGGTAATAAGTTCGGGCGGAAAGTCAGGCCGCATGGCCGCTAAACTTTCAGGGGCGGCTGCCGTCGGCCGGGCTTATACGCAGACCGTGCGCCCCGCAGGCGGGTCGCACGGTCTGTCAGAGAGTGTGGCTGCGCTGCCGCGTAGCCGTCAGCCTTGCACGAGGGCCAGGGTGTCGCTGGCGATGAGCAGTTCCTCGTCCGTGGGCACCACGACCACTTTCACCTTGCTGTCCGGCGTGGAGATGACTTCTTCCTCGCCGTGGTTTGCGCGGTTTCTCTCTTCGTCGAGGCGTATGCCGAAGAACTCCAGGTCGCTCACGGCGCCGCGGCGCACGTCCCACTGGTGCTCGCCCACGCCAGCCGTGAACACGATGATGTCCACGCCGCCCATGACCGCCGTGTAGGCGCCGATGTACTTCTTGATGCGGTAGTCGTACATGTCGAGAGCCAGTTCGGCGCGCTCGTTGCCGGCCCGGCAGGCGGCCTCCACTTCGCGCATGTCGCTCGATACGCCGGAGATGCCCTTCACGCCGCTCTCTTTGTTCAGCAGGTCGCTCATCTGGTCCGGCGTGAAGCCTTCCTTCTTCATGATGCTCAGCACGGCCGAGGGGTCAACGTCGCCCGAGCGCGTGCCCATCATGAGTCCTTCGAGAGGAGTGAGGCCCATCGACGTGTCGATACACTTGCCGTACTTCACGGCCGACACGGAGGCGCCGTTGCCTATGTGGCAGGTGATGATGCGTACCTCCTCCGGCTTTACGCCCAGCATCTCGCACACGCGGGCCGTGACGAAGCGGTGGCTCGTGCCGTGCGCGCCCCAGCGGCGTATGTTGTTTTCCTCGTAGTACTTGTAGGGCACGGCGTACATGTAGGCGTGGGCCGGCATGGTCTGATGGAAAGCCGTGTCGAATACGAACACTTGCGGCAGGTCCGGCAGCATGGCCTTCACGGCCTCGTAGCCCTTCAGGTGGGCCGGGCTGTGCAGCGGCGCCAGCTCCATGTACTGGTGCCATTCAGCCAGCATTTCCGGCGTGACTATCTGGCTCTGCGTGAACCGTCCGCCCGCCACAATGCGGTGACCGGCTGCCGAAATCTCGTCCAGGCTCTTGATGGCGCCATACTCGGGATTGAGCAGCGTGTCGAACATGAGCCGGATGCCTTCCGTGTGGGTGGGGCAGGGCGACTCTATGATCTTGGTCTCACCGTTGATCTTCGTTTTCAGGAAGGAGCCTTCCAGACCGATTTTCTCTATTCCGCCGGCGGCCAGGACGCTTCTGTCGTCCATTTCGTAAAGTTTGTACTTGATGGACGAACTGCCGCAGTTGATGACTAATATCTTCATGTTGTATCGTGGTATTGTGTATGGATGCGATGTGGGGCGTCCGGTTTGCCGGAACCGCGTGCCGGCGCCGCCCGCAAAATTACGTTTATTTTTTCTTGTGGGAAAACTTGCGCCAGCCTTTTTCCGCGCGCGGACTTTGCCGCGGGGCGCGGTGGCTGCCGGGCGGCGCGCCTCCGGCTGCGTGGAAAAATGGCTGCCGCCGCAGGCCGGCAGATGCAGCTCGCGGCGGCAGCGTGTGCGGTGCAGGGACGGCCGGCCGTGCGGCGGTCCGGCTGCCCCTTATTTCTTTGCGGCGGCCTTGGCGGCTATGGCCTGGTTGGCCGTGATGGCTATCATTTTGTATACGTCATCGATGCTGCAGCCGCGCGACAGGTCGTTGACCGGCCGGGCAATGCCCTGGAGAATGGGGCCGATGGCGGTGGCGTGGCCCAGGCGTTGTACGAGCTTGTAGCCGATGTTGCCTACCTCGAGGTTGGGCACCACGAGCACGTTGGCGTTGCCTGCCACGGGGCTGCCCGGGGCCTTGCTGGCGCCTACCGAGGGTACGAGGGCGGCGTCGGCCTGCAGCTCGCCGTCGATAAGCAGGTCGGGGGCCATTTCCTTGGCCTGGGCGAGGGCTTCCACCACCTTGTCCACCACTTCGTGCTTGGCCGAGCCCTTGGTCGAGAAGCTCAGCATGGCCACGCGGGGCGTGATGCCGGCCACGGCCTGGGCCGTGCGGGCGGTGCATACGGCGATCTGTGCCAGCTGGTTGGCGTCGGGCACGGGGGTTACGGCCACGTCGCCCATGACGAGCACGCCGTTGTCGCCGCATTCGGGGGCGTGGGTGAGGAGCAGCATGGCGCCGCTGACGCACGTGATGCCCGGCGTGGTCTTAATGATCTGTAGGGCGGGGCGCAGCACGTTGCCCGTCGTGTTGCGGGCGCCGGCGAGCTGGCCGTCGGCCTCGCCGGACTTGATGATGAGGCAGCCCAGGTAGAGCGGGTCGAGCACTTTCTGGCGCGCTTCCTCGATGGTCATGCCCTTTTTCTTGCGCAGCTCGCAGAGCAGCTGGGCGTATTCTTCCTTTTTCGGGTGATCCTGCGGGTCAATGATGGTGGCCTTCCCGATGTTGCCGAGTCCCCATTCCTTGGCGAGGGAGAGAATCTCTTCAGGATTTCCTAAGAGGAGCAGGTCGGCCACGCCGTCGGTCAGGACTTGGTTGGCGGCCTTGAGGGTGCGCTCTTCCGTGCCCTCGGGGAGAACGATGCGCTGCTTGTTGGCTTTGGCACGCGCAATCAGTTGTTCGATAAGTTCCATGTGTATGAATTTTATGGATAAGTTTCTTTTGCCGCAAAGGTACGTAAAAAAGTTCGGTTACGTTGCCCGCTTTGCAAAATCTGTATGGCAAAATCCGCCAGGCCGGCCTTTGCCGGTCCGGCGTCTGGGTGCGCGCCTACGGGGCTAAGGCGCGTTTCGACGGGGCTAAGGCGTGTTTCGACGGGGCTAGGGCCCGTGCCGGCGATGTCCGGACTTGTGCCGGCGAAGCAGGGGCCTGTGTGGCCGGGGTCGGTATATACGCGAAGACGGCATTGCCAACGTGTTCCGCGTCGTGCAATGCCGTCTTCTTTCTGTAACCGTAGCGCGAGACAGGCTTGAACTGTCGACCTCATGATTATGAATCATGCGCTCTAACCAGCTGAGCTATCGCGCCGTTGTAACGGTGATTTCTTCGTTTCGGGTGCAAAAGTAGGGAGTTCTTTTGAATTGGCCAAATGTTTAGGCAAAAAAAGTGCATTCTACACTTCAGTTTTTGCGAAATACGCGCTCTTTGGGCGCCGGGCGTGGCGCGGATGAAAAAAATATAGTACATTTGCACGATAGAACCAGGTTCGTCCCGGGCATGATTGGAATCAAGAAAATAGACCTATATATATTAAGGAAGTTCCTGCCGCTCTTTGCTGCCGCGTTCTTTATATGCCTGTTCGTTTTTATGATGCAGTTCACGTGGCGCTACGTGGAGGAACTGGTGGGCAAAGGGCTGTCGCTGGACATCCTGGCGCAGTTTTTCTGGTACATGGGCATCACGATGGTGCCCATGGCGTTGCCGCCGGCTGTCCTGCTGGCGTCGCTCATCACCTTCGGCAACATGGGCGAGCAGCTTGAGCTGCTTTCCATGAAGGCGGCCGGGGTGCCGCTTATCCGCATCATGCGGCCGGTGCTTTTCATTGTGCTGCCGCTGACCGTGCTCTCGTTCGTGTTTCAGAACAGCACCGCGCCCCATGCGCAAATGAGCCTCCAGACGCTCCTTATCAGCATGAAGCAGTCCTCGCCCGCCGTGGAGATTCCGGAAGGCGTGTTTTACAGCGACGTACCGAACATCAACCTCTACGTGGAGCGCAAGGACAGCGAGACGGGCATGCTCTACCAGCTTATTATCTACAAGACGGACCAAGGCTTTGACCGCGCGCAGATTGTCCTGGCGGATTCGGGGCGCATGGAGATGACGGCGGACAAACTGCACTTGAAGCTGGACCTGTGGAGCGGCGAGCAGTTTGAAAACCTGCAGCAGCAAAATTATTCCGCGCTCTCCGCGGCCAGCGTGCCCTATGATCGGGAGACGTTTCAGTACAAGCAGTTCATCATCGACTTCGACAGCAACTTCGCGCTGATGGACGAGAACCTGTTGCGCAACCAGCCGCGCGTGAAGAATATGGAGCAGATTTCCCTCAGCGTGGACTCTATGGAGCATCAGATGGACAGTGTGGGCCGCGCTTACCACAAGGAATTGGCCGCTACGTGGTTCCGCAGCCCGAAACTGGACCGCGCCGACTCTGTCCGGGCCGTGCAGCGCGCGCAGTCGCCTGCCGTCAATTTCGACTCGCTCCTGGCCCGCGTGGCGCCGGAGCGCATGCAGCAGGCCCTGCAGAACACGCAGGCCAACGTGCGCTCGCACGAGATGGAGCTGGAGTGGAAAAGCGTGATTACGGCGGACGGCGACAATTATATCCGCACGCACTGGGTGGAGTGGCATCAGAAACTCACGCTCTCGCTCTCTTGCCTGCTGTTCTTCTTCGTGGGCGCGCCTCTCGGGGCCATCATCCGCAAGGGCGGGCTGGGCATGCCGGCCGTCATATCCGTGCTGATTTTCATCTTTTACTACATCATCAACACGTCGGGCACGAAGATGTCGAAGGAGGGTTCGTGGAACGTTGTCTTCGGCATGTGGCTCAGCAGCATGGTCCTGCTGCCGTTCGGCGTATTCCTCACCTATAAGGCCAACAAGGACTCCGTCGTGTTCAACGCGGAGGTCTACATCTCCTTCATCCGCCGCCTGCTGGGCCTGCGCTCGCGGCGACACATCGCCCGCAAGGAAGTCATTATCAACGACCCGGACTACGCCCGCGTGGCGACCGAGCTGGAGCGGCTGCGCCAGGCCTGCCTGGACTATGGCCGCGAGGCGCGTCTGCTGACGGCGCCCAACTATTTCCGCCTTTTCTTCCACCACAGCGCGGACCACCACATGGAAGCCATAGACGAGCAGCTGGAGGCCATAGTCGAGGAGCTCGGCAACAGCCGCGACGCGCAAGTGCTCACGGAGCTGAACGAGTTGCCCATTATCTACGTGCACGCCCACACTACGCCCTTCGCGCGGAAGTGGGTGAACGTGGCGGCGGGCATACTCTTCCCCGTCGGCTTGCTGATTTGGCTGCGCATCTGGCGCTTCCGCCTGCGGCTGGCGCGCGACCTGCGTCAGATCGTGAATGGCAGCGAACGCCTGGAACTGCGCATTGGCCGGCTGCTCCACCCGGAAGAGGCCGGCGCGGCCGCCGCCGAGGAGAGCGAAAATACGCAACGGCAGCGCCGCCGCCATTGGAAGCGGGTGCTCGCCCTGGTGGCCGGCGTCGTGCTGGCGTTCCTGCTGGGCATGTACGTGTACGACTACGTGCGGCAATCGTCCCGCCGCGCGCCGGACCGCGCCCCGCAGTCCCACGAACGCACGCCGCAGGCGCCCGCCCGGTCCGAGACGTCCGCGCGGAAGGACTTCCGTTTACAATAAGACATCTCCTAAAATTTATTATGGAAAAAAACCGATTAGCAACTATCGAAGAAGCCATTGCCGACTTCAAGGAAGGCAAGTTCGTTATAGTCGTCGACGACGAAGACCGGGAAAACGAGGGCGACCTTATCATGGCCGCCGAACTCGTTACCCCGGAAGCTGTCAACTTTATGCTCCGCAACGGCCGCGGTGTCCTCTGCGCTCCAGTGACTATCGAGCGCTGCCGGCAGTTAGACCTGCCGCACCAGGTGCAGGACAACACAAGCATGCTGGGTACCCCCTTCACCGTCACCGTAGACCTGCTGGAAGGTTGCACTACGGGCGTGAGCTGCCACGACAGGGCCGCCACCATCCGCGCGCTGGCCAATCCCGACAGTCGCCCCGAGAGCTTTGGCCGCCCCGGGCATATCAATCCGCTCTACGCTCAGGACCGCGGCGTCCTGGCACGCGCCGGCCACACCGAAGCCGCTGTCGACCTCGCCCGTATGGCCGGGCTGCAGCCCGCCGCGTGCCTCATCGAAATACTCAACGATGATGGGACCATGGCCCGTATGCCCCAGTTGCAAGAGTTTGCCGCGCGCCACGGCCTCAAGATCATCACCATCAAGGACCTCATCGCCTACAGGCTGCGCACCGAGTGTCTCGTTGAGAAAGGCGAGGAAGTGGACATGCCGACTGAGTACGGACATTTCCGCCTGATTCCCTTCCGCCAGAAGAGTAACCAGCTGGAGCACGTGGCCTTGATCAAAGGTTCGTGGGAGCCGGATGAGCCCGTCCTCGTGCGGGTGCATTCCTCCTGCATGACAGGCGACATCTTCGGGTCCGAGCGCTGCGACTGCGGCGAGCAGCTCCACAAGGCCATGCGCATGGTCGACCAGGAAGGGAAAGGCGTCGTGCTCTACCTGAACCAGGAAGGGCGCGGCATCGGACTGATGGCCAAAATCGCCGCCTACAAGCTGCAGGAAGAGGGTTACGACACGGTCGACGCCAACGTGCATCTGGGCTACGACCCCGACGAGCGCGACTATGGAGTCGGCGCGCAGATCCTCGGGATGCTGGGCGTGAAGAAAATGCGCCTGCTCACGAACAATCCCGTCAAGCGCGTCGGGCTCGAGGCCTACGGACTTGAAATCGTAGAGAACGTCCCCATCGAAATCACCCCCAATCCCTATAACGAGCGCTACCTGCGCACCAAAAAGGAACGCATGGGCCACACGCTCCATTTCAACAAGTAACATGCGCGGCAGGCGGAATCCCCCGCTGCCGCCTCAAACCCACCCCAAACCGAAACATCATGGAACAAGAAAAAGTCCTCGAAGTCCTCGGCCGTAGCCAGTCGGCCGCCGTGTTCACCGCCCTTATGCGGAAAGTCTATCTCTGGATGACGCTGGGTCTGGCCATGACCGGTCTGGCCGCGGCCTACGTCGCCGGCAATGCCGGACTCATGCAAGCCATCTTCGGCAGCCGGCTTACTTTCTGGGCGCTGATCATCGCCGAGTTAGGCGTCGTCTTCTATTTCAGCGCGCGCATCATGCGCATGTCCTTCGCCACGGCCGGCGTGCTTTTTGCCGTCTATGCCTTGCTCAACGGCGTCACCCTCTCCGTCATTTTCTACGTCTATTCCCCTGAGGCCATCACGACGACCTTCTTCGTCACGGCCGGTATGTTCGGCGCCATGTCCCTTGTGGGCTACTTCGTGAAGCGCGACCTTTCCGCCGTGGGGCGCTTCCTCTACATGGCGCTCATCGGGCTGCTCATCGCTACGGTCGTCAACTGCTTTGTGGCCAGCTCCGCACTCTACTGGGGGCTCACCTATCTCGGCGTGCTCATCTTCGCCGGCCTGACGGCTTACGACACGCAGAAAATCAAGCAGATGCTACGCATGCACGGTACGGAGGTAAGCGAAGGCACCATGAAGCTGGCCTTGCTGGGCAGCCTCACGCTCTACCTGGATTTCGTCAACCTCTTCCTCTACCTGCTCCGCTTCTTCGGCGTCAGCCGCAACTGAACGGCAGAGCCTCCGACCGACCATCAACCACACAATATATTTGCAATATGAACGAACTATCGAATCGCTTGAACCGTCTTTCTCCGTCCGCCACGCTCGCCATGTCCCAGAAGAGCGGCGAACTTCGGGCGCAAGGCATTGACATTATTAATATGAGCGTGGGCGAGCCCGACTTCAACACGCCCGCCCACATCAAGGCCGCTGCCAAGCAGGCTATCGACGAGAACTATTCCCGCTACAGCCCCGTTGCCGGCTACCTGTCGCTGCGCGAGGCCATTTCCGCCAAGCTCCAGCGCGAGAACGGGCTGGACTACGCTCCGTCGGCCATCAGCGTGTCCAACGGCGCCAAGCAGTCCGTCTGCAACACGCTCATGGCGCTGGTCAATCCCGGCGACGAAGTTATCATCCCGGCGCCCTACTGGGTGAGCTACCCCGAAATGGTCAAGCTGGCCGGCGGCACGCCCGTCATCGTCTCCGCACCCATTGAGCAGGACTTCAAGATAACGCCCGCGCAGCTCGAGGCCGCCATCACGCCCGCCACGCGCGCGCTCATTCTCTGTTCGCCCAGCAACCCGACCGGCTCCGTTTATTCGCGCGATGAGCTTCACGGTCTGGCCGACGTGCTGGCCCGTCATGAGCGTGTCATGGTCGTTTCGGACGAAATCTATGAACACATCAACTACGTGGGCCGCCACGAGAGCATAGCCCAGTTCGAGAGCGTGCGCGAGCGCGTTGTCGTGGTCAACGGCGTGTCCAAGGCTTACGCCATGACCGGCTGGCGCATAGGCTACATCGCAGGGCCCGAGTGGGTGGTGAAGGGCTGCAACAAGCTGCAGGGACAGTACACGAGCGGCCCCTGCTCCGTTTCGCAGAAAGCGGCCGAGGCAGCCTACAACGGCTCGCAGGACTGCGTTGAGCAGATGCGGCAGGCCTTTGAGCGCCGCCGCGATCTCATTGTCCGCCTGGCGCGCCAGATCCCCGGGCTCGAGGTCAACGAGCCGCATGGCGCCTTCTACCTCTTCCCCCGCTGCAGTTTCTATTTCGGCAAAACGGACGGCAAGCGCGTGATCAACGACAGCATGGACCTGGCCATGTACCTGCTCGAAGAAGGCCACGTGGCCACGGTCGGCGGAGCCGCGTTCGGTTCGCCGGACTGCATCCGCATGAGCTACGCCACGAGCGACGAGAACATCTGCGAGGCCATGCGCCGCGTAGCCGAGGCTCTTGCGCGTCTGCACTAAGCCACGCACTATCCACAGCCCGTTTGTACGGCATATCGCGTCCGGGACTGCCCAATGACGGACCCGGGCGCCTTTTTTGTGCCGCCAGATGAGCCGGTCGGCTACGGACCGCCAGCCTCTGCACAGAGGTCCCGCGTAGGCCTGACCGTGTGCCCGGCGGATGGGGCTAAGGCGTGTGCGGACGGGGCTAAGGCGCGTGCGGACTGGGCTAAGGCGTGTGCGGACGGGGCTAAGGCGCGTGCGGACGGGGCCAGGGCTCGTCGGCGCGGGGACTTATCTTTCCGGCGGCGGCCCAGGGCTGCAGCGCGGCGTGCCGCTCGGCGAAGTGAGAAGTTTTTTTCGGATGGTGAAAATCATACTTCTGAATGTAAAATATTATACTTGCACCTCGTAACGGACGTACCGTCATGCGACAAAAGCACACCTATTCTTTAACGCTATAAATCTACGAACTATCATGAAGCATTTCGCGACAGCGCTCTTTGCCCTCGCCGTGGCCGTCCAGCCCGCAGCAGGCGAGGAACGCGTCATCCGCATGTCGACCGACAACACCGACCTGGTGTTGCAAGTGAGCGGAAACGGCCGCCTTTACCAGACCTATCTCGGGCCGCGCCTGGCGGACAACGTGACCATTCCCTCCGAGGCATGGTCCGTCCATGCCGGATCGGGCAATGGCGTGGCCGGCCGTGGCTGGGAAGTTTATCCCGGTTCCGGTAACGAGTCCTACTTCGAGCCGGCCGTGGGCATCACGCACAGCGACGGCAATCCCTCAACCTTCCTTTACTACCAGTCGTCCACGACGCGCGCCGTCAAGGGCGGTACGGAGACCGTCATCGAGCTGAAGGATGACCAGTATCCGCTCTACGTCACGTTGCACTATGTGGTTTATCCCGAGGAGAATATCTACAAGACCTGGAGCGAGATACGGCACGAGGAGAAGAAGCCCGTGCAGCTGTCCGCTTACGCCTCGACCATGCTCTACTTCAGCCAGCCGAGCTACTACCTGACGGAGTTTAGCGGCGACTGGGCGCACGAGGTGCAGATGAGCACGCAGCGCCTGCAGCCCGGCAAGAAAGTGCTCGACACGAAGCTCGGCAGCCGTGCGGCCATGCACATGTATCCGTTCTTCGAAGTAGGGCTCGGGCAGCCCGTGGACGAACATGCCGGTACGGTGCTTATGGGCACGATAGGTTGGACCGGCAATTACCGCTTCACCTTCGAGGTGGACAACGTGGGCGACCTGCGCGTCATCCCGGCCATCAATCCCTACGCCTCCCTCTACGAGCTGAAGGCCGGCGAGGTGTTCCGCACCCCGGAGTTCATCTTTACCTTGAGCTATGAAGGCACGGGGCAGGGCAGCCGCAACTTTCACCAATGGGCGCGCCGCTACCAGCTGAAGGACGGCGAGGGCACGCGCATGACGCTGCTCAATAACTGGGAGTACACGGGCTTCAACTTCGACGAGGCAAAACTGGTCTCCGTGATCGAGGAGGCCAAGAAGCTCGGCGTGGACATGTTCCTGCTGGACGACGGATGGTTCGGCAACAAATATCCGCGCAGCAACGACCGCGCCGGCCTGGGCGACTGGACCGTCACGCACGACAAGCTGCCCGGCGGCATACCGGCCCTGGTCAGCGCGGCCGAGAAGGCAGGCGTGAAATTCGGCATCTGGGTGGAGCCCGAGATGGTGAACCCCAAGAGCGAGATGTTCGAGAAGCATCCCGACTGGGCGATCCACCTGCCCAACCGGAAGACGTACTATTACCGTAACCAGCTGGTGCTGGACCTTAGCAATCCGAAGGTGCAGGACTATGTGTACGGCGTCCTGGAGGGCATCCTGAAGGAGAATCCCGGTGTGAAGTACTTCAAGTGGGACTGCAACAGTCCCATCACCAATATCTATTCTCCTTACCTGAAGGACAGGCAGGGACAGCTATACATTGACTATGTGCGCGGCCTGTACAACGTGCTGGACCGCCTGGCCGAGAACTACCCTGACGTGCAGATGATGCTTTGCTCCGGCGGCGGCGCGCGCTGTGACTTCGAGGCGCTGAAGTATTTCACCGAGTTCTGGTGCTCGGACAATACGGACCCCATCGAGCGGCTCTTTATCCAGTGGGGCTTTTCCCAGTTCATGCCGGCGAAGGCCATGTGTGCTCACGTGACCAACTGGAGCCGCGGCACCTCCGTGAAGTTCCGTACGGACGTGGCCTCGATGTGCAAGCTCGGCTTCGATATAAATCTGAGCGGCATGAACGAGCAGGAGTTCCAGTACTGCCAGGCTGCCGTGGCGAACTGGAAACGGCTGCAGTCCGTCATCATGGACGGCGCGCAGTACCGTCTGGTGTCGCCCTACGAAGGGGAGCACATGGCTGTGAACTACGTGGACGAGGCGCGCAGCCACGCCGTACTCTTTGCCTACGACATCTATCCGCGCTTCCAGGAGAAACTGATGCCTGTGCGCCTGCAGGGGCTCGATCCGTCCCGCATGTACAAGGTGGAGGAAATCAACCTGATGCCCGGGCGCAAGTCTTCGCTGGCGGCCCACGGCAAGGTGTTCTCCGGCGACTACCTGATGAAGATCGGACTGAACGTGCTCTCGCTGTCGAAAACGCGGAGCTGCGTCGTGGAACTGATGGCGCAGTAAGCGCCGCGGCCGGCGGACGTGCCGCCTGAAGGATACAAAATGCCCCGTTCCTCCTCGAGGGAACGGGGCATTTTGTGTATGGCCGCGCAGGCCGGGGCTCAGTTGACGACCAGCTGGGGGAAGTAACCGCGCAGTATGCTGGCGGCACGCTCCAGCTGTTCGGGCGTGTTCTCCTTTACGTCCTTCAAGGCATAGTCCCAGCCCAGTGCCTCGTACTTGTGTACGCCGAGCGTGTGGTAGGGGAGGAGCTCCACGCGGCCTATCTGGCGGTAGTCCGCGAAGTGGCGGCCCAGCGCGTGCAGGTCTTCCTCGAAATCGCTTACCCCGGGCACGAGCACGTAGCGCAGCCAGAAGGGACGGCCGTTGCTTTCGAGCCATTCGGCCGTGCGGAGCGTCTGCTCGCCCGAGCGGCCTGTGAGGCGGAGGTGGCGTTCCGGGTTCATCTCCTTCACGTCCAGCAGGACGAGGTCCGTGAGCCGCAGCATTTCCTCCACGTGGTCGTTCCAGACGGCGCCGTTCGAGTCCACGCAGATGTGGATGCCGGCCTCGCGCAACTGCCGCAGCAGCGGCACGAGGCGTTCGGCCTGTACGGTGGGCTCTCCGCCGGAGAAGGTGATGCCGCCGCGCCGCCCGAAGAAGGGTTTCATGCTCACGGCCTGCTCGAGGATGTGCGCGGCGGACGTGGGCTGACTTTCGCCCACTGCATCTATGGTGTCGGGATTGGCGCAGTAGAGGCAGCGGAACGGGCAGCCTTGCAGGAACACAACGTAGCGCAGGCCGGGGCCGTCGAAGGTGCCCATGGATTCGTAGGAGTGTACGCGCAGCAGCGCGTCGGTGGGTATCGGCATTTTGCGAAATGTTTGGAATGACAGGAAAAACCCTCCTCCCGCCTTGGGGCGGAAGAAGGGCAACAGTTTCCGCCGCCGGAGCGGCAGGTGGATTACATACGTTCGTGGAAGGAGCGGCTGATGACCTCCAGCTGGTGCTCGCGGCTCAACTTCGTGAAGTTCACGGCATAGCCGGACACGCGAATCGTCAGCTGCGGATATTTCTCAGGATGCTCCATTGCGTCCTGGAGCATCTCGCGGTTGAGCACGTTCACGTTCAGGTGGTGCGCGCCCTTAGTGAAGTAACCGTCGATCATAGTCACCAGGTTTTCTACCCGTTCCTCCGGCGTGGGGCCGAGGCTCTTCGGGACGATGGAGAATGTGTTGGAGATGCCGTCCTGTGCATCGCGGTAACGCAGTTTGGCCACACTGCTGAGCGAGGCCACGGCGCCGCTCTTGTCGCGGCCGTGCATCGGGTTGGCGCCCGGCGCGAAGGCCACGCCTTTCGCGCGGCCGTCGGGCGTTGCGCCGGTCTTCTTGCCGTACATGACGTTCGACGTGATGGTGAGCAGAGAGAGCGTGGGGCGCGCGTTCTTGTAGACGGGGAGCTTCTTCAGTTCCTCGCTGAAGTAGTACACGAGGTCTACGCCGAGATGGTCGACGCGGTCGTCGTTGTTGCCGAAGCAGGGGAAGGAGCCCTGGATGTCGAACGACTCGGTCAGTCCGATGTCGTTGCGGACTGCTTTCACGCGGGCATACTTAATAGCGGAGAGGGAATCGAGCACGATGGAAAGGCCGGCCACGCCGTAGGCCAGGTTGATGCGCGGATTGGTGTCGACGAAGGCCATCTGTGCCTTTTCGTAGTAGTACTTGTCGTGCATGTAGTGGATAATGTTCATGGCCTCGTTGTAGACGCGGGCTATCTCCTTGAGCACGGCCTTGTAGTTGTTCATGACTTCCTCGAAGTTGAGCTCGTCGCCTTGCAGCACGGGGATGCCTTCCACCATGACGGTGCCGGTGTTCTCGCAGCGTCCGCCGTTGATGGCCAGCAGCAGGGCTTTGGCCAGATTGCAGCGCGCGCCGAAGAACTGTATCTGGCGGCCGATGTCCTGGTAGCTCACGCAGCAGGCTATGCCGTAGTCGTCGCTGTGGCGCACCTCGCGCATGAGTGTGTCGTTCTCGTACTGGATGGAGCTCGTGTCCACCGAGACTTTGGCGCAGAAGTCCTTGAATCCTTCCGGCAGCTCGGGGCTCCAGAGCACGGTCAGGTTAGGCTCGGGCGAGGGGCCCAGGTTGTAGAGGGTCTGCAGGAAGCGGAAGCTGGTCTTCGTCACCTTCGTGCGGCCGTCGTTGAAGCGTCCGCCGATTGCCTCGGTGACCCACGTCGGGTCGCCGGCGAAGATTTCGTTGTAGGAGCCCATGCGGAGGTGGCGCACCATGCGGAGCTTGATGACAAACTGGTCGACGAGTTCCTGGGCGAAGGTCTCGTCGATGAGGCCGTGCTTCAGGTCGTGCTCAATGTAGATGTCGAGGAAGGAGGAAACGTTGCCAAGCGACATGGCCGCGCCGTCCTGTTCCTTCACGGCGGCGAGGTAAGCCATGTACACCCACTGCACGGCTTCCTGTGCGGTGTAGGCCGGGCGGGACAGGTCCAGTCCGTAGTATTCGCCCATCACCTTGATTTCGCCCAGGGCCTTGATCTGCTCGGCCACTTCCTCGCGCAGGCGGATGCGTTCGTCCGTCATGGGTCCCGTCAGTCCGTGCAGGTCTTCCTTTTTCGCTTCGATGAGGCGGTCGCAGCCGTAGAGCGCCAGGCGGCGGTAGTCGCCGATGATGCGGCCGCGGGCGTAGTTGTCGGGAAGGCCGGTGAGGAAGCCCAGGGAGCGGAAGCGGCGGATCTCTTCCGTGTACACGTCGAACACGCCGTCGTTGTGCGTCTTGCGGTAGTGGGTGAAGATGTCCTTCACCTTCGTGTTCACCTGCAGGCCGTTTTCGGCGCAGGCTTTTTCCACCACGCGGATGCCGCCGTAGGGCTTTATGGCGCGCTTCAGGAGCATGTCCGTCTGCAGGCCGACGATGAGCTCGGCCTCGCGGTCGATGTAGCCGGCCGGGTGGGACGTAATGGTCGATACGGTATCAGGGTCGATGGCGCGCACGCCGTTGTTGGCGCGCTCCTCCTCGAGTGCTTTCAGGCAAAGGTTCCAGATGTGTCGGGTGCGCTCGGTGGGGCCTTGCAGAAAGCTGGCGTCGCCCTCGTAGGGCGTCAGGTTCTTGCGGACAAAGTCCGTCACGTTGATGCTGTGGCTCCAAGCGCCGTCGATAAACTGAGTGGTTAAATCCATCTTGAATATTGTTTATGGGTTTAAGGACTTGCGGCTGCAAAGTTAACAAATATTTCTGAGATGTTGCACACTTGTCCCCAAAAGTGTGAAATTTATTCCGTGCACAGCCTTCGTGCTGTTTCTCAAAGCCGCCCCGGAGTGCGCAAAAAGCGCGGGCAACGCTTCACGAATCCAAGAAAAATTGCTAATTTTGCGCCGTCCGTCGGGTCAAGGCCCGCCAGCTTTGCGAATATATATAGTAAACAAACGGAATATGATCAAATCTCAAGACATTAAGAAAGGTACCTGCATCCGAATGGACGGCAAGCTGTACTTCTGCATCGACTTCCTCCACGTAAAGCCCGGTAAGGGTAACACCATCATGCGTACCACGCTCAAGGACGTTGTGTCCGGCCGCGTGATTGAGCGCCGCTTCAACATCGGCGAAGCGCTTGAGGACGTGCGCGTAGAGCGCCGCCCCTACCAGTTCTCCTATGCCGAAGGCGACAACATGCACCTGCTCAACCAGGAGACGTGGGACGACGTAGTTGTAGAGAAGAGCCTCATCACGGGCGTTGACTTCATGAAGGAAGGCGACGTGATCGACGTGGTAAGCGACGCTTCCACGGACACTATCCTCTTTGCCGAAATGCCCGTCAAGACGCAGCTCAAGGTGGTCTACACCGAGCCGGGCCTGAAGGGCGACACCGCCACCAACACGCTGAAGCCCGCCAAACTGGAAACGGGCGTAGAGATCCGCGTGCCCCTCTTTATCAATGAGGGCGAGACGATCGAGGTCGACACGCGCGACGGCTCATACGTGAACCGCGTGAAGGCCTGACCCGCTCGCGGCCGCTGCAAAGGCACGCCGGGAGGATGCTCTCTTTCGAGACGTCCTCCCGGCGTGTATAGTTTTCCGTCATGTATATCTCTCCGCCGCGGCTGCGCGTTCCCGTGCCGACGCGCCTAAGCCCCGTCGGCACGGGGCTTAGCCCAGAAAAAACGGGCCTTAGCCGCGTACCGTACACGGCTAAGGCCCGTCGGGCAGAGTTTTCAGTTGATTTCTTCGAAGTCTACGTAGACGCCTTCGTCCTTCTCAAAGAATTTTCCCTGCCGCTTGCGGCGCGGCCGGGGTGGCCCGTCGGCTTCGGCTTTCTCCCGGGCCTTGTCGGCGCCGGTCTGTCCCGCAAAGCGGCGGGCCGTGCGCTTCAGGCCGAACACTAAGCGGAATGCGCCGGCCAGGGCGGTCAGCAGCACGAAGATGAAGCCGAATAAAAGAAAGGTGATGCAACCGTACATTTGAGTCAGTGTGAGTGTTAAGCCAGCGTCACTTGCGCTGCAGGTCCGCTATGATGGAGGCCAGGACGTAGACGAGCACGATGGCGGAGAATCCCGTCCAGCCCATCAGGATCAGTAGCGCCGCGCTGACAAGTATGAACGTATAGCGCAGGGCGTTGCCTGCCCAGCGGAAATGCTTGAACTTGAGGGCGAACATGGGCAGTTCGGCCACGAGAAGCCAACTCGAGAGCGCGATGCCCGCCAGCAGCAGCAGGGCGGACCAGCCGTGCTGGCAGAACCACGTATGGTTTGCGGCAATGAGCGCACCCCAGAAGAGCGCGTTGGCTGGCGTGGGCAGTCCGATGAAGGAGGACGTCTGCCGTTCGTCAAGGTTGAACTTTGCCAGGCGCAGGGCCGAGAAGGCAGTGATGATGAACGCTGCGAACGGGAGGTATTCGGCTGCCAGCCCGCCGAAAGGTAGCGGCATCTGCCTCAGTAGGGCGAAGAGCATGGCCGAGGGGGCCAGGCCGGACGTCACGACATCGGCCAGCGAGTCCAGCTCCTTGCCTACGGGCGAGGCAACTCTGAGCAGCCGCGCCGCGAATCCGTCGAAAAAGTCGAATACGTTGCCTATGATGATGAAGGCCAGCGCGAGGTCGTAGCGTGGTTCGGCCTGCAGTGCAAAGCAAGTGGCTACACACCCGCAGAGCAGGTTGCAGCAAGTAATGGTATTGGGGATATGTTTCTTCATGAGATGGGTGGAAAAAGGCTTTTCGGCAAGGTGCTGACCGGTCGGCCGACGTCCAGGCTTAAGGGTGAAGCCGGGCCACAATGGTCTGGTTGCCGACAGTTGCCTGGCCCAGTTTCACGAGCACCTCGGAGCCGAGGGGCAGATAGACATCGACGCGTGAGCCGAACTTGATGAAGCCCAGGTGCTCGTCGATGTAGCACTCGTCGTCGGCGTGGGCGTAGGTGACAATGCGGCGTGCCACGGCGCCGGCTATCTGGCGGACAAGGATGTCTTGTCCGTCGGGCGTTTCGATAATGACGGACGATCGTTCGTTCTCGGTGCTGGCTTTGGGCAGCCACGCCTTGTGGAAATTGCCGTTCTGATGTTCCACCTTCTTAATGTATCCGTCCACGGGAAACCAGTTGGCATGGACGTTGGTAATGGACATGAAGATGGAGATCATGAGCCGCCGGTCGTGGAAGTATTCGTTTTCGTCCACTTCCTCAATGACGACGACCTTTCCGTCGGCCGCTGCGACGACCGTGTTCTTTGTATCGCCGTTGAACAGGCGGATGGGGCAGCGGAAGAAGTTGACCATTGTGGCGTAGAGGGCCGCACTGACCAGTAAGAAGATGAAGAAAGGCAGGAGGGAGACTTCCGAGAGCAGCCAGAATACAAGTGCGTTCGCGGCTACGAGGACGAGCAGCCCGACCCGTAGCGTTTTCGTGCCCTCGCGGTGAAGTCTGATTTTCTTGATACCTTTTAATTTTCTCATTTCTGCTGGGATTCGCCTGCAAAGTTAGGCCTTTTTGTGCATATATCCAAGAAAAACTTTGCCGTAGTGCCCGGTTTCAGGGCATTACGCCCGGTGTTTTCATTCCCACTCGGCGGAGAGGGTGCGCTCCAGTTCCTCGGCCGTAAGCCTGAGGTGGAACTGTCCGTTGGAGGCTATGGAGATGCCGCCCGTCTCCTCTGAAACGATAATGGCAAGGCAGTCGCTCTTCTGCGATATGCCGAGGGCGGCGCGGTGGCGCAGTCCGAGCGCTTTCGGTATGTCCAGGTCGTGAGCCACGGGGAGAATGCAGCCGGCGGCTTTGATGCGCTTGTGGCTGATAATCATGGCGCCGTCGTGGAGCGGGCTGTTCTTGAAGAAGATATTCTCAATGAGCCGTTGGTTAATGTCGGCATTGATGATGTCGCCGGAACGGATGATTTCGCTAAGGCCCACGTTCCGCTCAATAACGATGAGGGCGCCGACCTTCTGCTTGCTCATGTTCATGCAAGCCATGACGATGGGTATGATTTCTTCCCGGTGTGGCGTGGCAGGCTTCTTTTTCGTGAAGAAACGGATTAGGACGTTGGCGTGCTGCCGCGTGCCGATGCTGGAGAAGAAGTGTCGGATTTCGTCCTGGAAGAGGATGATGAGGGCCAAGCCGCCCACGTTCATCAACTTGTCGAGAATGCCGCCCAAGAGGCGCATTTCAAAAACCTGGGTGACGAATATCCAGACGACTATGAATACGAGAATGCCTGAGAAGATGTTGGCCGAGCTGGACTCTTTCATCAGTTTGTAGATGTAGTAGAGCAGCAGCGCGACGGATAGGATGTCGATGAAGTCGATGATGCCGAAGTTGATCATGGCGGACGGTGAGGAGAATGACTGATTTAGCGGGCGGTGGAACTGGTGGGGCGGGGGCAGGGCGTGGCGGGGTCCGGCGCAGCTGCCTGGCCGGGAGCCTGGAGCGCGTTGCAGATGCGCACGGCTTCTACGGCAGCGGCCACGTCGTGAACGCGCAGGATGGCGGCGCCCTTGAGCAGTGCGACGGTGTTAAGGACGGTGGTCCCGTTGAGTGCAGTAGCCGGTGTTCCGCCCAGCAGACGGTAGATCATGGACTTTCGGGAAACGCCCGCCAATATGGGGAGGCCGAACGCTTGAAACTCTTCGAGGTGGTCCATCAGTTCGTAGTTGTGCGACAACTCCTTTCCGAACCCGAAGCCCGGGTCGAGGATGATGTCCTTCGCTCCCAGACTGTGCAGCTTCTCGATCTGGCGGGCGAAGAACTGGAACACGTCGGCGGCCACGTCATCGTAGTGCGGCGCTGTCTGCATGTCCTGCGGCGTCCCCTGCATGTGCATCAGAATGTACGGCACGCCCAGTTGCGCCACCGTTCGCAGCATCTTCGGGTCCAGCATTCCGCCCGAAATGTCGTTGACGATGTGCGCGCCGTATTCCTCCACGCATACGCGGGCCACTTCGGCGCGGAATGTGTCCACGGAGATGATGGCCCCGGGTGCCTCGCGGCGGGCCGCTTCTATACCGCGGCGCAGCCGTTCCGTCTCCTCCTCCGGCGTGACGTCGGTCGCGCCCGAACGTGAAGAGTATCCGCCGATGTCTATCATGGTCCCGCCTTCCGCCACGATTTGGCGGCAACGGCGGGCGATAGCCTCGTCCGTCGTCTGGCGGCTGTCTGCGAAGAAAGAGTCTGGGGTAACGTTCAGAATGCCCATCACCAGCGGCGTGCGCAGTTCGAAAAGCCGGCCGCGGCAGTTCAGGGAGTAGGCGGGAAATGTCATCAGAGTGGCTGTTCTTATTATCCTTGCAAAAATACGTAGAAAAAAAATTCCGAAGTGCTTCTCTCTGCAAAAATCACTAATTTTGCGCCCGAAATCAACTGCGTCTTTGACGATGAACATAGAAGATTTATACAAGCTCCTTGGCCCGGAACCGGCGGTGACGACGGATACGCGCGACTGTCCGGCGGGCTCGGTCTTCTTCGCCTTGCGTGGGGCGAACTTTGACGGAAATGCTTTTGCCGCGCAGGCTTTGCAGAACGGTTGTGCCTATGCCGTCGTGGACGACCCGAAGGTCGGCGGCGACGAGCGGTATGTCCACGTGCCGGATGTCCTTGAGGCGTTGCAGCAGGTGGCGGCCCTCCACCGGCACCGCATGGGGCTGCCAGTCGTGCAGATAACCGGCACAAATGGGAAGACGACGACCAAGGAATTGATCTCTGCCGTACTTGCCCGAAAGTATAACGTTCTGTTCACGCAGGGCAACTTCAACAACCACATCGGTGTGCCCAAGACCCTGCTCCGCCTCCGTGCGGCCCACCAGATAGCGGTGGTCGAGACCGGAGCAAACCATCCGGGCGAGATTGCCCGGCTCAGCCGCATCGTCGATGCGGACTGCGGCCTTATAACCAATGTCGGGAAAGCCCATCTCGAAGGGTTTGGCTCGTTCGAAGGAGTCCTTCGCGCCAAGGGTGAACTCTACGACTATTTGCGCACAAAGCCCGGCGCGTTCGTCTTTCTGCATGGCGACAATGCCTACCTGCCCGGCATGGCGGCCGGACTCCCTGCCGTGACCTACGGCGCTCCGGGCCACGGATACGATGTCGAGGGCGAGGTGGAAGCCTGTACGCCCTACGTGGCCTTGCGTTGGCGGCCCCGCGACGGGGAGTGGCAGCATGTGGCCACACACCTGGTCGGCGCTTACAATCTGGCCAACGCCCTGGCGGCGGCGGCCGTCGGCATGCGCTATGGCGTGGCTGTCGCGGATATTTCCGAAGCCATTGCCGCGTATGCCCCGACGAACCATCGTTCCGAGTTGATGCAGACGGCTACGAACGAGCTGATTGTGGATGCCTATAATGCCAACCCCACCAGTATGCAGGCGGCACTGGACAATTTCCGGCTTATCGACCGTCCGCACAAGATGCTCATCCTCGGCGAGATGCTTGAGCTGGGCGAGGCTTCGGCGGACGAGCACCGCAGGGTGGTGGAGCAGGCCCGTTCGCTGGGCTGCGAGGCCGTATGGCTGGTCGGCACGGGATTCCGCCCCTATGCCGCGGGCTGCCGCTTCTTTCCCGATGTGGAGGCCGTGAAGCAGGAACTCCTCGCCCACCCGGTCGCAGGGAAACTTATCCTGGTGAAGGGGAGCAACGGGACCCACCTGTACCAGCTGCCCGACTTGCTTTGATGACGGATTAAAATCACCTGCACGCTCCCCGGCGCAGTCCGCGTCGGGGAGCGTGCATGCCGGTTCGGCCCTGGGAGGCACGGGCCCGGCTCTTTTTCTGACAAAGTTATGAAGAAATCCTTACTTGCATTATCTTTCGGCACGTTTGGACTGGGCGTAGCGGAGTTTTCCATGATGGCGATTCTGCCCTACGTTGCTGAGGATCTCCACATCTCCATCCCGACGGCCGGCAGTCTGATTTCGGCTTATGCCGCAGGGGTTTGCGTGGGTGCGCCCGCCCTGGTCATCCTGCGCAACCGCCCCCTCAAGCAGCTACTCCTGCTCCTGTCCGTGATTATGCTTTTGGGCAACCTCGTCGCTGCCTTTTCGCCCACATTCGGCTGCTTGCTCTTGGGCCGTTTTCTGGCCGGTTTGCCCCACGGCGCCTACTTCGGAGTGGCTTCCGTCGTAGCCATCAGGCTGGCCTCCGAGGGCAAGGGCGCGTCCGCCGTGGCCGCCATGGTTGCCGGCATGACGGTGGCCAATCTTGCCGGAGTGCCGCTCGCCACTTTCGTGAGCCACGTCCTCAGCTGGCGCATGGTGTTCTGCTTCGTTGCTGTTTGGTCCGCCGGCGTGTGGTATTTCATTTATAAATGGGTCCCGCAGGTTCCTCCCCTGCCGCGCACCACGTTCCGCTCGCAGTTCCGCTTCCTCCGTCACCCCGCGCCGTGGCTTGTCCTCTTGACCACGATGCTGGGCAACGGCGGGGTCTTTGCCTGGTACAGTTTTGTGAACCCGATGCTTACGCAGAAGGCCGGTTTCACGGACTCCGTCGTTTCGGCCCTGATGATTCTGGCCGGCGGAGGTATGGTGCTGGGCAATGTCGTGGGCGGCGTGTTGAGCGACCGCTTCACGTCGGGGCGCGTCATCGTCGGGATGCAGCTGCTCATGGTGGTCTCGCTCCTGTCGCTTTTTTCCGGCTGCACGCAGCCCGTTGTCGCCGTGGCGGGCATGTTCCTGGCCACGATGGCGCTCTTTGCCGTGTCCAGCCCACAGCAGACGCTGATTGTCCGCTGCGCGCCCGGCGGCGAACTCTTGGGCGGCGCCTGCATCCAGGTAGCGTTCAATCTCGGCAACGCGCTCGGCGCGCAGGTAGGCGCTATTCCCCTGCGCTTCGGACTGGGCTATGAGTATCCGGCACTGGTGGGCGTGCTGCTCACCGCGCTGGGCGTGGTGTGCAGCCTCATCTTTGTCCGCCGCTACGAAGTGAGCGCCTCGGCAGCGGCGGCCTGACGCCGTCTGCTCCGCTGCCGGCGAGCGGAGCGTCCCCTTCCCGCAAGCCATCGTGAGCGGGAAGGGGACGCTTTGTTCGTCCGGATTGCGGCGACGTGTCTGTTGCCGTTGCGGTCGTGCCGGCCGGTCAGGCGTGAACGTAGGTGCCGATGCGTTCTCCGTTGAGCACTTTCTTCAGGTTGCCTGCCACGTCCATGTTGAATACGTAGACGGGGAGCGCGTTCTCTTTGCACATGGCCGTAGCCGTGATGTCCATCACCCGCAGGCCGCGGCGCAGCACCTCGTCGTAGGTGATGTCGTCGAATTTCGTAGCCGTCGGGTCCTTCTCCGGGTCGGCCGTGTAAATGCCGTCTACGCGCGTGCCCTTGAGCATCACGTCCGCTTCGATTTCAATACCGCGGAGCGAGGACCCCGTATCCGTCGTGAAATAGGGGTTTCCTGTGCCGCCGCTCATGATGGCCACCTCGCCGCGTTCCAGGGCATCGATGGCTTTCCACTTGGAGTAAAATTCGCCAATCGGTTCCATGCGGATGGCGGTGAATACCCGGGAACGCACACCGATAGCTCCCAGCGCGGAGCTCAATGCCAAGCTGTTGATGACGGTAGCGCACATGCCCATTTGGTCGCCCTTGACGCGGTCGAATCCTTTTCCGGCGCCGCTCAGGCCGCGGAAAATGTTGCCGCCTCCAATGACGATGCCCACCTGCACGCCCATCTCGAGAGCTTCCTTGATTTGTGCGGCATATTCATTCAGGCGCTGTGTGTCTATGCCGTGGCCCTGTGCGCCGGCCAGGCTTTCGCCGCTGAGTTTTAAGAGAATCCGTTTGAATTGAGCCATATAAAATAGGATAAAGAATAATTCCGGGAAGGGGAAGTGCGGTTTGCCTTGCCGCGCTTATTCCTGAAGTTTTCGCAAATGTACGATTTTTTCGCGTACCCTGTTATAGCAAAGTCCCTGAATCACGCCCCGCAGCAACAGGTACAGGAGAAAGGCCAGCCAGAGCGCGTGGTTGCCAAGGATGGCCGTCAGTCCGCGTTCGGCCAGGAAGAATGCCGCTGCCGCGCCGCCTACGGCTAGGAGCATGCCCCGCGTGGAAGTGGTGCCGATGAACAGCCCGTCGTAGAGAAAGGCCGCGAATCCGGCCAGCGGGATAGCCATGACATAGGGCAGGAACGTTTGTGCCGCCGTTCTGACGGCGCGGTCGTCCGTCAGGACGGCGAGGAGATATTCGCCCCCTGACCAATAGGCCACGGTGAACAGCATCGCCAGTCCGCCGCCCCACAGGAAGAGGCGCCGCGTGAGTCGGTCGAAGCCGGCCACGTCGCGCGCGCCGTAGCAGCGGCCGCCCAGCGCCTCGCCCGCATAGGCGAAGCCGTCCATGACGTAGGAGAAGAGCATGAAAAACTGCATCAGCAGCGCATTCACCGCCAGGACGAGGTCGCCCTGCCGGGCGCCGCAGGCCGTGAAGTACGTGGAGACGGCCACGAGGCAGAGCGTCCGGAAGAAGATGTCGCGGTTCACGCTGAAGAAGCGTAGCAGCGCGCTCCGTTCCCACGTGTCGCGGCGCAGCAGGCGACTTGGGTGGCCGCCGTAGTGACGTCGCCACAGGAGGAAAGCCAGCAGCACGCCCGCGTATTGGGCAATCAGCGTCCCCGTGGCTACGCCCTCCACCTTCCATCCTGCGCCGACGACCAGCGTCAGACTGGCTCCCACGTTCACCACGTTCTGCACGATGGCGATGAACATGGGGAAGCGCGCATTCTGCATGCCCAGGAACCAGCCGGTGAAACTGTAGAGACCCAGCACGGCGGGCGCGCCCCATATTAATATGGTGTAGTAGCGGCGGGCGTATGCCTCCACGCCAGGTGTCGGGGCGAGCAGGCGGAAGAAGAGGTCGGCCAGTGGGCGGTGTAGGGCAATGAGCGCTGCCCCGACGAGCAGTGCCAGGCCCAGGGAGCGCAGCAGGATGCGGACCGTCTCCTCCCGCGCTCCGGCGCCGTAGGCCTGGGCCGTAAGTCCGCCCGTGCCCATGCGCAGAAAGCCGAAAATCCAGTAGACCATATTGAAAAACATGCCCCCTACGGCGATGGCACCGATGTAGGCCGTCGCGCCGAGGTGGCCCGCTATGGACGTGTCTACCAGCCCCAGGAGCGGCACCGTGATGTTCGACACGATGCTGGGCAAGGCTATGCGCAGTATGTTCCGGTCCGTCTTCATGCGCGGCGGTCGGGAAACAGGTAAGCCACCTCCTTGAACGCATAGATGCGGACGCGGCCCTGCGCGTCGCGCAAGGACAGGCGCCCGTCCGGCGCCACGCCCTCGATGGCAGCCATGAAGTCGCCCTCGCTGTCGCGGTAGGGGTGGAGGCCTTCGCGGCGGTACAGGCTGGCGGCATAGCGGCGGTCCAGGTCGGCGGTCTCTCCCGCCTGCAGACGGCGGTAGTTCTGCTCGAAGCGGCGCAACACATCGGTCAGGAGCGTGGCGCGGTCCGTGTCGTGCCCCAAGATTTGCCGGAGCGACACGGGGTTTGGCGCGTCGCCCGTGAAGCGTTGCTGGTTCACGTTGAGCCCCACACCGGTCAGCGTCGTAGCGATGTGCGCCCCTGCCAGGTCGTGCTCCAGCAGCATGCCGCACACTTTGCGGTCGCCGCAGTAGATGTCGTTGGGCCACTTCACGGCGGCCTCGCCCGTCAGGGAGCGGACGGCGTCGGCCACGGCCAGCGCCAGTGCCTCGGACAGGCGGAACTGCCCGTCGGCCCGAAGGAACCGCGGGGAAAAGCGGAAGCCGAAGAGCAGGTTTTTCCCCCGTTCGGCTTCCCAGTGCGTGCCCCGTTGCCCGCGGCCGGCCAGCTGGTAGTCCGCGGTGGCCAGAACGAACTCCTCGCTGCGCGCAGCCGCCTCGGGTGCGCGCAGCCGGCACATGGTGGAGTCTGTCTCGTCCCAGTGCAGGTGGGCCCAGTGGGCGGGAAGGTCAGAGAGCTGCATATTCGGCTTGTGTTTTCTTAGGTAGTTTCTTGAGTACTTCTGCCAGTGAGTGGTCCACGAGGTGCAGGGCGAGCGCGTCGTCCACGTCGCTGTCGAAGTGCACCTCGTTCCAGTAGCGTTTGTTCCAGTGCCAGGCGCCGCGGATGCCCTTGTAGTGCTCGCGCAGTTCCGCGGCATAGTCCGGGTCGCACTTGAGCACGACGAGGTCGGGCCGGTTCAGGTCCACGTAGGCAAAGATTTTCCCGTAGACGCGAAAGAGGATGCCGTCCGGCCCGAAGGCCATGTCCTCGGTGGCCATCTTTTGGGCGAGGCAATAGTTGCGGATGTTTTCAATGTCCATGTTTGCGTAGCTGAAGTCGGTAGTTCACGCTTTCGGCGGAATAGGCGTTCTGCAGGTGGGTCAGGCGGAACGGCGGCCGGCTGCCGACGACGGTGATGATGTCGAAGCGGAAGGGCTGGTCCAGCTGCTTCTGGGCCAGATAGGCGTGGGCGGCGCGGAGCAGGCGGCGCTTCTTCTCCAGCGTGACGGCGTCCGCCGCGTCGGCAAACGATTCGTCGCGGCGCGTCTTCACTTCCACGAAGACCACTTCGCCGAAGTCTTCGGCCACGAGGTCTATTTCCAGATGCCCGCACCGCCAGTTGCGGTCCAGCAGGCGGTAGTCCAGGTGCGTCAGGTAGCGGCAGGCTTCCTCTTCGCCCAGCCGGCCCAGTTCGTTGTGTTCTGCCATGATGCGTAGGTCTTGATTAGTAAGGGACGCCGCGGGCGGTCAGCGCTTGCGCCTGAAGAAGTCCTTCATCAGTGCGGCGCATTCCGTCTCGAGCACACCGCCGCAGACTTCGGTCTTCGGGTGGAGAGCTTGCGGGGCATAGGCGGAGTAGCCCCGCTTTGGGTCCGGCGCGCCGTAGACCAGGCGGCCCAGCTGCGCCCACCCGATGGCGCCGGCGCACATGACGCACGGCTCCACGGTGACGTAGAGCGTACATTGGTCCAGGTATTTACCGCCCAAGGCGTCGGCGGCAGCGGTGATGGCCTGCATTTCCGCGTGGGCCGTCACGTCGTGGAGCGTTTCTGTCAGGTTGTGCGCCCGCGCGATGATGCGGTCGCGGCAGACGACGATGGCACCCACGGGCACTTCGTCCCTGTCCGCCGCCAGACGGGCCTGTTCCAGGGCTTTTTGCATGTAGTCCAGATCGGTCATGTCTTTCGTTTTTTTCAGTGTCCCGGCGGGACGGTTTTACGGGCCTTAGGCCTGTCGCAACGGGGATAGGGCCCGGAGCGACGGGGCTAAGCCGAGGAAGGACGGGGATAGGGCGCGTGTGCGGCTGGGCGCTCAGGCGTCCTGCTGCGCCACGCCCTTGAGCGAGAGCGACACTCGGCCGCGGGCGGCATCGACCTCGAGAACGCGGACGCGCACCCGCTGCTGGATGCGGACCACAGCGGAGGGATCCGCAACATAGCGGTCCGCCATCTGCGACACGTGGACCAGGCCTTTCACCTTGATGCCCATGTCCACGAAGCAGCCGAAGCGCGTGATGTTCGTCACCACGCCCGGTACTTCCATGCCCGGCTGCAGGTCGGTCAGGCTGTGCAGGTTGTCCGCGAAGCGAAACACCTGCGCCTTGCCCCGGGGGTCGCGCCCCGGGCGGGCCAGTTCGTCCAGGATGTCGGTCAGTGTGGGCATGCCGGTGTCGGCGTTGCAGTAACGCTTCAGGTCGATGCTCCGGCGGCGTTCGGGCGAGGCGATGAGCGTGGCCACGTCGCAGCCTGCATCTGCGGCCATGCGGCGTACCAGGGCATAGCGTTCGGGGTGGACGGCCGTGTTGTCCAGCGGATTGTCGCCATCGGGGATGCGCAGGAACCCGGCACATTGCTCAAAGGCCTTGGCGCCGAGGCGAGGCACGCCGAGCAGCGCGCGGCGGTCGGCAAAGGGGCCGTGCGCCGTGCGGTAGTCCACGATGTTTTGCGCCAGGGCCGGGCCAAGTCCTGAAACGTACGTGAGCAGGTGCTTGCTGGCCGTGTTGAGATTCACGCCGACGGCGTTGACGCAGCGGGTCACCGTCTGGTCCAATGCCTGCTTCAGGGCGCCGGGGTCCACGTCGTGCTGGTACTGCCCGATGCCCAGCGAGCGGGCATCTATCTTGACGAGTTCGGCCAGCGGGTCGGCCAGGCGGCGCCCGATGGACACGGCGCCGCGCACGGTCACGTCTTCGTCGGGAAACTCTTCGCGGCCGGCCTTTGAGGCGGAATAGACGGATGCGCCGTCCTCGCTCACGAGGAACACGTCGACGGCTGGCAACTCCAGGGCGCGGACAAAGTCCTCGGTCTCGCGTCCGGCCGTCCCGTTGCCGATGGCGATGGCTTCGACGGCATGGCGACGCGCCAGGGAGCGGAGCTTGGCGGCCGCTCCGTCGCGGTCGGCACGGGGCGGGTGGGGAAAGATGACGTCGTGGCAGAGCAGCTGGCCCTGGCTGTCGAGGCAGACCACCTTGCAGCCGGTGCGGTAGCCCGGGTCGATGCCCATGATGCGCCGGGTGCCAAGAGGCGGCGTGAGCAGGAGCTGCCGCAGGTTCTCGGTGAATACCTGTATGGCCTCCTCATCGGCTTTCTGCTTGCTTGCCGCGGCATACTCCGTTTCGATGGAGGGACGCAGCAGGCGTTTGTAGGCGTCCGCCACGGCTTGCTCCACCTGCGGGGCGGCGGGCGTGCCGCTCCGCACGAAGAGGCGGGCCACGCGCTCGAGGCATTCCGCATCGTCGGCCGGGGTGATGCTCAGGCGCAAAATGCCTTCGGCCTCGCCGCGGCGCATGGCGAGCAGGCGGTGAGAGGAACAGCGGCGCAGCGACTCGGCGGCGTCGAAGTAGTCGCGGTATTTGTCGCCCTCTTCTTCTTTTCCCTTGACCACGTGCGAACGGATGACGGCGGTGCGGGCATAGGTCCCGCGCACGGTTTGACGCGCGCGTTCGTCTTCGTTCACGCGCTCGGCAATGATGTCGCGTGCGCCTTGCAGGGCCTCTTCCGTCGTGGCCACTTCGGCCGAGCGGAACGCGGCGGCAGCCTGTTCGGGGCGCGTGTGGGGTTGCGTCAGCAGCAGGTCCGCCAAGGGGGCGAGCCCTTTCTTCCGGGCCACCTCGGCCCGGGTGCGGCGCTTGGGCTTGTAGGGTAAGTAGAGATCTTCCAGGACGGCGGCGTCCCAGCAGTCGGCTATGCGGCGGCGCAGCTCGTCGGTGAGTTTGCCTTGTCCCGCTATGGTCTCGAGGATGTACTCGCGCCGGTGGACCAGTTCCTTCAGGCGGCTGTGCTGTTCGCGTATGCTTTCCACCTGCGTCTCGTCGAGTCCGCCGGTCGCTTCCTTGCGGTAGCGGCTGATGAACGGGACGGTGGCCCCGTCGGCGAGGAGCTGTACGGTGCGTTCCACTGCGCGCAGGGGCAGATGCAGGTGGTCGGAAATCTGTTCGGTAAGGGTCATGCCGTGTGATATAGGTGAGTGCCTGCCGATCCGGGCGGCGCGGGGCTGGTGTGCCCGTCCGTCCATAACGCGGCATGAGCCGGGACAGTGCGTCCCGGCTCATGCAAACTTACGCATTATCCGTGAAAGACCGGCAACTCGCCGCCCTGAAAAATGCCCTGCCGGGCGCCAGCGCGGAATTTTCCGGCAGGAAACGGGCCGGCAGCTCTCACTGCGGGCCGGCGGCCGCGGCTTCGTCCGGCAAGGTGCCGTTCATCGTCCGGCTTTGGGCCGAGGCAATATGCCGGGCTCTCAGCCGGCGGTAGCGGGCTATGTAGCGGCGACGTGAGGCGACAATGGCGTGGCGATAACCCCAGCAGGTCAGGAAAAAGTAGACGACGGCTTGCGTCCAGAGCGCGTGCCACTCGAATGAGAGATCCTGTACAGTCCCGCCCATGTTGTTTATTTTCAGAAAGCCGTTGATGCCCGGGGTCGAGGGAAACAGGCAGGACACGGCTTTCCAGAAGTCGGGAACCGCCGCGCCGGGCCAGGAGACACCGGAGATGAAGAGCAGGGGCAAGGAGGTGAAGACAATGACCATGATGCACGTCTCACGGTGACGGAGGACGAGGGAGACGGACATGGCGAAGAAGATGCAGGCCAGCAGGTAGGGCACGGCGAACAGGGCCAGCTGGCCCGGGGAACCGATCTGGTTGAGCCGGAACAGGTGGGGGACGACGCCAAGCACGTAGACCGAGATGGGGAGATATACCAGCAGGTAGGCGGCGCCTTTCCCTAAGACGATGCGAAGCAGACCGGTGTAGTGACGGTCTACGGGCATGAGTTCGCGGAAACGGTTTCCCTCGCGCGCCGTACCGGCCGCTATGCCTACGCCCAGCAGCAAAGTCTGCTGGATAATCAGCACCAGGACTGCGGGTATGAGGAACGTGGCAAAGCCGTCCTGCGGATTATACAGGCTTACGGATTCGTAGGCAATGGGATAGGCCGTGACGCGGTCCTGTTCAGCCGTGGTGTTGCCGGCAAGGGCCGTCTTGATGCGGGCGTTCATCACGAGCGAGGCCTCCGTATTCGCCACGAGCAGGGCCTTATAATAAAGGAGTCCGCTCATATCCGTGTAGATGCTCACCTGCGTCTGCTCGCCGCGGGCCAGGCGTTTGCTGAAATCATCCGGTACGTGGATAATGCCGTAAGTATCGCGGCGGCGGATGGTTGCCTTGGCTTCGTCCATGTCCTTACAGTGGGCAGCAATGCGCACGTCCGGCGTGGCGTCGACATTTCGCAGGTATTCGCGGCTCGTTGTGCTCCGGCTGTCATCCACGACGGCGACGGGTACCTCCCGCACCACCTCATTGGTATAAATGAAGCTGTAGAGCAGCGGATAGGCAAGCGGGACCAGGAAAAAGAAGATAAGGATGCCCTGGTCCTTGAAAATGTTGCGCAGCTCGTTCCGGAAGATGTAGTTCCAGTCCGCGCTGGCCTGTTTCCAGTAATCAGCGAATTTCTGTCTCATGGCGTCAGGGCAAATAGGGAACGTGGAGCAAGGCATTCTTGAGCCGTCGGAGCACGACGGCGGGCAGCAGGGCGAAAGCCAGAAGTCCGGCGACGTATGGCCAAGCGTTGAGCAGCGGATAGCCGTCGAGCGCCGAGTTCACGTAGAGCAGGAAATAGTGGCGTAGCGGGAAGAGGAGGCTCACGCCCTGCAGCGTGGGGTGCATGGCCATCACGGGATAGGACATGCCGCAGATGCTGAACGAGATGACGCCCCAGAGCGAGGCGAAGCTGAGCCCGAGCCGCAGGGACGGCAGTGCGGCGTACATAAATACGCCCATACCCTGCGCGGCTATGACTCCGAGGAACATCACTACGAGCATGACTGGCACGCCGCAGTGGCAGGGAAAGTGGAGCCAGGAGTAAAGGTAACACACGTAGATCGCGCCCATCAGCGTGAATATCAGCGTGTGCGGCGCGAGCTTTCCGGCCAGCGCGCGGGCCATAGAGCCGCGTGCCAGGCTTAGCCAGTGGCGCGCGGAGCCGCTTTTCACCTCCGTCCCGATACTGTAGACCGTCACCATACATATAAAGAGCATGAGCAGGCCGGGGATGATAGTGTTGCTTAAGTAGATGTTGTAGTTCAGCCAAGGGTTGTTAATCGGGTGGGTATCGATGACTACGGGCTGGAGGTAAGCCATCGCCTGCCGCTCCGTGGCCCCTTTGGCGAGCAGTACGCTCTGCGTGGCCGCGCCCGATGCCAGCTCGGACATGGTGCGCATGTCGCGGTAGAGCAGCGAGGCGGCGACGAGGTAGGAATAGTTCATGTAGAAGGAGACCGTGGGCTGTTCCTGCCGCTGAGCTTTGCCCGTAGTCCCTTCCGGGATATAGAAGAATCCGTAAATCTCCCCGCGCTGCACGGCCTTGCGCGCCGCGCTCACGTCGGGGTAGGTCTGGACAATGTCCGTCATCTGGAACGCATCAAGGTTGCGGGACAGCGAGCGCGACGTAGTCGTACGGTCGTTGTCCACCAGCCCCACAGGCAGTTCGGCAGGCAGTCCTTCCGCCATGAGTGAGGTGAAGAAATAATAGCAGAAGAGCGGGGCGACCACCATAGTGAACAGGTAGATGGGGTTACGGCTCAGCCGCCGCAGCTCTCTCCGCGCGATGCGTAGAATAGCAGACAATCCTTTCATTCCATAATCACGGACATGCCGGGCCGCAGCCCTTCGACGGGTTGGACGGGGCTGGCTTTCACTTCAAAGGTTTTCATGTCAAACTGTCCGGTCGTCTTGGTTGCTTTCCATGCGGCGTAGCTGCCGAGGTCTTTCATGTAGAACACCTTCAGCCGCACGCGCCTGTTGCCGAGTGCCGGAACGATGGCTTCCACCGTCTGGTTGACGCGGAAGCGGTTCAGATGGTCTTCGCGGACGTTGAACGAAACCCACATGTCGTCCATGATGGCCACGTTCATAATCGGTGCGCCGGTGCCCACCAGTTCCCCGATTTGCGGGAATATTTCCGTCACCTCTCCGTCCATGGGCGCTATGAGCACGGTCTCTTTCAGGTAGGAGTCCACTTCGTCCACGGCGCCCCGGGCGCGGTCCACGAGTGCGGCGGCCGCTTCCTTGTCCTCGCGCTCCGCGCCGTTGCGCGCCATGTCGTATTGCGAGCGGGCAGCGCGCGCTGTCGCGGCGGCGGCGTCGCGTTGTGCAGTGGCTTCATCAAACTTTTGCGCCGTCATGACGCCCTGTTCGTAGAGCCGCTTTACGCGCTGATAGGACTTCTCGGCTATTTCCAGCCCTGCCTTGGCCTTTTGCCACATCTCGTAGGCCGCCTGAATTTGTTCCTGGCGCGCACCCTTTTCCGCCTTGCGGTTTTGCGCGGCTGCCGCGGCTTCGGCGGCCATGGCCTGCGCCCGTTTGGCCACGATGTCCGGCGCTTCGAGCAGGGCCAGCGTGTCGCCGGCGTGCACCTGGCTGCCTTCCTTCACCCTGAGCGCCAGGATGCGGCCCGGCACCTTGCTCGACACTCTGTATTCGTTCACGTCGGCTTGTCCCTGGATGGTTTCGTCCTCATGCCGGAATGCAAAGACTCCGCCGACGGCAACTGCCACGACCACTGCCACGATGACCAGCAGGGCGGGCAACATATTGGCTTTGCTTTTGGAAGTATGCATATCGTTCTCTTCTTTCTGGAGTTGTCGGGGAAATAGGGATTACGGACGGACGCCCGGGGCGAGCGTGCCGAGGGCCTTCCGGTAGGCTGTGCGGCTCAGACGGACGTCGATCTGGGCATCAATCTTGTCGTTGTGGGCCTGGAGCCAGGCGGTCTGGGCCGCGAGCAGGTCGCTCGTGGTGACGACGCCTTCGTGGAAGCCCACGTCGGCTGTCCGCAGGTTCTCTTCAGCCTGCTCCAGGTGGTGGAGGCTGAGGTCGAGCTTCTTGTTCGCCTCGTTTACGCGGAAGGCGGCCTGGCGCACCTGGAGTTCTATTTTCTCGCGGATGTCCTCCGTCTGGAGCGCGGCTATCGTGGCGTCGGCTCGGGCTGCCCGCACCTTGTACTTTCCCTCACCCCAGTTCCACAGGGGTACTTGCAACGTGGCTCCTACGGCCCAGGTGCCGCGAAACCGGTTTTCGAAACCGTTCACGAGCGAGGGGTTCGTCGTGAGGTATCCGCCGGTCAGCGCCAGGCGGGGCAGGAAGTCCGATCGCGCTATGCGCACTTTTTCTTCGTAGATGCTTTGCGCCGTCTGCAGCTGTTCCAGTTCCGGCCGCAGGCTCATGGCTGTCGCCACGTCGGGCTTCACGTCGGCTGCCGCCACCGGCAGGTCCGCCAGCTCCTCGTCCGCCAGGCTGACCGGCGTGTCGATGGGCAGGCCGCATACTTGGCACAGGACCATGCGCGAGAGGGTCAGCCCGTCGTCCACCTTGGTCAGCGCCATTTCCGCCTCGTTCAGCTTCACGCTCACGGTCAGCGCGTTGGCCCGCGTGGCTACGCCTTCGGCCACCATCTTTTTCACATCCTCGTCCAGCCGGCGCAGCAGGTCGCGGTATTGCGTGGCGAGTTTCAGCTTGTTGGCAAGCGACACCACCTGCCAGTAGGCTTCGTCGGTGTTCAGGATAATCTCTTGCTCGTCGGCGCGCAGCTTCTGTCCTGCCAGTGTTTCGGCGTAGCGGGCGATGTGGTCGTAGGAGCGGATTTTTCCGCCCATGTAGAGGGGCTGTGTCAGCATGATGGCGCCCACGGTGAGGTTGCGCGTGTCGGTGTGCAGCGCATCGACCAGGCTGCTGCCGATGCCGTTGACCGCTTCTCCCAGTTGGGGCAGGTAGGCGCCGGCGGCCTGGAGCAGGGGAGCCAGGTCCGGGTGGGCCTGGAGAATCTGCCCCGCTATCTGCCCGGCCTGCCCTGCCAGGTTCGTGCCGAGCGAGCCCAGAGCGCCCTTTTGCGCGTCGCTGAGCAGGGAGATTTCCTTTCCGGTGCGCATATAGCTGGCCGTCAGCGAGATTTTCGGCAAATAGTTTGTGCGGGCGGCCTGGCGTTCGGCAGCGGCCTTTTCGCCCTGCACGCGGCTTGCGGCCAGCAGCTTGTTGTTGTCCAGAGCCAGCTGCCGGCAGCTGTCCAGCGTGAGCGTCTGTGCTGTCGCGGGCAGGACTGAGCACAGGCCGAGGCCGAGGGTCAGCGCCAGTGTCCGGAGTAGTTTCTTCATACGCTTAGTTTTATGCTCTCCTTGCGGGGAATCGTAAAGGCAAAAGTACGTTTTTCTCTTCACACGGCAAGTGGTCAATCCGAAAAATAGAACAATCCTGCCGCCACGGCGGGTAACCTTTTTCCGTCACGGCAGAGCGCCGGGATATATGGCGGCGGTGAAGCTGCCTGTCCCGCCCATGCCGCGGCCGGTCGCGGCGCGGACGGGCCTTAGCCCAGCCGCCACGGGGCTAAGGGGAGTTTTTACTGGCCTTAGCCCCGTAGCCGGGCGCAGGCGGACGGCGGGAGCGCGGGGCGGGAGAGACGCGGCGGACTGCGTTTTTATTGCACACAGGCGGGGTCTTCGTGCAGTAAATAGTGCCGGATGTGCGGCAGAAACACGCCCGACTTTTCATTTTGGTGAAATCTTTTTCAGACTTATGCGGAGTGAAGAATTATTTAGTATTTTTGCACCGTTTTTTCCGAATGTCATCATGGACGAAACTAAGATATTCAGAATAGACATAGAGCAGGTGGTGCGCGACAAGGCCGGCGCCCACGCAGGTCATATCCCCGGATTTGTGATATCTTGGTTGAAACGCATTATTCATCAAGACGAGATCAACGCCTTCCTGGAGGAAGAGGGCGACAAGCAGGGTGTGCCTTGGCTGGACGACTGCGTGGAGTTCCTGAAAATGAAGCTCGATGTGCAGGGCCTGGAGAACTTGCCCGCTCCCGACGACGGGCGGCGCTACACCTTCGTGAGCAACCACCCGCTGGGCGGGCAGGACGGAGTGGCCCTCGGGGCCTTGCTCGGACACCATTACGCCGGGCGCGTGAAGTATCTGGTCAATGATATTCTCATGAACCTGCACGGCCTCGCCCCGCTCTGCATTCCCATCAACAAGCTGGGCGGGCAGAACCGCAGCTTCCCGGCCATGGTCGAAGCCGGCTTCCGGGGTGAGGACCATATCATAATGTTTCCTGCGGGGCTCTGCTCGCGCCGCATCAAAGGCCAGGTGCGCGATTTGCCTTGGACCAAAACGTTCATCACCAAGAGCGTGGAGACCCACCGCGACGTGGTGCCCATTCACTTTGGCGGGCAGAACTCTGCCTTTTTCTACCGGCTGGCCAATCTGAGCAAGCGCCTGGGCGTGAAGTTCAACGTGGCGATGCTCTTCCTCGTTGACGAGATGTTCAAGAACCGCGACAAGACGTTCACCGTGAAGGTGGGCAAGCCGATACCCTGGCAAATGTTCGACCGCACGCGCCGGCCCGTGGAGTGGGCGGCCTACGTGCGCGGCATAGTTTATGAATTGTGAAAACCAAATGCGGCGGCGGGGCGGACGCTCCGCATGCTGCCTCAACCAGATATGGAAGAAATCATACAACCAGTCAGCCGAGAAGTGCTCAAAGCCGAGCTGACGCGTGAGCGTTATCTGCGCTCGACGAATAAGAGCAACAACGAGATTTATATCGTGACCTATCAGCAGGCGCCGAACGTGGTGCGCGAGATAGGCCGCTTGCGCGAGGTGGCCTTCCGGGCTGCCGGCGGCGGAACGGGCATGGCGTTGGATCTGGACGAATTTGACGTGTGCGACCATCCTTATTACCAGCTGGTGGTATGGTGTCCCGAGACGGAGGAGATCCTGGGCGGCTACCGCTTCCTGCCCGGTTCGGAGATTGAGTTCGAAGAGAACGGCCAGCCGCGCCTGGCCACCGGCCACATGTTCCACTTCTCCGAAAGTTTCCTGAAGGACTATATCCGCGACACGGTGGAGCTGGGCCGCTCGTTCGTCACGCTCGAGTACCAGAGCACGCGTGAGGTGCGCAAGAGCCTCTTTGCGCTGGACAACCTGTGGGACGGACTGGGTGCGCTCACGGTGGTGATTCCCGGCCTGAAGTATTTCTTCGGCAAGATGACCATGTACCCGTCGTTCAACCGCCAGGCGCGCGACATGATACTCTATTTCCTCAACAAGCACTTCGGCGACAAGGACCGCTTGGTCTGGCCCGAGGAACCGCTGCACTGGGAGATGGACGAAGGGGAGCTGAGCCGCATTTTCCACGAGGATTCGTTCCGCGAGGACTATCGGATACTCAACACCGAGGTGCGCCGCGTGGGCTACAACATTCCACCCCTTGTCAACGCCTACATGGGCCTGAGCCCCACGATGCGCGTGTTCGGCACGGCCGTCAACCACGACTTTGGCGAGGTGGAGGAGACGGGCATTCTGATCGCGGTCGACGAGATACTCGAGGAAAAGCGCATGCGCCACATCGACTCGTTCATGGAAGAGCATCCCGAAGCCGTGGATGCCTTCGAGGACTTGTTTATTAATCGCGGAAAGTGAAGTCTGCGGCAAGGCTTTCCGGCGCGAATGCGGGTTCGGCGTGACTGGTTTGCCCGCGGACGACGGTCTGCCCGGCTGCCGCTCCACATACGGCGAGGCTGCGAAATGAGGATTTCCCCTTTTCGCAGCCTCGCTTCTTTTGCCCACAGGTTCGGGGCATGGCTTCTTCTTGTCGTACGGACGTGGGTCGCCGTTTTGTGTGCGGTTAGTCCCGGTTATTCCTTTACTTCTTCAAAGAGGTCCTTGCCTACGCCGCAAAGGGGGCAGACCCAGTCCTCAGGCAGGTCCTCAAAGGGCGTGCCGGGCGCGATGCCGTTTTCGGGATCTCCTTTTTCCGGGTCGTACACCCAGTCGCAGACAGTGCAATAGTACTTTTTCATATAGGTAGGGATTGAGTTGATGAAATCAGACCGCGGGGATTCAGCCAATACGCTGCTCCACCTTGGCCCAGTCGATAATGTTCCAGAGTCCGTTTACATAGTCGGCCCGCCGGTTGCGGTAGTCAATGTAGTAGGCATGTTCCCAGACGTCAAACGTCAGGATAGGGCGAAGCCCGGTCGTGAGGGGGCAGTCCGCATTCTGTGTGGTGCAGACGGTGAGGCCGCCTGCGCCGTCTTCGACGAGCCAGGCCCAGCCGGAGCCAAAGTGCCCTACGGCAGCCTCTGTCAGCTGACGCTGAAAGTCGGCGAAGGCCCCGAAGCTCTTTCCCAGCAGGGCGGCCAGTCGTGCGCTCACAGGCTGGGGCGTGCTCGTGAAGCTGTCGAAGAAAAATTCATGGTTCCAGGCTTGCGCCGCGTTGTTGTACACGCTGCCTGTGGCCTTGCAGACGATTTCCTCCAGCTCCATATCCTCGTAGAGTGTGCCTGCGATCAGTTTGTTCAGATTATCTATATAGGTGCGCAGGTGCTTTCCATGGTGAAAGGCCAGCGTCTCCTCGCTCATGACTGGCGCGAGTGCGTCCATTGCATACGGAAGTTCAGGCATTAAATGTTTCATGGCGCAAGTTTTTTTACCGTGAAGGGCAAATGATGATGCACCAAAATTACGATTATCGGACGAACTGGGCAAACAATTAAACCGAAAAATGACGGTGCTGTAAATTATATCGGGAAAAAACCGACCGCCCAGCCCCGGCGACGCCCGGCCTGTTGCGACGCCTGTATCCCGAATTTTTGCGGTGGAGTCCCCATACCTTCTTTCTTCCCAGGATTTTCCCGCATTTTTTTTGTAAAGCTAAATTCGAAAGTAAGAGTGTGAATAACAGCAGAATAAGTCCCGCATCTGTTTCGCCAGCTTAAAATATGTTTCAAAAAAAAGTTTCAGAAAAGTTTGGCGGGTAATGCAGATGTTCGTACTTTTGCACTCGCTAAGCCGGGGCAGCCCGGTGACGCGACGAGAGATCTTTGAAGAAACTTCCATA
>CALUIN010000005.1 GCA_944320745.1 uncultured Alloprevotella sp. | reverse complement strand
AGGCGCGTCGCTACGGGGCTAAGGCGCGTCGCCACGGGGCTAATGCGCGTCGCCACGGGGCTAATGCGCGCCGCCACGGGGCTAATGCGCGTCGCCACGGGGCTAAGGCGTGTCGCCACGGGGCTAAGGCCAGTTGTCACGGGGCTAAGGCCAGTTGTCACGGGGCTAAGGCCAGTTGTCACGGGGCTAAGGAGTGTGGCGGCGGAAACGGGCCGCGCCCGGCCGCCGCTGTGTGCGGGGCCGGGCGCGGGTGCGTGCCGGACGGATGGTGCCGGCTGTGGGGTCACTTGGACAGGTCGAGCTTCCAGTCGCCCTTGTCGTCCTTGCGGAGCTTCACGGTGTCCTCGTCCGTCGTGCCGTCCTCGTAGGTCACCTTCATGGTGACTTCGGCCGTGCCTTCCTCCTCGTTTACCTCCTCGGAGATGGCTTCGAAGCTCTTGTAGCCCTGGTGCTGCTTCTTCATTTCGTTGAGCGCCATGCCGAATATGCCGGAGAGCATTTTCTTGCCCTGTTCCACTTGCGCTTCGTCGGCATCGGGGTCTACGTAGGCCATGTCGACAAACTTCTCCACGTCGTCCTTGGCCAGGTAGCCCATGGCCTCTTCGGCCACGCTGGAGGGGGAACTGCCGCCGCAGGCGGTGAGCAGAAGCAGGCAGAGGCCTGCGAGAATGGTGCTGATCTTTTTCATAATACGTAGTTTTTTTGAAGGTGAATAATTAGAAAATGGATAGGGAGTACAGGTGGGGGGACTTGGTCAGGTCCGAGGGGAAGCGGCACTGCCAGCGGCAGCCCGGCAGGCTGACGTCGTGGGGCGGAGTGCTGACGAGGCGGCAGCCGGCGCGGCTGTAGGCGTGGATGACGAGTTCGGTGCAGTAGAGGCGCGTGGTGTCGCTGTCGTCATAGGCGTGGTCGAAGCGTGCGCCGCGGCGGTAGGTCTGCCATGCGGCCTGGGCGGCCCGGCGGCCCGTAGCGGCGTCGGCGGGGCGGAGCACTTTGCCGCAGTCCGTCAGCTCGGGCGAGAAGAAGCGTTCGGGCGTGTCGAGCTTCACGCGGTCCACGTCGCCGGGAAAGTCCGGCTCGCCCGGCACGGCATGTACGATCATGGGCCGTCCGCCGGAGTCGACGACGATGCCGGCATGGGAGTAGCGCCCGCCGCGGTCGGCCCAGAGCACCACGCGGCTGGTGAGTCCGCTGCCGCGCCGCAGGACGATGTCGCCGGGCCGCAGGCGGAGCTGCGGGGGCAGGAGCGTGGCGCTGGCGGGCTGTCCCTTCTGGCCGCACGAACAGAGCAGCGCGCCCGCAAGGATAAGGCAGAATTGGATGTGCATGGCGGCGGATCCGGTATGGTACGGGGCAAAGGTACGGAAATATGTGGAATGTTGGCATTTCTTAACACGATTTTTCCACCCGATAGTGTTAATTTGTGCGGCGCGGGTTTTCGGAAGTGTCTTTCCGGCGGTTCTACGCCTGATTTTAGTAACTTTGTCCGAAGATAAACACGAAGAAGGATCTTATCATGTTCAAGTGCAGATTTTGCCGCTTCGCCCGTCGGGCCGGCCTGCTCCTGGCCGGAGCAATGCTGTTGGGCGCGCCCTGCGCCCGGGGCGACGAGGCGGGCGACCGCTTCTTTCAGGGCAAGAGGCCGATGATGACGGCAGTGTGGGCGGCCCCCTTCGGCTACGAAGAGATAAAGAGCAACCACGCGCCGCGGGGGCCGTTCCTGGGTAACGGCGATGTGGGCGTGGTGGCTTACACCGCGGCCGGAGAACAGACGCTCCGGATCTCGAAAGTGGACTTCGTGACGGACGGCTGGAGCGACTGGGCGGGGAGTGGGCCGGCGGCGCTGCCCGTGGGCGAGGTGCGCGTAGCTGTCGGCGCGCCGCCGGCCTGCGGCTTCCGCTACGAGATGGACGAACTGGCCGCCGAGCTGCGGATGACGACGGGTACGGCGCAGCAGGTGGCGATGACCACGTGGATGGGCGCGGAGGAGAATTATGTCGTCATCGAGCTGGAAAACCTCTCCGCCGGCGAGCTTCCGGTCGTAGTGGAGACTTCGGCCCTCGACGCCTTGCCGGCCTATACGGCTTCGGTCGGCATCCGGAAGGACGTGGCGCAGGCGACGCGCCGGACGAAGACGGGCGACAGCGTGAGGTGGGTCTCGAGCGCAGGCATTTCGACCCGCGTCGTCGGCGTCGCGGCACAGTGGGAACGGGCTTCCGGCGCGAAGGCCAGGACTACGTTTGCCTTGCCGCCCGGCCGCCCGCTTTACGTCGTCACCTATGTCTCCGGCGGCGGGACGGACGACAACGCCCGCCTGAGGGAGGCTTACCGGAAACTGAAGTCGCAGAGCGGGCGCAGGCTGCTTTCGCTCAAGAAACGGAAGCAGGAATGGTGGAAAGACATGTGGACGCGCTCCTACGTGGAGACCCACGACTCGTTGCTGGACCGCCATTACCTCTCGTCTGTCTATCTGCTGGCATCGGCCTATAACCGGCGCTCGCCTGCCTGCGGAGGGATGTACGGTGTCTGGAATATGGAGGACGAGATGATGTACCACGGCGACATACACTTGAACTATAACAGCCAGGCAGGGTTCTACAGCGTGTTTTCGGCCAACCGTCCCGAGCTGGCTTTGCCCTTTTTCGACTTCATCGAGCGGGTCGTCCCGGAGGGGCGCCGCCGTGCGCGCGAGGATATGGGGAGCATGCACCCTTCCTGGCAGGGGAAGGCGTGCCGCGGTCTACTGTTTCCGGTTAGCGCATTGGGAATCGGCTGTTTCTACGGCAGCTATTGGCAGCAGACGATGAACGCGCCGTTCAACGTGCCGCTCTTCAGCTGGTATTACGAATATACGGGCGATGAGGATTTCCTGCGGCGGCGGGCCTATCCGTTTATCCGGGAGTGCGGGGACTTTTATGAGGACTATATGCGGAAGGAGCCTTTCGGCGATTCCTACCGGTACACCATCACCACGGGCGGACACGAAAACTCGTGGGACCTGAACCCGCCTTCGGACCTTGGCTTCGTGGAACAGACCTTCAGCCTGCTGCTACGCTACAGCGAGCTGCTGGGCGTGGATGCGGACCGGCGGGCCTTATGGCGGGACATATTGGCGCATCTGCCGGAGTACAAGATTGTCCGCCCGACGAAACAGCCTAACCAAGGCTTGCCCGTCTATGCCAAGAACGAGGCCGGGTGGGACTGGCCGGCCCACGTCATCCAGCTCCACCCGGTCTACCCTTGCGAGGTGCTCACGCTGCACTCCGACAGCACGGCCCGGCAAATAGCCCGAAACACATTATATTATTATGGCGTGTCGCAGCGCGGTTTTACGGAGACCATGAACGAGCTGGGATTAAGCGCGTTCGTAATGGGGGCGAGGCTGGGCTTTTCTCCAGAAATCCTGGCTGAGAACCTGCGGACGCTTATCCGGCGGGCCGGGGCGAACTTCCTGATCGCCGACGGACACCACTGCTTGGAGAAAACGGCTGCCGTAGAGACCATTAACTCCATGATGCTGCAATCCGTGGACGGCATATTGCATCTGTTCCCGTGCTGGCTTCCGGAGCCGGCTTCCTTTACGCGGCTCCGGGCCAAAGGGGCTTTTCTCGTTACGGCCGCCTATGACGGAAAGGCCGTGACTTCGCTGACTGTCGAAAGCGAGAAAGGAACGCCGTGCCGGCTGCAGAATCCGTGGCCCGGAAAGCGTGTCCGGGTGACCGAGGACGGCCGGAGCGTGCCCGTCAGCCAGGAGAACGGTCTTGTGGAGTTTGCCACCGAAAAGGGGAAACGCTATGAAGTGTGCTTCGACTGAGGGCGGCGCGCCCTTGCCTTAGCGCGGCAGGCCGTGTCGCTTTGAAAACAATTCAGAAGAAGCCGGAAGCGGAGATTTTCAGTATCTTACTGGAAACCTCCGCTTCTGGCGTATGTAGAGTCGGAAACCTTGTTTCCCCTGTGGCCGAGGCTGTCAGTCCTGTGCCGTGACGCCGGCTTCGTCCTCGGTGCGGCAGTCGCGGAAATTCATTTCGTGTTCGGCGCGTTCGGCGGGCAGGATGTAGTAGGTGCAGGTCGCTTTGGTGCAGACCTCGCCCGCGGTGTTGCGCAACTCGGCGTCAATGACGGCTAAGTTGCGGCGCGTCTCGCGGAGCCGGGCGCGCACCTCGACGGGCTCGCCGTCGGTGTGGACGGGGCGGAGGAAGCGCGTCTCCATGCGGGAGGTGACGCCGGCCGTCTGGAGCTTGCGCATGACGACCCATCCGCAGGTCTCGTCGAGCAGGAGGCACTCTATGCCGCCGTGGAGCGTGTTGAGCCAGCCCTGGTACTCGGGGCGCGGGGTCCAGCGGCTCACGATGTCGGCGCCGTCTTCGTAGAATTCCATCTTCAGTCCGGCGGCGTTGTCCGGGGAGCAGCCGAAACACTGGTAGCCGTCGAGATGGAGAAAGGGGTTGCAGATTTTCTTCATGGAAGGAACTGTTTTGTCGGACCGGGGGCCTTATTCGATGTCGTACCATTCGCCGCCGTCGTCCTCGCTGCCGTCCTCGCCGTCGTCGTTGTCCATCTCGTCGAGCTGCTCAGGCGTGTATTCGTCCTCGTAGTGTTGCTCGATGGGCATGTCGCGCAGGTCGAGGGGCAGTTGCGGGTTGAGCTGTATGGGGGCAAAGGCCTTGTCGTAGAAGGCTTTGTAGTCGTCGAAGCTATATGTGGAGCCGAGCAGCTCGAGGTTGGCCTGGGAGATGAGGACGAGGCGGGCGCGCCCCATGAGCGCCTTGGCCTCCGGGGCGGAGTAGAGCTGCTGGGCGTAGGTGTGGGCTTCCTCGAAGTTGCTGAAGCCGCCGATGCGGAATTGCGTGATGCCGCCCTCGGTTTGCTGCTGGATGTCGAAGTTGCGCACGACGAAGCCGGTGAAGTTGAAGTGGGCCAGGTCGTAGAGCACTTGTCCGGCGTCGAGGGAGTCGGTGGGGAAGGCCAGGATGCAGACGAAGGGGACGTCGCGTTCGGGCGAGAGCTCCTTGCGCCGTCCGGCGGAGTCGACGGCGGTTTGCGCGGCGGCAGAGCGGCGGGACCAGAGGGAGCCGATGTCGAATCCGCCCGAGCCGGGCGTGCGGCCGCTCTCCAGGCCCTTGACGATGAGGCCCGCCATTTCGCTCACGTCGCTCTCGGGGTATTGCTTCACGAGCTCGCGCAGCTCCGCGGCGATGTCCTTGGCGTCGGCCGATCCCAGGCGGCTCAGCGCGTGGACGAAGATGAATTTCGGCCGGTTCGCTCCGGTGGGGAACTGGGCCGTGGACCGCTCGAAGTTGCGCGCCACGGCGGCGTTGTCGCGCCGGCGGTAGGCTTCATAGGTCGCCGTGTAGAGGGAGTCTTCGATTTCCCGGCCGAAGCGGGCGTTACGTTCAAAGTCCGGGTCGGTAATGACGCGGGTCATGGGGTCGTCGGGGAACTGCTCGGCCAGGCGGCGGCGGAACGTCTCGGCCTCGGCCGTGCGGCCCCAGCGCGAGTAGAGGAGGAAGAGTTGGTAGTAGACGTCGTTGAGCTTCTCGTAGGCGGGGTAGTCGCGGTAGAGGCGCGTCAGCGTCCGGGCGGCCAGGGGGAAGTCCTCCAGTTTGTCCTTCTCGATGAGCCCGGCGTTGTAGAGGCCGTCCTGGATGATGGTGTGGCTGGCCTGCTTGGCTTCTTCCGTGAAAGGGATTTGCTTCAGATAGTACTCGCGCCGGTGCGGGTCGTTCTGGGCCGAGTCGGGAGCGAGCCCTTCGTCTCCGCCGGCGAGCGCGAGGCTGTCGGCAGCGGCATTGGCCGCGTCGATGGAGTCTTGCGCCGCATAGTCGTACTCGTCGTTGCCGGCGTCGGGGAGCACGCTGCGGTTGGCGCGGCGCCAGTTGTCCTCGTTCTTGCGCCTGCCCCAGACGCGCTGGAACTGCTGCTTGCCCTGCGCCACTGCCATCGGGTTGTAAAAGTACCAGGTGTCCTTGTCGCCGGGAGCAGTCAGACCGGCCGATGCGCCGGGCGCCGTGGCCGCTCCGCCCGCCGCCGCGTTCTGCGAGGCACGGGCATCGGCCGCCGAGTCGGACCGTGCGCGGCGTTCCTCCTCTTCCTTTTTCTTCAGGGCTTCGATGACGCGGTCTATGGCGGCGTTGCGGTCCGCCTCGCTCATGACGGAGAGCTCCAGCAGACTGTCCTGCAGCGCGACGGCCGAGGTGTAGGGCACCAGCTCGTCGAGCACTTCGGAGCGCTTCACTGCCCCGGCGTAGGCCGCGTTGTCCTTTTCGATGAGACCTACGGCCTCTCCGTAGCAGGACTGGGCCAGGTCGTAGCGGCCCTGGTCCCAGTACACCTCGCCCAGGCGCAGCAGCAGCACGCCCTTGTCCGGCCCGTTCCTGGTGCTGCCCTTGCGTCCCCGTTCATAGGCGCCGACGGCCTGGGCCGTATCGCCCAGCGTCAGGTAGATATTCCCCATGGCGTAGTAGACTTGGTCCAGGTAGTCTTTGTTATTGGCCGAGCGCGCCATGCGGCGGAGGCGGCCGATCATCTTCAGTCCTTCTTTCCCGTCGGCCAGGACTTCCGTCTGCAGGATGCGGGCGTTGAAGGCCAGCTCGTAGGGCGGGCTTTGGCGGAGGCATTTCTTCAGCGCCTTGTAGGCGCCGGTGCGGTCGTTCAGCGTCTGTTTCACCTGTCCGAGCAGGAAGTAGAGGCGCGCCTTCTGCAGTTTGCGCGGCGCCTTGCGTGTGGAGCGTTCCAGGTAGGGCAGGGCCTCTGTCAGTTCTCCCTGGCGCAGCAACAGGTCGGCCATGGTCGCGTCCTGCTCGCGGCGCAGGCGTGGCGGCACACTGTCGAGGGCGAGTTTGCTCAGCGCGTCCTCGGCGTCGTAGAACCACTCCAGGCCGCTGTAGCAGCGGGCCAGCCAGATGCGTGCCTCGGTCACGACGTCAGGTTCCTGGGCGTAGTGGCGCGTGATATAGGAGAAAGTGGAGGCTGCCTCTATGAAGTCGCCCTTTTGGAACTGGGCGCGGCCCATCAGCAGCCAGGCGTTTTTCAGGAAAGGGTTGAACTCCTGCCGCTTCAGGTAGGCCCGCATCTCGGGCGAACGGCGCCGGCCGGGGCTGACCGCCGGGCGCCGCTTGATGGAATGGAGCTGGATGGCCTTCTCACACTTGGTGATGGCCGTCTCGAAGTTGCTTTTCCCTATCGCCCGGGTTTCCTCGTTGCCCACCATAAAGAAGGGCAGGCGTTCCGTGAAGTTGTCCTGGTTCCCCTTCTCCTGGGCCAGGCACCCCTCCTTGTAGGCCTCGTTTCCGTTATAGTAAGTGTTGAAGCGTGCCGTGAAGGAATGCCAGAAACGTGTCCCCGCCGTGTTCTTGCGGGTGGAGCAGGCCGCCAGGAGCAAGCAGGCGGCCAGCAGGAGCAGTGGAGCGAGGGGAGCGCGTTTCATGGGCGGGGCGGGGTAGGGATATGGATTGACTAATGATTAACGGCGGAAGAGCTGTTTTATTGCGCGGCAGGCGAAGTAGAGGAGGATGGAAGCGAGGATGACGGACGCCCCGCCCGGCACGTCGAAGTGGTAGGACAGGGCCAGGCCACCCAGGCACCCCGCGTAGCCCGCCGCGGCCGAGCCCCATATCATGCCCCGGAAGGTCCGGGCGAAGAGGGCGGCCGTGAGTTGCGGGACGGAAAGGAGCGACACCACCAGCACGATGCCCACCATGTGCAGGCAGCTCACGATGGTCAGCGCCGTGAGCACCGTCATGCCCGTCTCCACCGCCCTTACGGGCAGGCCTTGCGTCATGGCGAAGTCGCGGTCGTAGGCCACGGTGACGATGAGCGGCAGGCAGAGGGCGAAGAACAGTCCGCAGACGAGCGTCAGCGCTCCCATGGCGGCGAGGTCCGCCCCCGTCACCGCGAGGATGTCACCGAAGAGGTAGGCCGGCAGGTCGGTCATGAAGCCCGGTGTCAGGTAGGCGAAGAGGATGCCCACGCTCATGCCCAGCGTCCAGAGCATGGCCACGGCCGAGTCGCCCCGCACGCCGCGCCGTCTCGACAGCCAGTCGATGGTCAGGCCCGAGCACACCGCGAATACGGCCGCACCCGCCAGCGGCGGGAAGCCGAAGTAAGCACCCAGGCCCACCCCGCCCAGCGAGGCATGGGCCATGCCGCCGCCGGCAATGACCATGCGCCGCGTCACGACGTAAGTGCCCACCATGGCGCAGAGCAGGCATGCCAGCAGACTGCCTGCCAGCGCGTGTTGGAAGAATGTGTAGTTCAGGATGGAAGGCATGTTGCAACGTATGGGGTCAAGGGCGCGCGGACGGCGTGCCGCGCCGCTCGCCCACGATGAGAAACACTTCGTCCTTCAGCTCGTCGGGGAGCTCCACGCCGCGCAGCTGGAGCGAGCGCACCCAGCCGGCCACCTCGTCCTCGCGCATGGTGTAGAGCACTTCGCGGAACTGTTCCACCTCCGCCTCCGAGTAGGCGGAGGCCGCCCGCCCGCGGAAGGCGTCGAGTTCCTCGTCCTCGTAGTACTCTATCTCGCGGCTGACGGCGGCCAGCAGGCTCTCCTTCTCGCACACCTCGTGCTGGCCGCAGCACCCCTCGGGGCGCGGCGCCGCCGGGGGCGCGGGCGGCGCGCCGGAGGCGGCGCGGCGGCGTTCGCGCCGCTCGGAGGCGAAGCCCAGCACGATGGCTATGACGAACAGGCCGAAGAGGGAAAGCAGGAGAGGCAGCATGGCGGTCCGGAGTCAAGAGATGAGCGGATGGCGACCGGCAACCGGCGTCACGGCGACGCCGGCACGGCGCAGGTCGTCCCAGAAAGCGGGGTAGGACTTACTGACCACCTCCGGCTGGCTGATGCCGATGCGGCCCAGCCGTAAGGCGGCCGGCGCCAGGGACATGGCCATGCGGTGGTCGTCGTAGGTGGCGAAAGGCGCGGCCGGGGCGTGAAGCGCGGCGGCCGGCGCGTCGGCCCAGAGCGCCTCGCCGTCCGTGGCCAGGACGGCGCCCGTGCGGCCCAGTTCGGTGCGCAGCGCCTCGATGCGGTCGGTCTCCTTGATGCGGAGGCTGCGCAGTCCGCTGTAGCGGAAGGGGCGGCCGGCGAGCGCGCAGGTCGCCACGAGCGCCTGCGCCAGGTCGGGGCAGGCCGTCAGGTCCGCTCCGGCCGGTCCGTCGGCGGGGGCAGCCTTTGTCAGGACGGCGCCCTCGGTCCCGAAGTCCGTGCGCACGCCCAGGGGGCGGAACAGTTCCGCCGCGGCGCTGTCGCCCTGCAGGCTGTGGGACTGCAGGCCCGGCAGCTCTACGCGGGCCTCGCGGTCCGGCGAGAGGGCCACCATCTCGTACCAGAAGGCTGCCGCGCTCCAGTCCGGTTCCACGCGGTAGCGGCCGCCGCGGCTGTAGGGCCGGGGCATTACGCGCAGCGTGTCCGGCGCGGCCCATCCCGCCTCTGCGCCGAAGTGGCGCATGAGGCCCAGCGTCATGTCGATGTAGGGCCGCGAGGCCACCTCGCCGCGCAGGCGCAGCTCGAGCCCGCCGGCCAGCGTGGGGGCCACAAGCAGCAGGGCCGAGATGTACTGCGAGCTGATGTCCGCCGGCAGCTCCGCCCGCCCGCCCTGCAGCCGTCGGCCCGCTATGCGCAGCGGGGGGAAGCCCTCCTCGCCCGCGTAGGCGATGTCCGCGCCCAGCGAGCGCAGTGCCTCGACGAGGGCGCGGATGGGCCGCTGGCACATGCGCGGCGTCCCGGTGAGCACGCGCGTACCCGGCTGCGTGGCGAAGTAGGCCGTGGCGAAGCGCATGGCCGTGCCGGCGGCCTGCACGTCGACCGTGTCGGGCCGCTCCGCGAGGGCGCGGCGCAGTACGCGGGTGTCGTCGCAGTCCGAAAGGCCCTCGACCGCGGCGTCGCCGGCCAGGGCCGCGATGATGAGCGCGCGGGCCGAAAGGCTTTTCGAGGCGGGCAGCGCGATGCGGGCCTTCAGCGTGGGCGGGAAGGTTAAGTCGTAGGTCATGGCGGACGTGGTTTTTGGTTTGGGCAAATGTACTACAAAAATGCGAGACACGGAAGCGCGGTGCGCGGAGATTCATGTGTCGGCACGGGCCTTAGCCCCGTGCCGACAGGGCTAAGGCCCGTAGCGACGCGGCTAAGGCCCGTTCGTCCGGCGGCCGGCCGCGGCGCTCAGCGGATGAGCCGGACGGTCCCCGAGGTGCGGCGGTCGGCGCGCAGGGTGAGGCGCAGCGTGCAGCCGTTGTTTCCGCCGCTCAGGCTGTCCGCCTCGAAGCGGCAGCGGGCGGCGCCAGGGCCGTCGGCCGCTTCGGGACGGCTGCGGGCCACGACTTTCCCGTCGGCCACCACTTCGGCTCCCGTTAGCCCGACTCGGGCCTCTCCGTCGCCCGGCTGGAGCACGATGCCCCTGAGCGAGCGGAGCTGCGCGGCGGACAGGGCGAAGGCGAACGTGAACTCTCCCTCCCCCTCGCTCAGCCATGTGCCCAGCACGTCGGCGCCGCCGGCGGCGGGCTCGGCGATGTCGCGTGTGGAGGCAATGAGCTGCCGGGCCGCCGAAGCGACGTCGGCGGGCGGCTGGGCCGGCGAGAGCGGCTGCGCCCCGCGGTCGACCCAGGCCTGTTCCCAGGCGGCGAAGTCGAAGTGTTCATGGGCGTTGCGGGCGGCGAAGTAGTGCTGCCAGCGCGGCAGGTAGTAGTCGCGGATGAGCCCGCTCCACACGCGGGCGGAGTAGTCGTCGACGGGCGGGCCCCATATAGTCACGATGCGGCGGGCGTTGCGGGCGTACTGCTGCGTCTGTTCCGGCGTGCGCGCGGCCTGGCGGGCAAAGTCGAGCCAGCGCTCCAGGCGCAGCGTGGGGTGGGCGCAGAGGAGGGAGTCCATGGCGCGCAGCGTGGCGGCGAAGCGCGACTGCAGGCGGAGCGCCTGCGCCGTGTCGCCGCGGGCGTAGGCCTGGTCGATGTGGCGGGTGAGCATCTCCGCCTTGCCGCCGGCGTAGAGCGCTGCCAGCTCGGCCAGGTCCGTGCGGTAGCGGGCGTTGCCGCTCAACGTGCGCGCTGCGGCGAAACTCTCGATGGCCTGGAAAAACTCCGGGCAGAGATTGATGCTTCCCTTCCTCACGCTTCCGGGGCGGAACTGCCAGTTGTAGCGGGGATGGTCCGTGAAGGTGCCGTAGACGGAGCGGAGCAGCAGTGCCCAGTAGCGGCGCACCTCCTCGGGGCAGCTGCCGTAGCGGTTGGCGGAGTAGGCGGCCAGCCATTCCTCGAGGTCGATGCGCGCGGACGACCATCCGGCGTCCGTCACGAGTTCGTAGATCACCTCATTGTTTTCGATGCCTTCGGGGGCCATGCCATGACCGGCGAGCCGCCCCTTGTCGGCCGAGGCGAGGGCGGAAAGGTGGCCGTTGGCGTAGAACTCCAAGACGCCGGTCATGCCCGTTTTCCCGCCCATGTTGGGGATGACGCTGTAGATCCAAGGCTTGCGGAAGAAGCCGCGGTAGTATTCCCAGTTGACCTGGGAGTGCCAGAACTGCGTGTTGTAGTCGACGGCCAGGTCGAGCAGGAGCATCCTGTCGTCCGGGACGCGCGAGAGGAGGGCCTGGAGCGTCTCGACGTCCCAGATGTCCCGCTGGTAGCCGAACATCCAGCCCTGCATGGCCCATACGGCATCGGGGTTGGCCGCCGCGATGGCCTGGTAGACGCCTTCTCCGTATTGCGCCACCTGCTCGTAGCGTTCGGGCGTGCCCTTTTCGGGAAACGGGATTTCCATTTCGTTGAAGCTGTCCACCAGGTAGTACTCGTTCTTGCCGAACTCCTTTTCCCACTCGCGGATGAAGGCGGTGCAGATTTTGCGGAAGAGAGGGTCGGAAGGCTTGAGCATCCAGTTGGAGAAAGAGCCGGCCCAGTGCGTGGTGACAAGCTCGGTCTGCGGGCTTATGCGGCGGATGGCCTGCGGCACGAAGCCGGCAAAGCCCGGACAGACGGGCTTCATGCCGAGCGCCCTCATGCGGTCCAGAATCTTATGCTGCAAGGCAATCTGCCCGCGGTGCCAGTCGGCGTTGAGGGGCCCGTCGATGCCGCTGACGTTGCCCATGCGCATCCAGGGCAGGTGGGCCGGCCCGACGAAGTACTGGTTGATCTCCTCATCCGTGAGCCCCAACTTTTTCCATACCCGGGCAATGATGGCTTCGTAGGCCGTCAGGGCCAGGGGCATGTCGATGCCGTGGAGGGCCATCCAGTCTATCTCCTGCTGCCATCGGTCCCAGTCCCAGTAGGGGGCGGAGTAGCCGAAGGTGACGACGTTGAGGTAGTAGTGGTGGCGGAAGGGGGAGACCACTCGGCGCTCCTCGCCGGCGGAGGGCAGGGGCGGCAGGCGGAGGTTGCTGCCCGACCAGGTGAAGAGGCCGCCGCCGTGGCGCTTGGCGTAGTCGTAGAATCCGCGGCACAGGGCCACGCCGCTGCTGGCGCGCAGGTGGAGCTTGCCGTCGCGCACGGCGTAGTGGAAGTAGGTGCTGTCGGCATCGGGGTCGAGCGTGAGGCTCAGGGGCAGGCGGCTTTGGCCCGTGGCGCGCTCCATGACGGCGCGGGCGGCCCGCACGGCGTCGCGCTGCGCCGGGGCGGGGAGGCAGACGGCCAGGCCCGCAAGGAGGAGAGTGGGGAGGAGTTTCATGGGAAGGAGAGTGGGGAAGGTTAATGGGTGGCGCCGGCGAGGGCCTGGCAGATGCGGTCCTGGAAGCGGCGGGCGTCGGCGCCGCGCCGCACGCCCTGGTTCATGATGGCAAAGCAGAGGGTGTGGCCGTCGGGGGCGGTGCAGTAGCCGGCCAGCGTGACGACGCCCTCGAGCGTACCGGTCTTGGCGCGGACGTTGCTCCGCGCGGGGCCGTACTTCATGCGTCGGCGCAGCGTGCCGTCCTCGCCGGCGACGGGGAGGGCGGGGAGCAGGTGGCGCAGGATGGGGGCGTTGCGGTAAGCGTGGCGCAGGAAGGCCACGAGCAATTGGGGCGAGGCGTAATTGTAGAGGGAGAGCCCGCTGCCGTCGGCCACCAGGAAGTCCGACGGGCGGAACCCGAGCCGTGCGGCGAGGCCGCTCACGGCGGCGGCGGCTTCGTCGCGCCCGGCATGGGCCTTGCCGCCGTGGGCGGCAATCTGGTAGAAGAGGCTTTCGGCACAGAGGTTGTCGCTCTCCTTGAGCATGGGCAGGAGCACCTGGTCGAGCGTGTGCGTGGCACGGCCGGCGGCCCGGGCGTCGGGGGGCAGTGCGCCGTAGCGGATGCTGCCGCTCCAGGCGATGCCGGCCTGGGCGAGGGCGGCGGGCCAGCTGGCGGGGAGCGTGGCGCGGCCGTCGCAGAGGAGGGGGGAGAGGGGCACTTCTTCATCGTCCCAGCACCAGCCCCAGCCGTAGGCGAGCGTGTCCTTGAAACTGCGGTCGAGGACCAGGTCGCCCTCGATGCGGCGGATGCCCCGGACGCGGAGGCTGTCGGCGAGCGCGCGGAGGTCGGCGGCGCTGAGGAGGGGATCGAAGCCGCCGCGCAGGACGACGTTGCCGCGCAGGACGCTGTCCGCCTGTTCGCCGCTGGTGGCGACGAGCGTGGTGTAGCGGTACGTGGTGCCGAGGAGGTCGAGGGCGGTGATGGCGGTGAGGAGCTTCTGGCACGAGGCGGGGCGGAGCGTCTGGAGCTGGCCGCGCGCGTAGAGTGGGCGGTCGGCGGTGAGGTCGTAGACGTAGATCCCTACCTGCGTGCGCTCGAAATAGGGGTCGGAAAGGATGTGGTCCAGTCGGCCGGCGAGGCTGTCGCCGGCGGCGGCCGTGTCGGCCGGCGACCAAGGCGCGACGAGGGGCGGTTCGGCACCGGCCGAGAGCGGGGGCAGGCTGTCCGGCCGGGCTGGGGGGATGGCGCCGGTGCCGTCGGTGTGCTGGGCGTGGCTTGGCAAGGCCAGCGTCAGGGCGGCCAGGATGAGGGTCAGGTGGCGGAGGGACATGGTTCGGACATAGGTTACGAAAAGCGGTGCACGGCGTAGGGACCGTGCACCGCGTGGATATGGCGTGTCGTTACACTAGGCGGGGATTACTGCGCGCTGGCGCCGGTGGTACCGGTGGAAGCACCGGTCGTGCCGGCAGCGGTGCCGGCCGTGGCGGGCGCTGCGCCGGAGGTGGTGGAGTCGATGGGGCCGGAGACGCCGAGCTTGTCCATCACTTTCTTCGTGACGTTCTCGCTAAGGTTCTGGTTGATGAATACGCCGGCAGCCTGCGAGGCGGTGGTGTCGATGATGTAGATGTAGTTGCCCTCGCGCGCTACGGCGTTGACGGCGTCGAGCACTTTCTGGATGATGGGCTGCATCTTCTTTTGCTGCGCTTCGTTGAAGGCGCGCTGGTTGTCCTGGTTGGCCTGCTCGAGGCGCTGCTGCATGTCGTTGATCTCCTGCATGCGGCGGTTGCGGATGTTCTCTGGGGTCTGGTCGTTCACCTCGTTCTGAAACTTCTGGTACTTGGCCTCGAGCTCTTTCTGCATGTTCTGGAGCTCATCGGAGTACTGCTTGCCGATGGCTTCGAGTTCGGTCTGTGCCGTTTTCACTTCGGGCATGGCCTGCATGACGGCGGTGTAGTCGAAGTGGGCGTACTTCTGAGCGGCGAGGCCCAGCGGTGCTGCGAGGAGCACGAGCATTAGGATTTTCTTGATCATGTCTTATGTGTATTTGTAGTTGTTTTCAAGGATGGCGGCCGGGCGGCGGTGCTGCGGGAAGCAGCGGGCGCGGCGGCGGCAAAGATAGTGATTTTAATTGGAATAGCCGAGCTTGGCGAGGACCTCGTTGCTGATGTCGATGGCCGGCGAGGCGAAGATGATGTCGTCCGACGAGGCGCGGTCCATGACGAGCTGGAAGCCCTTGCTCTGGGCAATGCTCTTGACGGCGTTGTAGATTTCGTCCTGGATGGGCTGGATGAGGGAGACGCGCTTCTTGTAGAGCTCGCCCTCCGGACCGAAGTATTTCTTGCGGAGCTCGGAGGCTTCCTTCTCTTTGTTGACGATGGCTTCCTCGCGTTCCTTCTTCTGTTCTTCGGAGAGGAACATGGCCTCGTTCTGATAGTTCTTGTAGAGGGTCTTGGCCTCGTTGTCCATGGCCTCAACCTCGGCCTGCCATTTCTTGGAGGTCTGGTTGAGCTGTTCGTTGGCGCGTTCGTAGGCCGGGATGTTGCTCATGATGTATTCCATGTCGACGAGCGCGAACTTCTGGGCGCTGGCTGTGAGGGTCAGGAAGAGTCCCAGACAGAGTAGGATGAGATACTTTTTCATTGTCTTGCTTTGTTAGAGGTTGGGCACGGCCTGCGCTTTGGCTGGCGGCGTGCGTCGGAGGCTGGTCCTCCTTTCGCGTCGGGCAGGGGCGCGTGCCGCGATTAGAATTCTTGTCCGATGATGAAGTGGAACTGCGAGCCGCCGGCGTTCTGCCCGTTGATGGTCTTCTGGAAGCCGTAGGCCCAGTCGATACCCATGAGGCCGACCATGGGGAGAAGGATGCGGACGCCTACGCCTGCCGAGCGCTTCATGTCGAAGGGGTTGAACTTCTTCACGTCGGTCCAGGCATTACCGCCTTCGAGGAAGGCGAGGGCGTACATGCTGGTGGACGTTTCGAGCATGAGCGGGTAGCGGAGCTCCAGGGTCATGCGGCTGTAGGCATAGGCGTTTTGGCCGTTGTTGCCGGCCAGCGAGCCGTTGTCGTATCCGCGCAGTCCGATGGTCTCGGTGGCGTAGCCGGTGGTGTAGCCGGACATGCCGTCGCCGCCGACGTAGTAGGTCTCGAACGGGGACTTCTTGTAGCGGTTGTAGGAGCCGAGGATGCCGAACTCTACGCGTGTCATGAGCACGGGGGTCTTGACGGCGCTGGAGAGGGCGGTGAACGTGCGGAACTTCATTTTCCACTTGTGGTACTCTATCCAGCGGTACTTCTCCTGGGCCTCGCGCTGGTAGCTGGCGCTCTGGTAGTTCGTGGCCAGGTTCTTGTAGTCCTTCCCGTCCCAGAGGGAGTAGGGCGGAGTAAGCGTGACGGAGAAGAGGAACTCCGAGCCGCGGCGGGGATAGAACGGATGGTCTGTCGACGTACGGCTCAGCGACAGTGAGAGGTTGATGTTGTTGCAGTTGCCGTCGCTGATGAGGAAGTAGTCCCAGGACTTCAGCATGTAGCGCGTATAGGAGAGCTCGGCCATGAACGTGAAGTAGTCGTCGGGCCAGCGCAGGCGTTTACCGAAACCGATGGACATGCCGAAGAGCTTCACGTATTTGTCCGGATTGTAGTAGTCGGAGTAGTCGTAAGGGTAGTAGCTGCCCAGGCCGTAGTAATAGTTGTAAATGTTGTTGTAGTCGTTGTAATAGTTGGAGTTGATGTCGCTCTGTTTCGAGTAGTAGAGGGAGAAGGAGAACTGTGTGGGGCGCTTGCCTCCGAACCAGGGGTCGAAGAAGGAGAGCGAGTAGCTTTGGAAATAGGTACCGTTGGTCTGGCCGCTCAGCGAGAGAGTCTGACCGTCGCCCTGGGGGATAAAGCCTGCCCGCTTCGAGCCGCCGCCAAAGAGGTTCTGGATGGAGAAATTAGTGAACTTCAGACCGACGCGGCCCACGATACCCGTTTGTCCCCATCCGGCGGAGAGTTCCACTTGGTCGCCGCCTTTGGTGACGAGGGGATAAGTGATGTCGACGGTTCCGTTGGCCTGGTCGGGACGGATGTTTTTGAAGAGCTCCGACTGCAGGGCTTCGGGGTCGAACTGATTCATGTTGGCCAGTTCCATCACGGAGCGTTTGATAGCGTCCATGCTGAAGAGGTCGCCGGGTTTGGTGCGCAGTTCGCGGCGGATGACGTTCTCATATACGCGGTCGTTGCCGGAGATGCGGACGTGGTTGAACGTGGCCTGTTGGCCTTCGGTGATGCGCATTTCCAGGTCGATGGAGTCGCCGTCGATGTTCACCTCCACGGGGTCCAGGCTGTAGAACACGTAGCCGTTGTTGTAGTAGAGGTTACCGATGGCGTCGTCGTCCGTGTGCAGTCGTTTGTCGAGCAGGCCCTGGTCGTAGACGTCGCCGCTTTTCATTTTCAGCACCTGGTCCAGGTAGTCAGAGTTGTAGACGGTGTTGCCCACCCACTCTACGTTGCGGAGGTAGTACTTCTGCCCCTGGTACATGTCGATATGGATGTTGACGTGTCCCTCGTCGATGGTTTCCACGCTGTCGCTGCGCACCAGCGCGTCGCGGAAGCCCCAGGAGTTCATTCTGTCAATGAGATAACCCTTGTCCTCTTCGTATTTGTCCGGGATGAATTTCTTGGAGCGGAAGATGTTGACGAGGCTCTTTTCGTGCGTTTTCTTCATGGCGCGCTTCAGCTTCTTGACGAGCTTGGGGTCTACGCCAGTGATGAAGATCTTGCTGACCTTGATTTTCTCGTTCTTATTGATGTTCACGTCGAGCAGCACGCTGTTCTCCGCCGTGACGTCCTCGCGCTGCACGATCTCCACGCTGGCGTTCTTGAAGCCTTTCTCCTCGTAGTAGCGACGGATGAAGAGCTTTGCGCGGTCAATCATGTCGGGGGTAATCTGTCCGCCCACCTGCAGTCCGCTGAGTCGGCGCTCGATTTCCTCGCGTTCGGACTTCTTGACGCCGGTGTAGTTGATGCTGGATATGCGCGGCTGCGTCGTGAGGTAGATGTGCAGGTAGATTTTCGCGCCCACGATGCTGTCGGCCTCGATGCGCACGTTGGAGAACATGCGCGTGTCCCAGTAGCGGCGGAGCGCCTCGCTGATGTCGTCGCCGGGGACGTCGTAGGACTTGCCCACCGTGAGCCGCGCCACGCTTTTCAGGTATTCCTCATCGTACGATCCGCCGCCCTCGACGACCAGTCCGCCGAGGATGTAGCGGTTGCGTTCCTCCGAGTATGTGATGTTGGGCTTGACCTGTTTCGGCACCTGCACCTGCGCGCGGAGCTGGACGGCCGAGAGGGCCAAGGCCGAGAGAAAGAGAAATCGACTGCAGTATTTCATAAGTTGTGTCTGTTCGTTCCGTTGCGGGGCGCTGCGGCCTTGCGGAGCGCGCCCCTTAGCCTGTCATTGCTGGATTTGCTCGCTGGTCCGTCCGTAGCGGCGTTCGCGGCTCTGGTAGTCCACCAGGGCTTTGCAGAACGCCTCCGTGTCGAAGTCCGGCCAGTACGTGTCGCAGAAGTACAGTTCCGAGTAAGCACATTGCCAGAGCAGGAAGTTGCTCAGGCGCAGCTCGCCCCCGGTGCGGATGAGCAAGTCGGGGTCGGGCATGAACGCCGTGGAGAGTTCGCGGCTTATGGTTTCCTCGTCAATGTCTGCCGGCTGCACGGCGTGTTCCGCCGCGCGGGCGGCGATGTGCCTCACGGCCTCTGTGATTTCCCACTTCGAGGAGTAGCTCAGCGCCACGACCATGGTCAGTCCCGTGTTGGCGGCGGTGCGCTCCTGCAGCCCGGCGATGGCTTGGCGCACCTCCTGGGGCAGGCGGTCCGTATCGCCGATGATGCGCAGGCGCACGTTGTTCTTCATGAACAGTTCGGCTTCCATGGCCGTCAGGATGAGCGACATGAGGGCCGAGACCTCTTCGGCCGGCCTGTTCCAGTTTTCCGTGGAGAAGGTGTAGAGCGTCAGATACCTTACGCCCAGGCGCGACGCCGTGGTAGTGATTTCCCTCACGGCCTCCACGCCCTGCTGATGCCCCATGCTGCGGCTTTGTCCGCGCGCTTTGGCCCAGCGCCCGTTGCCGTCCATGATGATGGCCACGTGAGCCGGTATGCGATTCCTGTCCAGCTGTTCTTCGTATGTCATGTTTCCTTTTTCTCCTGTCGGCGGTCCGGCTGTCCCGGGCCGCGGTGGTCCTCGGTGGAAATGGGTTAGTCCTCGCGCCGCGCCGTTCAGTCCTTGTTGCAGTCAGGGCAGCGCGGAGCCAGGTCGTAGGTCAGCGTCAGCAGCGTGACGCAGTAGTGGTCCTTGTTGCGGAATCCGCCCGAGCCGATGCCCAGCGGCGCCTCCAGCCCCTCGAGCCGGTCGCTCAGGGTGAAGTGCATCAGCCAGTCCAACCCCAAGTTGAGGCGCCGGCCTATTTTGTATTTCAGGCCCGCGCCTATGGGGAAATTTGCCGTGAAGGCGCTGCCCGCGTCCGAGTAGGTCAGCCCCAGGCCCACTTGGAGGTAGGGCACCAGGCGGTAGAATCCCTGGTAGCCCCGCTCGTAGCCGTAGGGCAGGAAGTGAATCTCGTAGAGCGCGCTCAGGTCCGTCACGCCGCCTTCGGCGCGAAACGCCAGGCGCTCCTGTCCCGCGGCGTCCGGATGGGCGGGGTAGAAGTTGTCCACCCCGGCGGTCGAGCCGCCCAGCCGCAGGTGGGTCAGCGCGGTCTTGACGGCCATGCGCGGGTTCAGGATGAAGCGCGCCACGATGCCGCCGGCCGGTTTGGTCTGCCCGTAGAAGCGGGAGTTCACGTCGTTCAGTCCGAATCCGCCGCCCGCCGCCGCGCCCAGCTCCATGCGGTACTCCGTAGCCTCCTGGGCCGTCAGGCCCGCGGGGCAGGCCAGCGCCAGCAGGAGCAGCAGGAGAAGGTACGTCCGGTTCATGGCTGCGGGATGAAGCTACGGGGTCACTGCCGTCCGTCGGCGCGGAGCGAGCGTTCGAAGGAAGTCTGCGTCTCCGTCCAGCCCAGCCGGTTGTGGCGTCCGCGCCACACTTCGCCCGAGCCGCCGGCCACGAGCCAAAGGAAGCCGTCCTCGTCCGTCGCGGCCGAGAGGCTTGTCGCGCCGCTGCCGGCCGTCAGCGGGTTGGTCAGTTCGTCCGGCACCCACGTGCGGCCGTTGTCCTGGCTCCAGTAGAGCGGAGCCACGTTGCCTGCGCCGTCGAGTCCCGTCATCACGGTGCCGCCGTCGTAGGTCACCACCGTGGCGGCCGTCAGCGCCGGGCAGTTGTATGCGTAGTCGGGGATGGCGGGCAGGTAGTACCAGCCGAACGTGTTTGTCCCCGTCAGGTCGATGTTGCGCCGCCACACCACGGGCGTGCCCTCCGCATTCAGGCCCGCCACGACGATGTCCTCCATGAGCGGGTCGGTGGCCGACGGCACGCAGGTGCCCGTGGCCTTGCCGGCGGGAAGCTGGTCCGTGCGGTCGGCCTCGTCGGCCGTCCACGTCACGCCGTCGGCCGAGCTGTAGAATTGTCCGTCCGCCACGGCGAAGAGTTCCCGCGAACCGGCGGCCACAAGGGCGTCCGGCGCGAGGGCGCTTCCGGTGGGTGTCCATTCGCTCCCGTCGGCCGAGGCGCAGACCTTGCCACCCACGAGGGCGAAGAAGCGGCCGTCGAAGCGTTGCACGGAGCGCACGTCAAAGTCGGGCGGCAGCGGGGTGGAACTCCACTCCGCCGGGGCGTCCGCGGAGCATTGCAGCAGGCGGGGCTGCCCCTCGGCCGTGCCGAAGACGAGCAGGCGGCCGTCGGCGGCCAGCGTGCGGTGGGCGCCGGCGAGGCGCGCCAGCTCGGGCTGAGCCGTGCACATGCGGTTCCAGCGGAAGGAGTCGCCCTCCTCCTTGTGCAGGTTCACTTCCAGGCGATACGTGCGCCGCGACAGGCCGTCGGAGGAGTAGACCGTCAGCTGGCGCGGTACGGAGCAGTCCGTGCTGTCCGTCATGACGAACATCGTGTCCGCGTCCGTGTGGAGCGACTTGATGAGCACCGTGCCCGTGGCGTTGAAGGCGGAGAACACGGTTTTCTCCACGTGAGTGCCCACGGGCAGGGAGTCCGCGTTGTAAATGCGGTTGTTCAGCTGGTCGATATATAGCGGGTAGAGCGCGCCGGTCAGGTTGACCACGTAGGTAGTGTCCTTGCCTGCGGCATTCTTTTGCGTGACGGTGCGTTTCAGTCCGCCCATGGTCGCGGCCGTGATGAGGCAGTCTTTCGTGACGTCAGTCTCGAATGTGCTTTCGGAGCTGCACGAAGCTGCCAGGATGAGCAGCGGGAGGACCAGGGCCGGCCATGATGTGAAACGGATGCTCTTCATCTGTCGTTAAGATAAATGTGCGAATATGGATATGATGGCTGCAAAAGTAGTTATAAATTTCCCAAATCCGAAATCCGTGTGGCTATTTTGCAATAATTCACGCTTTCGCGCGCTCGGCGCGCCTCTCTCCGGCCGCCTTGCGCGGGGGCGTGCCGCGACGGCGCGCCGGCGGGGCTAAGGCGGGGAAAAACGGGGCTAAGGCGCGTCCGCACGGGGCTAAGGCCAGAAATTACGGGGCTAAGGCCAGCCGCCCCGGCTCCCGGCCTGCCCCCGGCGGCGCCCGCTCAAGGGGGGCGCTTCACAGCTCCAGGGCGAAGCGGTCCGCGTCCGCCAGGACAGGAAACTTCCTGCGGAAGGCCTCCTGTCGCTCCAGGTCCGGCTCGAAACTGACGGCTCCGGGGCGGTCGTAGAGCGGCAGGCCCGGGGCCTGGCGGCCGTAGGCATCGATCCACGTGGTGCCGCCCGCGTAGTCGCACGTCGGGTCGCTGCCCACGCGGTTCACGCCCGCCACGAAGCACTGGTTCTCCAGGGCGCGGGCGCGCAGCAGCGTCTCCCACACGGCCTGGCGCGGGCGAGGCCAGGAGGCCACGCAGACCATGCCGTCGTAGTCGCCGCGGTTGCGCAGGAATACGGGGAAGCGCAGGTCGTAGCACGTCAGCAGCAGCAGGCGCAGGCCGCAGCAGCGTGCCACGACGCGCTCCCGCCCCGGCGCGTAGTGCGCGTCCTCGCCGCCGTAGCTGAAGAGGTGGCGCTTGTCGTAGCGGGCCAGCAGGCCGTCCGGCCCGGCCAGGTAGAAGCGGTTGCGGAAGCGGCCGTCCTGCCAGACCGGCAGCGAGCCGGCCACGTGGCAGCGGCGGGAGCGGGCCGCCGCCTCCATCCAGACCAGGGCCTCGCTGCCCTGGCGCGCCGTGTGGGCGTCCGGCTCCGTGACGAAGCCCGTGGCCCACATTTCGGGCAGCACGTAGAGGTCTGCCCCGGGGTTCTCCTCCATGAGGCGTGCGGCCTCGGCCATGTTGGCCGCGGCGTCGGCCCATCGGATGTCTGTCTGCAACAGTGTGATTCTCATGTGATGCGCTGGTTTCCGGAGTGCGCCCGCCTGCCGGCCTGGGCTGCGTGCGGCGGTCGGGGCGGACGTGTGTGCAAATGTAAGGATAAAAATCCGGCCGGCGGCGCGCCCGCGGCGGAAAACGCCGCGGCGGAGCGCCGCGCGATTCGCTGCTTTCACATTTCGCCATGCGGAAGAAAAACGCTAATTTTGCGGGGCGATTCATTCAGGAACCGCACTATGGACAAATGTCGGACATTATCGTTATCCTGATTCTGGTCGCGTTCAACGGCTTCTTTTCCCTTTCCGAAGTGGCCCTGATCTCCGCGCGCCGCAGCCGGCTCCAGGCTGAGGCCAAGGCGGGAAGCCGGGCGGCGCGCGTCGCCCTGCGGCTCATGGACGACCCGGACTGCTTCCTGTCGACGGCGCAGATCGGCATTACCGTCGTCTCCATCCTGACCGGTATCTATTCCGGCGAGACGCTGGCGGACGACTTCGCCGTGGCGCTCACGGGCTGGGGCGTGAGTCCCGGCGTGGCCCCCGGCGTAGCCAAGACGGTCATCGTCGTGCTGGCCACGTACCTGCAGTGCGAGTTGGGCGAGCTTTTTCCCAAGCGCATCGGCATCGACCGGGCCGACGCCATGGCCCGCTTCTCCGCGCCGCCCATGCTGTTCTTCGCGCGGATCGCGTTCCCCTTCGTCTGGCTCCTGTCCCGCTCCACGGAAGTGCTTATCCGCCTGTGCCGCCTGCACCGCGACGTGTCGCACGTGACGGAGGAGGAGATCAAGTCCGTCATCAAGGAAGGCACCGCGGCGGGCGAGGTGCAGGAGGTGGAGCAGGACATCATGGAGCGGGCCCTCGTCATGGGCGACTGCAAGGTGGAGGCCCTCATGACGCATCGCGCGGACCTGGTGACGCTCGACGTGAAGATGAGCGCGGCCGAGGTGGAGGCCGTGGTGCGCGCCACGCCCTATGCCGCCTACCCCGTAGTGGAGGACACGCTCGACGAGGTGCGCGGCATGGTGACCCTCAAGGACCTGGTCCTCTCCCTGGGCAAGGCGGACTTCAGCCTGCGCCCCCTGCTGCAGCGCCCCGTGTTCTTTCCCGAGAACATGACCGTCTACAAAGCCCTGGCCGAGCTGAAGCGGCGGCGCCTGAACCGCGCGCTCGTCTGCGACGAGTTCGGCCAGCTGCAGGGCCTCATCTCGTTCAAGGACATACTGGAAGGCCTCGTGGGCAGTATCGACGAGCCCCGCGAGGCGCCGGACATTGTGGCGCGAGCCGACGGCCGCAGCTGGGTGGTGAGCGGGCAGTGCGCCTTCTACGACTTCCTGGACTACTTCGGCAAGGAGGACGCCTTCCGCCCGGACTTCGCCACTGTGGGCGGCCTCATCCTGGACCTGCTGGGCCACATCCCGCAGGAGGGCGAGCGGCTCAGCTGGAACGGGCTCAACATGCGCGTGCTCCGGATGGACGATACGCGCATCGACTCCGTGCTCGTGAAGCTGGTGTGAGGCGTGCCGCGGCCTCCTCCCCTTGGGCAGAACAATTAAATCCTACGCTATATGACTGATCTCGAAATTGCACGCTCCACGGAGCTGAAACGCATTGACGACGTGGCTGCCTCGATGGGCATCGGCGGCGACGCGCTGGAACACTACGGCAAGTATGTCGCCAAGCTCCCCCTGAGCCTGCTGAAAGGCCGCAAGCCGGGCCACCTCATCCTGGTGACGGCCATCACGGCCACAAAGGCCGGCATCGGGAAGACCACCGTCTCCATCGGCCTGGCCTTGGGCCTGAACCACATAGGCCGCCGCGCGGTGGTGGCCCTGCGCGAACCCTCGCTCGGCCCCTGCTTCGGCATGAAGGGCGGCGCAGCCGGCGGCGGACACGCCCAGGTGCTCCCCATGGAGCGCATCAACCTGCACTTCACGGGCGACTTCCACGCCATTACTTCCGCGCACAACATGATCGCGGCCCTGCTGGACAACTACCAGTACCAGCACGCCGGCGACGGCTTCGCGCTGAAGGAGGTGCTCTGGCGGCGCGTGCTCGACGTGAACGACCGCTCGCTGCGCTCCATCGTGACCGGGCTGGGACCGGCCACCAACGGACTGACGCAGCAGAGCGGATTCGACATCACGCCGGCCTCGGAGCTGATGGCCATACTCTGTCTGGCTACGGACGAGGCCGACCTGCGCCGCCGGGTGGAGCACATCCTGCTGGGCTACACCTATGACGGCCGCCCCTTCACCGTGCGCGATCTGGGCGTGGCCGGCAGTGTGATGGTGCTGCTTAAGGATGCCTTCTCGCCCAACCTGGTGCAGACCACGGAGAACACGCCCGCCATTGTCCACGGCGGGCCCTTTGCCAATATCGCCCACGGCTGCAATTCGCTCGTGGCCACGCGCATGGCCCTGGCCTACGGCGAGTATGCCGTGACAGAGGCCGGATTCGGCGCGGACCTGGGCGCGGAGAAGTTCTACAACATCCTGTGCCGCAAGAGCGGACTGCAGCCCGACCTGACCGTTATCGTGGCCACGGCGCAGGGACTGAAAATGCACGGCGGGATTCCCTTGGACCGCATCAAGCTGCCGGACCTGGAGGGACTGCGCCGCGGACTGGAAAACCTGGACCGCCACGTGGCGAACCTGCGCTCGTTCGGGCAGACGGTGCTCGTGGCCTTCAACCGCTTCCGCGAGGACACGGACGAGGAGATGGACCTGCTGCGCCATCACTGCGAGGACGTGCTCGGCGCGCCCTTCGTGGTGAACAACGCTTACGCCGAGGGCGGCGCCGGAGCGGCGGAGATGGCCCGGCTCGTAGTGGACACCATCGAGCGCCGGCCGTCCGAGCCGCTGCGCTTCACGTATGAGGACACGGACCCGCTGCGGGTGAAGATTGAGAAGGTGGCCCGCGGCATCTACGGCGCGGGGAGCGTCAGCTTCTCGAAGGTCGCGCTCAAGCGCCTCAAGGCGGCCGAGGACATGGGCCTGCAAGGCCTGCCCGTCTGCATAGCCAAGACGCAGTTCTCCTTCTCGGCCGATGCTAAGCGCTACGGCGCCGTGAAGGACTTCGACTTCCAGATACGCGACATCGTCATCAACGCCGGCGCGGAAATGATCGTCGCCATTGCGGGCGATATCCTGCGCATGCCCGGTCTGCCGCGCGACCCGCAGGCCAACCACATAGACTACGTGGACGGCGAGATCGTGGGGCTGAGCTGAGTGTCCGGCTCCACGGGAAGCGAAACTCCAGGCGTCCCGCCGCCGGCTTCCGGAGGGGGAGATGGCTGCACTGCGACGGCGCAAAGATGAAGCGCCGTCACACCATAATTATATTATAGGGCCGCGCGACGGCGCGGAGGGGGCAGCCCAGGCCGCAGGACTGCAACAGCTTGTTCCGGAAAAAGTAACGTTAATGTAACTGACGGAACTGGCTATAATTGTTAATTTTGCAGCGGGTTTAATCCAATGAATGTCCCGACTATGCGAAAGATTCTGTATTCCCTGCTGCTCCTGCTCTTGATTGTGCCCTCCGCGGTGCAGGCGCGCCGCTACACGGTGGTGGTCTCGCTCGACGGCTTCCGTCGCGACTATGTGCAGATATATGATACGCCGTTCCTGAACCGCATGGCCCGCGAGGGCGTGCAGGCCACGATGCAGCCTTCGTTTCCGTCGGTGACGTTTCCCAACCACTATACGCTGGCCACCGGGCTCTACCCGGACCACCACGGCATCATTGCCAACAGTTTTACGGACAAGAAGTCCGGCCTGCGCTTCAGTCTCTCGGACAAGCAGACGAAGCAGGACCCCCGCTTCTGGCGCGGCGAGCCCGTCTGGCAGACGGCCGAGCGGCAGGGGCTGCGGGCGGGCGTGGTCTACTGGCCGGGTTCCGATGTGGCCGTCAACGGCCCCCTGTCAGCCCGGACGCGCCGCGCCGTGGAGCGCCTGGACGTGCTGATGGAAACACTGTGGGAAGGCCTGCAGGCGCTGCCCTTCAAGGACAGCATCAACTTCATCGTGACGGCGGACCACGGCATGACGGCCGTGGACCCGCAGCGCGTGCTCCGTCCGGCGGACTACCTTAAGGCGGAGTGGTATGAGCGCATCGACGCGGGCGTGCCGACACAGATCCATGCCCGGCCGGGACACGTGGACGACCTGATGGCGGCGCTGGAGCGTATGCCCCACGTCCGCGCATGGCGCAGGGAGGAGATTCCCGACACGCTCCACTACGGGACGGATCCTAACGTGGGCGACATCGTCGTGCTGCCCGACGTGGGCTGGAGCGTGACGGACCGCCCCGCCACAGGCCCCGGCGGCGCCCACGGTTTCGACCCGGCCGCCAACGATATGCTGGTGCCCTTCCTGGCAGTCGGACCGGACTTCAAGCAAGGCTACACCATGACCCGCCAGTTTCCCAACACGGCTGTCTATCCGCTGCTGTGCCGCCTGCTGGGCGTGGAGCCGGCGCCCTGCGACGGACTGGCCGCCGACACGGAGGAACTGCTCCGCTGAAGGCACGGCGAAAAGAGAAACACAGTATTCACCAAATCATAGTTTATGGTTAACTACTCTAAATTCATGCTCGCTGCGCTCGCGCCGGCTTTCGCCGTCTGCGCCACCGCGCAAGTGACCACCTCGGCCATGAGCGGGCGCGTCGTGGACGAGGCGCAGCAACCCGTCATCGGCGCTTCGGTCATCGCCGTACACGAACCCTCCGGCTCACGCTATACGGCCGTGACCAACAACGACGGACGCTATACGCTCCAGGGCTTGCGCACCGGCGGCCCCTACACGGTGACCATCTCCTACCTGGGTTACGGAAAGAAAACCTTCGAGAAGCTGTTTCTCGAACTGGGCAACACGCTGCCGCTCAACGCCGAGATGGTGCCGACAGACACCCAGCTGGGCGAGGCCACCGTCGTGGCCAGTGCACGGCAACGGGGAGGCGGCGCGCAGAATTTCAGCCTGGACAACATCAGTGCGACGCCGACCATCGACCGTAACGTGTATGATATAGTGAAGAACTCGCCGATGGCCGTCTCCTCGAAGATAGGCGGCATCACAATTGCCGGGACAAACAACCGGTATAACAGCTTCCAGATAGACGGTACCGTGGCCAACGACGTGTTCGGCCTTTCCTCCGGCGGTACGAACGGCGGCCAGACCGACGCGAACCCCATCTCGATGGACGCTATCCAGGAAATCCAGGTCGTGGTGGCTCCCTACGACGTCCGTCAGGGCGGCTTCACGGGCGGCGGCATCAACGCCGTCACCAAGCAGGGTGCGAACAAGACCTTCGGCTCGGCCTACACTTACTTCAACAATCAAAGCATGTACGGGAAGTACAGCGCGGTGCAGGGTTACGCTGAGTCGCCCCTCCAGCAGCAGTACTCCCGCACCTATGGCGGTACGCTCGGCGGCGCTATCGTGAAGGACAAGCTCTTTTACTTCGTCAGCGCGGAGGGTCACAAGGAGTCCTATCCCTCGCAGTATTACCCCGGCTATACGAACACTTACATCACGTCCGATGTGGCTGCGCAGATCGCCGACCGCTATTACGACCTGACCGGTATCCGGGAGAGCTACGACCAGCGCGACATCGAGCAGAAGTCATTCGGCCTGCTGGCCCGCCTGGACTGGAACATCAACGACCGGCATAAGCTGGCCCTGCGTTATCAGCACAACAACTCCTACCGCGACAGCTACGGCGCCGGCTCGTCGGAGTACTTCTTCGTCAATTCCGGCTACCGCATGAATAACAAGACTAACTCGGTGGTGGCTGAGCTGAACTCGCAGTTCACGGACAACATCTACAACGAGTTGCGCGCTTCTGCCACCTTTGTCCGCGATTTCCGCGAGGTTGCTTACGACGGCCCCTCCATCGCCATCAGCAACGTCTACGGTGCGGACGGCACCTCGCGCAACGACGTCAACATCGGCACGGAGTATTCCTCCGGCGCCAACACCCTGGATCAGGACATCTACTCCTTTGAGGACAACCTCTCCTGGTATCTGGGCGATCACACCCTTACGTTCGGTACGCACAACGAGTTCTACCGCATCCGCAACCTCTTCCTCCAGGGAGCCTACGGCGAGTGGAGCTTCAACTCCGTCGAGGACTTTCTCAACGACAACCCCTGGCGCTTCCGCTACGCCTATACGGACCCCGACGTCACCGGGAGCCTGCAGTACGCCCCCTCGCTCAAGGCCGGCCAGTTCGGTTTCTACGCTCAGGACAAGTGGGTGCCCAACAACAACTTTAACCTGACCTACGGCCTGCGCTTCGACATCCCTCTCATCTTCAACGACCCGATGAGAAACGACGAGTTCAACGCCTTCGCAGCCGCCAACAACATGGGCGTCGAGGTAGGCCAGACGCCCAGCCCGAAGCTGATGGTGTCGCCCCGCGTAGGCTTCAACTGGTACACGGACAGCAGCCACCGCACGCTGCTGCGTGGCGGCGTCGGCATCTTCACCGGCCGCGTCCCATTCGTCTGGCTGAGCAACGCCTTCAACAATACGGGCGTCGACGTGAAGAAGGTTACCATACAGAACGCCAATGTCCCCTCGCTCGAGCAGTATAAGGACAACCCCCTGGCCGCGGCCGAGCAGGGCACGGCCGGATCGGCCGACATCGTCACCGTGAGCAAGGACTTCAAGTACCCGCAGGTGCTCCGTGCCAACCTGGCCCTTGAGCAGATGCTGCCCGGCGATGTGAAGATGACTATTGAGGGCATTTACTCCAAGACGCTCCACAACGTCTTCTTCGAAAACCTCGCCCTGGTCAACAACGGCGAGAAGGTCTACGCCGTGCCCGGAGTGGAGGCCTCCAGTGCGCCCTACTACTCCCTGCGCAGCAGCAACTACAACAGCATTATCAACCTGAAGAACACGAACGAGGGCTATTCCTACGCCCTGTCCGCCATGCTCGAGAAGAGTTTCGACTTCGGTCTGGACCTGAGGGCCAGCTACACCTTCGGTCACTCCAAGTCCGTGAACGACGGCACTTCCTCCGTGGCCTATTCCAACTGGCAGTACAACTATTCGCGCGACACGAACGGCAGCGGCGAGCTCGGCTTCTCCAAGTTCGACGTGCCTCACCGCCTGATGATTCAGGCCGCCTACACCTCGCCGCGCTACTGGAACAACTGGATGAGCACGACGGTCGCCGTGGTCTACAACGGATTCTCCGGCGGACGCTACAGCCTCTCCATGTATGAGTCGCAGGACTTCAACGGCGACGGTGCGCGCGGTAACTCTCTGCTCTACATCCCGACCGACGAGGAGCTCGACCGTATGAACTTCGTCGACGTCGTACGCAACGGCGAGGTCACCATGACCGCCGAGCAGGGCCGTGAGGCTTTCCGCCAGTGGATTCTGAACGACAGCTACGCCAAGGACCACCGCGGCCAGTACGCCGAGCGCAACTCCAACCGCACGGCCTGGGAGCATGAGATCAACCTCCATCTGGCCCAGACCGTCTACAACCCCAAGGGCGCCGGCAAGCTGGAGTTCACCTTCGACATCATCAACTTTGCCAACATGCTCAACAAGAAGTGGGGCGCCACCTACGGCAACGTCTACAACCTCAGTCCGCTGGCCGTGCAGTCCCTCTCTGCCGACGCCAACGGCTATCTGACGCCCTCCTACACGTACAACACGAACAGCTATCCGCAGAAGAGCGACGTCTCCTCCCGCTGGCACTGCCAGGTGGGCGTCCGCCTCTCCTTCTGATCGCCGATCATCCGGGCGCCGGGGCTCCCACCCCGCGCCGCCAGCCCTTTTTCCCCGGCCGCCGCAAGCGGCCGGTTTTTTTGTGTGACTGTGCCACATTCGCGGGCCTAAGGCGCGCGGCGACGGGGCTAAGGCGCGTTTCTCCTGGCCTAAGGCGCGTTTCTCCTGGCCTAAGGCGCGCGGCGACGGGGCTAAGGCGCGGCGGCCGGAGGCGGGGGCGGCGTGACACGTTGCGGCGTGCGATGAGCTTCCGGTGTTGCGAAATCCAAAATAAATCTGTAATTTTGCGCGCAAAGCAAAACGTTCATGAAGATTATCCTGAACCCCAAGTACGAGTTCCTGCGCGACTACCTGTCACACCTTGAGGAACACTTTGAAAAGGAGGGCAAGGAGATATTCCGCGACCGCAACGTGCTGCGCACACTCCAGGTGGGCGGCCTGACGCTTTGCGTGAAACGCTACGCCCCCACGACCCTGCGGGACCGCCTGTCCTGCCGGGCATACAGGACGTCGAAAGCCAAGCGGGCCTACTTCAAGCCCCTCGAGCTGCGCGAGCGCGGCTTCGAGAGCCCTGAACCCGTGGCCTTCGTGAGCTGCCCCTGCGGCTGGTTCCGTTCGACCAACTACTTCGTTTGCCTGCACTCGGACTACCGCTACAGTCTGGCCAGCGTCGCCACGATGCCCGCCGGCGAGCGCGGCGAACTGGTGCGCAGTTTCGCCCACTTCGCGGCGCGCCTTCACGAGGACGGCTTCCTCCACCGGGACTTCTCGTCGAGCAACATTCTCTTCGACAAGGTGAACGGACGCTTCCACTTCGCCCTGATCGACACGAACAGCATGCGCACCGGCCGCCCGGTGAGCGTGGAGCGCGGCTGCGCCAGCCTGGGCCAGCTCACGGGCGACGACGCCTTCTTCTCCGCCTTGGCGCGCGAGTATGCCGCGGCCCGCGGCGCGGACCGCCGCCGCTGCGAGGAGTGGATAAGCCAGGCCCGGCGCGCCTTCGCCCCGGTGTGTGAGCAGCCGGCCTGACCCCGCGTCGGGTCTGGCCCGTGGGCGGAGCCTCAGGCCCGTCGGCGCCGGGCGGTCGTAAATAAAGGAAAATAGAATGAATTATTTTTGCCAACTCTGTGTTGCAGTCGCGGCGGATGTTGTATCTTTGCCCTTGATAACCCAATTCTGACACTTATGTTGGAGACATTCTACCGGACACACGCTTACCTGATGGAACACTTCGAGGCCCCGGTGCGGCGCTCGCTGATGGACATCATCGACTGGAGCTATCGCATGATAGGCATCCGCGGCCCCCGCGGCGTGGGCCGCACCTCGTTTCTCCTGCAATATGCGCACGAACACTTCGACGCCCGCCTGCGGCAGTGTCTGTACATCAACCTGAACAACTTCTACTTCCAGGGCCGCGGGCTTGTGGACTTCGCCGGCGAGTTCGTGGCAAGCGGCGGCCAGGTGCTCCTCGTGGACCAGGCCTTCAAGCTGCCCGACTGGCAGCAGCAGCTCTGCGAGTGCTACCACCGCTACCCCTACCTCCGCATAGTCTACACCACGACCTCCGTGGCGCCCTGCGAGGAGGACACGTCCGAACTCTCCTCCATCAGCCGCGTCTACGTGCTCCACGGATTCTCCTTCCGCGAGTTTATCAACCTGCAGACGGGCAACGCCTTCCAGACGTTCGAGCTGGGCGACATGCTCCGCGACCACGAGCAGATACTCAAGCTCATCGTGCCCCGCGTGAAGCCCTGGCTCTACTTCCAGGACTACCTGCACCACGGTTACTACCCCTTTTTCCTGGAAAACCACAACTTCATGGAGGCCCTGCTCAAGGCCATGAACATGATGATAGAAGTGGACATCCTCTTCAGCAAACAGATGGAGCTGAAATACCTCTCGCGCATCAAGCGCCTGCTCTACCTGCTGGCCATCGGCGGCGGTGCGGCGCCCAACGTGAGCCGTCTGGCCGAGGAGATCGGGACCAGCCGCGCCACGGTGATGAACTACCTGAAATACCTCGAGGAAGCCCGCCTCGTCAACATGGTCTATCGCGAGGGCGACACGTTCCCCAAGAAACCCGCCGCCATCATGCTCCACGACACCAATCTGGCCTACGCCGTCTACGTGCCCCAGATGAGCGAGCAGATGATCATGGAGACCTTCTTCGTCAACGCCCTGTGGCGCCACCACACGGTGAACAAGGAGCGGCGCGAAGGCTTCTTCCGCATCAATAGCTCGGTGGACGTCTGCGTGTGCGACCATGGCAAGCGCGTCAAGGGCGGTCCCGGCGTCTACACGGCCCGCTACAACATGGAGGTGGGCCGGGGCAGCGACGTGCCCCTCTGGCTCTTCGGCTTCCTCTACTGAGCGCGGCGGTCCGCCCCGCACACTCAGAAAAATCCTGCAAAGGCCGGCGGCAACTGAAATAGAAATACTACCTTTGCAGAGTAAATACCGGTAATCCCATATAACGATTTAAATTTTCAAAATAACGGTTATGGCAAAAGAAAAGAAATTTATCACTTGCGATGGTAACCAGGCCGCCGCGCACATTGCGTACATGTTCTCGGAGGTCGCTGCCATTTACCCGATTACCCCGTCCTCGCCCATGGCGGAACATGTGGACGAATGGGCGGCTCAGGGGCGCAAGAACCTCTTCGGCGACACGGTGACGGTGCAGGAGATGCAGTCCGAAGGCGGCGCCGCCGGCGCCGTGCACGGCTCGCTGCAGGCCGGCGCGCTCACCACGACGTTCACCGCTTCGCAGGGCCTCCTGCTCATGATCCCGAACATGTATAAGATCGCCGGCGAACTGCTGCCCTGCGTCTTCCACGTGTCGGCCCGCACCCTGGCCACCCACTCACTCTGCATCTTCGGCGATCACTCCGACGTGATGGCCTGCCGCCAGACCGGTTTCGCCATGCTGTGCGAAGGCAGCGTGCAGGAGGTGATGGACCTCTCCGCCGTAGCCCACCTGGCCACGATCGAAAGCCGCGTGCCCTTCATCAACTTCTTCGACGGCTTCCGCACCAGCCACGAGTACCAGAAGATCGAGGAAATGGACATGGAGGACCTCCGCCCGCTCGTCGACACGAAAGCCCTCGAAGAGTTCCGTGCCCGCGCCCTCTCGCCCGAGCGCCCCGTAGCACGCGGCATGGCCGAGAACCCCGAGACTTTCTTCGCTCACCGCGAGGTGTGCAACGCTTACTACGACGCCGTGCCCGGCATTGTGGAGAAGTACATGGAAGCCGTCTCCCGCATCACCGGCCGCGAGTATAAGCTCTTCAGCTACTACGGCGCCGAGGATGCCGAGCGCGTCATCATCTGCATGGGCTCCGTGACCGAAGCCGCCCGCGAGGCCATCGACCACCTCAACGCCAAGGGCGGGAAAGTCGGCATGGTCAGCGTACACCTCTACCGCCCCTTCAGCGCCAAGCACCTGCTCGCCGCAGTGCCCAAGACCTGCAAGCGCATCGCCGTACTCGACCGCACGAAGGAGCCCGGCGCCGTGGGCGAACCGCTCTACCTCGACGTCAAGGAGGCTTATTACAACGAAGAGAACCACCCGCTCATCGTCGGCGGACGCTACGGCCTCGGCTCCTGCGACACCACCCCGACCATGATCATCTCCGTCTATGACAACCTCGCCCTGCCCCAACCGAAGGACCACTTCACCCTCGGCATCGTGGACGACGTGACGTTCACCTCCCTCCCCCTGGAGAAGGAAATGGCGCTCGGCGGCGAAGGCATCTTCGAGGCCAAGTTCTACGGACTCGGCGCCGACGGCACCGTGGGCGCCAACAAGAACTCCGTCAAGATTATCGGCGACAACACGGACAAGTACTGCCAGGCCTACTTCAGCTACGACTCCAAGAAGTCCGGCGGCTTCACCTGCTCGCACCTCCGTTTCGGCAACCACCCCATCCGTTCCACGTATCAGATCAAGACGCCTAACTTCGTCGCCTGCCATGTCCAGGCCTATCTGCATATGTACGACGTGCTCCGCGGCTTGCGCGACAACGGCACCTTCCTGCTCAACACCATCTGGGAAGGCGACGAGCTGGCCAGCAACCTGCCCAACAACGTGAAGCGCTATTTCGCCCAGCACAACATCACCGTCTACTATATCAACGCAACGAAAATCGCCCAGGAGATCGGGCTCGGCAACCGCACCAATACCATCCTCCAGTCCGCCTTCTTCCGCATCACGCAGGTCATCCCCGTGGACCTCGCCGTGGAACAGATGAAGAAGTTCATCGTCAAGTCCTACGGCAAGAAGGGCCAGGACATCGTCGACAAGAACTACCAGGCCGTGGACCGCGGCGGCGAGTACAAGCAGCTGCCCGTAGACCCCGCGTGGGCCAACCTGCCCGAGGACGAAAAGGTTGTACGCGACGAGCCCGCTTTCATCTCCGAACTGGTGCGTCCCATTAACGCCCAGAACGGCGACCTGCTCCCCGTCAGTGCCTACAAGCCCTCCGTCGACGGTACGTGGCAGCAAGGCACCGCCGCCTACGAGAAGCGCGGCGTCGCAGCCTTTGTCCCTGTCTGGGAGGAAGCCAACTGTATCCAGTGCAACAAGTGCGCCTTCGTCTGCCCCCACGCCGCCATCCGTCCGTTCGTACTGGACGACGAGGAGCTCAAGGGCTTCAAGGGCGCAACCCTCGACATGAAGGCCCCGGCCGCCATGAAGGGCATGCACTTCCGCCAGCAGGTCGACGTGATGGACTGCCTCGGCTGCGGCAACTGTGCCGACGTCTGTCCGGGTCTGCGCGGCAACAAAGCCCTCAAGATGGTGCCCCTCGAGACCCAGATGGCCGAGCAGGAGAACTGGGACTACTGCGTGAAGAACGTGACGAGCAAGCAAGACCTCGTAGACGTGAAGCTCAATCCCAAGAACTCCCAGTTCGCTACGCCGCTCTTCGAGTTCTCCGGCGCATGCTCCGGTTGCGGCGAGACGCCTTACGTCAAGCTCGTCAGCCAGCTCTTCGGTGACCGGCAGATGATTGCCAACGCCACGGGCTGCTCCTCCATCTACTCCGGCTCCATCCCCTCCACGCCCTACACGACCAACGCCAAGGGGCAGGGTCCCGCTTGGGCCAACTCCCTGTTCGAGGACTTCTGCGAGTTCGGCATGGGTATGGTTCTGGCCAATAAGAAAATGCGCGCCCGCATCCAGCAGCTGCTCGAGCAGAGCCTGGCCGACGAGCACGTGCCCGCCGACTTCAAGGAAGCCGCACAGCAGTGGCTCGAAGGCAAGGACGACGCAGCCGCCAGCCGCGCCGCAGCCGACAAACTGGAACCGCTCATCGCGGCCGGCGCTGAGAAGGGCTGCCCCGTATGCAAGGAGCTTACCGGTCTGGCCCACTACCTCACCAAGCGCAGCCAGTGGATCATCGGCGGCGACGGCGCGTCCTACGACATAGGCTACGGCGGTCTGGACCACGTCCTGGCCAGCGGCGAGGACGTCAACATCCTCGTACTCGACACCGAGGTTTACTCCAACACCGGCGGCCAGGCCTCCAAGGCTACGCCTATCGGCGCCATCGCCCAGTTTGCCGCCTCCGGCAAGCGCGTCACGAAGAAGGACCTCGGCCTCATGCAGACCACCTACGGCTACGTCTACGTGGCACAGGTTGCCATGGGCGCCGACCAGGCACAGTGCCTCAAGGCCATCCGTGAGGCCGAAGCCTACCACGGACCTTCGCTCATCATCGCCTATGCGCCGTGCATTAACCACGGACTGAAGATCAAGGGCGGCATGGGCCGCAGCCAGGAGGAAGAGCGCCGCGCCGTAGAGTGCGGTTACTGGCAGCTCTGGCGCTTCAACCCCGAGCTCGAGGCCGAAGGCAAGAACCCCTTCACCCTTGACTCCAAGGAGCCCGACTGGAGCAAGTTCCAGGACTACCTGAACGGCGAAGTCCGCTTCCTCTCCCTGAAGAAGGCCCTGCCCGCCGAGGCGCAGGAACTCTTCGACAAGACGGAGGAGGCTGCCAAGCGCCGCTACGCTTCCTACGTCCGCAAGACGAAGGAAGACTGGAGCCTCTGATTCCGACAGAACCCCGGACCGCAAGGTCCTGCAAGCCAAACATCCGGTTACGGCCCCCGCGCGGGTCGTGGCCGGATGCTTTTTTTGTGGCCGGCCGTCCGCGCGGCGGCTGAATTTTCCGCGTCCGGCCGTCATGTCCCGGCGGAATTGCCTAACTTTACGCCGGACATACTTCCTGAGCAATGAAACAAAAGAAAATCCTGCTGCTGGCCGGCAGTATCGTAGCCGCCCTGCTGCTGGCGGTCCTGGCCGCGTCATGGTACATGCTGGACTACGCCCTGCGGCCCGGCGACCGCGGGCACGACGAGGAAGCCGCCTGGCGCGGGACGGACGCCCTCTTCCCCGGCATGACGGCCTGGCGCGACAGCCTGACGCGCGCCGGCATCCTGCGCGACACCACCCTGACCGCGCCGGACGGCACGGCCCTCCATGCCTACTACGCCCGGGCCGCCCGCCCCACGCGCCGCACCGCCCTGCTGGTCCACGGCTATACGGACAACGCCGTGCGCATGATGCCCCTGGGACGCATGTACCGCCGCGACTTCGGCTACAATCTCCTCCTGCCCGACCTGCGCTATGCCGGCCGGAGCGGCGGCACGCACATCCAGATGGGCTGGCTGGACCGACTCGACGTGCGCCGCTGGCTCGACGTCGTTCCCGCCCTCTTCGGCGACAGCGCGACGGTCGTCGTCCACGGCATCTCCATGGGAGCCGCCACGGCGATGATGCTCTCCGGCGAGGCGGACCTGCCCCCTGCCGTCCGCGCCTTTGTCGAGGACTGCGGCTACACGTCCGTCTGGGACCAGTTCCGCAAGGAGCTGCGCGGCCGCTTCGGCCTGCCGCCCTTCCCCCTGCTCTACAGTGCCTCCTGGCTCTGCGGCGTGCGCTACGGGTGGGACTTCCGCGAAGCCTCCGCCCTCGAGGCCGTGCGCCGCTGCCGGCGGCCCATGCTCTTCGTCCACGGCGCGGCGGACGACTACGTGCCCACATCCATGGTCCGCGTCCTCTACGCCGCCAAGCCCGCGCCGAAAGCGCTGTGGGTGGCGCCAGGCTCGGCCCACGCCATGTCCTACCATGACCATCCGGAGGAATACGCCCGCCGCGTGGCGCAGTTCCTCGCGCCTTGGATGTAGCGGCGGCGCGGCCTTCTGCCCTCCTTTATTGAAATAGAGAAAAATGAACCTGAAATAGAGAAAAATGAACCGGATGTGCTTTTTCATGTTGCTGGCGCTGCTCCTTTCTGCCGGCACGTCCTGTCGGCGGACGCCTGCTCTGGCCGATGGCTGGACGGCCCTGCGCGACAGCTTGGACGCCTTTCCGGCCACGGTCGGCGTCAGTGTCCTTACGGACAGCGGCTCCGTGTTCGCTTATGGCGACACGGCCGCCCTGCCCCTGCTCAGTGTGGTCAAGTTTCCCCTGGCCCTCGCCGTGCTCGACCGCATGGACCGGCGGGGCACGCCCTTCGACACGCTTTTCACCCTTACGCCGGCCGAGCTGCGCGAGCATACGTACAGCCCGCTGCGCGACCGTATGCCCGGCCGCCGCGGCCGCGTGCGGATGGACACATTGCTTTACTACGCTGTCGCGCTGAGCGACAACAACGCCTGCGACGTGCTCTTCGGCTACGTGGGCGGTCCGTCCGCGGTGGAGCGCTACGTGCACCGCTTGGGCGAGGAAGACGTGCGCATCCGCGCCACTGAGGACGACATGCACCGCGACGTGCGCCGCGTCCTTGACAATGCAGCCTCCGCTCAGGCGGTGGCCCGCCTGTTTCGCGCCTTTCTGCGCGACAGCCTGCTCGCCGCCCCGCAGGCCGCCTTCCTGCGCGGCGTGCTGGAGCAAACGGCCACCGGTGCCGACAAACTGCGCGCCGGTCTGCCGCCCGCGGCCGTGCTGGGCCACAAGACCGGCTCGTCCGACCGCTCGCCCGACGGCGTGAAGGCCGCCGACAACGATGCCGGCTACTTCGTTATGCCCTCCGGCCACCGTTACTATGTGGCCGTCCTGGTCCACAATTCGCGTGCCAGCGATGCCCGTAATGCCGCGCTGGCCGCCCGTGTGGCCCGCACCGTTGCAGCCGCCGCGGCAGCCGGCGCGCCCTGAAAGCGCCTGCCGGCCCGTTCGGCCGGCAGGGCAGAAACGGCGCATGGCGCGGAGCCCCTTCCAGCTCCGTGCCATGCGCCGTTTTTCGTTGCCCGCCGTGCTCCGGACGGAGCGGACGGGTCATTCCACGTTGCCCTCCTCGTCGTATTGGTCGAAGAGGAAATCGTTGTAGGGGTATTTCTGCACGTGCAGTTCGCGCACCCGCTTGTAGAGCAGCTGCTTGAGTTCGTCCACGTTGGTCCGTTCGCGGGCCGAGATGAAGATGCAGTCCTTGTCGCCGCGGGCCATCCAGGTGTGCATCAGCTGGTCCAGCGACACGTTCTCGCGGGTGGCGGGCGTCAGGTCGTCGGCCTCCTTTTCCGTCCAGCGGTAGGCGTCCATCTTGTTGAACACGAGCAGCTGCGGCTTTTCGGCGCAGCCCAGTTCCATGAGCGTCTGGTCCACCACCTGCACCTGCTCTTCGAAGTCCGGGTGCGACACGTCCACGACGTGTACCAGCAGGTCGGCCTCGCGCACCTCGTCGAGCGTGCTCTTGAAGGACTCCACCAAATCGGTGGGGAGCTTGCGGATGAAGCCCACCGTGTCCGCCAGCAGGAAGGGCAGGTTGCCGATGATGACCTTGCGTACGGTCGTGTCGAGCGTGGCGAAGAGTTTGTTTTCGGCAAACACGTCGCTCTTGGCCAGCAGGTTGATGAGCGTGGACTTGCCCACATTCGTGTAGCCCACGAGGGCTACGCGGATGAGTCGTCCGCGGTTCTTGCGCTGGGTGGACTTCTGCCGCTCGATGTCGGCAAGCCGCTGCTTGAGCAGGGCCATGCGGTTCAGGATGATGCGGCGGTCCATCTCGAGCTGCGTCTCGCCCGGTCCGCGCAGGCCCACCGAGCCCTTTCCGCCGCCGCCGCCCGATCCGCCGCCCTGGCGCTCGAGGTGGGTCCAGAGGCGCTGCAGGCGCGGCAGCATATAGCGGTATTGCGCCAGCTCCACCTGCGTCTTGGCGTTGGCCGTCTGGGCGCGCATGGCAAAGATGTCGAGGATGAGGCTCGTGCGGTCCAGGATTTTCACCTGGAGCGCCTTTTCGATGTTGCGCAACTGCTTGGCCGAAAGCTCGTCGTCGAAGATGACCATGCCCACCTCGCGCTCGGCTTCCTCCTCCTCCACGATGTAGCGGCGTATCTCCTCGAGCTTGCCCCGTCCTACGTAGGTCACGCTGTTGGGCCCGTCGGCGCGTTGCGTGAAGCGTTTTACGGTGACGGCTCCGGCCGTCTCGGCCAGAAACTCCAGCTCGTCCAGGTACTCCGCCGTTTTCCGTTCGTTCTGCGTCTTGGTGACGAGCGCCACGAGGACGGCGGTTTCGGCTTTCGCTTCGGTCTGTATGAATTCTTTCATAAAAGTCGTTCAGTGAATGTATTCCCGCGGGGCGCGTCGGGCGCGCCCGGACAGCACGCAAAGGTACGCCTTTTTGTCGTACTGGCCAAATGCCGTTGCCGGCCGGGCCTGTGCCCGCAGTCTGTCGCCGCGTTCCGTCCGGCCTTAGCCCCGCGCTCACGGGCCTAAGCCGCGTTTCTCCAGGGCTTAGCCCCGTGACGACGGGGCTAAGGGGAGTGCGCGCGGAGCGGCGCCGGAAGATGCCGCCCCGCCTTTAGGCTGTTGCCGTTCCCCCGTAACGGAGCGCGCCCCGCGGCCTTCGCGCGAGGCCGTCCGGGCCCGCGCAGAGCCGGCGGAATGACTTTGTGACGAATTGGCACCAAATTGCCGGACGCGCAGGCCGTCTTCCTTCCCGATAATCTGTACTTTTGCCGACAGAACTTATTGTCTTTATAAATTCATACTCGGATTATGGCAAAGAAAATATATATAAAGCCTACTGTCAGGGAAGTGCAGTGGGATTTGGGCAGCGCGGTCTGCCAGTCCGTCATCGCGAACAGCGGGATTGGCGGCACATGTATACGGGTAGAGACGGAAGGCTCTGCGCATTCCTTGTTCGAGACGCGCGACAATGAGCCTGGCGACTGGCACTGGATTGGCTCAAGGCCGTAATGGCCCGGGGCGGTCTGCCCGCGCGGTGTTTTTTAAGAAGAATTGGAAAATGACGGAAATGAAAAAATACGTATTCCTTTTTTCAGGCTTGCTCCTGCTCTGTGCCTGCATGGCATCGTGCAGCAGCGAGGAGAGTTTGGCCGGATGGCATGCGGCTCCTGGCGTTTACGACATTGAGATGGATGTCAGCGCGTTGCCGAGCAGCGGTCAGGATGCGTCCAACGGGGCGACGCGCGGCATAGCGGACAATCAGAGTTTTGACAACAAGTATGACCCCGATGTGATTTACCTTCATAAGGTTGTGGGCGACGGCGAGCCGGATCAGTCCGTTCTGTTTTCCCTTCATGACATAACCTGTACGGACGGTACGCAGTGCTATGGGTTCAATTACCGGTTCGTGGTCTACGAGGACGGCTCCGGACTGATACAGGCCTATGGCGCAGACGGGGAACTGGTCGGCGAACCGATGGAAATAGCGGCCAATGAGCAGTGCTATTTCTCTTCCGTTCCTTACAATGAGTGGCGTCTGTCGGACAGCCAAGTGGAAACGACTCCCGATGTGACTCATTACAAGAGAAATGACTCTACCAACGTGGAGATTTACCGTAGCGCGGATAATTTCTCCATCGACGATTTGGCTACCAACACGGGACTGGTCATGCACCGCGGCTGCGCAGGCTTCAACCTGCTCGGATTGTTCTATGACCAGACGGATCGGGACGAGTGGAACGGCGACGTAACCTATACTTTGACGGAAGAACGTTTTGAAGAAGTGATGGGCTCGCCGATAAATGAATGGTATATAAAGGTATATGTGGGCGGCGAGGCTTTTCCCAGCGCCTACAATTTAGGCACGCAGGCTGCTGCGGCGGACAACGTAGGCGGCGGATACTACGCCTCGGGCGATTCGCAGCTGTTTCATGACGGGCAGAACGATAGCGGGAAATACCTGAAACTGTCCGGCCGGCAATTCGGCAATGTAAGCATAACTTATAGAGGACAAGGTTATTTCACTCAGCCCGGCAACCATTTGTTCACGCCGGTGCTGGGAGCGTCCGGCGAATTGGGACATATTTATGTATTTGTCAAGCACTGGGACGGCGAGGGCGAGCCCGATGACGACTGGTTGCTGGACGACACCGGCGCGCTGATGACGGAGGTGGATCTGGCTTCCGGCGATTTCAAGCCGACGAACAACAGCTTCTACAACGCTGGTCTGATTATCGAGATTTCAGAGTTCAAGGAAGCGTGGGACGGCACGACTTCGACCGTTCCGACGAGGACAAGTTCCGGCGCCACGGTGCGTAAGTTTACGTTGAAGGACCCTGTTGTCGTGTTTGAAGAGCATTGATCTGCTCCGGCGTGCCGGAGCGGGCGTTGACATATATTCCATCAGAAAGGCTGCGGAAACGGCGCCCGCGGCCTTTCCTGTCGGCCAAAAACGAGGACCTACGAATGAAGTACGTGATACAGAAAGATTTTCTTGTTCGCACCGTGGCCGGTGAGCATGTGCTGCTTGGCAGCGGGGAACAAATCAACTTCTCGCGCTTGCTGATACTCAGCGAGACGGCTGCTTTCCTGGTCGGGGAATTGCAGCAGTCGCCCTGCACGGAGGAGGAACTGGCGCGCAAGCTGCGCGCGGCCTACGAGGTGGACGCTTCACAGGCGCAGGAGGACGTTGCGGAGCTGTTGCAGACGCTCTTGCGGCTGGGCGTGGCGGCAAGGTCGGAATCTTAAGTCCCGTCTTGCTGAGGGCATCTGAAGGGCGGGGGAAGGCGCCGCAGCCGTTGCGCGCAGTTTGTGAGAATGTAGCAGCCGTTTTTTTATTAGCTTTCCGCCCCGTATTGGAGGAATCGTCGGATGGCGGATTTGAAAGTGCGGCTTATTTTTGCGTTTATATAAAAATCCCGGATCTCTTGATAAGAGATGTGCCAGCTTGTCTAAGATGCTGATTTTTATGGGGAATACAGAGACGTGGGAGAGTTTTTGGTTTAACAGCTCTCACGATTGCGGGCAAAAAACAAAAAAATCGCATGCCGAATATGGCTTATATCAAGCGATTTTGCTAATTTTGTAGCAAATTAATCCGTCTCTTATCAAGAGATGTACAGTGTATTTGCGCGCGGCTCCGGCGGTAAAGTTTGAGCCAAGCCGAGGCGCAATGTCATAGACGGAAGCGCTGGACGAGAAATTGCCGATCGACGTTGTTTTGTGTAACTGCATGATTTGTAGCGAATAATAATCAATGCAGGATTAGAAGGTTTTGTCTTTACCGAAAAGATGCCATCATGTTCCAGCCGGATAAAAAGTCAAAATCGGGGGCTCCGTCGCAGTCGCGGCCTTTTACGGAACCGGAATTTGTTAAACAATGGTTTGTTATGCGCGACCTCAAGCGCAGCAATGCCAAACTTCCGGCCTACAAGCAATTGGCGGCTCTCGGGATGGAAATTTTCACCCCTATGTGCTGGCGCCTGTCTGTCCGGCAAGGTCGCCGCATCAGGGAATGCGTTCCTTTTATCCGCGATTTGTTGTTTGTGCGCGAGACGCGGCAACGTCTTGACATGGCCGTTGCCAGAATCCCCACGCTGCAGTACCGTTATCAGAAAGGGGCCGCTTATCGTGACCCGATGGTGGTGCGCGACGATGACATGGCAAACTTTGTCAACGCAGTGGCGCGCGCCAGAACGCCCAAGTACTATCGGCCAGGCGAAATGACGACTGCTATGTTGGGGCGGCGTATCCGTATCGTGGGCGGCAGCCTGGATGGTTACGAGGGGTATCTGCTCGCCATGCGCGGCGCCCGCGTGAAACGCCTGCTTGTGGAGCTTCCGGGATGGCTGACGGCGGCGGTGGAGGTGGAGCCGGAATACGTTGAAATCATAACGGGCGATTCAGATGGAAAATGACGCGTGCCGCGCGCGCCAGTCCGCGGGACCGACTGCGGAGGAGGCGAGGCAGTTCGAGGAAACGCATCGCCGGATTGTGGAGCAGCGTCTGTTTCTGGATCCGGCTTTTTCGCGCGACAAGTATGTGCGCCTGGTTTTGCTGAACAAAAATAAGGCGGCAAGGGTGCTTCAGTGTTGCGCAGGGACAAATTTTTGCGGTTACATCAATGGCCTGCGCCTGTCGTATGCCGTGGAGTTGATGGCTTGCCGTCCGGACGCGCCCTTCAAGGCTATAGCGGCTGACGCCGGTTTCAGGTCATTACGGGCTTTCTACCGCACTTTCCATGATAAGTACGGCATGACCCCCGGAGAATACAGGGAAAGGTTATGATGTTGTCGATTGCGGGCTGGCCGGTGGAGGTGACGTGCGGCGAAGAGTTCACGGTCCGTTTGCCCAATTACCGCCCCTTCCTCGTGTCCGGGGCCGCCGCGCTGCCGTGCGCAGTGCTGTGCAGGGTGGAGACGGGATGCCGCGTGTGCCAGGAAACGGCCGCCCCGGACCTGGTGAACGAACTGGAGGCGAGGACATTGCGGCTGTGGCTGCTGCCCGGCGAATGCTGCGTGGCCTTGACTCTTCGCGAAAATGGCCGGACGTATTGGATTCGCGCCGACCGCCGGTGGCGAGCGGCGCGTACGGATTGGCGGCCCGAGGCTGACGAGGATTATTGGTTATTGAACGATTTTGTTATGTTGGCCTTTACTTATAGCGCGGCGTATCGCCGGACGGCTGTGGTACACGCCTCGTGCGTGGCGGCCGGCGCCGACGGCTGCGCCTTCGTCGGCGCGTCGGGTATAGGCAAAAGTACGCATGCCCGGCTCTGGCTGCGGCATATCTCCGGCAGCCGGCTGCTGAACGACGACCAGCCCGTGATCCGGTGCATGGAGAACGGCGAAGTCCGGGTGTACGGTTCGCCCTGGAGCGGAAAAACGGCCTGCTTCCGAAACGAAGGCGTGAGGCTGCAGACGTTGTTTTTCATGAAACAGGCTTCACGGAACAAGGCTGTGCGCCTGGGCGGCATCGACACTTTCCGGCGGCTGGTGGAGGCTGCGTCCGTGATAGCGCTGGATGCGCAGAGTTTTGCCGGCATTAGCGGGACGCTGGCCGAGGTTGCCGGAAGCGTCCCCGCCTATGAGTTGCAGAACCGGCCCGACGTGGAGGCGGCACTGTTGAGTTTCAGGCTGTTCGCGGCGACGCGGGACTGACTTCGCCCCGATTCAGGAACATATGTTATTCTTTTAACGATAAAAAATGATGATGGACAGGAAAAGGCTTATCCTCTTTCTTTTGCTGCCGATTTTCTTGGCAAGTTGTACGGCTTACAAAGATTCCCTATACCTTCGCGAGGACCAGGTGCTTGATATGGTAGAGCAACACGAAAGGCATTACGTGTACCGCATTATGCCGAAGGACGAGCTGACCATCGTGGTCAGTACTTCCGACCCGGCTTCTTCCGTGCCTTTTTACCGGAAAATAGGGCAGGCGAAAGGGCAACAGGCTATGACGCAAGGTTTGGATAATGCCAAGTTGCTGAACTACCTGGTGGACAACGAGGGCTACATTGATTATCCCGTGTTGGGGAAACTGCGCGTGTCGGGCCTTACTACGCGCGAGTGCGAGGAATTGATACGTAGCAAGCTGGAGACTTATCTGAATGAGGTTCCCAACGTGACGGTACGTACGCTCAGTTATAAAATCAGCGTATTGGGCGAGGTGAAATCTCCCGGAACGTACAGCGTCAGCGACGAGCGCATCAATATTTTCCAAGCGTTGGCCCAAGCCGGCGACATGACGCTGACTTCGGACCGCACGGACGTGCAGCTGCTGCGCGAGGACGCGTCCGGCAAATGCCGTGTCTATCATCTGGACCTGACAAAGGCGGACATAGCCCTTTCGCCCTACTATCAGTTGCAGCAGAACGACATCATCTATGTGAAACCGACTAAAGCAAAGGTACGTTCCACATCGTTCAATACGAATAGTTCCATGTGGATTTCGTTGTTGAGCATGGCGGCAAGCGTCGCGTCGCTGGTGGTGATAATCCTTAAATAAACCAGACGTAAACAAATGAGGAAGAGACAGAACCACGATCTTTTCGCAGATGGCGGTAAACCGACGGATTACAAAGCTGTCGTTTTCGAATATTTGCTTTATTGGCCGCTCATCCTGACGTGCCTGGTGCTGGCAATTGCCGGCGCATATGTTTATCTGCGCTATCAGCCGCCTGTTTACAACGTGAGCTCGACGGTGCTGATTAAACAGGCGGATAAAACGAAGACGGCTGCGAGCGCGCAACTGGCCATGCAGGACTTGGGGAACTTCTCCATGGCGAACAATTTTGACAACGAGGTGGAAATCCTGCAGTCGTTCACGCTGATAAAAAAGGTTGTCAACGCGCTGAACCTATACATCAATTATTATTCCGGCGAGACGAATTTCGGCTACGACGCCCCGCTTTATAAAAATACGCCGGTGCAAATCTGGATGTCGCCGGAGGAGGCGGAACGGTTGCCGTCCGTGTTGCGGGTTAAGATAGATTATCGTACACGGAAGGATGTTGCTGTGACGGCCTCCTACATGGCCGGCGGCGAAGAACATGCGCAGACGAAGGTCTTCAAGCGGCTGCCGTCTGTCTTTATCACGCCGGTGGGCACGCTGAGCATATCGGCCGCACCGGACAGCGTGGCCGGCAACGCGGACCGTCCCTGCACCATATTGGCTACGGTGACCTCGCCTTCGGCTGCCGCCGGAGGATGTAAGGCACGGCTGTCCGCAGGTCCGACCAGCGATTTTTCATCAATAGTGCGTCTGTCATTTAACGATGCGGACATTCGCCGCGGAACGGACTTCCTGACGACCCTGGTGGCCATTTATAACAGCGATGCCAACGACGACAAGAACCAGGTGGCCATAAGGACAGCCCGCTTCATAGACGAGCGTATCCATGTTATTAACGAAGAACTGGGAACCACGGAGAATGAGCTGGCAGACTACAAGCAACGGGCAGGACTGACCAATCTCAGCGCGGACGCGCAATTGGCCTTGCAGGGCAATTCAGAGTATGAACAGAAGCGGGCGGACAACGCGAACCAACTGCGCCTTGTCAGGTTCTTGCGCGAGTATATCAACAATCCGCAGAACCAGAACGAGGTGATTCCCGTCAATGTGGGTATAGAGGATGCTTCGCTGGGCAATATTATTGCACAGTACAACGAAATGCTTGTGGAACGCAAGCGCCTGTTGCGGACTTCCAAAGAAACGAATCCTGCGGTGATAAACCTGGACGAATCTATTTCCATGACACGCAACGCGGTGATCACTACGGTGGAGAGCGTGGAGAAGGGCTTGCAGATAACGCGCAACAACCTGGATATGGAAGCCGGGAAATACCGGACGCGCATCGGCAATACGCCGCGGCAGGAACGGGAGTTGCGCGACATCAGCCGCCAACAGGAAATTAAGTCGAACCTTTACCTGATGCTCTTGCAGAAGCGCGAGGAGAACGCCATCACGCTGGCTGCTACGGCCAACAACGGCCGCGTCGTGGAAGAGCCCCGCGCCAGCGGACTGGTGGCGCCGAACGGGCGGAACACATATATGATAGCTTTTATCCTCGGACTGGCATTCCCCTTGGGCTGCATCTGGCTTTTGCGCCAGCTGCGCTTCAAAATAGAAGGCCGGGAAGACGTGGAGCGCATAACGGACATTGCCGTGGTGGGGGACATACCGCAGATAAAGCTGGAGAACGATAACCCGATCGTGGTGAAGGAAAATCGTAACGAACTGATGGAAGAAATCTTCCGCAGCCTTCGTACGAACCTTCAGTATATGCTGATGGAGGGACAGAAGGTCATCCTGTTCACATCGACAACCTCAAATGAAGGCAAGAGCTTCTGTGCCTCCAACCTGGCCGTGAGCCTGGCTTTAATGGGCAAGAAAACGCTCATCGTAGGCCTTGATATCCGTAAGCCAAGTTTGAACCGGATTTTTTCTTTGGATAAGAGCGGCGATGGCATTACGCGTTATCTGGCACATCCTTCGGACACGGATTTGTTGTCGCTCTGCCGGCCGTCCGGCGTGTCGGAGAACCTCTATGTACTGCCGAGCGGCACGATTCCCCCCAATCCGACAGAACTCGTCGGCCGGGACAGCCTGGACAAAGCGTTCGCTCTATTGCGGCAGAGCTATGACTACATAGTCGTGGACACAGCGCCGATAGGAATGGTGACGGATACGCAGTTGATTTCCCGCATGGCCGACGTGAGCGTCTATGTCTGTCGCGCTGACTATACGCGGAAAAACGATTTTGAATATATCAACGAGCTGTACGCGGAAAAGAAGTTGCCTCATCTCTGTATCTTGATAAATGGCATCAATATGGACAAGCGCCGCAACGGCTATTATTACGGCTACGGCAAATATGCCAAATACGGCAGGTATGGCCGGAAATATAATTATGGATACGGATATGGGAAGAAAAAGGGAGATTGAAAATGCAAGGAAATAAAAAAATTGGAATAACAACAATTTGGGGGTCGCCAGTAAATTATGGCCAGATACTGCAGTCTTATGCTTTATCTGTAGTACTGCGCAGGATGGGCTTTTCTCCTTATATTATTCGTTATACTTCGTCGGATGTAAAAAATGACGATACCATTCTAAAAAAAATAAAGCGAGTCGTAAGTGATAAAAATAGTATATCGAAAATCATTCATCGCATAGTTGGTATAAATGAAAAGAAAGTAGATCGAGGGTTCCGGCTTTTTACTCGGAAGTATTTGGCTTATTCGGAAGATGTATATAATTCTTACGAGGATTTGTGTGAAAATTGTCCTCAGGCGGATGTGTTTATAACAGGGAGCGACCAAGTATGGGGAGAATGGGGAACACTGAATAGAAAAAAGGTCTTTCTTTTAGATTTTGTTCCTAACTCTAAGCCGCGCATTGCTTATGCCGCAAGTTTCGCCAGAAATGCTTTGAAAGATGAGGAAGTGGACATTTTTCGTAATTCATTGTCGCATTTTAAGGCCATAGGCGTGCGCGAACAGTCAGGCATAGAACTCTGCAAGTCATTGGGTGTAAATCACGTGAAATGGACCGCAGATCCGACAGTGCTATTAAGCCGAACGGATTGGATTAAACAATTGAAATTGGAGCCTATTAATATTGGAAATAATAGGAAGAAATCCGCTGTCATTTATCTGCTTACTAACGATGAGAGAAATAAGATCGTGTATAAGATTATAGATTATTTAGAGGAGAAGGAATATGAAGTGAAATATGTTTCATCCGCTCGTTTTATTGATAAAAAGGCGGCGTATAATCCGACAATAGAAATGTGGTTGTCAGATATATTGAATGCGGAACTTGTGATTACGTCCTCATACCATGGTATGTTATTCGCTTTGAATTTCAATTCCCCTTTTATTACTTTGGTTAGGGATAAAAGTGTTGATGGACAAAACTCACGAATCTATTCCATATTGAATGACTTGAATCTGACACATAGAATTATAGACGAGTTTGATAAGGAAGTCCTTGACAAAATCATGAAGGAGCCATTGAATTGGAATCTTGTCAATAATTTTTTGGCCTCGCAACGAGAAGAAGGATTGGATTTCTTGAAAAGCGCGTTGAGAGACGGGGCTATTAATTAACAGAGGATTTCTTCATGGGAGTAAAATGACGTGCTGATATTCTTTATAGAATGTAGCAATATATATGCCGGATATGATGGCATATTTCTGTGGCAATATGAGTACTTCGCTGCCGTGGTTTCATAAGGCGGATGTTTGATAGTGGATACAAGATTGAAGCATATATATCTGTGACGGGAATTACATAGACAGATGGTTCAAGAACAGCATTGCAAGGGTTGGACAGCACATGAAAAAGTGTCCTTTCTGCATGGATGAATTTTACCGTAATTAGGATAGACAAGTCTCGCATTGTTTGCAGCGGTAGTAATGTGTCAATGCCGTTTTCGGGTATTAAATTGTGCGCCGGAAGCTTTTCAAGCAGTGAAGTAATTATATAAATCACGCGTTTACGTCCTGCCAATTGATTTGTGGCTGAGTGCGCGCCAGGGCTTTATCATTGTTGGAAAGTCTCGGACTGCGAGATAGGCAAATCGGGAAGGCTGATATACCGGTATATACTGCGATTGATTATGAGAAAGTTAATATTCTGCTGAATGCAAGAAGAACTGAATCAGAAGCCTTCCTTTCTTCTTCTTTGGCTGATTCTGAATGAACAATAAGACTGTCATGATCTCAATAGTCATACCTGTCTATAATGCGGAAGAATTTTTGTCACAATGCGTTGACAGCATATTAAGGCAGACATACCCGGACTGGCAGCTTATTTTAGTAGATGACGGTAGTACGGACCGGTCGGGCGACATCTGTGAAGGTTATGTTGGCAGGGATTCAAGGATCTCTGTCATTCATAAACAGAATGGGGGCGTTTCTTCTGCACGGAATGTAGGGATGGCGGCGGCCAAGGGAGAATATCTTTGTTTTGTCGATGCCGACGATTGGTTGGAACCGGGTTTCCTTTCTGATTTCCAAGTGGACAAATACGATGCGGATTTCTATATCTCTGGCTGGCATTTCAACGTCTATGGAAAGGTGTTTTCTTCTACGAGATACCGAGAGGCATATTGTTGCTTGGTGCCGGACATACGTACCGAGTTCCTACGCCAGAATCTGAAAGCCAACGGTTATCCTTGGGGAAAATTGTATAAGCTGTCCATAATCCGGAATCACGGAATACGTTTCAACGAGAAGTTATCCATAAACGAGGATCATTTGTTCGTTTTCCAATATTATTCTCTGGCAGAAACGTTGCTTGTCACAGATACGGCTGGCTATCAATATCGAGTCTTTGATAATTTGGGGAGGAAAAAGCTTTCCAGTTTGGGGCATTCGTATGCTGAGTATATGGAAATATCCAATTCTTTCAGAAGAAGTCTCGCCCGGCTGAATGAGAGATGGTCGTTTCCGGCGGATTATTATCAAGATTTATTACGGACCTTCGTGTATAGTAACAGGTTGCACGCGACGGAGTGTTCATGCAAGAACGGAAACAAAGTGTTTGCCGAAGAAGTCGGGTTCTGGAAAGGACAAGGGGTGAAACTGACAACCAGATACGAAAGCCTTATCTTAACAATCATCCGTTCACGAACTTCTGTCCCGTGCAAGAGATGTGCGTTGATGCTTATCTTGTTCACCCGTTCCTTGTGGAGAATGAGCAGAGGCAGGGATAAAAAGGTTTATGATTATTTGCTGTCTGTGTCCCAAAATCCGCAGAAGGCAGCAGATAAAACATGAGTACTTCGCGGCCGTGTCCTTCATAGACAGGAGGCGAAAGATAGATTTTTAATCGAGTAGAGATGATAGATCATTCCTGTATTTATTATAAGCATATCAGCCAACGTTCTCTTTCTCATTTCTTAGCCGGATTGTATCCACGGCTGAAGATATGGTGCCGTCAAGAGTTGGCCCGAAGAAAAGCCCGGAGAAAGGGCGCACAAATAGGCAAGGACACGATTATTTTAAGGCAACTGGCAAAAAGGGCAAACCGGAATCTGACCGTCGGGGACGATACATCCATCGGCTCTTATAAATTGGATCTGCGCTCGCCTGTAAAAATTGGCAGTCATGTCATTATCAGCAACGACAGCGAAATCATAACGACAAGCCATTGCATTGATTCGCCGGAATGGGAGCACAAGCATTACGGGATTGAAATAGAGGATTACGTGTGGATAGCTTCAAACGCGCTGATACTTCCGTCGTGTCGCAGAATCGGCCGCGGGGCTGTTATCGGAGCCGGGGCTGTTGTCGTAAGGGACGTGCCGCCGATGTGCGTCATGAGCGGAAATCCGGCACAAGTATTGAAGCAAAGAAAATGTGTCCATGATAAATTGGTTATCCCGTCTTTATTGAGCGGTGACTTAAAGTTATACTGGAAAGTATGGATGGCCGGAAAAAAGTATTGATAGAGCATCCTACAGGGAATGAAAATACGCGCCACGCCGTCTTGGGCTTGTATGCCAACGGCATGTTGCAAAGTTTCCATACCTGTGTAGCCTGCTTCCAAGGCAGCCTGTCGGAACGGCTGGCCAGGCTCAGGCCGTTGAACTTGTTGATGAAGAGAACATTGCCAGCCGGGTTGAAACCTTTTACCCGGCTTCATCCAGTGAAGGAAATACTGAGAATAGCCAATCGGTACGTGCATTGGTTCCAGGGAATAACCGTGGACTATGTTTATCATGAACTTGATAAGACCGTTGCCCGCTATATTCATCGGAACAGGAAAGGGATATGCGCAGTTTATGCTTATGATGAAGGGGCCTACTACTCATTCAGGCAAGCAAAGTCAGATGGCATAAAATGTCTGTTTGATTTGCCCATTATTCATTGGAGGACTTACCAGCGGTTGTTGGCAAGCGAAAGAGAAAAGCATCCCGGTTGGGCTGCTATTTTAGGCATATATGATGATTCTAAAGAGAAATTGGCGCGGAAGGACCAGGAATTGTTGATGGCCGATCATATTTTTGTCGCCAGTTCCTTTACGAAAGAATCTATATTGAAGGATTTTCCTTATAAGATGAATGCTACCATTGACGTAGTACCATATGGATTCCCTCCGGTGAATCGTCATAGGAAATATAGAGACGCCAGAAATCGGAAACTGGATTTTTTATTCGTCGGTCGTTTGGTGCAAAGTAAGGGGTTGAGCTATTTGTTTGAAAGCGTGAAGCCTTTTTGCGAGTATATCAATCTCACCGTAGTGGGCGACGGCGAGATTGATAAATGTCCGGATTTACGGGCGGAGTTGGCGTTGCACAAGCATATTCCTCAACTCTTTCATCAAGACCTTCTTCGTCTGATGGCGGAAAGCGATGTGTTGATTTTCCCTTCTTTGTTTGAAGGTTTTGGCATGGTCGTTACAGAATCCATGTCGCAAGGCACGCCGGTTCTTACGACGGAAAGTACTTGCGGGTTGAATTTTATCAAAGATGGAGAAAACGGCTGGTTGGTAAAGCCGGCGTCTACCGTAGAATTGAAGGACAAGATAAGGCAAATATTAGAGGAAAGGGAGCGGTTGGAAGAGATCGGGCGGGCCGCCTTGAATACGGCGGCGCAAAGGCCGTGGAGTCTTTATGAAAATGAATTGGCGGAGGCTATCAGGCGGAGGCTGTCAAAAGGTTGAAAAAACAGATGGAATGGGTTGCTGATAAAAATGCGACGGCTTGTCCTACGTATAATGTTTATCGTTATGCCGTCTGGCTATACGTCATCCTGCTTGTGTTCGAGGGCGCGCTTCGCAAATGGGTGCTGCCGTCGTTGGCGACGCCGCTGCTCGTCGTGCGGGACCCTATCGCGATATGGCTGGTGGTAGAAGGACTGCGGCGCAAGTGGTTCGTCTCGCCATATTTCAGGGTGATGATGATAGCCGCCACCCTGTCTTTCTTCCTGACCCTCGTAGCGGGGCACCACAATCTGCTGGTAGCCCTCTTTGGCTGGCGCATTTATTTCTTCCACTTTCCCATGATTCTCGTGATAGGCAAAGTCCTGGCGCGGGACGAACTCTTGCGGATGCTGCGCTTCTTTCTGTACCTCTCCGTTCCGATGACCCTGTTGGTCGTCGTTCAGTTCTATTCTCCCGATACGGCATGGGTCAATATCGGCGTGGGCGGCGAGGGGACAGCCGGGTTCGGCGGCGCCATGGGCTATATGCGGCCGCCCGGTACGTTCTCCTTCACTTCCGGCTATGTCGCGTTCCAAGGCATCGTGGGCTGTTCCATGCTTTATTACCTGGCGGCAAACAGGACCCTGGACGAGCGGAACCGCATGAACGGCTGGGCGCTGGCACTCGTTCTGGTCTGCTATCTGATAGCCATCCCGACATCCATTTCGCGGACAAACTTGTTTCAGTCCACGGTGTTCGTCGCTTTTCTGCTGCTGGCTGCGGTCCTGAAGCCGGAGTGGCGCAACAGGGTTGTGCTCTTTGTCCTCGCGGGAATAGCGGCGGTAGCCCTGCTGGGCTATTCCGGCATAGCCGATACCAGCATGGAAGTATTCAATGCCCGTTTCGAATCGGCCAACGAGGCCGAGGGAGGGCTGGCCAGGGGCGTCATTGGCAACCGCTATTTCGGCGGTTACCTGGAAGCCCTCTTCGGCGGGGCCGGCGTGCCCGTATTCGGCTACGGACTCGGACTGGGGACGAACGCCGGAGCCAGCCTTATGGGCGGGGACATGTATGCCTTCGGTTTTAACGGAGAGGTAGAGTGGCAGCGTGTCATCGGCGAGTGCGGATTTATCCTCGGTCTTGTCATTATCGGCGTCCGTCTCTTGTTTTCTCTGGATATGTTGAGGCATGCCTACATGCGGCTGACGGAGCGGGCGGACCTCCTGCCGTGGATGATGGCGGCAGGCATGATGCTGACCGTGCCTCAAGGCCAGTGGGCCATACCTGCGAATCTCGGTTTTTGCGTGCTGGCCGGCGGCTTCGCGCTAAGCGCCGTCCGCACATCGCAGGCCAAACCATAACAGCTATGCTTGGCGTGAATTATTATTTCAGAAACATCCGGGCCGGCTACTCCATCCAGACCGTTTTCCACACCGTTGCGGAGCGGGTGGGGCGGACGCTTTCCATAAGGCGCACGTACCTGCCGTCTCCGTTTGCCGGCTTGCCGTCGATCCTGAGAAACGGCCTTTATGCCCTGCGCCGTCAGCGGCGGGGCGAGCTGAATCACATCACGGGCGACGTGCATTACCTGTTGTGGTTCCTGCGGGGCCGCAGGACTGTGGTCACGGTGCACGACATCATGTATTACCACCGTCTGGCCGGGGTGAAGAAGAGACTCTGGAAATGGCTGTACATCTCTTCCCTGAAGCGTGCGGCCTATGTGGTCTTTATTTCGGACTTTGCCCGCCGGCAAGTTCTGGAACAGATTTGGCTGCCCGCAGAGCGGGTCGCGGTCATTCCGAATCCCGTCGACGACCGGTTCCGCTTTTGCGAGAAGGCTTTCAACGATTCCTGTCCCGTGATTCTGCATGTCGGGACACTCGGGCGGAAGAATCTGGAGCGGACGGTCCGGGCGCTGGAGGGCATTCCCTGCCACCTGCGCGTCGTCGGCAGCTTGAGCGCGGACATGGCGCGGCTCCTCAGGGAGAAGCGCGTGAACTACTCCTGCGCGCACGACCTGGACGACGGGCAGATGGCGGAGGAGTACCGCCGGGCCGACATCGTCAGCTTTCCCTCCCTGTCCGAGGGGTTCGGGATGCCCGTCATCGAGGGCCAGGCCGTGGGCCGCGTGGTCGTCACTTCCGACCTCTCGCCCATGCGCGAGGTGGCCGGCGGTGCGGCCGCGCTGGTCGACCCCTACTCCGTGGACGACATGCGGCGGGCCTACCTGCGCGTCATCCGCGACCGCGACTACCGCGGCGCGCTCGTGCGGAAGGGGCGGGAGAACGTGCGGCGCTACAGTCCCGACGCCGTGGCCCGGCAGTATGTGGATATTTATCGGAATCTGTCGGAATGAAAACCTTCTGCAACCTGCTGGTCCTGCTGCTGCCGTGGCGGCTGAAGCGCTTCTGCCTCGTGCGGTTCTACGGCTACGAGCTGCATCCGTCGGCGCGCATCGGCTTTTCCTACGTATTCCCCCGCCACCTGGTGATGCGCGAGGGGGCGCGTATCGGCCACTTCAACTGCGCCATCCACCTGGAGCGCATGGTGATGGGCAAAGGCTCCGTCATCGTCCGCGGCAACTGGATTACAGGTTTTCCCCTGCATACGGGTTCGCGCCACTTCGCCCACCAGCCGGACCGCAGGCCCGAGCTGCTGCTCGGCGACGAATCGGCCATCACGAAGCAGCACCACATAGACTGCACGGACTCGGTCGCCATAGGCCGCTACGTTACGATAGCGGGCTACGGCTCCCAGTTCCTGACCCATTCAATAGACATTTACCGCAACCGGCAGGACAGCCGGCCCATCCGCATAGGCGATTATTGCTTCATCGGCACCGGCGTGAAAATCCTTGGCGGAGCGCGGTTGCCGGCCTGTTCCGTCCTGGGGGCAGGTGCCGTGCTGACACGTGATTACTCCGAGCCTTGGAAACTGTATGCCGGCGTTCCGGCAAAGCCCGTAAAAGATCTGCCGCACGACGCTCCGTATTTCAGCCGGCAGAGCGGATTCGTGTATTGACCCGGCAGAACCGGGACAGCGAAGTCCGCGCGCCGGAGCTGGAGCCGGCGTTGCGCTCGCGTGCTTGCCGGGCATGCGCCGGCAACCGTTCCGCGGCGTGAACAGGGTGGCCCGGGCATGTGCGGCGCCCGGCCGCAGGCGGCGCGCACGGGGCTACTTGGAATTTTTACGGGCTTACTTGCAGTTTTTACGGGGCTACTTGGCGTTTTCAGGAGATGCCGGGACCACGACAGGGAGAAAAGGCGGCTCCGCCGCGTGTGGACGGGACGGGCGTGAGGGCGCTCCTGCTCCGGACGCGGAACAAGACAGACAACGGATGAAAATCGTTCATTACATTCCGAGCCTGGACCGCGCTTCTGGCGGGACGGCTGCATACATGGCCCTGCTTGCCCGCGAGCTGGGCAAATCAGCGGAGCTGCACGTCGTGACGCACCGCTCGCCGTGTCCGCTCCCGCTTGAGAATTGCAGGACACATTACATTTCCTCCTCGCTCTGTGGCCGCATGGCGCGGGAGTGGGTGAAGGCCCTGTCGGCCGTCGGCCCGGACGTCGTGCATGTGAACTGCTGCTGGTTGCCGCAGTGCGCCCTGGTCCAGGAACTGGCGCGGCGGGCAGGCTACAAAACGGTCCTGACACCGCACGGCATGTTGGAGCCGTGGATAGTGCGGCGGCACTATTGGACCCGGAAACTGCCGGCGCTGCTGCTCTATCAGCGGCACGCCGTCCGGTCCGCGGATTGCCTTCATGCCACGGCTCCGGCCGAGCGGGAAAACCTGTCGCGGTTGGGATATAACGCGAACATTGTAGTGATACCCAACGGGATATGCGTAGAGGACATCCGGATGAAGACCTCTTGGCGCCGGTCCGGAAGCCTGCTTTTCCTTTCGCGGATACACAGGAAAAAGGGCCTCGAGCTGTTGCTTGAAGTCCTGGCCGGCGTGAAGCCGGCCCTGTCCGGCTATGAATTGACGATAGCCGGGGAGGGCGATGCGGACTACGTCGGGACGCTGAGGCAAAAGGCCCGGCAACTGGGTCTGGACAGGATGGTCCGTTTTGTCGGCGGCGTGTATGGCGAGGCGAAGTGGGCCCTGTTCCGTAAGGCGGACTTGTTCGTCCTGCCCACTTATTCCGAGAATTTCGGCATCGTCGTGGCCGAGGCGCTGGCCTGCGGGACGCCCGTGCTGACTACGACCGGGACGCCGTGGGAGGACTTGCGCTCCTGCCGCTGCGGCTGGTGGACCGATTGCCGTGCAGACAGTCTGGCGGCAGCCCTGGCGGAGTTTGCCGCTTTGCCGGAGTCCGCGTTGGAGGCGATGGGGCGGAACGGCCGGCGGATGGTGGAGGACCGCTACTCCGCGCGGACCATGGCTGCGGGGATGCTCCGGCTCTACCGTTCGCTGCGGGGCTGAACCGCGTGCGCGGCTATCCCGCTAAGTATATCGAACAGGCTAAAATATCTCCTTAATCGTGGATGATAGATATATAGACATTTATACATTCTCTGACCGGCTGCGGCGGCTCCTATGGAACGTGACTCGCCTTGTGCTGTTCCGGCCTTTCGCTTTACCTTTTTTCCGTTCTTACAGAAACTGGATATTGCGGCTGTGGGGGGCCAGAATCGGGAAGGGCGGCAACGTTTATGCCTCGTCCGTTGTTTGGGCTCCGTGGAATCTGGAAATCGGAGAACGGGCCTGCCTCGGGCCTCATACCATAATATATAATCCGGGGAAGATAATACTTGGGAAGAAAGTCGTCGTATCGCAGTATGCCTATCTCTGTACGGCTACCCATGATTATACCTCGCCTTCCAATCTTCTCTATTGGAAGGACATCAGGATAGACGATTACGCCTGGGTTGCTGCCAGGGCTTTTGTCGGTCCCGGAGTCCATGTCCGCGAGCGGAGTATCGTCGGCGCGTGTGCCGTTCTCTGTAAGGATACGGAGCCCTGGGGAATATATGTAGGCAATCCGGCCAAGCTGATTAAGAAAAGAGTTTTGAAAGTATGAATACTGCCATAGCCGCTATCGTTTTGACCAAGGATGAGGAAAAGCATATTGTCCGCTGCCTGCAATCCCTGGACGGCGTCTGCGATGAGGTATTCGTCGTGGACTCCTTTAGCACGGACCGCACGTGTGAACTTGCGGAAAACATGGGCGCCCGCGTTTGCCGGCATCCATGGAAAAACTATGCGGAGCAGTTCAACTGGGCCTTGGCGCGTTGCCCGGCAAAGGCGGAATGGATTTGGCGCGTGGACGCAGACGAATACCTTGAGGGAGACATTGGCAAGGCCGTAAAGTCGGCAATAAGCCAGCGCGGGTCGGACGTGAACGGAATTTATGTGCGCAAGCGCATCGATTTTATGGGGCGTCCGCTGCGGCACGGCGGTTGGTACCCTTCCTATCATCTCAAGGTGTTCCGCAAAGGGCATGCCGCTTGCGAGAGCCGGTGGATGGACGAGCACATCCGTCTCTTCGACGGGGATACTATCACGGTAAAGGAAGGCAACCAGGTGGACGCGAACCTCAACGACCTGACGTGGTGGACGGGGAAGCATAACGGTTATGCTTCGCGCGAGATGTTGGACACGCTCTTAACGGAATATGGCCTGGACGACCGGGCCGGGGCGGTGAAGCCCGCTTTCTGGGGGACGGAGGATCAACGGAAACGCTGGCTGAAAATGAAGTATGTCAAGGCCCCTTTGTTCGTAAGGCCTTTTGCCAATTTTTTCTTCCGCTATGTGCTGAAAGCCGGTTTCCTGGACGGGAAGGAAGGCTTTGTCTGGCACATACTTCAAGGATTTTGGTATAGGATGCTTGTAGACGCCAAGATTTTCGAGTTAAAGAAACGCTGCGGGTGGGACCGCGAGGCCATTGTTGCCGAGGTGAGGCGCCTGGCAAAGTGATGACATGAAAATATCCATCATAACTTCTTGCTTTAACCGGGAAGCCACCATCGCGCAGACTATAGAAAGCGTGTTGAGCCAGGACTATCCCGACATTGAGTACATCGTTGTGGACGGGGCCAGCCAGGATGCTTCCCTGTCCGTGGTCCGGCGGTACGGAAGCCGCATAGCCCGAATCATTTCCGAACCGGACGGAGGAATGTATGAGGCTATCAACAAAGGGATAAACGCCGCGACGGGCGACATCGTGGGCCTGCTTCATTCGGACGACTGTTTTTACAGTCCGCATGCCGTATCGGACATCGCGGCGACGTTTGCCCGGACCGGGGCCGACCTGGTGTACGGCAACGGCCTTTATGTGGATGCGCGGCACACGGAGCGGGTCGTCCGGAAATGGATAAGCGGTGCTTACCGCCGGTGGAAGGTGCGGGCAGGCTGGCTCCCGCTGCATCCGACGGTCTATGTCAGCAGGAAAGCTCTCGGCCGTTACGGGCTGTACGACGAGAGCTACCAGATTGCCGCCGATTCGGATTTCCTCGTCAGATACCTGTACGAGGCCGGTCTCAAGGTGGCATATCTGGACAAGTATGTCGTGAAGATGCGGATGGGCGGCCTTTCCACGGACCGTACGCGCCGGAAACAGATGTGGGCCGAAGATGTCAGGCTCTACCGGCGGCACGGATTTGCGGGCATACCCACGAAGTTGATGAAGATGGCTTGGAAAATACCCCAGTTCGTCCAGGCAAAATTTATGGGGAAAGTACATGATTGACGTCAGAGAAACTTTCTTCTATTTCCTCAGGCGGGGATTGTGGGAAACAGAGGAGGCCTACGTCGGCGACGTGCCGCGGCAGGAGGAGTGGGAGCAACTGTTCCGCCTGGCCCATGCGCAGGCCGTCACCGGAGTCTTTATCGACGGCGTGGCGCGGACGGATATGCGCCCTCCGGCCGCGTTGTGGGAGCATTGGGTCGTACATCTTGTCCATATGGAGCGGACCAACGAGTTCATAGACCGTTACGGAAAAGCTTGGGTCGAAAAGTTGGGCCGGAAGGGCGTTGCCGCTTCCCTCTTCAAGGGGTCTTCCGTGGCGGCCTGGTATCCCAAGCCGTTGCACCGCAGTTACGGCGACATTGACATCGTCGTGCGGAAAGGATGGCGCCGGCTAAGGTCCATATTGATAGACGCTGGCATTTCCTATCACTATGAACAGGGCGACATCGTGATTCAGAAGGGCGGTTTCCAGCCGGTGGAGTTTCATCCGCGCTGGGAGTTCGCTTACAATCCGGCTGTGAATTTTCGCCTGCAACGCATGTTGCGTGCTGCCGACGGCAGCGACAAAGAGTTGTACCTTGTTTGTCTGATTTTTCATTTGCGCCGGCACTTTCTGACCTACGGCATCGGCATGAAGCAGGTGTGTGATGTCGCGGTCATGCTGCGTCAGCCCGGCCTGGATGTCCAAAGGCTGGCGCGCATCCTCAGGCAGCTTCACATCGTGAAATTCTGCCGCCTCCTGTTCGGTTTCATTGCCGGGCATCTGGGCGGCTGCCGGCTGTTTCCGTTTGCTCCGGAGACGCGCGGCCCGAGGGCCGACTTGTTCAGCCGCGTCATCCTGACGGACGGTTACGGCTTGAAGTTCCGGCAGGAAACGCTCGTTCGGAGCAAGCGCGGTTCCGTCGCGAAGTCTTGCGCGAATGCTTCTTTCTGGCTTCGCCGCGGCGCCCGCCTCTTGGGCATCATGCCGGGAGAGGTTTGCAGCTTTTTGTTTTACTTATCCAAGAATCGTTTGAGGAACATGATTTTGTGCGAAAATAGAAGCCAGTTGGCGCTGGTAGAGAGGGCGTCCCTGTTTTCACCTTTGGAACTTGCGGGCAACAAGGCGCTGAAGCGTGCCTTCGACATCGTATTTTCCTTGACCGTGCTTTGTACCCTGTTTCCGGTCCTGCTGCTGGTCGTGGCCCTGGTCACGGAGTGCACCATGCCCGGCCGCCTGTTTTTTGTGCAGAAGCGCACGGGGCTGAATGGGAAAGTGTTCAATTGTTACAAGTTCCGGACCATGCGGAAAAACGCCGAGGCCGACAGCGTACAGGCTACGCGTTCCGACATGCGCGTTACACGTTGGGGGCATATACTGCGTAAGACCAACATAGACGAGATGCCGCAGTTTCTCAACGTACTGCTGGGCGACATGAGCATAGTGGGGCCGCGGCCCCATATGGTGATGCATACGGAGCAGTTCTCCCAGCTCATAGACGGATACATGGCGCGCCATCAGGTGAAGCCGGGCATTACCGGCTGGAGCCAGATCTACGGATTCCGGGGAGAGACCCGGACATTGGTACAGATGCGCAACAGGATAAAGTATGACATCTGGTACATCCGCCACTGGCACTTCGCGCTCGATTTGTACATCGTCTACAAGACTGTCGCCAACACCTTCCGCGGCGACAAGAACGCTTACTGACAATAACAATCAACAGAAAAATAAATCAAATCAATTCAGCTACAATGAAAAAAACAGTATTGAGCATTCTGGTAATGCTGGCGGGCATACTCGGCGGCGTTCATGCACAAGCGGCCGCGTTCCGCGATACTGTCCGTTACGAGACGGTCGGCGACACGCTCCAGTCGGAGCCGCAGCCGACGGACGACAGGTATCGCATCGTGACCAACCGCTTCTGGGACAACTGGTTCGCACTGGCCAACGTGGGCTATCACGCCTTTCTGGGCGACTACGGAAGTGTGGGAAAGTTTTCCGGACTGCTCTCGCCGGACTTTAACATAGGCGTCGGCAAATGGTTTACGCCTGGCATCGGCGCCAAGGTGCAGTTTGGCATCGGCAACTCCTTGGGATACAGCAAGGAGCCCACGGCCTTCACTCACGGCGAGGCGCTTACGGGCGAGGGCGGCGTGACCTACTGGGACGCGAAGAACAAGTGGTGGGACCTGAACGTCAGCGCGATGTTCAACCTCTCGAGGCTCTTCTGCGGCTATGAGGGCAAGGTCTCCGACCGGCTGATGAACCAGTTCTTTGCCTCGGTCGGCATCGGCGCCCTGCACCACCGCGACATCGCGGCGCAGCGCAATGAGTGGAGCGGCCACTTCGAACTGCAATACAGCCGGTTCTTCGACCCGGAGAAGAAATTCTCGCTCGACCTCAAGGCGCGCGCCATGCTCTACCAGACGAACTTCGACGGCATCACGCTCAAGCAGAACGGGGAGAAGAGCCGGTGGTTCGACGCGAATGTGGGCTTCAGCATCGGCCTTACGTATTACTTCAAGAAGCGGCATTGGGATCGCTGCCTGCCCTGCCAGCAGCCGGTCTACATCAACAATGTCCAGGTGGTCAACGACTGTCCGGAGTATGGCGTGCTGGAGTTCTACGTGTTCTTCCCGAACAACTATTCCGGCCGCAACGATGCCCCGACCGTGGCGGGCGCGCCGGTGAACGCCATAGACTATCTGGCCTCCGGCCTCTTCACGCAGACGAAGTTTGACGACGCTGACGCCGTGGCCGAACGCCTGGCCTCTGGAGTCTCGCTCGCGGGCCTCGCCACGTCCGACGTGCCTACCCGCAAGGGCGGACCGGCCGGCGCGGAGGGCCTGGCGCTGGGCTACGAGATGTCCTCCAGCCCCATCTCCCTGAGCATGGACGCCGCGAGCATGAACCGCTTCAAGGAACGGACGGGCTACTACTATGCGCCGATGTACTGCGAGGGCAACACGTGGTACTACCGCGTGGACAAGGCGACGGCCATGCAGCGGCTGAAGGACGCGGAAAACTATCGCGAGGAGCAGTCCTTCAGCCTGAATGCCCATCAGGGCCTCGCCCTGGTGCGCGACAACATGAAGCCCGACGCCGATGCCGACCTCTGCAGCTTTGCCGACATCTATGCCGCTATTGAGGGCGGGCAGGCCGGCGTGGCCGCCGCCACCGACGCCGAAACCGTCAGGAAGCTGGAAGAGATTTTCAGAAAGGGCCGCATGCTCTACGTCGTGGCCGAGGGTCTGGCCACGAGCCAGGATAATTTCTACGGCGAGAATGCGGAGGAAGTCGGTCTGGAGCGCAACCGGAAGCTGGCCATCAACCGTGCGTTTACCGTGACGAACTGGCTCAGGCAGTGTCCGGAGTTTGCCGAGATGTCCAAGAATGCCTTTGTGGTGAACGCCTTGGAGAATCCGGTGATCGAGGTGAACGATCCGAGCGTGCAGGGCCTGAACTCCAAGCTGCGCCGTTCGGTGAAGGTCCGCATCCACTACGTGATCGGCGAGTAAGCCCTTATCGCGCTTCTTCGGCGGCCCATGCCGCCGCGGGGGGAGACGTGTCGCATGGCCGCGGCGCGCCTCCCTTTTTCGTGTCCGGCCGCAACCCTGCGGCCGGACCTTAGGGCGGCCTGTCCTTCCCTTAGCCCCGCGGCTACGGGGCTAAGGCGCGTCGGCACGGGGCTAAGGGAAGAAAAAACGGGGCTAAGGCGAAGGGATACAAAAAAAGCCCTGCCGGCGCGGTGGCCGGCAGGGCGGATGGGTGGCCCGCGGGGACGGGGCGTGGCGTCTCAGCCGACGCTGCCCTCAAGCGATACGCTGAGCAGCTTCTGCGCTTCGACGGCGAACTCCATGGGGAGCTTGTTGATGACGTCCTTGGCGTAGCCGTTGACGATGAGGTCGACGGCCGTCTCGGTGGGGATGCCGCGCTGGTTGCAGTAGAAGAGCTGGTCCTCCGATATTTTCGAGGTGGTGGCTTCGTGCTCCACGGTGGCGTCGGGGTTGTTCACGTCGAGGTAGGGGAAGGTGTGGGCCCCGCAGGTGCTGCCCAGCAGCAGGGAGTCGCACGAGGAGTAGTTGCGCGCGCCATCGGCCTTGGGCCCCACCTTGACCAGGCCGCGGTAGGAGTTCTGGCTCTGGCCGGCGGAGATGCCCTTGGAGACAATGGTGGAGCGCGTGCCGCGCCCGATGTGGATCATCTTCGTGCCGGTATCGGCCTCCTGGTGGTGGTTCGTGACGGCGACGCTGTAGAACTCGGCCTGCGAGTTGTCGCCCATGAGCACGCACGAGGGATATTTCCAGGTGATGGCGCTGCCCGTCTCGACCTGTGTCCAGGACAGGCGGGAGTTACGGCCGCGCAGCTGCCCGCGCTTGGTGACGAGGTTGTAGACGCCGCCGCGCCCCTCGGCGTCGCCGGGGTACCAGTTCTGCACGGTGGAGTATTTCACCTCGGCATCCTCCTTCACGACGATCTCGACGATGGCCGCGTGGAGCTGGTTCTCGTCGCGCATGGGGGCGGTGCATCCTTCGAGGTAGGAGACGTAGCCGCCGTCGTCGCAGACGATGAGCGTGCGTTCGAACTGGCCGGTGTTGCGGGCGTTGATGCGGAAGTAGGTGGAGAGCTCCATGGGGCAGCGCACGCCGCGCGGGATGTAGACGAACGACCCGTCGGAGAACACGGCACTGTTGAGCGCGGCAAAGTAGTTGTCGCGGTAGGGCACTACGCTGCCGAGGTACTTACGGACGAGTTCGGGGTTCTCGCGGACGGCCTCGCTGATGGAGCAGAAGATGATGCCTTTCTCCTGAAGTTTTTCCTTGAACGTGGTCTTCACGGAGACGGAGTCCATGACGGCGTCGACGGCGACGCCGGCCAAGGCCATGCGCTCCTCGAGCGGGATGCCGAGCTTGTCGAACGTTTTCATCAGTTCGGGGTCGATCTCCTGCTTGCCCTCTCCGGCGCGTTTGCGGGTGGGGTCGGCGTAGTAGGAGATGGCCTGGTAGTCTATCTCTGGCAGGTGGACGTGCCCCCAGTCGGGCTGCTTGAGGGTGAGCCAGTAGCTGTAGGCTTTCAGGCGGAAGTCGAGCAGCCAGTCGGGCTCTTCCTTCTTCTCTGAGATGAGGCGTATGACGTCCTCGTTGAGGCCGCGGTCTATGATTTCGGTCTGCACGTCGGTGGTGAAGCCGTACTCGTATTTCTTGGCGGCTATCTCGCGGACGAGTTGGTTTTTCGTTTCGTCGGGCATGAGGCGTATGGTGTTTAAGCGGATAGGCGCGCGGCGCGGCGGGGCGCGGCGCGTGGCGTTCAGCGGGCGGTGGAGTCGCCGCTCAGGCGGTTGCGGTCGAAGCGTATGTAGATGGTGTCGCCCTCGGTCTGGTTCTCTTCCTCGTGGCGCTCGTAGTAGGCCTCTGCCTTGTTTTCCAGGAAGGGTAGCAGGCGGCAGACGGGGCGGTAGAGCACGGACTTGGCTGTGCGCTCGGGGTTCATGATGCGCAGGGCTTCCATGGTGTTGAAGGCTACGCTAAGGATGAGGGCAAACTTGACTACGCTGAAGAGGCTGCCCAGCAGGCAGTTGGGCAGACCGACAAGGCGGTTGCGCACGGCGCGTGTCAGCTGGTTGACGATGAAGCCGCCCACGATGGGCAGCACGATGCAGAGCAGCAGGAAGGCTATGATGCTGAGCACTTGGTTGGTCTCCGTGCCGTTCACGAGGAGGTATTTCGTGAGGGTGCCGTAGACGACGAGGGCGATGAGCAGGCCGCCGATGACGCCGAGCGTGTTGAAGCCTTCCTTGAGGAAGCCGTTGCGCCAGCCGCTGAAGACGGCCCAGAGCAGGATGAGAATGAGAAAAATGTCGAGAAACATGGTGGTGTAGTTGTACTTAAGCCATGCGGCGGCGCCCTGCGCGGCGCCGGCGGAGCGGATCCGGGGATAAAACAGGCGGCCGCGGCGGGCGGCGGTGAAGCCGGCCGTCGTGGCCGCTGGTTTATGGCAGGACCGCAAACATGGGTCTGGTTCAAAGTTTTTGCTTGACGGCGATCTCCTGGAAGGTTTCGATGATGTCGCCCTCCTTGATGTCGTTGCAGTTGGTGAGGCTGATGCCGCACTCGAAGTTGGTGTTGACCTCCTTCACGTCGTCCTTGAATCGCTTCAAGGCGTTGATTTCTCCGGTGAAGATGACGATGCCGTCGCGGATGAGGCGTACCTTGTCGGAGCGCTTCACCTTGCCGTCGGCCACGTAGGCGCCGGCCACGTAGCCCACCTTGGATATGTGGTAGACCTGGCGCACCTCGAGCGTGGCGGTGACTTCTTCCTTGATGACGGGTTCGAGCATGCCCTCCATGGCTTCCTTGACTTCCTCGATGGCGTCGTAGATGATGGAGTAGAGGCGGATTTCGACGCCTTCGCGTTCGGCCAGCTTGCGGGCGGCCTGGCTGGGGCGCACCTGGAAGCCTACGATGACGGCCTGCGAGGCGGCGGCTAGGGTGACGTCGTTCTCTGAAATCTGGCCCACGCCCTTGTGGATGACGTTGACGGCAATGGTCTCCGTGGAGAGCTTGATGAACGAGTCGCTGAGGGCCTCGACGGAGCCGTCCACGTCGCCCTTGACGATGATGTTGAGCTCCTTGAACGAGCCGAGCTTGATGCGGCGGCCGACCTCGTCGAGCGTGAGCATCTTGTGTGTGCGCAGGTCCTGCTCGCGCTGGAGCTGTTCGCGCTTGTTGGCGATCTCGCGTGCTTCCTGCTCGGTCTCCATGACGTGGAACTGGTCGCCGGCCTGGGGCGCGCCGTTGAGTCCGAGGATCGTGGCGGCCATGGACGGCCCGATTTCCTGGACGCGCTGGTTGCGCTCGTTGAAGAGGGCCTTGATGCGGCCGTAGTTCGTCCCGGCCAGGACGATGTCGCCCTGCTTGAGGGTGCCGTTCGATACGAGCACCGTGGCGACGTAGCCGCGACCCTTGTCGAGCGAGGACTCTATGATGGTGCCGGTGGCCTTGCGGTTGGGGTTGGCCTTGAGTTCGAGCATGTCGGCCTCGAGGAGCACCTTCTCCAGCAGGTCGGAGACGCCGATGCCCTTCTTGGCGGAGATGTCCTGGCTCTGATACTTGCCGCCCCATTCCTCTACGAGGAAGTTCATGTTGGCCAGACCTTCCTTGATCTTGTCCGGGTTGGCGCCGGGCTTGTCTATCTTGTTGATGGCAAAGACAATGGGGACGTTGGCGGCGACGGCATGGTTGATGGCCTCCTTCGTCTGGGGCATGATGTCGTCGTCAGCGGCGATGATGATGATGGCAATGTCCGTCACTTGTGCTCCGCGGGCACGCATGGCGGTGAAGGCTTCGTGGCCCGGCGTGTCGAGGAAGGTGATGTGGCGGCCGTTTTCGAGCGTCACGTTGTAGGCGCCGATGTGCTGGGTGATACCGCCGGCTTCGCCTGCGATGACGTTCGACTTGCGGATGTAGTCGAGCAGCGACGTCTTGCCGTGGTCCACGTGGCCCATGACGGTGACGATGGGGGCGCGGGGCACGAGGTCTTCTTCGTTGTCCGCCTCCTCGGCGATGGCTTCCTGTACGTCGGCGCTGATGTACTCGGTCTTGAAGCCGAACTCGTCGGCCACGAGGTCTATTGTCTCTGCGTCCATGCGCTGGTTGATAGAGACCATTATGCCGATGCTCATGCAGGTGGCGATGACCTTCGTCACGGGGACGTCCATCATAGTGGCCAGCTCGTTGGCGGTTACGAACTCGGTGAGCTTCAGTGTCTTGCTTTCTGTCTTGGCTTCGAGGCGCTCCTCTTCCTGCTGGGCGCGTATCATCTCGCGCTTTTCCTTGCGGTACTTCGCGCCCTTTGAGCCTTTCTGCTTGTTGGTGAGGCGGGCGAGGGTTTCCTTCACTTGCTTGGCCACTTCTTCGTCCGAAATCTCGGGCTTGAGCGCGGCCTGTGCCTTGCGGTTGCGTTCCTTGGCGCGTTTGCTGCCGCCCTGCTGTGCGCCGCCCTGCTGTCCGGCGGCGTTGCCGCGGTTGCGCTGTGCGCCGCCCTGCTGGTTGACGGCGGCGTTGACGTCGACGCGCTCCTTGCCTATGCGGTTGCGCTTCTTTTTCTCTCCGGCCTGTCCGGCGGCGTGCTGCTGGCGGTTCTTTTCCTCGCGCTCCTTGCGCCGTTCTTCCTTAGACTTTTTCTTGGGCCGCGTGGTCTGGTTGAGGCTGGAGAGGTCTATGGTGCCGAGGACTTTCGGCGCCGTTATTTCCGTCTGGGGGTGCAGGCGGAACACGCCGTCGGTCTCCTCGCCAATTTCCTTTGTGCGCTCTTCCACGGGGCGCTTCTGCTTAGCTTTCTTGGCCTCCTCGGCGGCCGGCTCCTCCGCGGGTGCTGCGGGCTGGGCCGGCGATACGGCCGGCTCTTCGGCGGGAGCGGCAGCCGGTTTCTCGTCCGCTACCTCGGCGGCGGGAGCGGGTTGCTGCTGCTCGGGCTGGGCGGCGGGCTGCTGCGCGGGCGCCTTCTCCGTCTTGACCGGGCCGGGCTTGGCGTTCAGGTCAATGCTGCCCGTCACCTTGATCTTTATCCGCTTGTCTTCGGGGATTTCGGTGGGGTAGATGTCAGCCTGGGCGCTTTTCTCGCGGTGAGCCTTCTCCTTGTTCTTCTCCTTTTGCCGGGTCTGTATCATTTTCTCGGCTTCGTTGCGGAGGTTTTTGTCTGCGCCGAACTCGGTGCGCAGCAGGTCGTACTGCTCGTCCGTGATTTTCTCGCTGGGGGAGGCGTTAACCTGAAAACCCTTCTTGGCCAGAAAATCTACGACGGTCTGCAGCCCGACATTAAATTCTTTGATGACTTTATTTAATCTGATACTCATGCTCTTTGGGTTGAAGTTTGGACGAATGGAAGTTCGCGTGACTGCCGTGCGGCATGCCCTGCCGGCGTGGCGGCAGGCCGGGCTTAGCTCTCACCGTTTGTTCCCTCGTCCTCAAATTCGGAACGGAGGATGCGCAGCACGTCGTCGACGGTGTTTTCTTCCAAGTCGGCCTTCTCGATGAGCATCTCGCGCGGTGCGTTGAGCACTTCCTTGGCCGTATTGAGGCCGAGGCCCTTGATGGCGTCGATGACCCACTGGTCTATCTCGTCGGCGAACTCGTCCAGGTAGATGTCTTCGGTCTCTTCGCCGCCTTCCACTTCGCGGAACACGTCGATGGTGTACTCCGTGAGCATGGAGGCCAGCTTAATGTTCGTGCCGCCCTTGCCTATGGCCAGGGACACCTGGTCGGGCTGCAGGTAGACCTCGGCCTTGCGCTCCTCCTCATTGAGCGTGATGCTGGACACCTCGGCGGGGCTCAGTGCGCGCTGGATGAAGAGTTTCGTGTTGGCCGTATAGTTGATGACGTCGATGTTCTCGTTGTTCAGTTCGCGTACGATGCCGTGGATGCGGCTGCCCTTCACGCCGACGCAGGCGCCTACGGGGTCGATGCGGTCGTCGTAGCTTTCCACGGCGATCTTGGCGCGTTCGCCCGGGATGCGGGCTACGCGGCGCAGCGTGATGAGTCCGTCGCTGATCTCCGGGATTTCCATCTCAAGCAGGCGGCGCAGAAATTCGGGCGACGTGCGGCTCAGGTAGATTTTTGGGTTGCCGTTCGTGTTGTCCACGCGGTCGATGACGGCGCGCACCGTGTCGCCTTTGTGGAAGAAGTCGCGGGGTATCTGCTGCGACTTCGGCAGGAGCAGCTCGTTGTGCTCGTCGTCCATGAGCAGCGTCTCGTTCTTCCACGTCTGGTACACCTCGGCGGCGATGATTTCGCCCACGCGGTCCTTATATTTATTGTAGAGCGAGTCGTGCTCCAGCTCCAGGATCTTGCTGGCCAGCGTCTGGCGCAGCGTCAGGATGGCGCGCCGGCCGAACTTGGCGAAGTCTATGGTCTCGCTCACTTCTTCTCCCACCTCATAGTCCGGGTCGATTTCGCGCGCCGCCGAGAGAGGCATCTGCTTGTTGGGGTCCGTCACGTCGTTGTCTGCCACGACCTCGCGGTTGCGGTAAATCTCGAAGTCGCCCTTGTCCGGGTTGACGATGACGTCGAAATTCTCGTCCGAACCGAAGATTTTGGCGATGACGTTACGGAAGCTCTCTTCCAGCACGCCGACCATCGTGGTGCGGTCAATGTTCTTCGTCTCCTTGAACTCTGTGAAAGTGTCGATGAGACTGGTTGTTTCTGTCTTTTTCTTTGCCATGTGTGTGGGGAATGCTTATGGGTGCGGCGGGCCGCCGTGCGCTCAAGTGCCGGCGGCCCGCCTGTTTGTTATTTGAAATCGATGAGATACTTGGTGGACGTCACGTCGCCGAAGCCGAAGGTGAGGTCGCGCTCCACGAGCTTGGGCCGCTTGGCCCCTTCCTCCTTCATCTTTTCCTCTATGGTCAGGGTGAAAGTCTCGGGCGTCACTTCCTTCAGCACGCCGGTCAGCTTCCGCCCTTCCTTGGTGAGGACTTCCACACGGTCGCCTTGGTGAATCTCGTACTGGCGGTGCACCTTGAACGGTTGCCCAATGCCTGCGCTGCCCACCTCCAGCTCGAAGTCCTCCTCATCGCGGTTCAGGTGGTCTTCGATGAAGCGGCTCAGCTCCACGCAGTCCTCTATCCAGACGCCCTCTTTGTGGTCTATCTCTACCACGATGCGGTCGTCCGCCGAGACGGTCAGGTCGGTCAGGAAATAGTCCTTGCCGGTCAGCCACTCGTCCACCAAATTCTTCACTACGTTCTTGTCAATCATGCTCGCGTCGTTGTGTCCTAAAAATAAGTGAGGAACTTTTTGAAGCCCCTCACTCTAACCGGTTGCAAAGATACAAATTTTCTGTGCCGAATCCAAAATTTTCTCAAGATTTTTTGCCGGAATTTCCGGACAGGTTCCTGCGCGCCGTGCGCAGACCTGCCGTGGGCCCCTCAGTCAGCGGCCGGCAGGATGTCGAGATTCCACTTGAAGTCTGAGACGAAGCGGTGGCGCTTGGCCTTCCAGTACACTTTCGTCAGCAGCCTGTGACGGCCGGTGCTGATGAGGCGCGAGTCGTAGGTCAGCTGGAACGGCGCCTCCGTGGCCTTGTGTATCAGGTCGCCGTCCACGTAGTATTCCACGTACAACACCTCAGCTTCTTTGGACGAAGTGGCTTCCTTCTTGGCCGCAGTGACCTTGATCACGTCGCCTTCGTACCAGCTGAAGGCTTGTTTGGGGTTCGTGCCGTTGGTCTTGAAGCCCATGTCCAGATGATAGTCCGCCTCGTTCTCGGGCTGCGCGCTTCCTGCCCACGCCATGAGCGGGAGGAACAGGAGCAGAAACGTCAGAATTTTCTTTGTCATTGTCGTCATTTTTTTGATGTGAATACCCGCGGAATGGAGTCACTGTTTATTCCGCCGCGGTGAACGTGACCTTCGCGTCGGCCGTCGTTCCGCCCTGTCCGGCAGCCACCACGTAGAACTGATTCTCTTTCTGTGACGTGAAGCGGTAGCCGTCCACCGTCCAGGTCACGTTGACGCGCAGCACGTGGGTGCCGATGCTCAGATTGGTACACGGGTAACGCATCATGAAGGGCGACATGCTGGAACTGCCGACGTAGGCGTTGTCAATATAGTATTCCACGTTCTCAATCACTATGCCGGCCGACGATTTGTCCGGGTTGAGTGCGAGGGTCACCTGGAGCGTCTGGTCGTTGGTGAAGTCGAAGCGGTTGCCGCCCGCGAAATTCACGTTGAAGTTCAGCGTGTAGGTCTTCGTCTCGTTGTCGTCGTCACTGCACGCCGAGAAGGAAAACACCGTCAGCAGCACAATGCCCAGCAGGGCCAGGAAGTTCGTAAAGTTCTTTGTTCTCATAAAGCTGTATTTTAGGGGTGAATAATAAAGAATGAGATGCTTTTTTAGGAGCACCGGCCCGGTGACCGCAGACCGATGCGGATAAGTTCTCCGTTTATACTTATTTGCCACAAATTTACGATTAATAAAAATTACCCCTTCCCCAGTCAAGGTTAAATATTGTTTATGCCAGGAGATTTCATGTCGCCTTAGTGACAAATCGTAACATCGCATCGCCCCGAAACGACATCTTCGTTTCGGGGCGATGCGATGAGGGGAAGGCCGGCGGCGTGCTCCGCGGCTTATCCCCGGACAACGGATCTACGGCCCGTCGTCCCGGGGATAAGCCCTTAGGCGTGTGGTGACGGTCCTTACGGCTGCCGGGGCGCCGCATGGGCAGGAAGGGCGAGGTCGTAGCGGCTGGTCCAGTCGTTGAACGGCGACTCGCCGCGACACAGGGGCGAGGCCAGCAGTTCGGCGCAGCCGCGCGGGCCGAACACGGGGACGGTCCGTGCGCCCGTTCCGGCCAGGCGCGGGATGTCCGCCACGTGCTCAGCGGCGACGGCCTCCTGCGTGTCGCTCAGGTAGGGGAAGAGTTGCAGCAGCGTGTTGCGCTCGTCGGCATTGGGGCCGTAGAGCAGCACGCGCGGCGCCGCTTCGGGCCAGGGGCAGTCCGCTAAGTAGTACACGTGGCGCACGTCGCGGCCGTGGAGGGCCGGAAAGAGGAACGCGGCCGCCACGGCCGTCGTGGCCAGGACGCCGCGCCGGAAAAGCGCCTCGCGGAGCACGGCAGCCAAGGGCAGCAGAAGCAGCGGGACGGCCGGGGCCACGTAGCGCGGCTCCTTCCAGGGTGCCAGCAGCAGTACGACGGCCGCCCATGCCCACGCGCTGCCCAGCAGCCATGCCGCGCTCGCCCCGCCGGAGGGGCGGAGCGAGCGCCAGCGGCTGCGGGCGCGCCGGCTGGCGGCCCATGCCGTCAGCCACGCCACGGCGGCCGCGGCGCCCACGGGCGTGAAGAGCATGCGCACGGCTATGACCGCACCGCTTTGCAGCGAGGTCAGCAGGTTGGCCGCGGCGCCCGCCCCGCCGGCCTTCTGCGCCACCTCGGCCGTGCGTATGTCCGTCAGGAAGTGGAAGAAGCCACTGTACAGCCCCACGCTGAGCAGCAGGCTGGCCGCGCCCACGCCGGCGCATACGCCCAGGGCCGCGGCCCGCCGCCCGCGCTGCGCCAGCAGCGGGAGGCCGGCCAGCGTGAAGGCCATGAAGAGCGCGTTGAAGTAGCCGCTCGAGAGGAGCAGCGCTCCCAGAACCGCGCCCCACGCCATGCTGCCGGGGCGGGCGGCGCCGTGGCCGCCTCGCCAGCGGAGCGCGCTCTCCAGCCACCAGCAGGCCCACCAGGCGAAGACACACTCGGCCAGCTGGTATTCGCGCACGAGGAGCGTCGTCGACACGGCGGCCGGCGACAGGCTGGCCAGCAGCAGGCCGAGCGCCACGGCGCCGTTGCGGCCCGGATAGAGGTGGCGGAGCAGACGCCACAGGCCGGCGAACGAGAGGAGGAAGAGGCACAGGTTGAGCCCAAGGCCGCGCGTCACGAGTGCGTGTACCTCCGGCACGTCGGTTCCCGTCAGCGCGCAGCGCAGCAGCATGTAGTAAAGGCTGGCGTGCGAGCTGTCGCGGTTGTCCGCATGGAGGGCGCGCAGGTCGTGCGCCAGCCCGTCCAGACCGCCGACATCGTCCGTGCAGAAGGCCTCGCGCCACTCCCTGCCCGTGCGCACGCTGTCCGGCGGGAAGGTCTCCGCGCCCCATCCGGGCTGATCGTAGGCCAGGCATACGGACGTCAGCTCGTCGCCGTAGAGTGTTTCCTTCTGTCCGCCCCACCACAGGCGTACGCTCACGGCCAGCAGCAGGACGATCCAAGGCAGCACGCCGGCGGAGCGGGAGCGGGTGTCGGCGGAGAGGCGGCGGAGGGGGCGCGCCGTGGCGGCGCCGGTCTGTCGTCTCACAGTTTCAGTCTTTTCAGCCCTTTCGTTTCGGCCATGTCCTTCACCTCAAAGAGGCTGATGGCATACCCGCCGCCGGGCGCGGCCTTCAGCCGCAGCGTGGTTCTGGACGTGACGGTCCCTTTGCTGATGACGTAGGCCTGCGGGTTGTCCCGGTAGTGCGCGTCGGGGGCATCGGCGTAGACGGTGGCAATGTACGTCTTGCCGGGGGCGAGGAAGTCCAGCTTCAGCACGGAGAGGTGGCCCGCCTCGCCGCTCGTGCAGCCCACGAACCAGTTGCCCGTCCCCTTGGCCTTGCGCGCGGCGGTGACGTACTGCCCCGGCTCGGCCTCGAGGTAGCGGCTGTCATCCCAGTCCACGGCCACGTCCTTGATGAACTGGAAGGCGTCCATGTAGCGCTCGTAGTGTTCGGGCAGGTCGGCGGCCATCTGCAGCGGGCTGTACATCGTGACGTAGAGGGCCAGCTGACGGGCCAGGGTGGAGTTGACGTGCGAATGGTTGCCTGGGGCCCAGGAGTTCAGGTCCATGACGAAGATGCCCGGCGTGTAGTCCATCGGGCCGCCTTGCAGTCGCGTGAAGGGCAATACCGTGGTGTGTGAGGGCTTGCTACCGCCGAAGGCCTCGTACTCTGTGCCGCGGGCGGATTCGTTGCCGATGAGGTTCGGGTACGTGCGGCACAGGCCGGTGGGGCGTACGGCCTCGTGGGCGTTGACCATGATGTGGCGCTTGGCGGCCTCTTTGACGGCGTAGAGGTAGTGGTTCACCATCCACTGGCCGTAGTGGTGTTCGCCGCGGGGCAGGATGCGGCCCACGTAGCCGCTCTTCACGGCGTTGTAGCCGTAGCGGTTCATCAGTTCGTAGGCATCCTTCATGTGCCGCTCGTAGTTGCGTACGGACGAGGACGTCTCGTGGTGCATCATCAGGCGTACGCCTTTTTCGTGAGCGTAGGCGTTCAGCCCCGGCAGGTCGAAGTCCGGGTAGGGGGTTACGAAGTCGAACACGTAGTCCTTCATCTTGCCGGACCAGTCCTCCCAACCGATGTCCCAGCCCTCGACGAGTACCTGGTCGAAGCCGTGGGCGGCGGCAAAATCAATGTATTTCTTCACGTTGGCTGTATTGGCGGGGTGTACGCCGTTAGGCTTCACCTTTGTATAGTCCGTTTCTCCCAGCTTCACGGACGCCACGTCCCACGTGTAGGCCCAGGGCCGGTTGCCGGCAATCATTTCCCACCAGACGCCGACGTATTTCACGGGCTTTATCCACGAAGTGTCTTCCAGCTTGCACGGTTCGTTCAGGTTCAGGATGAGTTTCGAGGCCAGGATGTCGCGGGCGTCGTCGCTCACGATGACCGTGCGCCAGGGGCTGTGGCAGGGCGTCTGCATGTAGCCCTTGGCGCCCTCGGCGTCGGGGTTGAGCCACGATTCGAAGACGAAGTTCTTGTCGTCCAGCACCAGGTGCATGCACGCGTAGTCCACGAGCGCGGCCTCGTGCAGGTTGATGTAGAGCCCGTCGTCCGTCTTCATCTGGATGGACGTCTGCACCCCGGTGGGCGAGAATGTGGCCGGCGCGCCGTAGCTCCTGAGCGCCTCGGCGTAGCGCCTGCGCACCTCGGACAGGCGCGACTCCGTGTACTCGTACTCCTGCGTGTCCAGGTCGCCGGGAATCCACCAGGCCGTGTGGTCCCCGGTCATGGCAAACTGCGTGTGCTCCTCCTGGATGGTGAAGTAGTTCAGCCCCTTCTGCTGCGGGAACTCGTAGCGCAGGCCCATGCCGTCGTCGTAGACGCGGAAGCGGATGTTCATGAGCCGGCCCGTCTCCGTCTGTCGCAGCTCTACGAGCAGCTCGTTGTAGTGGTTGCGGATGTGGCTCACCTCGCCCCATACGGGCTGCCACGTCTCGTCGAACGTGGAGGACGACGTGCGGACCAGTTCGAACCCGTCCATCAGATCGGGCTGCCCCTTCAGCTCCAGCCCCAGGCGGCTGGGCTTCACTACGGGCCGCTCCTTGTACGTCACGGAGTAAGTAGGCACGCCGCCGGCGGCCAGTTTGAAGTCGGCGCTTACCGTGCCCGCGGGCGAGGCGACCTTTTCGGCGCGCCCGGCTGCCGCCAGCAGCAGGCACAGGGCGCAGAGCAGTGTTCGTTTCAAGTGTGGCATGTTTTTGAGGGTAATTAGATGTAAAAGTTAGTCACGTTGCAAAATTAATTTTTTTCCCGTTTTGTGCGGCTGTCGTCTCCATATAAATTTATAGTCCCCCGGCCGGCCGTTTGCCTCCTTCTCCTCCGTCAGCAGTCCTTAGGACTGCGGGAAGCGGTCCTAAGGCGAGTTTTCACGGGGATAGGGCGCGTGGCGACGGGGCTAAGGCGCGTAAGAACCGGGCTAAGGCGTGTGGCGCGGAGCGGAGGGCAGGCCTATAACGAAAAAGTCCGCCCGGACATGCCGGGCGGACTGCATGAGATTTCTCATGGACAAGAGTCCAGCTGGCGCGCTGCCGCTCAGTCCACGCTGATGGTGGTGTTCCCGGCCACGATGGGGCTGCATGTCAGGCCGGCCGTCAGTTCGCCTTGTCCGCCTTTCAGCAGAAAGCAGAGCAGCCAGGAGACAACGAGCTTGTTCCGCCCCTCGTCGGCCAGCGTTCCGCCGGTCAGCACGACCTGCGTCCCGTCTACGGCCGTAACGCTGTTGACAGAGAGCTGAATCTCGCCCTCCCGGCCCAGCAGTCCGTTCTTGCGCGCGCGTACCACCTGGGCCTTGGCCACGGAGTTTGCGGGGATGACGGTCTTTCCGTCGACCGTGATGTCCTGCGTGACTTTGAAGTCGACCAGCTGGCCTACGGTGGCATCCTTGCCTGTCACAGTGGTCATCAGTTGCATGGGGACGGGTGTGCCGGCCTTCAGGACAACGTCCTCAGCATGAAGTTCGGCGGACAGACTGGCGGACAAGACCAGCGCGGCCATCAGCCCGCGGTAGCGGCGTAGAAGTAGATTTTTGAGCATAAGGATAAAGTTTTAAGAGTGAAACAAAAGGCTGGAGAGGGCCCGCGCCGGACCCCTCCGGATTTAGGGATAGATAGCGTTGAGGCGCTCGAAGCGGTCGGCACAGTTCTGGAGCCGCTCTTTGTTGTAGCGGTGCGCGCCCTGCACGGCGCCGACAAAGTTGCCGGCATAGAAAGTGACGGCAAAGACGCCCATCAGCCCGGCCACGCCATAGTTGCGCCGATCCAGACTGGTATAGACGGCGTAGCCTAACAAGGCGTTGACGGCAAAGGCTGCTATGGCACTGGCCGGTTGGCGGTTGTAGAGATAGCCGCCGCCTGGGACGACAGAGAGCAGCCCCGCCAAGAGCGGACTGCGGGGGCGGCGTCGGCGCAGGTCATCCAGCAACGCCGTGTTGGCTTCCTGGCGGTCTGCCGGCAGGAGGTCTGCCGTGCTGCCCAGGTATTGTCGCGCCAGTGTCTCGCGTCCGGCGCGCAGGGCTGCCGCAGTGGCGCGGAGAGCCACGCTTCGTCGCAATTCGGGCACTCCGGCGCGGATCTGTAATAGTGTGCGTAGTGCCTCGTCGTAGTTGCCTACCTCGTGGTACATTTTCGCAAGTTGCAGAAGGATAGCGTCGCTGTGGCCCGCCGTGCGGCCGCTATCGGCGCGACAGGCGAGGAAACCGTCCTCCTCGCGGTCCAGTCCGTCGTAGCACAGCAGGCGGAGCAGGAAGAGGGCCGAGTCGTTTTGCTCCGGATGGAAGTAGGCCACGCGCTCCACTTCGAGCAGTGCCGATGCATAGTTCTGGCGGTTGATGAGGTAGCGGATGAAATCCGTGACGCTGTCGCGCGCCGTGCGCGGCGTCCGGCGTTCGGCCCATGGGGTGGCGCCGGACGTAGCCACGAGGCCGCGCGGCACGGTGTCGCCCGGCAGCAGGTCGACAAGCGAGGGATAACCGTAGGCATAGGTCAGGTCGTAGTAGCGCCCGTCGTGTCCGCACCGCAACATGCGGTCGGCCGTAAGGACCATGGCCGTGGCGAACGGTTTGCGGCGGAAGGCCTCCATCCCATAGGCCGAGCAGGAGGGATACATGGCGCAGCGGCTGCCGCGGGCGGGACTGAGGAAGCGCTGGTAAAGGCGGATGTAGGTAGTCGGCGCAGTGGTCGTTTCGGGATCCGGCTTACCAGTCTGCCGGTCCGGCCGGACGGACGGCCGTCCGTCTGCCTGTGCGTTTCCGATGCCCGGACATAGGAGGAACATAAGGAACAGCAATATTCTCATAGTTCTGAAATCGTTGAATCAAAACGAGTTGATGGCAATCGGCCTTCACGGCGCGCCGTGAAGAGACCGCGCCCGTAGTAGCTGCGTGGTTGTCATATATGATAACTGTCCCGCAAAGTTAAACCTTTTTCTTTGTTGCCACAAATGATAACAAAGAAAAAAGCATGAATGAGCAGCAGCTGTTTATCCGTATCGGAAGCAACATCCGGGAAATGAGGGAGGAACGCGGCATGACGCAGCAGGACCTGGCGGCCCGTTGCAACATGGAGAAGTCGAACATCTCGCGCATTGAGGCGGGACGCACGAACCTGACCGCCAGGAGTGCGTGGAAGATCAGCCAGGCGCTGGGCGTGAAGCTGGGCGCACTGTTTGAGGTGGATTTCTGAGCGCTTGCCTGCGGTGACGGCTGGAGCCGCATGGTCCTGCCGGTGCGTGCCGGCGGCGTGCGGTACGCATTGTCCGCTGCAGCTTGCGGGTATCGTGCCTAAGTTCCGTGGCGACGGGAATAGGGCGCGTGGCGACGGGGCTAAGGCGCGTAAAAACTGGCCTTAGGCGCGCGGCGCGGAGCGGAGGGCAGGGGTGGCGCCGCATGGGCGGTGTGCGCCTTGCCGGCGGAGGGGCGGCGGTTTGGCTCCTCCGGCCGGGCATGAGAAAGGCGCCGCGGGTCCCCGTCTGGGGGGGATCCGCGGCGCCCGGAAGGGGGCAGTGGCGCGCCGTCCGCTGGGCGGGAGAGGGCGGGGCGCCGGCGTCAGGATGCGGGCTCGGCCACGAAGACCGCGATTGTGTGGACTCCCTCCAGTTCCTGACCGTTGAAGTCGCGGTAGTAGCGGAGGGTGAGCTGGTGCTGGCCCGTGGAGGTGGCGGCCAGGGGATAGCGCAGGCGGAAGGGAGCCTCAAGCGCCGTGCCGACGAGCTGGCCGTCGAAGTAGAACGCCACGCGCTTGATCGGCATGGGCGGCGTGGACTCGTCCGTTACGGTGACTTCCATGGTCTGGTCTTGCGGCCATACGTTGGGCTGATCCGGGTCCGGCGCGTTGGTCTGGATGTTTGTCCTCATTGTGGGCTCGTCCGGTCCGGGAGTGCCCGGGGCGTCCACCTGGACGGCATAGGTGCGTTCTACGGGCTGCCGGGCTGTGCCGTTGTCCTGCCAGAAGACGCGCAGGCGCAGCGTGTGGCGGCCGGTGGCCACGTCGGACAGGGCGTAGCCGAGGGCGAAGGGGGACGTTTCGCTCGAGCCGATGCCGGCGTCGTCGAGGTAGTATTCCACGCGCGTGATGGACGTGCCCGGGCCGGAGGCTTCGGGGTCGCGGCTGACGTTGACGACCATCTGCTGGTCTTGGTTCCAATAGTAAAGCTGGCCGTCGTAGGCTTTGGCGTTGAACTTGATGTTCAGGGTGATGGCCGACGTGGTAGTGGTGGAGGTGTTTTCCTCGTCGTCGCCGCAGCCGGCCAGTGCGACAGAGAGCAGCGCGAACAAGGCGAGAAGGCAGAGTGAATAGCGTTTTTTCATAGGTTTGAGGTTGATGGGGTGAATAATAGGGGTTGTCTCCGGCAAAAATAGGGAAAAAACTGGGTGGAGAAAAGGTTTCTTCCCGTCCGCGGGCTTTTATTTAGGTTTCCGGAAAGGACGAGCGGCCTTTGCGGCAGCGGGCGGCGCGGTCTTGCCGGTTCGCGGAATTTTTGCTTCCTTTGCCGCAGACTTTTTTCAGAGGAAGATGAACGGAAATACAGTTTTGCACGTGCGCGCGGCGCGGCCCGCGGACGTGGACGATCTGATGCGCGTCTTTGCCGCGGCGCGGGAGTTCATGGTGCGTTCGGGCAATCCGAATCAGTGGACGGACGGTTACCCGGGCCGGGAACTGGTGGAGGCCGACGTGGCGGCGGGCCGGCAGTGGGTCATTGCGGACGCGTCGGGGCATGTGGCGGGCACGTTTTGCTTCCTGCCCGGTCCGGAGGAGGCTTATGCCGTGATCGAGGATGGGCAGTGGCCGGGCGACGCGCCCTATTGGGTGATTCACCGGGTGGCTTCGGACGGCTCGCACCACGGGGTGTTCCGCTGCATGATGGACTGGTGTGGGGAGCGGGCGGCGGTGATGCGCGCCGACACGCATGCGGACAACCGCGTGATGCAGCACCTGCTGGAGCGGAACGGCTTCGTGCGCTGCGGGACAATATATCAGCGCGGCGGCCTGCCGCGGTGGGCCTATCAGCGCGGTTGAGCGCAGCGGCGCGTAGGGGTACGAAAAAGCGCGGCGGATTCCTTTCGGGGGAATCCGCCGCGCTTTTGTTCCGGAGCGGGTGCGCCGTGCGTGTACGGCTTAACGGTGTGCCTCGGCCCAGCGGCGGGCGTTGACGAAGGCTTCCATCCAAGGCGTCACGTCGTCGGCTCTGCGGCCGGCGGGGTAGCAGGCGTTCTGCCAGGGGAAGAAAGCGCGCTCCAGGTGCGGCATCATGGCGAGGTGACGCCCGTCCGGCGAGCAGATGCCGGCCACGGCGTAGTCGGAGCCGTTGGGGTTGCCGGGATAGGTCTCGTATGTGTATTTCAGCACTATGTTGTAGTCGTCCTCGGGCAGGGGCAGGGAGAATTTTCCCTCGCCGTGGGCCACCCAGATGCCGAGGCGGTCGCCGCTGAGACTGCCGAACATGACGCTGCGGTTGGTCGGGACGGTGACGCCGAGGTAGGCGCTTTCGAACTTGTGACTGTCGTTGTGGAGCATGCGGGCACGGCGGCTGTGCGCGGGGTTGACGAGGTTGAGCTCGACCATGAGCTGGCAGCCGTTGCATACGCCGAGCGAGAGCGTGTCCTCACGGGCGTAGAAGCGGTCGAGCGCGGCCTTGGCCTTCGGATTATAGAGGAAGGCGCCGGCCCAGCCTTTGGCCGAACCGAGCACGTCGCTGTTGGAGAATCCGCCGCAGAATACGATCATCTGGACGTCGTCCAGCGTTTCGCGGCCGGTGACGAGGTCGGTCATCATGACGTCCTTCACGTCGAATCCGGCGAGGTAGAGGGCGTAGGCCATTTCGCGCTCGCCGTTGGTGCCCTTCTCGCGGATGATGGCGGCGCGGACGCCGCTGGGGATGCGGCGGTCGGGATCGAGGCCCAAGGAGGCGAAGGTGCCGGTAAATTCGGGATGGAAGTGGAATTCGAGGGGCTGCTCCTTATAGTTCTTGAAGCGCTCGGCGGCGCGGCCGTTCAGGCTCTGCTTCGAGTCGAGGAGATAGGAGGTGGCGTACCATACGTCGCGCAAGTGGTCTATGCCGAACTGGTAGGTGGCGCCGTCCTTCTCTACGAGGATGTGGCGCTCCCCGGCGGGGCGGCCCAGCTTGACGTAGGCCACGCCGGCCTTGCTGAGTACTTCCTTGAACTCGGCCTTGTGCTTGTCCGCTACCTGGACTACGACGGCGGGATTCTCTGCGAAGAGGAGCTTGACGAGGTCCGTTTCCTTGAACTTGTCGAGCGAGATCTCCATGCCGCCTTCCGTATTGGCGAAGCACATTTCCAGCAGGCAGGTGATGAGGCCGCCGGCCGAGACGTCGTGTCCGGCCAGGAGCAGTCCGCGGTGGACGAGCGCCTGTACGGCGTCGAAGGCGGCGCGGAAATAGTCGGGGTCCTTGACCGTGGGCACGTCGCTGCCCACTTTTCCCCGGCTTTGGGCGAAGGCTGAGCCGCCGAGGCGCAGGTGATCGTCGGAGAAGTCTATGTGGTAGAGGGTGCTCTTTTCCTGGTTGACGAGTACGGGCGAGACGGTGCGGCGCACGTTGTCCACCCGTCCGCCGGCGCTGACGATGACGGTGCCCGGGGAGATGATTTTCTCTCCGTCGGGGTATTGCTGGGAGAGGGAGAGGGAGTCCTTCCCGGTGGGGACGTTGATGCGCAGGGCGCAGCAGAAGTCGCTCAGGGCCTGGACGGCGGCGTAGAGGCGGGCATCCTCGCCCTTCTGGGAGCGGCAGGGCCACATCCAGTTGGCGGAGAGGGAGACGCTGTCCAGCCCTTCGTGGAGCGAGGCCCAGACGATGTTGGTCAGAGCTTCGGCCACGGAGAGTACGCTCCCGGCCGCGGGGTCGGCCAGTCCGGCCTGAGGGGCATGGCCCAAGGCCGTGGCGATGCCTTCCTGGCCGCGGTAGTCGAGCGCCATCACGCCGCAGTCCGAGAGCGGCAGCTGGAGCTCGCCCTGTGTCTGCTGGCGGGCCACTTTGCCGGTCACGGAGCGGTCCACCTTGTTGGTCAGCCAGTCCTTGCAGGCTACGGCTTCGAGCTGGAGCACGCGGGCTACGTACTCGTCCAGTTGGGCTGCGTCGTAGGCTACGTCCTCGTATTTCCGCTCAACGGTCTCGTCCACCATGACCGTTTTGGGCGAGTGGCCGAACATTTGGGCGACGTCGAGGTCGAAGGGGCGTGTGCCGTCGGCCTGCTGGAAGGCGAAGTGGGCGTCGCCTGTGGTCTGTCCCACTACGTACATCGGGGCGCGTTCGCGCTCGGCGATGCGGCGCACGTGGTCCAGGTGCTCGTCGCGGATGAGGAGCCCCATGCGCTCCTGGCTTTCGTTGGCGATGATTTCCTTGGCGGAGAGCGTGGGGTCGCCTATGGGGAGCTTGGTCATGTCGACGAGGCCGCCGCAGTCCTCCACGAGCTCGGAGAGGCAGTTGACGTGGCCGGCCGAGCCATGGTCGTGGATGGAGACTACAGGGTTGACGTCCTCCTCGCAGATGGAGCGGATGAGGTTGTAGGCGCGCTTCTGCATTTCGGGGTTGGCGCGCTGCACTGCGTTCAGCTCGATGCCGCTGCTGTAACGGCCCGTGTCCACGGAGCTTACGGAGCCGCCGCCGAGGCCTATGCGGTAGTTGTCACCGCCTACGACGACGATCTGGTCGCCCTTTTGCGGGGTTCCTTTCAGGCAGTCGCGCTTCGTGCCGTAACCGACGCCGCCGGCCAGCATCACGACCTTGTCGTAGCCGTACTTCTCGCCGTTCTCCTGGTGCTCGAAGGTGAGGACCGAGCCGGCGATGAGCGGCTGGCCGAACTTGTTGCCGAAGTCGGAGGCCCCGTTCGAGGCTTTGATGAGGATTTGCTCCGGCGTCTGGTAGAGCCATCGGCGCACGGGCAGGACGTCTTCCCATTCGCGGCCGCCGTCCAAGCGGGGGTAGGCCGTCATGTAGACGGCGGTGCCGGCCAGGGGCCAGGAGCCCGTGCCGCCGGCCATGCGGTCGCGGATTTCGCCGCCGGTGCCCGTCGAGGCGCCGTTGAAGGGTTCTACCGTAGTGGGGAAGTTATGAGTCTCGGCCTTGAGGGAGATGACGCTTTCCACCGGTTTCACGCGGAAGTAGTCGCTGGTCGTGTGGTCGGCGGGGGCGAACTGCTCCACTACCGGGCCTTGCGTGAAGGCTACGTTGTCCTTGTATGCCGAGAGGATGTGGTGCGGGTTTTCCTGTGTCGTCTTCTTGATGAGGGCAAAGAGGGAAGAGGGGCGCTCTTCTCCGTCGATGATGAACGAGCCGCCGAAGATTTTATGGCGGCAGTGCTCGGAGTTGATCTGTGCGAAGCCGAACACCTCCGAGTCCGTCAGCTGGCGGCCCAGCTGGCGCTCCACGCCGTGCAGGTATTCTATTTCGGCGGGCGAGAGGGCGAGGCCCTCCTCTTCGTTGTAGGCCTCAAGGTCCTGGATGTGGCGCACGGGTTCGGGGCGGATGTCTACGGTGAAGAGGCGCTGGTCCAGGCCGTCGTAGAGGCGTTGCAGCATGGGGTCGTGGTCGGCGTCCTTGCCGCTGACGGGGAAGTATTCCTCAATGCGCGAAATGCCGTCGAGATTCATGTTCTGCGTAATCTCCACGGCATTGGTGCTCCAGGGGGTAATCATCTCGCGGCGCGGACCGGCGTACCAGCCTTCGAGCCGTTCTTCCTTCAGCGCGGTGGCCTCGCCGTAAAGCCAGCACAGTTTGTTCAGTTCCTCTGCCGTAGGCTGGTGATTTACATCAGTAGCTATCACGCTCTGCTCCGGCGTTCTAAAAAAGATGATCATAGGGGTACGGGTTATGTTGCTTCGATGTTTTGCCTGCAAAGTTAATGCTTGGCGGGCGGCGGGCCAAATAAAACGGTGCATTTCGTAGCCCGTTTCATTCGAAGTAGAAGGAGAGAATCACCATGTTGGTCCGTGCGCGGTCCACGCTTTCCGTGTAGATGAGCTGCGTGGGGTCCGTCAGGTCGGAGCGGTTTTTCTGGAGCACGTCGTTCAGGCCGATGCAGAATTTCAACTCCGGGATGAGCTTGAAGAAGGGCAGGTAGAAGTCGCAGCCCAGGCCGATTTCAAAGAAAAGGTTGAGCGGCTTGGTCTTCAGGTAACTGTGCTTCCCCGTGGTCAGGTCGTACATCGGGTTGATGCCTGTCACCACGTAGGGGCGGTAGTTGTTGAAGCGCGGGGCGCTTACCTTGAGGTCCAGAGGCAGGGAGATGTAGGTCGACTTCATGTCCTGCGTCCGCGTGTCGCCGGTGGACAGGTCGCGGTACGTCAGGTGCTTGCTGCCGAAGTGGAGCGAGGGGATCAGGCGCAAGGCCACGTAGCGGCTCATGCGCCACTCGCCGAGCACGCCGACGCTGAAGCCCATGTTTTGCCTGTCGTTCTCCACGAGCCACTGCTGTCCGGTTGCCGGGTCCGTGTATCCGTTGTTCTGGAACTTCACGCCCTGGTCGTGCAGCCCTATGGTGAAGCCGTAGTGGAAGCGGCGCTCGTCGATGAAGGGCTTGTTCTGCACTTTGCGCTGCTGGGCCGCTGCGGCCGTGCAGCAGAGCAGCGCCACGAGCAGCAGCCTTGCGGCGCGGCCCGCGGCGGAGCGCGTTCTCCTTGTCTTCTTCACGGTCTGGCGGTACATGGTTCTGGGTTATTGATATAACGGCGTAGGGCTTCCTTTATTGTGCTGCTTCTCCCGGCGAGTCCGGCTTGCTCACGCAGGGCCCTTTGACCGGCTCCACGTGCGTGTTGATGAGCGTGGCGGGGCCGAACTTGGCGCGCAGCCGGTCCTCGATGGCGCGCGTGGCGGCATGGGCCTCTTCCAGGGGGGTGTGGCCGTCCATGCGGAAATGCACTTCGATGGCGCAGTAGTTGCCGATGCGGCGTGTGCGCAATTGGTGCGGGTCCGACACGCCCGGTTGCGCCAGGATGGTGTCTATGATGAACTTCTCCTCCTCGTCGGGCAGTGAGCGCTCCAGCAGTTCGTCGATGCAGGGGATGAGCAGCTGGAATCCCACCTTCACGATGAAGAAGCTCACGGCCACGGCCGCCAGCGGGTCGAGCACGCGCCAGCGTTCGCCCAGGAAGATGGCGCCGCCGATGCCGATGGCCGTGCCGATGGACGAGAGGGCGTCGCTGCGGTGGTGCCAGGCGTTGGCCACCATGGCCTGCGAGTTCAGCTGCCGGCCCCGCAGGACGGTGTACTGGTAGAGCGCCTCCTTCACCACGATGGAAAGCAGCGCGGCCACGAGGGCTATGGTGCCCGGCTCTTCGAGCGGCTGTCCCTGCGCGAAGTCGTAGATGGTGCGCGCGCCGTTCCAGAAAATGCCGGCGCCCACGCCGATGAGGGCCACGCCGATGATGGCCGTGGCCAGGGTCTCGTATTTCCCGTGTCCGTAGTCGTGGCTTTTGTCCACGGGCTTGCCCGCTATGTGGACGAAGGCTATGACCACGATGTCCGTGGCCAGGTCGGACAGCGAGTGGACGGCGTCGGCCACCATGGCCGCACTGCCGCCTACGATGCCGGCCAGGAATTTGAATACCGTGAGCAGCAGGTTGCACACGCTGCCCAGCAGAGTGACGCGATAGATTTGCCGCTCGCGTCCGGCGGAAGTTTCTCCGTTCATGTCTTTGAGGTCAGGGGGCGCCCGGTCGCGGGCGTCCTGTCCCGTTTAGTTAATGTTCATGGTAAACCGCCAGGTCCCGTTGCGGTCCTCGTAGGTTCCGTTGTACGAGTATCCGGAGCGGATGTGGCCGTCATAGTAGCTGCCGTCCGCCTCCCGAAGGATCAGCCGTTCTGCCGCGTGGTCGTAGCGGCCCGTGATGTCGGACTCGCCGCCGTTCCAGCTGGCCGTTCCCGTCACCTGCCCGTCTGCGTCCACCGTGGCGTGAATCATGACGTCGCACGTAGTGGATTCGTCCGAGAGCAGCACGAGCGTGCCGGTCAGTATCAGGTTGGCCGTTGTTTCCGCCGCGGCCACGGAGTCCGTCGCCAGCGTGTCCGTCGCCAGCGTGTCGGTGGCGAAGTCCTCCGCCTCATAGGGCGCGTAGGGATCGTCTGCCACTGTCTCCACCGGTGCGGGCAGCGAGTCCAGGCTGCTGTAGTCGTAGGAGCGGGTCGTATGCCGTGCCCCGAGCACGTAGGCCACTACGATGGCGGCCACGGCCACGCACACGGCGGCTAAGGCGATGTAGATCCAGGCGTGGCTCTTCTTTCGCGGCGGTTCGGGCGTGTTCGTCCGCTCTCCGCCGCCGAAGGGTGGCGGTACGGCCGGCGGTTCGGGCGCGGCGCTTCCGGCGGCGTCTGTTTCCTCGGGCGCTTCTTCCGGCGCAGCGGGCACTTCGGGTGGCACGGCCGGCGGCTCGGGAGCGGCGGTCCGGGCGCCCTCTTCTTCAGCCGGCACTTCGGGCGGCACGGGCGCGCCGCTCCCGGCAGCCGGGGACAGGGGTGCGCCGCAGCGGGGGCATTTCTCTTCGCGGCTGTCAGTCTCACAGCCGCAGGCGGGGCAGATCTGCTTCATGGCTCAGTTTACATATTAATATGGTGTCCGGCCGGCGGTCCGGTTCCCGACGCCATATCTGGAGGCAAACTTACAAAAAAATCAGCGCACGCCGGACAAAATCCGGCAAGAAAGCGTGCGCGCCCTCTCGTTCCGCTCCTGCCGCCCCGGCCGGCGGGCGGCGCGGCGCGGGGCTGTGCGCCCCTGAGCGGCTGAGGCGGACTGTGCATTATGCGGAACTGCGGCGGGGAAATGCGTGCCCGAAACGGCAATGCCGGCGCGCGCGGCGGCGGGATTCGCCGCGGTTTCCTAACTTTGTGCGCAGACGGCGCGCCGCCGCTTCCCTGCTGCTGTGCGCCGTAAACCCTTCAAGAACTACAGTGTCATGAAAAAATGGTTGCTGGCGCTCGTCGCGGCGCTTCCCAGCCTTGCCCTGGCCGACGATTTTCTGATTTCCACGCCCCGCACGTCCCTCCTGCTCGAGGGGGAGCCGGGGCAGAGTCTGCGCATCCTTTACTACGGCGACCGCGTCGGCTCCGGCGAGGTCGGGCAGGTGAAAGCCTCCGGCGTATGTTCCTATTCGGAAGCCTATCCCGCCTTCGGCTTCAGCTACAATCCCGAGCCGGCCCTGGCTGTCGAACTGCCCGACGGCCAGCTTTCGCTCCAGCTGGTGCTTGACAGCACGGCGCGCCAGTCCGGCGACGGGTGGACGGACTACACCTTCACCCTGCGCGACCGGAAGGAGCCCTTCTACGTCAAACTTCACTACAAGGCCTACGATCGGCTCGACGTCATCGAAATGCGCGCCGAGGTGTTCCACCGGCTGAAGCGGCCCGTCGTCCTGCGGCAGTGCGCCTCCGGCTATCTGCCCCTGCGGAGCACGGAGGCCTGGATTTCCCATCTCTACGGAAACTGGGGCAACGAGGGACGGCTGCAGCAGGAGCCGCTCACGACGGGGCTCAAGGTCATTCAGAACCGCGACGGCGTGCGCAACTCCCACACGCGCCACGCCGAGGTGATGTTCTCGCTCGACGGCCGGCCGCAGGAGCGCCAGGGCCGCGTGGTCGGCGCCGCCCTCTGCTGGGGCGGCAACTACAGCCTGCGCGTCAACAAGGAGAGCGGCCGGCAGTATGATTTCCTGGCCGGCATCGACCCCCTGGCCGCGGACTACCATCTGGAGCGCGGCGAAGTCTTCGCCACGCCCGAACTGGCCGTGACTTATAGCGGCGAGGGCACGGGGCAGGCCAGCCGGAACTTCCACCGCTGGGCGCGGGCCACCCACCTGGCCCACGGCGACCGGCCCCGCGACATCCTGCTCAACAGCTGGGAGGGCGTCTATCTGGCCGTGGACGAGGCCAAGATGAAGGGCATGATACAGGACATCGCCGCACTGGGCGGCGAGCTCTTCGTGATGGACGACGGATGGTTCGGCCGCAAGTACAGGCGCGACCGCGACAACGCCGCGCTCGGCGACTGGGAGCCCGACACGGCCAAGCTGCCCGGCGGCATCGCTCCCCTGGCCGGGGAGGCAAAGCGCTGCGGCGTGAAGTTCGGCATCTGGATAGAGCCGGAGATGACCAATACCAAGAGCGAACTCTTCGAAGTCCATCCCGACTGGATAGTTTGCCCCGGGGGGCGGCAGCCCTCCTACGGCCGCGGCGGCACGCAGCTCCTGCTCGACCTGTCCAACCCCGAGGTGCAGGACTTCGTATTCGGCGTGGTCGACCGGCTGAAGACGGAGTGCCCGGACCTGGCCTACATCAAGTGGGACGCCAACATGTCGCTCGTGGGCTACGGCTCGTCCTATCTGCCCGCCGACCGCCAGTCCCACCTCTTCACGGCCTACCACCGCGGCCTGCTCAACGTGCTGAAGCGCATCCGCGCGAAGTATCCCGACCTGGTCATCCAGGCCTGCGCCAGTGGCGGCGGCCGGGCCAACTACGGCCTGCTGCCCTATTTCGACGAGTTCTGGGTGAGCGACAACACGGACGCCCTGCAGCGCGTCTACATGCAGTGGGGACATTCCTACTTCTTTCCCTCCATGGCCATGGCCTCCCACGTCAGCGCCTCGCCCAATCACCAGACGGGCCGCCGCATTCCCCTGCGCTTCCGCTTCGCCGTGGCCATGAGCGCGCGTCTCGGCATGGAGATGCAGCCGCGCGACATGTCCGAGGGCGAGCGCGACTTTGCGCGCAGTTCCATCGCCGACTACAAGACGATACGCCCCGTCGTCCAGCAGGGTGATCTCTACCGCCTCGTCTCGCCCTACGACGGCAAGGGCGTGGCCTCCCTCATGTACGTCAGTCCCGACCGCGGCCAGGCCGTCTTCTTCGCCTACAAGCTGGAACACTTCGTGGCGCAGGAGTGGCCGGACTTCCGCATGGACGGCCTCGACCCCGGTGCGCGCTACCGCGTGACGGAGCTCAACCTGGGCGGGGCGCGCGCCGCCGGTGTCAGCTGCCAGGTCTTCACCGGGCGCTTCCTGATGGAGTCCGGCCTGTCGCTGCCCCTCTCCGGCGAGTATGCCAGCCATGTGCTCCGCCTGGAGCGCGTGGACTGACGGCCCGCTGCCCGCGCCCCGCCTGCCGGTCCGCTCCCCGTGCCCGCCCGCCGCGGCGCCGCGGGGAGCGGTTCGTCTGTCCCTTCGCTCCCCGCGGCGAGCGGGAACAGCGCGGACGGCGCGGGGCGGAACGGATAAAAAATGCTAACTTTGCAGCCGTAATTCAAGAAAATAAAAAATTAACGCATGGATTTTACGGAAATCTTCGGCCGGTTCGATCTGCAGCAGACGGCCAGCGCCTTCCTCGTCCTCTTCGCCATCATCGACGTGCTGGGCTCCACGCCGCTGTTCATTGACCTCAAGAAGCGCGGCCGCCCCATCAACGCCGCGCACGCCACGCTCATCTCCACCACCTTGCTGGTGGGCTTCTTCTTCGCGGGCGACATGTTGCTCCGCCTCTTCAGCATCGACATCGAGTCCTTCGCCGTGGCCGGCTCGCTCATCATCTTCGCCCTGGCCCTGGAGATGCTGCTCGACGTGGAGATATTCAAGAACAACGGCCCCATCAAGGAGGCCACGCTCATCCCCGTGGTGTTTCCCCTCATAGCCGGCGCCGGCTCGTTCACGACGCTCATCTCCCTGCGCGCCGAGTACGACACGGTGAACATCCTGGCCGGCCTTTTCCTCAACATGGTCTTCGTCTACTGCGTGCTGCGCGCCACGGAGCGCGTGGAGCAGCTCATCAGCAAAAGCACCATCTACCTGCTGCGCAAGTTTTTCGGCATCATCCTGCTGGCCATCTCCGTGCGCCTGTTCACGGCCAACCTCTTCGCGCTCGTGGAGCGCTTCCAGAGCGTCTGACGGGACGCCTCCGCCAGACGTGCCAGGGCCCCGGGCGGCGGACTTCGGTCCGGCCGCCCGGGGCCCTGGCGCATTGCGGGGGCGGGTCAGCGCGCGGCGGCGCGCAGCAGGGCCCGCGCCGTCTCGATGATGGTGTCCGTGCCGCGGGCATAGTCCGCCGCGGAGATGTCCACCTTCACGTCCGGGTCGATGCCCATCTCCGAGAGCTGCATCTGCCGGTCGTAGATGGGGCAGGCCGAGAAGCGCAGCAGCCAGCCGCAGGGCAGTTCGGCCGAGAGCGGCATGCCCGCCCCGCCGCCGGTGCGGTCGCCCACGACGGTGACGCCCGGCAGCCCCTTGAGATACATCACGAAGGCATTGGCCGCGCTGTACGTGCGGCGGTTCGTCAGGATGGCCACGGGCTTCTGCCAGCGCAGGGCGCGGAAGGGCTCCAGCATGAAGGCCTCGGGCGTGGAGAAGTCATCGTGGCCGGGGCCCGTCTTGTGGCTCATGTAGCCGGCCACGACCGGCTCGTTGACAAAGAGCGAGGCCAGATGCTGTGCCGCCGTGAGCATCCCGCCGCCGTTGCTCCGCACGTCCACGATGAGGCCGTCGCAGCCGCGCAGCGCCAGCACCACCTCGTTCAGGTTGCCGTCGCCGAAGTCCGATTCGAACGAGGCGCAGCGCACGTAGCCGATATTGTCGTCCAGCACGCGGTAGGCCAGGCCCGAAGCCTGCGCGTAGTCCTCCGCGCGGCCCAGGTACTTGCGCTCCAGCGAGTCGGAGTAGTTCATGGGGTAGTCGTCGAACCATGCCCCGTAGCGCGCCACGTCGTGGGCGGCGTAGAGGTTCACGTGCCCGTCCCGCAGTTCGCGCGTCATGTCCGCCAGCACCTCGAAGAGCTGCCGCTCCGTCATCCCCTCGCTCACGGCGGGGGCATAGCGGCTGCGCACCTCGTTCCAGTCCAGGCCGTACTCGGCGGCCTTGTAGGAGAAGAAGCAGTAGCGCTCGTCGAGCGTGCGCCACAGGGCGTCGAAGTTGCCCTGCCGCGTGTCGGCCGGGACGTCCTCCGTGATGCAGGACGAGGTCAGGACCGCCGAGGCCAGCAGCAGGACCGCCGCGCGCACCGGGCGGAGCAGGGTGGGGAGAAGGCGTAGGGACATGGGGAAGACAGGTGAGGAAGGGAATAGGGCCGGCCGCTCAGGGGCACAGGCGCAGGCGGCGCACGTAGCCCACGACAAACTGGTGGCTCCAGGCGTGCCGCTTCAGGTGGTTGAGCTCGCTCTGGCGGATGTCCGCCCAGTAGCCCAGCGAGAGGCGGGCGCGGCCCAGGGGGACGGTGAGCGTGGCCAGCAGGCGGGCCGACGGCGCGTTCAGCGGATGCGTCCAGCGCACGTTGCGGTCGTAGTGGCCCAGGGAGAAGATTTCGTAGTAGGACTGCCCGTAGTTCGGCGTGAACTGCGCCCCCGTCAGGGGCACGTCCATCTGCATCCGGGCCGAGAAGGGCCGGCCCCGCAGGCTGAAGTCGTATGCCGCTATGGCCGAGAGCGCCACGTCGGCCCCCAGACGGCCCTGCGCCGGATTGTTGCCGTTGCGCAGGTTGTAGGTGAAGCCCGTCGAGAGCTCCGCCAGCCCGCCCACGCCCAGCCGCAGGCCGGGCAGCGGATGCCAGTTGCGGTGCCAGCCGAAGGCCGCCGTCAGCTCGCCGTCCCAGGCCTTGCCGTCGTCGGTGGGCGAATGGGCATAGGCCGCGCGGCCCGCCACGAGCCCCGTCACCGTGACGCGGCCCCGCCCCCAGCGCGCCAGCCGTTCGGAGCGGTGGACCACGCCGAGCACGGGCCCCGCGTATTCCAGGGGCGAGAGATACGTGTCCAGCACATTGACGCGCCCCGCGCCGAAGAGCAGCTGGTGCTCCGTGGGCGCGGAGGACGCGCAGGGGGCGGCGGGCGTCTGGCCCCGGCCGGCGGCCGCGCAGCAGGCTACGAGGAAAAGCAGTACGTGCCGCATGGGCTTCAGGCCTTCGGCGCGCCGGAACGGCGCTTCACATAGTGCCTGACAATATAGAAGACGATGACCAGCGCCACGATGGCCAGGATGCCGTAGCCTATCTCATGGCTGTAACGGGCAGCCATGTCGGACACGTCCTTCGTGGTCTGAAGCTCGGGGAAGGAAATGCGCACCACGTAGCCCAGCACGGCCAGCACGATGTTCCACAGGCCGGCGCCCAGCGTGGTGTAGAGCAGGAAGGTGTGCAGCTTCATGCGCGCCAGACCGGCCGGGATGGAGATGAGCTGACGCACGGCCGGCACCAGGCGGCCGAAGAAGGTCGAGGTGATGCCGTGGCGGCGGAAATACTCCTCGGCGTGCTCCACCTTCTCCCCGTTGAGCAGGCACAGGTGCCCCCAGCGGCTGTTGGCAAACTTGTAGACCACGGGACGGCCCAGGCCCAGCGCCAGGTAGTAGTTGACCAGCGCGCCGATGTCCGCACCCAGCGTGGCGATAATCACGACCATGACGATGTTCATATCGCTGTCCGGTCCCGTGGCCAGCCAGGCCGCAGGCGGCACGATGACTTCCGAAGGGAAGGGGATAAACGAGCTTTCGATGGCCATGCCCAGCAGGATGGTCCAGTAGTTCAGGTTGTCCAGAAAAAATTCAATCATAAAAACATCAGGTTGAAGATTCGCCGGCAAAGATACAACATTGACACGAATTTATGGGAAACAGGAAGGACAAACCTGCGTCCCGGCCCTTGCAGCCTGCCCCGCGGCGACGCGCCTAAGCCCCGTGCCGCCGCGCCCAGACTCCGCCCTCATATTCCCCGCCGGGGCCGCCAGGGGCCGGCGGACGCCGCCTGCGGGAACAGTCCGGCACGGCCGCCGGCGGCTGCAAACGGCCGCGCGCGACAGCGCAGGACAAATTTCCGGAAAAATTCACGTTCCGGATTTTAAGTTTGCAGAAAAAATCTTTAACTTTGCCCCCGTCAGGGGTGAAAAAACTACTTATTCATCAAGCCCTATCCTCCGGCGCACCGGCGCGCCATTATCCGGAAGTTATTCCTAAATTGCTGAATTGCAGACAGATGTAAGCGATTTAGGGAGCCGAAGGAAATGCCTTTCCTCTAAGCTCTACCTTACAGACATGCCCGCGAATACGGCAGACGACAGCCCGCGCTGGTGGGCCATGAGCGCTGTGTACGGCCGCTCGCTCCAGGCGAAGCAACGCCTCGAGGAGAGCGGGCTGGAGGCGTTTGTCCCCATGCGCTACGTGCTGCGCACGGCCGGCGGCCGCAAGGTGCGCGAGCTCCTGCCCGCCGTGAACAACCTGCTCTTCGTCCGCGCCACGGCCGACGCCGTGCGTGCCGCCAAGGCCTCCATGCCCTGGCTGCACTACCTCGTGCGGCGCGAGGCCGGCCGCGGCGTGCCCATCATCGTCCCCGACCGCCAGATGCGCGACTTCATCATCTTGGCCTCCCACACGGAGGAGCGTCTGGACTACTTTGCACCCGACGAGCTCCATCTGGAGGCCGGCGCCCGCGTGCGCGTCCACGGCGGCCCGTTCGATGGCGTGGAAGGCATCTTTGTCCGCGTGCAAGGCGCGCGCAGCCGCCGCGTCGTAGTCTACCTGGAGGGCGTGATGGGCATCGCCGCCGCCGTCCATCCCGATTATATAGAGGTATTGTCCCCTGTCCCCGCCGGGACGGGGCGTTAACAGCTGCCCGCCGCGTCCCGGAGCGTGCGCCGCGCTCCTTTCCCCCTCGTCCCCTCCTCCGGTCTTCTATTATTCCCCTTATCCATCCTGAGCGTCCCGCCCGCCGCAAGTGGCGCGGCCGCGGTCCGCGCGTATCAGCCGGCGTGGGAGAATGGACATGAAAAAATCAAAAGCGTATGCACACCCTAAATCTCCTGTTGGCTTTCCTGGTGAGCGCGGCCGTGGCCTCGTTCATGCTGCCGCGCATCATCCTTATCTCTTTTCGTAAACGTCTGTTCGATACTATAGACAGGCGCAAGGTTCATAGCGGCATAGTTCCGCGCCTCGGCGGAGTGGCGTTCGTGCCGTCGATGACCGGGAAAGTAGTCTTGTATAGTTACTTACGTTCATTCCTTCACGTTGTGCGAAACTTGCACTTTAATCAAAATATGACTTTTGAAGAGAAATGAACCGGGGAATAAAATAATATTTTTCAATAGGGAATAGATATGTCACATAAAATTAGAAGCCTGCTAAATACGATAGAGTTTTTGAAGATGCGGTCTCGCGCAGAATATATAGTAGTGAATGCTTGGACAGATATTTATACATCAGGGCCTAGAAACCAAAATCTAGGAGATGATTTGAATTATTATTTGTTGAAAGAACTAACAGGGAAGGAAATAGTCAATCAATATAACCTTTATCAGAAATTCCATGTCAATTATTGTTGTGTTGGATCAATTTTAGATTCTTCATTGGTGAATGAAAATAGTGTTGTATGGGGGGCGGGGGCTCTGTTGGGGGAGTGCCCAATAAAAATGAAACCAAGAAAAGTGTGTGCCGTTAGAGGACCGCTTACTCGGCATTATCTTCAATCACAGAATATAGAATGCCCATCTGTTTTCGGTGATCCGGCTTTATTATTACCAATTGTTTACCAGCCTGTAGGGAAGAAAAAGTATAAAGTCGGAGTTATTCCTCATTATTCAGATCTGCGAACTGATAAATTACGACTCTTTTTATCTCAATGCGGTGAAGGAGTGCAAGTAATAAAATTGCGTGGCTATGGGGATTGGAAAAAAGTTATTGACGAAATCAATGAGTGTGATTTTATAGTATCAAGTTCATTACATGGTATAATAATTTCAGATGCTTATAATATACCTAATGTGTGGGTGGAGTTTTCTGATCATGTATTGGGAAATGGTTTTAAGTTTAGAGATTATTTTTTGTCGGTAGGACGTCGTGTTAGTGAACCTGTAGCAATTAATGAAAGCTCGAATTTAGATGATTTGTTAGCTATAGGCGAACAATGGTCTCCTATACAATTTGATAATTCTAGTTTAATTCATAGTTGTCCTTTTGCAATAAAGGAAAAGTATTTGAGGGATTATTAAGCGTGAATCAGAAGATATGATAATAATTACGGTATAACTATAAATATAATATATAATGCACATACCAAAGATTATTCATTATTGTTGGTTCGGTCATAAGCCGTTACCACCATTGGCTCGAAAGTGTATTTCATCTTGGCGCAAATACCTGCCGGATTACGAGATTAAGGAATGGAATGAAGAGAATTTTGACGTAAATGCTATTCCTTATACTCGTGAAGCTTATGCCGCGAAGAAATATGCGTTCGTTTCAGACTATGCCCGCTTCAAGATTCTTCATGAGCAGGGCGGTATATATTTTGATACGGATGTTGAAGTTATTCGTCCATTGAATGACATAATATCCAAGGGCCCGTTTATGGGATGCGAGCAGGATGCCCGCATCTCGAGTTTCTTGTCCGTCGCTCCCGGATTAGGTATTGCGGCTTTCCCCGGGCAGCACTTATATGCAGAGTTTATAGAATTGTATTCACGTTTGGAATTTAAGAAAAACTCCGAGGGGAAATATGATACGGTAGTGGAATATATTACTCAATTATTAATAGATAAAGGCCTCAAGAATATTAGCGGTGTGCAGTGCGTAGATGGTATCTATATCTATCCCAGCGAGTATTTCGCTCCTATGGACGTAATAACAAAAGATTTGAGAATTACTTCAAACACTAGGTCTATTCATTGGTACGCGGGCACTTGGCTTCCATTACATGAAAAAATCAAAAAGCAGTTATTATTATCGATGGGGTCAAAATTACGGTATGTATTAAGATATATAAAGTATCGGGGAAAATTGCCAAAGTAATTGTTCTATATAATACAGAGTGAAAATGCTCACAGCGTGGCTGCCTTATCTAACCATATTGGTTTCGGGTTTTCTCCATACCTTTAATGTTAAGAAACTAGATAAGCCATTTCTCATTCTTGGTGCGATACTAATTATATTATTGGCAGCAGGAAGAGAATATGGCTCGGTCTCGGATTTAGAGAACTATCAATTATATTATGCGATTACTTCTTTGGACGATATAGGGCATACGGGTCTGGAAATAGGCTATTGCTTTCTGATGGCAGTTGTAAAAGACGTATTTTCTGGGGATTTTTATGTGTTCTTGTTTCTTGTAAACAGTCTGACTTTTCTGGCCGTTTGCCGTGTTACATATAAGTATTCTGTAAACTATGCTCTGTCCCTGCTTATTTATTTCTCGTTTTACTTCTTTCTTTATGAGGGTGGAGCACTTCGGCAAGGGTTAGCTATGTTTTTTACAGTCAGCTCTTTTGTATTTATTATACAGAAGAAGGCTGTTTGGTTTTACGCTTACGTTATAATTGCTTTTACTTGTCATGCATCAGCTGTTTTATTCCTTCCCGCGTATTGGGCGGCATGGTATTTACAGGCGAAGCCGAAAACCGCAGTTTGGATCGTCGTGGCTTTGGTGCCTTTGGTCTTTGTGGATCTGATGCCATACATAGGCCGGTTCTTTACTTTTTTTAGCCAAGCCGATAAATACGCAGATTTATACACGGGCACAGGCGGCCACGTGGAGCGTGTGGGATTGACTTTGGGCGTAGTGTTAAAGGTCGTGTTTTTTGTCATTTATGCCTTTAGTTATGATAAGAATAATGCAATTCAGAGTGTCCTTTTTCGTTTGTACTGGTTCTATTTATTATTGTATATGCCATTGTCTTCAGTTGCAATTATTTCTTCCCGCGGACTGGACTACTATAAAATCTTCGATATGATTACGTTGACCTATGCGGTCAAGAATCAAAGAACAAGGGGGAATAAGGTTGCGGTTGCAGCTTTGATACTTGCTTATACGGCTTATTCTTTGTTTGAAACGACGGTCGCACTTAAGAGGTTCCCTTCCGTATTGCAGGACATGTTGAATGTGATAAGCTAATAGCCAGAAGTCATGAAAATACTGCACGTTATAACGAGCTTGCTGCCGGGCGGGGCCGAGAAACTGGTGGCTGACTTGTTGCCGCGCCTGCAGGCTAAGGGCCACGAGGTGGAACTGCTGCTGCTGGACGGGACGCAAGCTCCTTTCCTGGATCAGGTAAGGGCTGGCGGGATTCCAGTACACATTTCTGCCGTCGGAGTCAATGTTTACCATCCGCGGCATATTTTCCCGCTCCGTCGGCTGTTGCCCCGTTTCGACATTGTACATACGCACAATACGGCTCCGCAATTTTTTGCGGCTTTCTTACAGCCGTGGTACAGGAAAAAAGTCTTTTGTACGACGGAGCACAGCACGTCAAACAGACGGCGCGGGAAAAGCTGGTGCAAGCCTATCGATAAATGGATGTATGCAAGGTATGATGCCGTGGTCTGTATTTCTGAGCAGGCCGAGCATAACCTCAGAGACTATCTGAAGAGGGAGGACGACCGGATCTGCACCATTTATAACGGCGTCGACGTGCGGCGCTACGCGCAGGCCACGGCGAGCCCCGCGCTGCGGGCCGCTTCGCGCGAGCATGTCCTGATGATGGCCGGGCGGCTCATCTTGCCCAAGGACCAGGATACGCTCATCCGGTCCATGTCCTTACTCCCAGACGATTACGAGCTATGGCTGGCCGGCGACGGGCCGCGGCGCGGGGAACTGGAACAGCTGGCACGGCAGGAGGGCGTGGCGGATCGCGTGAAGTTCTTGGGCTTCCGGACGGACATGCCCGAATTGTTGAAGGCGGCGGACATTATCGTCATGTCCTCCCACTATGAAGGGCTTTCCCTCGCGAATCTTGAGGGAATGGCGGCCGGTCGGCCTTTCGTTGCCAGCGACGTGGACGGCTTGCGCGAAGTGACGGCAGGGGCAGGTATTCTGTTCCCGCACGAGGATGCGGCGGCTTTGGCGCACGAAGTGCAACGCCTGGCAACGGACCGGAGTTACTATCACGAAATAGCGGACCGTTGCCAGCGGCGGGCGGAGGAATATGATATTTCCCGGATGGTGGAAAGGTACGATGAACTTTATCGCCGGCTGATGGCGGAGAAAAACAATCGTTCCGGCAAATAGGAGAAAGTCCGGGCCGTTATGGCATGTGATAGTTCTCCAGTTCCCGTTCCTCACGCGCCTAAGGCCCGTCGCTACGGGGCTAGGGCGAGTTTTTACGGGGCTTAGGCCCGTTGTTGCGGGGTTAGGGCGAGGCGCCGCGTGGCCTGGGCCATGCGTGCGGCGGGGCTTCGCATCGCGAAGCCGGCAAATCGTGTTTGTTTCAGAAATCAACAGAATATAGGCGGAAACATCTGATGCTCCCGGCCCGCAACGCCCGGGGCACGCGGCCCGTTCGTTTCCAGCCATTGTCTTTGTGTGTACAGGCGGCGCACGGTCTTGCGGCGCCGGACTTTTTAAGGGATTTTCTTTATGCGAATACTCGAAGTGATTACCGGCAGCGGGCTGGGAGGCGCTCAGAGCGTCGTGGCCTGTCTGGCCAATGCGCTGTGCGGCGCGCACGAAGTGGTGGTGGTGGCCGGCGAGGGCGACGGCGCGCTGTTCCGTATGCTCGACGCGCGCGTGCACCATGTCCGCGTGCCGGCCTTGCGCCGCGCCATCTCTCCGCGTACCGATCTGGCGGCGCTGGCGGCCCTGCGGCGCATCGGGCGCCGTTTCCGCCCGGACGTGGTCCATCTGCATTCCTCCAAGGCGGGCCTGCTGGGCCGCCTGGCTTTCCCGGCCGGCCGCACCGTCTATACGGTCCACGGCTTCGACTCCGTCCGCCTGGCCCACCGGCGGCTGCTGCCGCTTGAGCGGTGGATGCAGCGCCGTTGCGCCGCCATCGTGGCCGTCAGTCATTATGACGAGGTGAACCTGCGCCGCGAGGGCATCTGCCGGAACCTGTGCTGCGTGCGCAACGGCATTCCCGACGTGGCGGCCGGGGGCGCGGCGGGGGCGGCGGACTGGCCCGTGCCGCAGCGCTACGCGCGGACGGTGCTTTGCATTGCCCGGGTCTCACCCCCAAAAAACATCCGTCTGTTCCTCGACGTGGCCCGGCGGCTGCCCGGCTACGCGTTTGCGTGGGTGGGCGGCGGCGACTTGCCGGCGGAGGTCCCGGAGAACGTGTTTCTGCTGGGCGACCGTCCGCACGCGGCGGCCTACTGCGCGCGGGCGGACCTCTTCATGCTTCCGTCCAACTATGAGGGCTTGCCGATGGCCATTCTGGAGGCCATGGCCTACGGGCTGCCGGTGGTGGCCTCGGACGTGGGCGGCGTGAGCGAGGCCGTGAAGAGCGGCGTGTGCGGCTACGCGGTGCGCAACAGCGCGGACGACTTCGCCGGCTGCGCGCGAGAGCTGCTGGAGGACGAGGAGCGGCTGCGCGCTTTCTCGGCCGCGGCGCGCAGCATATACGAGGAGCGCTTTACGGTGGAAAAGATGGTTGACGCCTATACCGAAATATACGGGCGCGTGGCCCGGAAGAACGGACTTTTATAAACGGACAGAACAGATATGAAGAAACTACACGGAACTGAAGGGCACGCGCGGACGCATCTGGGCGACGCGGTGCGGGAGGTGGACATGGGGCAGGGACGGCCGGACTTCATTCCCGACGGGATGAACGCCTTCGAGCGCAACACGAAGCGCGTCGTGGACATGCTGGTCGCCGCCGTTTGCCTCGTGGT